>NZ_JBGFFD010000013.1:0-69773 GCF_041224435.1 Chryseobacterium tongliaonense | reverse complement strand
AACGGTAAGGAATTACAGGAGACCGGAATGTATGATTATGGTGCAAGGTTTTATATGCCGGATATTGGTAGATGGGGAGCTGTTGACCCGCTGGCGGAGAAACACCCAGAAATGTCACCTTATGTTTATGCAGCAAATAATCCTGTAAAATATGTAGATCCAGATGGAAGAGATTGGACTATAACTGAAAGTTATGATAAAAAAACAAACACAACTCATTATCAATTAACATTTACAGGAGCCGTATTAAATAGCTCTTCAAATAAGAAAATTGACATGAAAAAATTTGCTAGTGCCATCCAATCACAAACGGAGGCAATTTTTAATAAAATAGATAATAATCCAAATATTACTGTTTCTGCAAATATAAATATTAGAACAATTGACGATAAAGAAGATTTAAAAAATACAGATACATTAATCGAAATAAAAGATTCTACTGCTCCAGAATTTGATGCATTTAAAAATGGTCAAAAGGCAAATGCCTATACATTGAACGGAAAAGAAATATCAGTGAATGAAGAATACGCAATAGACGCAATAAATGGTAAAAATAATAAGTTTATGCCACATGAAATTGGTCATACTGCGGGGCTACCCCACCCTAAGGAACAAATAGGAGAAGGTTTTTTTGATCTTAATAATTATTTTCCTGGATGGGATGTGCCTAAAAATAATTTTATGCATCAAGGTAACATGAAGGTAACAGGGCTCACTATGCAACAGTTACAAAGAATGAATAGATTGTATAAAACTGGTAAACTAAATAATAAGAAAATTAATCCTAGACTAGAAAAATGAAAAAAATAATCTTTTGTACTTTTTTAATTGTTATTTCTTGTAAAGAAAATAAAAATATTTCTTTAGAGGAAAAGGAGATAGAATCATCAACTTTGATTGAACCTAAAGAAAGAATTTACATAGAGCTAATTAGTTATTATCCTGCTTTAAAGATAGATCAATCAAATTTTTATGTAGTAAAAAATATTCATAATAATGACACTTTATTTGTTGTTGATAAAAATAATTTACCAGTATATGATTTTATTAAGAACTATGAAGGTGTTAATAACTCAACTATTACTTTAGAAAAAGGAGATTCTTATACAAAGAAAAATGAATATATAGTTAATATTCCAAAGAAATACAATATGAATAATAAAAAGGTTTACATTGGGGAGTTGATAAATCTTATTGACTAATTAATAAAAAAGGAAAATGTTTTTTGAAATTAGTAACTATATTTTCAGTTGAGGTACAGTTTTACTAGAATATATATGGCATTTCAGATATGTAATTTACTTTAAGAATGATGATATCAAAACAAGAGTAATCAAAAAGACTACTTTTGTATCTTTATGGTACAAGGTTTCTTATATACTCTCTGCTATCGCGAGCGTCTCGCTCGTGCCTTAGAATTGACTAGTCCTGAAAAAGGTTGACTTGTTTACTAATTCAAATATACTTAAATCAGGGTAGGAATTTTCCTATTCTGATTTTGTTTTTTATAGGTTTTTAATTTCACATTATTTTTCATATGCACTTGGTTAGGAATATTATAATTTAGGGAAAAATGAGGCCTAAAATTATTATAACAGTAAATTGATTGCTCAAGCTGTCGTGAGAGATTTTTAAAATCTTCAAAGGTATCAACCAATCCAAATTCATATTTCAGAATACCGTTCAATCTTTCAGCTACAGCATTTTCATAAGGATCCGAGTTCTCAGTCATACTGATAAGAATATCATTTTTCTTTAGTATTGCGGTGTATTCTTTACTACAATACTGCAGACCCCTGTCTGAATGATGAATTAAGGAATGCTTGTACATCCGGTTCCTTATAGCTTGTTTTAGTGCTTTCAATGTGGAGCTGGTCTGTAAATTATCACTTAATTCATATCCTACAATTTTCTTTGAATATGCATCGGTAATCAAATGAAGATAATAATTCTTCTCTTTAGTCTTCAGGTAGGTAATATCTGCAACCCAGACTTTCTCTGAACATTCCAGCTCTTTTTCTTTGACGATATTGGGATATTTCTTCATCCAATGTCTGGAATTTGTTGTTTTAAAGTAACTATGCCTTCTGGGTATTAAAAGATAATGTGATCGTAAAATCTTAAACAACTGGTCTCTTCCTATATGAAGATGTTCTTTTTCAAAATCTTTCTTAAGTAAGACGTAAAGTTTTCGAGTGCCTATTTTAGGCATCTTTTTACGAATTGATAATACCAACTCTATAACTCTCTCATCATTATTCCTTAAAACAGATTGGTTTTTCCTTTTGTAATAAGCTTGCTTGCTATATCCAAACAATTGGCAGATACTTTCCAGTGAAAGTCTGGTATTTGCCCTTATTTCCTGGATTGATTGGAACCAGACTTTTTTACAATTTCAATCTTCAGTTCACGTTCAGCGATTTCTATAAATTTCTTAAACACTTTAAGTTCTTCTTCTTTTTTTGCCAATGCTGCTTCAAGCTCCTTAATCTTTTGTTTCTGGGGATCTTTCATAGGTCTGCCTTTACTTAATTGTTTTTCATAAGTAAAGTTACCATATTTTATTAACCACTTGGAAATACATGCATGACCTCGAATGTGGTATCGAGTTTGTAATTGGGATTTGGTATATAATCCCCGTTCATATTCAGAGACAACTTGCCTTTTAAATGCCTCACTGTATTCTTGTACAGGGACACATGGTTTTTTTAATGGCATAAGGATGACTGGTTTTATGGTTTTTTAGTCAACCTTTTTCAGGACGAGACAAGTATAGACTTGAAATTTAAAGTTCAAGACGCGGTAGAGCAACTTAAGACCGCAACAGACCCATCCCGAACCTCAGAATATCATTCTTAGCCCCTCTTTACCAGCAGAAAATAGCTTTTAGGATCAGCAAAAGTGTATTTTATTAACTTTAATTTGAATAAATTTGTAACATCATATTCATCATCAGGTACTTATTATTCATAAAAATATTGTGGAAGAAACAGTTGTAAAGCCCGTTATTGCTAAAGAAATCCTTGAATCTCTTCAGACGAAAACAGAAGAGGAAAAGAAGGTCATTGTGCATTGCTGCTTCCCGGCATCACCGTTTCTGGGAAACCTCATCAGGATATGGCATACCACTTATCTTTTTGATAACCAGTCTGAGCATCAGAGCAAGCTTATCCATGCTGAAAATATTTCGATGGTTCCCAACTGGACGCCCGTTCCCTTTATGAAAGATTTCTGGTTTACGTTGATATTTTCGGGTCTTCCGAAAGACTGTAAAAGCTTTGATCTCAGGGAAGTGATTGCCGAAGAGGGCGGCTTCTTTGTAGAATCGATCAAAAGAAATTCGATGGATGTTTACCGGGTGAAAATTTCAGAATCTTACTGATGAAAGCAAGAGACGAAAAGCTGGCGCAAATTATAAGCTGGGCACAGGCAAACCCAGATATCCGGGCCGTTTTACTCACCAGTTCGCTGGTAAATCCCCATGCTCCCGTAGATGATCTCAGTGATCTTGATATTGAGCTGGTTTTTGAGAATATGAAAGCCTATGAAGAAGATAAAAAATGGCTTGAGCTTTTTGGAAATCCCATTTCTATGATAGAAGAAGATGAAACCTGCTTTGAAAATAAATACGCCATGAAAATGGTCTTGTATGAAGACCACGTAAAAGTAGATTTTAAGCTGTACCGGAAATCAGAATTCATCAAAGAAGTACACGAAGAAAATCTCCCGGAAGATTGGGATGTCGGCTATAAAGTTTTAATGGATAAAGATGATCTCACGAAAGATTTAAAACCTCCTACCTATCAGTCCATCATGATTCAGAAACCTTCAGAGCAGAGATTTCAGCAGTTGCTCAACAATTTCTGGTGGGATACCACTTATGTGGCAAAATGCCTGAAACGCGAAGATATTTTTTATGCTAAATTTATGAGTGAAAATGTCATCAGGACAGATTATCTCGTTCCTCTTCTGGAATGGTTTATCGCCAGTGAAAACAGCTGGAATATCACAACCAATAAACACAGCAGGCTTTTCAAAAAATACTTGTCAGCCGATCTTTGGACGAAAATTGAAGCCACCTTTTCCGGAAGCTCTGTTGAAGACAACTGGAATGCTTTGTTGGTGTATGCAGATCTTGTACATGAGATTGGCCTTGATCTTTCAGTGAAGCTCAATACCGCATATCCTACAGAGCATGAAAATAAAGTGAGGAAATATCTTAACGAGATAAAATCAGGCAGATCGTTTTTTTGAAACCTATAATTTAATAGCTTTACATCTCATTAATTATTTTAAGCTATGAGCAAATATATATTGATATTCTTTCTTTTTCCGTGGCTTGTCTTTTCACAAAAAACGGCTTCAAAAGAAATCAAAGAGATTAAAAAATTCCAGAAAGAACTCAATGCAGAATACCTGAATCCTAAAGAAACACCCCTGCGTGGAGATAATTTAACCAGGTTTAAAAAGCACCCGTTCTTTCCCATAGATTTAAAATACAGGGTTGTCGCGAAGATCGTGAAAACAGAAAATGCCGAGCCCTTTGAAATTCCCACCTCTTCAGGAAAAACCAAAACCTACAGGGAATACGGAAAACTAAACTTTGAGCTCGATGGGAAACCTTATACTTTAACTCTATACCAAAGCCTGGATCTGATAAAACAGGAAAAATACAAAGACTACCTTTTCTTACCTTTCCGTGATGCCACCAATGGAAAAGAAACCTACGGCGGCGGAAAATATATGGATCTTACCATCCCGGAAGGAAATACCGTTGTTCTCGATTTTAATCAATCTTACCAGCCTTACTGTGCCTATAACGCTTACGATTACAATTGTCCTGTCGTCCCGGATGAAAATAAATTACCGGTAGAGATCCGCGCAGGTGTAATGTATGAAGATGTCTACCATCATTGATAATTCAAGATCCAAAAAATTAAGAAATTTCACAAAATATGATCAGTTTACAGTTTTTCAAACCGGAAGATTTACCCGGGGTCAGTTATACTTTAGATGAAAATCAGTCACAATATACCTCAACCGCTGAGCAGGCATTACAAAGAATCAGAGAACGCAATGACGGCAAAGCATTTCCGCTTACCATTTTTGATGATAGGGAACCTGCCGGATTTTTTGTGCTGGATTTTGGTGATGATAAGCTTGATCTCACCGATAATGAAAACTCCGTTCTCGTAAGATCCTTATCCGTAAACCCGCAGTTTCAGGGAAAAGGTGTTGGTAAAGCTGCCATGATCAAAATAGATGATTTCATCAGGGAACATTTCAAAAACTGTGACGAAATCGTTTTAGCCGTCAATCAGAATAACAGTTCGGCCTACCATCTCTATATCAAAGTAGGATATCAATATGACGGCAAAACAAGAATTGGCAGAAGCGGTCCGCAGTATCTCATGTATAAAAAACTTTAAGAAAATTTTAAACTCAATTCTGCTGCTTGGCGTGATTCTTTCCACTAACTTTGAGTAACCTCAAATCATAAACGTATGGAAATATCCCTTCATAATCAGGTGGCTGTCGTTACAGGAGCCTCCAGCGGAATAGGAACAGGAATCGCAAAATCTTTAGCTTCGGCCGGAGCTGCAGTCGTGGTCAATCACTCTTCAGAAAGATCAACGGATGAGGCAAAAGCTGTTTTAAAAGAGATTACAGATGCAGGCGGAAAAGGGATCACCTATCAGTGCGATGTTTCTAAAGAAGATCAGGTAGTTAAAATGTTTCAGGATGTCGTTTCAGAATTCGGAACAGTAGATATCCTGGTCAATAATGCCGGAATTCAGAAAGATTCAAAATTCACGGAAATGACCATCGATCAATGGAATGCTGTCATCGGGGTGAATTTAACAGGGCAGTTTCTCTGTGCAAGAGAAGCCATCAAAGAATTTCTTCGTCGCGGGATAGATCCTTCACGCTCGATTGCCTGCGGGAAAATCATTCACATCAGTTCCGTTCACGAAATCATTCCCTGGGCCGGCCATGCCAACTATGCATCCAGTAAAGGTGCCATAAGAATGCTGATGCAGACTCTTGCCCAGGAATACGGTGCAGATAAGATCCGTGTCAATTCCATTTGTCCCGGAGCCATTCAGACCCCGATCAATAAAAGTGCGTGGGAAACTCCTGAAGCTCTGAATTCTCTCCTTAATCTCATCCCTTACAATAGAATCGGGCAACCACAGGATATCGGAAATCTGGCGGCATTTCTCGCGAGCGATTTAGCCGATTATATTACCGGAACAAGCATATTCGTAGACGGCGGAATGACCACCTTTGAAAGTTTCTCAACCGGAGGATGAAATCTAGTTATGAGTTAAGAGTGATGAATTATGAGTTTAAAATATTAAGTTTAAACTTTGGTTTTCAGTAATCAACAATCAAAGCTGAAATTTAAGTTAAGCTAAATCGGGTATTCTCAACCCTCAACTCATCACTTATAACTCATAATTCATCACTCTTAACTTATAACTCAAAAAAATGTTTGAAAAAGAAAGACTCTCAGACCTCTCATGGAAAAAATGGGGACCTTATGTAAGCAACAGAGAATGGGGACTGGTGCGGGAAGATTACAGCGCCAACGGAGATGCATGGAATTATACCAATCATGATATTGCCGAATCAAAAGCCTACAGATGGGGAGAAGAAGGAATCTGTGGGATCTGTGACGATCTTCAGAAGCTTGTATTTTCTGTGGGATTCTGGAATAAGAAAGATAAAATAATTAAAGAGCGTTTCTTTGGCCTTACCAATGGGCAGGGAAACCATGGAGAAGATGTGAAGGAGTATTTTTATTATCTCGATTCCACACCTACCCATTCTTACATGAAGATGTTGTATAAATATCCGCAGAATGCCTTTCCTTATGAAGATCTGCTGAAAACAAATGCAGAAAGAAATAAAAACGAGCCCGAATATGAGCTGATCGATACCGGCATTTTTGATGAAAATGAATACTTCGATATTTTTATTGAATACGCAAAAGAAAGCCAGAATGATATTTTAGTAAAGCTGACCATCATTAATAAATCTGAAAAAGAAGCCCAGCTTATCATCCTACCGACCGTTTGGTTCAGGAATACGTGGAGCTGGGGATATGATACTTATAAACCACAGCTCGGTTCAGAAGAAGCAACCCGTATCGAAGTACACCATAAAGACCTTGAAATCAAAAATGTATATGCCAGACAATCTTTAAAGACCTTGTTTTGCGATAATGAAACCAATTGTGAAAAGCTCTATCAATCCCCGAATCCATCAAGGTATTGTAAAGACGGTATCAATGATTTTGTGATCAATGGAAATTCATCAGCCGTTAATGCAAAAGATATCGGTACAAAAGCTTCCTTCCTTATCGATGAAAATTTTAAAGCAGAGGAAACCAAAGTCCTGGAATTCAGGATTTCTGATAAAGACCTGCTACAGCCTTTTGAAGGGTTTGATGAGATTTTTAATCAAAGACAAAAAGAATCGGACGACTTCTATGCAGATATTCAGGCCGGGATTACATCAGATGATGAAAAAATGATTCAGAGACAGGCTTTTGCCGGAATGCTCTGGAACAAAATGTTTTACCATTACAATGTAGAAAAATGGCTGAAAGGTGACCCCGCAGAAGTAGCGCCTCCGAAATCCCGGGAAAGGATCAGGAATTACGACTGGAAACATCTTAATAATGAGCATATCGTTTCAATGCCCGATAAATGGGAATATCCGTGGTATGCAACCTGGGATCTGGCATTCCATACCATAAGTTTTTCACTTATCGATCCGGATTTTGCCAAACATCAGCTGAAACTTTTCCTCTTCGAATGGTATATGCATCCCAACGGGCAGCTTCCGGCTTATGAATGGAATTTGAGCGATGTGAATCCTCCCGTACATGCATGGGCGGTTTTCAGGGTATTTAAAATTGATGAATATTTAAAAGAAAAACCCGATTTGCAGTTCCTCGAAAGTGCTTTTCAAAAATTACTGATGAATTTTACCTGGTGGGTGAATAAAAAAGACAACAACGGGAACAATATTTTTGAGGGCGGCTTTTTAGGACTGGATAATATAGGAATCTTTGACCGGAATATGCCGCTTCCCAATGGTGAGCAACTGGAACAGTCAGACGGAACAAGCTGGATGGCCATGTTTGCTCTTAATATGATGAGAATTGCCCTGGAACTGGCCCTGTACAACAATGTGTATGAAGAAATGGCGATGAAATTTTTTGAACATTTCCTTTCCATTGCACATTCTCTGGATAATATGGGCGACGAAAATTTCAGCCTTTGGGATGAAGAAGATGAATTTTTCTATGATGCCATCTCATCCGGCGACGGAAGCCATATGTATCTCAAGTTGAGAACGATTGTTGGCTTGATCCCGATGTTTGCGGTAGAAGTAATCGATGACGAGATGATTGAAAACCTTCCCAATTTTAAGAAAAGAATGAATTGGGTACTGGAAAACAAGCCTGAACTCGCTGCTCTTGTTTCCCATTGGGAGGTAAAAGGGCAGGATTCAAAACATTTATTATCGCTTTTACGGGGACATCGCCTGAAAAGATTACTCAACAGAATGCTTAACCTTGATGAGTTTTTAAGTGATTACGGAGTACGTGCCCTGTCTAAAGAATATGAAAATAATCCTTATACGATCAGCCTAAACGAAGTGGATTTTACTGTAAAATATACTCCGGCTGAAAGTGACAGCGGTCTTTTCGGGGGAAACAGCAATTGGCGTGGGCCGATCTGGTTTCCGATTAATTTTTTAATTATAGAAAGTTTGCAGAGTTTTTTCTTTTATTACAGCCCGGATTTTATGGTCGAATATCCTACAGGAAGCGGAAATTATCTCAATTTAGATCAGATTGCCGATGCATTAAGTAAAAGGCTATCCGCAATATTTTTAAAAGATAAAGATGGAAACCGTCCATTCAACGGTCAGTATCCAAGGTTCCAGTCTGATCCGGATTTTAAAGATTACATTCTGTTTTATGAATATTTTCACGGGGACAGCGGACGTGGAGTAGGGGCTTCCCATCAGACCGGCTGGACGGGACTTATCGCAAAAATTCTTCAGCCAAGATTCTCCAAGAAAGAAATCGCTAAATCTGAAACGGAAATGCCTGAGGAAGCTGAAAAACAGGATGGTGAGAAAGTAAAAGGCTGAAAAGCAAAAAAGCCGAAGGCAAAAAAAGCAATTTTACGATTTTGCGATTTTACAGTTTCGCTATTTAGCTTTTCAGCCTTTTCGCCCTTCCAGCTACTCAAATATCTGCTGAATAACCTCCAGGGAATTCGGGATCTTAAAATCCGTAATATGATAATGGTAATAAACCAATAGACTATCCAGGAAATCTTTTCTTTTGGAAGAATGAATCCTGATCTGATATGGATTTTCTGATGACAAAATATTTTTCCAGATCGAGGAAATCTCTTCACTGAATAACTGATGCGTTAAACCGGTGGTGAAAATTCCTGTTTCCGGGTCGAGGTATTTTCCTGCGTTAACCAAAGGGGCAACTCCCTGAATTTTTAAGATCTTAATCAGGAAAACAAGATGAGACTGGTAGTTTTCCAGGGACAGTTCTTCAATAAACTCATCAATACCGAAAAAAACGGCTATATTTTTGTCCTCATTCCTTAGGATCTGATTTAAAAAATCCGAAACAAAGAAAATAACCGTATTCATTTTAACATCGGTGTAGATATCATTGTTTTTGACCAGTTCGAATCTTGAAACAGACTGAATACCATTTCCTTTTCCTGGGTGAATGGAAAAGCTAAGTTGGCTTAAAGGCAGCAGCAGAGCTTTCTTCTTATTCCTTTTAGCATAAATACCTTTAAGAAAATAAGTCTGAAAGCCGTCTTCTTCCGTAAAACAATGCAGAACCGCATCATTTTCACCGTATTTTATGAATGAAAGTAAAAATCCTTTTTGTGAATTCATTAATTAACCACAGCTATTTTCGCAGTAGCTTTATCGGAGCCGTCTTCATTGGTCATCAGGACAAAATAAATCCCTGAAGCCACTCTTGCTCCTCTCTGATTATTAAGATCCCATTCGTAATAACCACTTCTTGCTACTGCAGAATGAATTACGTTTCCTGCAGTATCGGTAATTCTGATATTCGTTGTTTCTGCCAAACCTTTGATGGTTACTTTTCCTTTGAAATTGGAATAAACAACAGGATTCGGATATACCAGTACATTTCCGAAATTCGAAGTTACGTCAGCTACATCACCCTGATACGTTACGATACCGCTATACGTTACAAAATATACCTTTCCGGTTTTACGGTCTACTTTAATATCAGTGATACTGTTGGTAGGCAACGGAGAGTTTTCTTTTGTAAAATGCTTGATCGTCTGCTGTCCGTCTGCAGAAAGATAATATACACCACCACCGTCTACAGAAACCCATTTATGATTTCCTGCATCTACTTCCACCTGCAAAATGGCAGAATCTCTGAAAAGCTCTTCTCCAAGGCCATTCTGTTCTATAATAACAGGATTCACCTGCGGGTTCGGATCTTTGATGGCTGATGCCGCATTGCTTAGTATTCTTAATCCTGCATCCGTGCCGATCCATGCATCACCGGATTTATCAATTGCTACAGAAATTGTTCCTACGGAATTGGCTGAAAAACCGTTGGACTGGCTTAAAAGATAGGGTACATCATCAGAAATATTCACTGTTCCCTTATAATCGTACGCCAGGAAATTATTGGTTCTTGCCAGAGGAATCCAGAGTAATTTTTCATGAAAAACAGGCTTTTGAACGGCATCACTCGAAATTCCGACATTTTTGATCAGAAATTCATCCGTTGCCTTATCGTAGGCAGCAATCCCCATTGATCCGCCATCCATAAATGACATCGTTGCAAAGAGGTTATTCTGGTCGTCATATACAAAACCTACGGGACGGCGTGCAAAATTATTCGGAGACCCGAGGTCATAGTATTTTACCAGGTCAAAATCTTTACTTCCAGAATTGTACTTCATTTTATAAACACCATGACCCACATTATTGTTATAATTATTGAAGAAAACTTCATCCGTATTACTCGGATTGGCAATGGCATCTAAAACGTTGAACTGGGTTGTGCTTCCTACAAACATTGAAGGATAGATCCATTCAAGCCCGTTGAAGAAATAAAAGCCCGGATTTTTTGGATTTAACAGAACTGTGTTATATCTCGCTTCACGGCCTCCGCTGGAAACCAGAAGCTGATTTTCACCGTACAGGCTTATTTTATAGGCATAATTGAAGTAAGGGCCATCAGGTTTATAGCTGTTATTAGCCTCATCCTTAATTCCTGACAATACGGTTCCGCCATAGACTTTTCCACCGGCAGAAGTTGCTGTATTGCATTCTTCACCGAAGCTTACCGTACCACTGTAATTTCCGTTGGTATTGAAAGTGTAAATCCTGTTTTGATCGGTTACAATGATATTATTGGCCGTCACTACGACATCCTTTACACTTCCGAAAGTCTGTGAAAGGGGAGTGGAAACACCGTTGTTAAAAATATAAGCAGTATTGGCAGAAGAAAAAGAAAGTACCGATTCCGAATCTATATGGGTAAATGTTCCCGGCACATCGGTTGACCATGTTGTAAATACCGGAAAAGTGGTATTCATTTCATGGCTTTTAAGGCCTGTATTCGTTACCGAATATACCTTGTTGCCTACAATTGTCGCTTCATTGCTTGGTTCATAAACCCCTGCCGTAAGGAAGAAAGCAGAATCCCCGAATTCTTTTTTCTTAAGGTCAAAGATTGATACTCCATATCCTACTGATACTACAGCCTTATCTCCTGTTATAGAGACATGGTTGATTTTTTTGCTCCCGTTATATCCGGTTGCAATCGGAATATCAACAATATAAGTAACTCCATCCGGCGAAACAACGTCCATGGAACCGTTTTGATATCCTATAAGACCTATTTTGGTTTGGGGATTATAATCAAAAGCGGTTATTTGTACTTCATGCAAGCCATTGGCTTTGGACAGTTTCGTAATTTCACCTGTTGAAATGGTATAATAGAAGATCCCGTTTTCTGCTGCAGCCACTATTTTTCCATTATCTTCTTTCATTGCCAGAACATTGTTGTAAGAAAATAAATCGGACCATTTTTTTGAAGAAATCGTCTGTGCATTTGCACACTGCAGGGATGCTAAAATACCAAGGGAAATTATGGGGAGTTTTTTCATATTACGCTATTATACTGCTGTCTATAACCTGATTGTTCCACGAAATGTGTTGTATGTTTTTATGGGTGTCAAAATAGAAATCTATTCTGCCCAAAAGAAGCCCAGCCCAGCCTACCTGATTGACCAGGACATTTTTATTCTGCCGGTTTTTAAATGTCTGGGGTTCCGGTAAGAAAGTATGGGTGTGCCCGCCCAGAATGATATCAATATTTTCTGTGCCGGCTGCTAAAATTTTATCACTTACCTTATTAGGTTCGTCTTTATAATCATATCCGATGTGGGATAAACAGATGACAAGATCACATTTCTGCTCATTTTTCAGAAAGTTGGAATAGTGTTGGGCAACTTCTACAGGATCTGAATATACGGTTTCGGCATATTGCTTTTTCCCGACAAGCCCGTCCAGCTTGATACCTACTCCAAAAATTCCGACCCTGATCCCGTTTTTGTTGAAAATTTTATATGGTGAAGTTTTGCCATCAAGAATGGTGTTTTTAAAATCATAATTGGAGCAGATAAACGGAAATTTGGCATTCGGCAACACCTTTAAAAATCCGTCAAGCCCGTTATCAAAATCATGATTTCCCATGGTGGAGGCATCATACTTCATCATTGACATTAATTTAAATTCCAGCTCGCCTCCGAAAAAATTAAAATAAGGAGTTCCCTGGAAAATATCACCTGAATCCAGCAACAAAACATTGCTTTCCTGGCTTCTGATCTGCTGAATCAGGCTTGCTCTTCTTGCAAAGCCACCCTGGTTGGGATTTTTGGTATAGCTTTCATCAAAAGGCTCTATTCTGCTGTGCTGATCGTTGGTATGAAGTAAAGTAAGTTTATTTGCAGATTTTAAACCATTGAATGATAAATCTTCCGCCATCATCATATTCGGAGCCAAGGCCATAGCCAGGGTTCCGCCACTTATTGCTTTTAAAAAACTTTTTCTATTCATTATTTCTTACCGGTAAAATTTAAACGAATATCTGTATTCGGAACCACTTCAGAGTTTTTCTTGAAATAATCAATGAATAAATCTCTTAATTTAATTCCGGTTGGGATGGCTTCTCCTTTTGAAAAGAATTTCATATTATCACCACCCAATGCCAGATAATCTGAAGTTGCAATATAATAATCCTGGTCAGGATTTACGGCCTTTCCATTGATCAGTGTTTTAGATAACTGCCCGTTATTGGTTTCAATATATAAATGCGAAACCGGATTATTCACCTGGGTTTTTGCATAATAATCAAAAAGACCCTGTAAATCGGCTCCTTTCATTTTTACAATGATCACTTCATTTTCGAAAGGCATTACTTCAAACACGCTTTTCAGGAGAATATCTCCTTTACCGATCGTAGTACGGATTCCTCCGATATTGATCAGAGCGGCGTCTACATTTTTTTGAAGATGGCTTTTTGCCCATTCATCCGCTCCATCGAAGGTGTAATCTGCTAAAAGATTTCCCAGATTGCTGTTATCACCCTGTTTGGTAAGGTCTACACTGGTATGTGAGATTTTTTGATTCATCTCCTTATCCAGTTTCTGCTTGTAGGGCTCAATAACTTTTACAAACTCCTCGTCATTCTTCAGCTCTTTATTAATAGAAATGTTTTTCTGAGGCTGCACATTAGCCACCTGTAAAGTTGTTTTACAAGAGGTTAACGAAATCAGTATAATTCCTAATAATAAGAATTTATTTTTCATAATTTCTTTTAGTATATGCAAATATAATTATATGTATAATAAAACATTATTTTTTATTACAAATTCTTGGTCTAAATTATTAAATTTGGGGAAAATAATTCTAACAGATGAGCATTTTAAAAGGAGTAGGTGTCGCTTTGGTAACACCCTTTAATGAAGATTTATCCGTTGATTTTGACAGTTTAACCAAACTTGTTGAATATAATATCGAGAACGGAACCAATTATTTAGTAGTATTGGGAACTACAGCGGAAGCTGCAACACTTTCTGCTGAAGAGAAGAAACAGGTAATAGATCATATCATAAAGGTAAATAGTAAACGCCTTCCTTTAGTACTTGGAATTGGAGGAAACAATACCCTTGAAGTAAAAGAGCAAATTGAAGAGACGGATCTTTCAGCTTTTGAAGCCGTACTTTCTGTATCTCCGTACTATAATAAACCTAATCAGGAAGGGCTTTATCAGCATTACAAAGCTTTGGCTTCCACCGGTAAAAATATCATTATCTATAATGTGCCTTCCAGAACAGGGCAGAATGTTGAGGCAGATACCACTATTCGTCTGGCAAAAGAATTCCCTAATTTATTCATGATTAAGGAAGCGGCACCAAACATTCTTCAGTATTTTGATATTTTAAGAAAAAGGCCTGAAGGATTTTCCCTGGTTTCAGGAGATGATGAATATACGTTACCGGTAACTTTAGCAGGCGGGAACGGTGTGATTTCTGTAATCGGACAGGGATATCCGAAAGAATTTTCCACAATGGTACAGCTGGCTTTTGAAGGGAAAGTAAAGGAAGCATATGAAATTCATAATAAACTGGTTGAAATTACCCGTTTGATTTTTGCAGAAGGAAACCCTTGCGGAATTAAAGTTATTTTAGCAGAAAAAGGAATCATTAAAAACTATTTGAGGCTTCCTCTTGTAGCTGCATCAGAAGGATTGTATGCCAAGATCAAAGCTGAAATGGCAAATATTTAAGTAAAATGAATCGTCAATTTTGCCGGGCAAATGGATTGGGAATTTTATGATAAATTAAATTGACCATTCATCATTGACATTAAAATATTTTAAAATAATAAAGTGAAAGGTTCCGGCTTTTCACTTTTTTTTAATCAGAAAATCATGAAATTAATTATAGCAACGGAAAAAGATATTCCAATGATTCAGGAACTGGCAAGAAGATCCTGGGAAAAAGCTTATGCTGAAATACTTTCCGGTGAGCAGATGGAGTATATGCTGAGTACAATGTATTCTGCAGAGGAGATTTCGGATCACTTGCAAAATCCGAATTATCATTATTATTTGATCGTAGATGAAGTTACAGGCTCATTTGACGGCTTTATCGGCTACGAGCATGCTTATGAAAACCAGACTACAAAACTTCACCGCATCTATCTCGTTCCTGAAAGTAAAGGAAAAGGATTGGGAAAAAAAGCGCTTGTCTTTCTGGCTGAAAAAGTTGCAGAAAACGGTGACGGAAGAATTATCCTGAATGTAAATAAATATAATGATGCCCGGAAATTTTATGAATCACAGGGATATAAAGTCTATGATGAAGGGGTTTTTGATATTGGAAATAATTTTTTCATGGATGACTATTTAATGGAGTTGATAATTCACAAATAATTGACTTAAAATTCTATAACATTATCTTATAATTCTATAACAAGTGATGTGTTTTTTTGATTGATCTTTGTATCAGAACCAAATCACTTAATAACAATACATTCATATGCTTGGTTGTAAGCTGTCAAAAGCTTTGATCAGTATATTTTTTTCATCCTTAGTGTTTAAATTCCTGTATTCAATAATGCAGGAGTTTTTTGCGTTTATTAGGTAAATGCATTTTTTTTCCCTATTTCACTTTGTTATGAAATAAAGTACTATATTTACTTAAAATTTAGACACACTTATATCAGGATGAAAATGTATGTAAAATTTGATTTCAATGCACTTTGCAAGAAGGTATTGGATGAGAAACTTAAAGAACAAGGCTTGAAATACCGCTTGCTGAACTTTGGTGAGGTAGAATTTTATGAATCATTTACTCAAGAGCAGCACACCACTTTCAAGAAAAACCTTGAAGATTATGGCATTGAAATTATCGAAAGCCAGAAGACAACTCTGGTACAGAAAATAAAAGATGCTATTGTAGAACTGGTTTTTTCGGATGATGTAATTCCTGTAAAAGCATCGATTTATATTGCCGAAAAACTCAACCACAGCTATGGTTATTTATCAAATCTATTTTCAGAAGTAGCATATACCTCCATAGAGAACTTTATTATTCTTCAGAAAATAGAATATGCTAAAGAATTAATCATCAATAATAAGCTTAGCCTTACCGAAATTGCGCATAAGCTTAATTATTCCAGCGTTGCCCACCTGAGTACACAGTTTAAGAATACGACAGGTATTACCCCTTCTCAGTTTCAGAAGCTGATAACAAAAAGAAGGAATGCACAAAGTATAATCATCAATACTAAAATGCTTTATGAATAAAGAATATCTGAATGTTATTCTTGCAGATCACGATGAGGGAAATCTCGTGTTCTTTAAAAGCATATTGAAAGAATTAAAAATACCGGTTAAAGTGCAGTCTTTCCAAAACGGTGAAGATATGATGAAGTATCTTAATAACGAAGAAGCCCTTATTCCTGAAGTTTTGTTTATGGATTACCATCTTCCTGAAAAAAACAGCCTGGAATATCTTGAGGAAATTAAAATTGATTTCAGGTTCAGCAATATGATTACTGCTGTTTATTCAGATGATCTGTCTGAAGCCGAAGTAGAGGATATTTTTGTGAAAGGAGCCAATATTTATATGAAAAAGCCCGGGCATTACAATGACTTAAAAAAGGTGATTTCAGAAATCATTGCTATCAACTGGCAGTATCATACTTCAGGACTGAACAGAGAGAATTTTATCATGAAAGTATGATGAATAAAGGGAAATTTATTAATTAATGTTAACTGAATGTTTTGTATTTATTACATAATATTCACAATTAGGTGAAAATTTTATAACGATTAAATATAATAATATAAAAACTTTTTGATTGTAAATGATCAAATTTGTAATATAAAATGATAACACAAATTATCTATATAAAAAACAGTAAATGATAAGCCAATTATTTCTGTTTTAGAAAACTAAATTATATAAATCACAATGTTAGTCAAACAAAATGAATTATATGAATTTCCAATGTTAAGCGTAGAAGATCTTTAAACAAAACGGTACAATCATGAAAACTCGAAAGTTGGAGGAATAAGTTATATTCGTTTCATAAAAATCATCCTCTGACGACCCAGTTAGTTTTTATAATAAGTAAGTTGGAAACATAGTTCATTTTGTTTTTCATAATTTATTTAGTAGTAGCTTAAAATAGTCAGTCATTCAAATAATATATAAATATTTTCAAACACCCTATCACAAAATATTAAGTGTTCTACTAAATAAATTTTTTATCAGAACAAAAGTAATTTCTTCTAAATAACAGTTTTATAAGGGGGCCGCGGAAAGATTATTTCTTTTCGCGGTTTTTTTATGAAATTTTACTCCATTTATTTTTTCCTTTATAATACTTTACGTAATAGTTTTTAATCACCTGATTTTCGGCCCGGCTTAAAAGAGGATCCGCCTCAAGAATTTTTTCAACCGTTTTTTTTGTACTTTTTATAATTGCCGAATCATTCACCAGATCCAGTCTTTTAAAATCTACAACACCGCTTTGCTGGGTTCCCAGGATATCACCGGGGCCGCGAAGCTGCATATCTACTTCAGAAATTTTAAACCCGTCATTAGTCTCGGTCATCGTCTTGATGCGGGTTCTGCTTTCGGTAGATAATTTATCCGAAGTCATCAGGATGCAATAACTTTGCTCCGCACCACGTCCGACACGTCCCCTTAGCTGATGAAGCTGTGACAATCCGAATCTTTCTGCACTTTCAATGACCATTACAGAAGCATTCGGAACATTTACTCCTACTTCAATCACAGTAGTAGCCACCATGATTTCCGCTTTTCCGGAAGCAAAATAATTCATTGCCGTATCTTTTTCATCCGGCTTCATTCTCCCGTGAAGCATGGTAACATTATATTCCGAAAAAGAATTCATCACCTGGTCAAGGCCTTCCATCAGGTTTTTATAATCTAAGGTCTCAGATTCTTCAATCAGAGGATAAACAAAATATACCTGTCTTCCTTTCTTAATTTCATCCCGGCAGAAATTATACACAAAAACCCTGTCTTTTTCACGTCTGTGAGCGGTGACGATCGGTTTTCTTCCCACCGGCATTTCATCAATTACAGAAACATCCAGATCAGAATAAAAGCTCATTGCTAAAGTTCTCGGAATAGGTGTGGCGGTCATTACCAGAATATGGGGCGGGATTTTATTTTTAGCCCAGAGTTTTGCCCTCTGCGCCACCCCAAATCGATGCTGCTCATCAATAATGGCCAGACCCAGATTTTTAAACTTTACTTTATCCTCGAGAACAGCATGTGTACCCACAAGAATGGATAATTCTCCGCTTTCGAGTTCTGCATGAATGATTTTTCTTTCAGAGGCTTTGGTGGAGCCTGTTAAAAGGCGGACATTGATATTGGTTTCGTGTAATAAATCTTTTATTCCGTTATAATGCTGTTGGGCAAGGATTTCGGTAGGTGCCATCATACAGCTTTGAAACCCGTTATCCATAGCGATCAGCATGGTAAGTAAAGCTACCATTGTTTTTCCAGAACCTACATCACCCTGCAAAAGCCGGTTCATCTGAATAGGTTTTTTCATATCAAGCCGGATCTCCTTTAAAACTCTTTTCTGTGCATTGGTGAGCTCAAACGGAAGATAATTTTCGTAGAATCCGGTGAAATAATCTCCTACAATAGGAAACGGATTTCCAAATGACTGGCTTTTATGATGAAGCTTTTTTAAACCGTAACCGAGCTGGAAAAAGAAAGATTCTTCAAACTTTAACCGGTTGTTGGCTTTTTCAAAATATTCTAAATTCTGTGGAAAATGAATATTCAGATACGTATGTTGCCTGGAAAAAAAATTAAAAGATTTCATGAGGTAATCGGGTAAATTTTCCTGGATGAGATTGGGGATTTCTTTACAAATATTTCTCAGAATGGTCTGGAAAAATTTCTGATTCAGTCCGCATTTCGTTAGTTTTTCCGAACTTGGATAAATCGGTTTCAGACGGTTATCGTTTTCTTTATTCTCTTCGATTTCGATCTCAGGATGAGGCATCGAAAACTGCTTGTTGAAAACATTTATTTTTCCGAAAATATAAATTTCCTTATTGATGGGAAGCTGTTCCTTCATCCATTTTGAATACTGAAACCACACCAGATCCATAGTTCCGGTTTCATCATTGAATTTTGCGGTAAGACGTTTGGTTTTTCCGGTTTGAATTTCCTGGACAAGGGTTATTTTTCCCTTCAGCTGAATCTCAAGATTGCTTTCCTGAAGCTGGGAGATTTTATAGACCTTATTTTTATCCAGATGCCGGATAGGGTAGAAGTTGAGAAGATCTTCCACCGTAGAAATTCCCAACACATTTTTAATGAGCTTGGCTTTTTCCGGACCGATTCCTTTTACGTATTCTATGGAGGTTTCTAAAGTCATTATATCTGGAATACCGGTTTCGGGATCCTGATTTTGAATAAAAAAACAAAGGTTCGAATTTCGGTAAAATAAAAAAGACTTCCAAAAAAAATTGAAAGTCTGATGAATTATTCATTCATTATTTGTAAATCCGGATCGTCACCTAATCTTAGACTTGAATTTTTTCTGATAATCCTCCCATTGTTCCCGGCTACGGATTTTCTTATACATATCTTTTGAAATCAATTCAAGATAAGGTTCAAGCTCTTTAGCCGATAACTCTCCCTGCAGAATGGTAATCGGGTCACCTTTTTCATCTAAAAAGACTGTACTCGGGACTGCTGCTACATTCATATATTGAGTAAACTCATGCAGTGAATTTTTCCCTTTTTTCTGCTCGGTATTATGGTTTGAAAATGTTCTTCCGAAAATTTCGATGTTTTTCTTTTCCTCGGCATTAAACTTTACAGGATAATAATTCTCATTTAAAATCTGAGCAATAACTTCATGTCCGTAAGTTTTTTTGTCCATTATTTTACATGGGCCACACCAGTCTGCATAAAAATCAATAAGAATTTTTTTCGGGTTTTGCTTTTGGGCTTTAAGAGCTTCATCAATACTCATCCATTTGATCTGGGCAAAGCTGAAACTTATTAAAAACAGGGCTATTATGCTTATCAATTTTTTCATGAGAATTTAATTATTAATAAAAATAAGCATAATAAGCTTACGTTTATTTTACATCTTGCATTAATTTTTTCACATACGGGGATATCAAAATTAATACCACACCGGCAATTGCCGCATATAATCCCAATTGTTTATATCCATCAGTATAAGTGATCAAAGCATCATAGTTGGTTGAGCCTGCTTTTGCCGTAGCCATATTGGCCCCGATAATTCCTGCTACATACTGTCCATAGGCAGAAGCAAGGAACCACATTCCCATCATCATTCCCTGCAGGTTTTTCGTGGAAAGCTTTGTCATAATCGATAACCCGATCGGGGAGAGACAAAGTTCCCCAAGAGTAATCACCAATAAAGCGATGGTAAAGAAATTCAAAGAGGTAATTCCTGCAGCATTGGCAAAAAGCCTTGTGGCAAACAGAACATAATAACCGATTCCCAGAAAAATAAATCCTAATCCGAATTTAATAAGCGTGTTTGGTTCGATCTTTCTTTTATTCAGCCAGATCCATAGTAATCCAATAAGCGGAGCCAGGAAAATGATGAAAAATGCACCTCCGGAATTGTTCACTCCATTAGGGTCTAATCCTAAAAGGTCTTTGTTTAAGTTTTTGGCAGCAAAAATACTTAATGAGCCTCCGCTTTGCTCATAAATTCCCCAGAACAGGATGGAAAACAGGATGAAAACCAATGCTGCCCAAAGTTTTTTACGTTCTGAAGGTGTTACCTTAGTCATTTCATAAAATAAATAAAGAAGGGTAAGAGGCCCTATTGTATACATAAAATAGTCTGTATATTCTGTTTTTGCGACCATGATCATAATAATTGGGACAAAAACAAGTGACAGAACATATACGCCGTATTCTTTCCATTTCGGGATCGGTGCAGATTTTACTTCTGCCAAAGGATGTCCCGGCTGAAGCCCGATCGTTCCAAGGCTTCTCTGAGTAAATATAAAATTAATCAAGCTTACAACCATTACAATAGCTGCCAGTCCGAAGGCAATATTCCATCGTGCTCCTTCAGGAATGAAATGTTCGAGAATCTCTCCTTTACCGATGGCAATACACAAATATCCGCCCAATAATGCTCCGAGGTTAATTCCTGCATAAAAAAGCGAGAAACCTGCATCGGCTCTTGAGTCATTCGGTTTGTAAAGCTGTCCTACCATTGATGAAATATTCGGTTTAAAGAAACCTGTTCCCACAACAGTAAAAGCAATTCCTAAAAAGAAAAACTTGTGTGGATCTGTTGCTAAAATCAAACTTCCCACAATCATTAAAAGGCCGCCCCAGAACAAAGATTTTCTGAATCCCAGTATTTTATCGGCAAAAAGACCGCCCACAAAAGTAAAAGCATATACGAACGCCTGTGTAGCACCATATTGAAGGTTAGCTTCTTTTTCATGAAAATTTAATTGTGAGATCATGAAGAAAACCAGCATTCCGCGCATTCCGTAAAAACAGAAGCGTTCCCACATTTCAGAAAAGAACAGGCTCCAGATTTGTTTCGGGTATTTTCCTTTAAAATTTTGTATTTCGTCTAAAGTTAAGCTCATAATGATTTATGATTGTTTATTAGGGTTTTTGTTATTCTGATCCAGTTCAAAACGGATTCTGTCCTGGTCAATAATTTCTTTTAATTCTTCTTCTTTCGGGAGGTACAATAAATATTTGCTTGCAAAAAGATTGTTTTTATCGTTAAGCACGGAATACTTTACAATGGTTTCATCCTTTTCGGAACACAGTAAAATTCCTATCGTCGGATTGTCTCCTTCATTTCGCTTTATATCATCGTACATCCTTACATACATATCGATTTGCCCGATGTCCTGATGAGAAAGTTCTCCTGTTTTTAAATCGATGATGACAAAACATTTTAGAATATAGTTGTAAAATACCAGGTCGATATAAAAATCTGAAGTGTCTGTAGAGATATGCTGCTGTCTTGCGACAAAAGCAAATCCTTTTCCGAATTCAAGTAAAAATTTCTGGATGTGATCAATAATAGCGGTTTCAATTTCTTTTTCAGAAATCTTTTCATCAGGTTTTAATCCTAAAAATTCAAAAATATAGGGATCTTTTAATACACTGTGGATGTTTTCAGTGGAAGATTTTTTATGCTCCAGAACTCTTTCATAGGCGAGAGAATTGATCTGCCTTTTCAGATCTCTGACATTCCAGTTATTTTGAATGGATTCATTGAGATAGTAGTTTCGTTTATTTTTGTCATCCTGACTTGAAAGAAGTCTGTAATGAGACCAGCTCAATTGTTGAGACAATGTGTCAACAATTGGGAATGCCATATAAAATTTACGCATATTGGAAAGGTTGGTATAGTCAAAACCTTTTCCGAATTCCAGAGATAATTTTTGAGAAAGATTCTTTAACGTATATTTTCCGTAAGCAGCCCGTTCTTTTCCTTTCTGCTCATCTTCTACGATCAGCTGTCCGATTTGCCAGTAGGTAAGCAATAAGGTAGAATTCGCTATCCGAAAAACCTTTTCGCGCGACTGTTTAATAATTTCCTTTACGGACTGGAACAAAGAATCTTCAGAAACTTCCATCATACGAAAATAAAAAAAACCTCCGACTTAGCAGAGGTTTTTAAGTATTTTGTTGATACACTTAGTTTACACCGTGCATCATTTTCTTTAAGATCGGTGAAATTACTGCCAGAATAACAGCAGCAATACCACAAAGTACCACAAATACCATGAAGAATTCAAATAAATTGTGGATTTCAAATCCTGCAAATGTCGGGTTTTGCAGTGGTAACTGAGCTTTTTCAAATGCAGCAACCTGATCAGCTGTTAAGGTTACTTTTTTATCTAAAACATCCTGAAGATTAACCCCTATTTTTTCTGCTTTCTCAAACTTATCACCCGTAGCCGGAATAAGCGCTCCCAATGAACCTGCAAGCGCATAACCCGCAGCATTAGAAATAAAGAAAACACCATATAATAATGAAGCAAATCTTTTTGGAGCCAATTTTCCAACCAATGATAAACCGATCGGAGATAAACAAAGCTCACCACAAGTCTGAATGAAATATAGAAGCATTAACCATTTTATAGCTAACAATCCTGAGTTTCCAAGATCTTTTACATTGTGGGCGATAATGAAATAACTTAAGGCAATTAAAGCCAAACCGATAGCTTGCTTCAGCGGAGAAACCGGTTCTTTTCCTTTTGCTCTTAATTTATCCCAGCATAGACTGAACGGAACTGCCAATAATACAACGAAGATTCCGTTGAAAATCTGCACCATTGAAGGCGGCATATTCCATCCGAAAATATTCCGGTCTGTTTGGTTGTCTGCAATAAAGGTAAGTGAAGATCCGGCCTGCTCGAAAGCTGCCCAGAAGAAAATGATAAAGAATGATACAATATAGATCACCCAGATTCTTTGTTTTTCAACCTTATTTTCTGCAGAACTCATGATCAGAAAGGCTAAAGAAATACCGGCTGCATAAATGAAAGGATAAATAATTCCTTTGATAAGCTGCCCCATTTCTACGGAGTTAAATCCAAACTCACCTACCAGTAAATATCTGAATGCAAAAAATAGAATAACAAATATAATTCCTGTAAACGCTAAGAATTTGCCTGAGAATTTTGCAGTCTGAGTTTCCCCTTCTTCAAAATCTGCACTTGTATTGTGTTTTGGTAATCCACCGATAGGTCTTCCTTCCGGTGTTACAACATATTTATTTTTAAGGAAAAAGAATGTTACCGTTCCTATGATCATAGCCATAGAAGCCGCCAGGAATCCCCATTTGAAGGCAAATATATCTCTTACTCCTGTAGTGGCATCTTTTACGTCACCTAAATACGGGCAGATAAACTGTCCTAAAAAAGCTCCGATGTTGATTCCCATGTAGAAGATGGTAAAAGCAGAGTCTAATTTTGACTTTTCCTGCTTCGGATAAAGACTACCCACCATTGAGGAAATATTAGGTTTGAAGAATCCGTTACCAAAAATGATAACAAACAGGGCCAGCCACATGATCAGCTTGGCACTTCCTATACTGCCGGAAAATGTAGATGCACTGATGAAAAGCAAAAACTGACCAATCGCCATTAATGATCCACCAATTAAAATTGCATTTCTATTTCCGATATATTTATCAGCAATGAATCCTCCTAAAAGAGGAGTCAGATAACATAAAGCTAAAAATCCACCATAGATGATCGCTGCATCAGCTTCTTTTATTAATAGGGAATTTACCATAAAGAGCGTCAAAAGTGCTCTCATCCCATAAAAGTTGAAACGCTCCCACATTTCTGTTCCGAAAAGAACCCATAATCCTTTTGGATGTCTGGAACCCTTGTTCTCTACAAATTCATCCGGTTTCGGACTTAATGCTTCAGTATTATCCATTTTTTATTGTTAATTTTTGTTAAGACTAGCAAATATAGTTTTTTTTGAGTTTTTGGCAAGGTTTTAATTTTATATTTAAATAAAAAAGCTGCAGAACGAATCTACAGCCTTATATTCATTATAAAAAATAAAGGTTTAATGGCCTTTTTCTTTCATGATTTTATTTAATCTTTTTAACATTGAAAGTCCTAATAATGTAGCAAATATCAATAAAGCGAAGTTGACAAGGAAATAATTAACTTTATTGTCATAGCTGTACCAGGTACTTGCCAGGATTCCTGAAAGCTTATTCCCTACGGAGTTCGCAAGGAAAAACCCACCCATCATCAGTGCCGTAATTCTTGCCGGTGAAAGCTTGGAAACGAAAGATAGTCCCATCGGGGAAAGACAGAGCTCACCCACAGTAATTACCCCATAACCTGCGACCAGCCACCACGGAGAAACCTTTACGGCTCCGTTATCTCCTGCCATCACAGCCAATACCATTACTAAACACGATAACCCGGAAATGAATAATCCCAAAACAATTTTTGTCGGGGTCAGCGGTTCTTTTCCTTTTCGTCTTAACAATGCCCAGAAGCCTACAATAACCGGTGTTAAAGCAATTACCCAAAACGGATTGATCGATTGGAATAATTCGGTATTGTATAAATAGACTTTATTTTCAGGGTTTTTTTCTAATTCTGCACGTTGCTCAGGTGAAATATTTTTAAAATAAACATCTTTTCCCTGCTCCTTAATTGTGTTTCCGTCTTTATCTTTCTGTGACTGAAACTGTTCGTCATAAACAGGAACTTCTTTGTTCTCATAGCTTTTTCCGTCAACCATATAAATACCTTCCAATGGTTTTTCTACGGACGCAGGAACACTTCTGTCCGTATAATAATTGGCCCATCTCGTTAATGCTGTTCCGTTTTGTTTGAAAACCGCCCAGAAAAACATACTGATTAAAAATACTGAAAGCAAAGCTCCGATTGATGATTTTTCTTCCGGTTTTGCTTTAAAATAAAGAGATGCATAAAAATAAATAACAGGAATACAGGCAAAAATAAAGGCATCGGTGCTGTCACTTCCGAAAATATTTCCCGGGATAAACCAGCCGATAGCTCCAGCAATAATAGCAGGCAGGAAAACTTTGATTAAAATTTCAGAAAGCTTTGTATCACCTTCCTGTACAGGCTTCATCTGTGCTGCATGAATGTAGTGTTTTCTTCCGATGGTAAAAATCACCATTCCGATCAGCATCCCAACGCCGGCTGTGATGAAGGCTTCACCCCAACCGAATTTATTACGCATGAAAGCGGCGATAATATTACAGATAAATGCACCGATATTGATTCCCATATAGAAAATGTTGTAGCCGGAATCTTTATTGGCTTTATATGGTTCTTCAGAATAAAGGTTTCCTAATAAAGTAGAAATAGTAGGCTTAAAAAAGCCGTTTCCTATAATAATTAATGCTAAAGATCCGTAAAACAGGGGTAATTCTTTAAAAACTCCCATGCCGATATATCCTGCGGCCATCAAAATACCACCTAAATAAATCGATTTGATATATCCTAAAATTCTGTCAGCCAAAAATCCACCGATAAAAGGAGTAAGATAAGTTAAAGCGATATAGGTTCCGAAAATGTCATCTGCAGTTTTGTCGGGAAGTCCAAGTCCGCCTTTTAAACCGGTTGGTTCAATCACATACAAAACAAAAATTCCGAGAATCAGATAATACCCGAAACGCTCCCACATTTCCGTAAAGAAGAGGAAAGGCAATCCCTTAGGATGTTTAGTCTTCATATTTTCAAGTTTCAAATTTCACAAATATAAAATTTAAAAAAACAATAATCGAATTTTATTAACTTTGACTCATATAAAGATGAAGAAAATGGAAATTACATTAAAAGATTTAGAAAATAATATCAGAACGCTTCCCGAAAATTTTTATGAAGAAGTGAATGATTTTATCGATTTTTTGAAACAGAAACATTTTAAAAGAAAACATGATGAAGTTCCAGAATGGCAGAAGGAAGAGGTAAGACGCAGGGTGAATTATGCTGAAAATAATCCGCAAAGCTTTGTTTCTGAATCTGAAATGGATCATTATTTAAATGATTTGGAAAGTGGAGATTAAATTAATCTACAGCCCTTTTGTAAAACAAGACTTAAAAGAAATCTACGATTGGTACAAGAAAATTGATAAAGAGTTATGGAATAATTTCATTAAAGAATTTCGTTCGAAATCAATTACATTAAAGAAAATCCTTTGTCTTTTGAATTAAAATATGATCATAACAGAATCATTTTCTTCAGAAAATTTCCCTACGGAATTCATTACTCTTACAGTGAAAAGGAAAATTTAATTGAAATATACGCTGTTTTCCATACTTCCAGAGATCCTGAAAACTGGAAAAAAAGAAAATAAAAATCCGACTGTAATGAGCCGGATTTTTTTATTATTGAGTGATGATTTTAAAGATTCTCCAAAATAAAATCTGTCATTTTCTGATACAGTTGCGGTCTTGTCTGTCCACCATAAATGCCGTGGTTTTTATCCGGATAAGCCATGAAATCAAATTGCTTTTTGTTTTGAATCAAAGCTTCCGAGAATTCCATGGAATTTTGGAAATGTACGTTGTCATCAGCAGTCCCGTGAATTAAAAGTAGCTTTCCTTTTAATAAATTGGCGTATTCAGTAGGGGAGTTTTTGTCGTATCCGTCGGCATTTTCCTGAGGAGTTCTCATAAATCTTTCCGTATAAACTGAGTCGTAATATCTCCAGTTGGTTACCGGGGCTACTGCGATTCCGGCTTTGAAAACATCAGCGCCTTTTGTCATAGCTAAACTCGTCATATAGCCGCCGAAGCTCCATCCAAACATACCGATTCTGCTTTTGTCAATATAAGACTGGTTTCCAAACCACTTTGCTGCTGTTATCTGATCTTCGACTTCATATTTCCCTAAATTCATATAAGTCACTTTTTTGAATTTGGCGCCTTTATAGCCGGTTCCACGCCCGTCAACACAAGCTACGATATAGCCTTTCTGAACCAGGTGATTGAACCATAAAGCATTTCCCTGATCCCATGAATTGGCAACCTGCTGAGAGCCCGGACCTGAATACTGATACATAAATAACGGGTATTTCTTGTTAGGATCAAAGTTCTTAGGTTTCATGATCCATGCATTCATCTGGTCTCCTGCAGAGTTTGGAATCGTTATGAATTCTTTATCAACGAAATTATCAGCCTTCAGTTTTTGAAGTTGCTCGTTGTTGTTCTGAAGCTCCTTTACTGTTTTTCCGTTACCGTCTTTTAACACAAAAGTGTAAGGTTTTGCGGCAGTAGAAGAAGTTTCAATGAAATAATTATAGTTTTTGCTGAAATTGGCAGAGTTGTTTCCTTCTGCGTTAGAGATCAGCTGGGATTTTCCGTTTTCGATATTGATCTTGGAAACCACTTTATTGATACTTCCTTTTTCAGTAGTCTGAACATAGATTTCTTTGGATTTCGGATTGTAGCCGTAATAATCTGTTACTTCCCAATTTCCTTTTGTCACCTGCTTTTTGAGTTTGCCGTCTTTGTCATACCAGTATAAATGACGGTTTCCATCTCTTTCAGAACCCCAAAGGAAAGAATCATCTTCCAGGAATTCTAAAGTCGGGCTGTCCGTATCGATCCATTTTTCATCAGTTTCTGTAAATAATTTCTGAACAGCACCTGTTTTTGTATTTACCTTTAAAACATCGGAAGCATTCTGAATTCTCTCGGAAGTAATTAAAACAATTTCATCCGGTTTTGCCGTCTGAACAACGTTTGGAATATAGTAATGTTTGTAATTGTCTAAATTGATTGTTGTTTTTTTACCGCCATCCAAAAGATATATATGAGCCGAAACTACAGAGTTTTTTTCTCCTGCTTTCGGGTATTTGTAACGCATTTCTTTAGGATAAAGCGATTTCCCGTAAATCGGAATATAAATTTCCGGAACTTCAGTTTCATCTAATTTAATGAAAACAATAGCATCGGAATTTTTAGTCCATTCATATAATCTTGCGTGCCCGAATTCTTCTTCATACACCCAGTCTGCCAATCCGTTCAGAATTTTATTTTTAACTCCGTGTTGGGTTATCTGGGTAATTTTCCCTGAATTTAAATCCTGATAGAATAAATTGTTTTCAGAAACAAAAGCTACTTTCGTTGCATCAGGGGAGAATCTCGGTTCCTGAACGGCTTTTCCGTCATTCAGGCTGATTATTTTTCCGGATTTTAGATCCTTTACATCAAATTTTCCTAAAAATGAATGTCTGTAAATCTGCTCACTTTCTTTCAGTAAAAGAATTTTAGATTCGTCATCAGAAAACTCATAGCTTTCATATTGGCCGTCTACGATATTTCCTTCTTTCTGAGAAGTTTTGTATGAATATTTGGCAATTCCGGTTGGCTCAATAACAAGATAATTTTCGCCGTTTTTCATGGAAGTAATTCCGGCAATGCCTTTTCCACGGTAATATCCTGAATATATTTTATCTAAGGTAATTTCCTGTGCTGACAGGTTTTGAAATGCAGCAGCAACAGTAAGCGTTAATAAGAATTTTTTCATTTCTAATTTTAATGGATTTCAAAGATAACAATTTTATCAAAATACATGAAAAAAAGCTTTCTTATACCTGTTTTGGCAGAAAAATTGAATAGATATAATTACAAATCAAATTAAATAATAATTATGGAAACAAATGCATACAACCAGAAACTGAACCGTTATGTTTTGAATGACCGGATCGTTTATACAGGTTTTTCAAGTTTTAAAGATGCTGAAGAATGTGCCCATAAAAAAGGGGGAACATTGGTGGAAATAGGTTTTAAAGATGGGAATGATAATCCTCAGATAACAGATGATGCAGGACTTGTAGAAAAAAAACTTCATTATTATGTTGATGCAGGTGATGAGTACAAATTTATCCATTCATCAGACCCTGGATTCAGGAAATATGCTGATGAGTTACAGAAAATAAAAGCCCGTAATGATAAAACAAGTCCGGACGAAAGATATTTTGCCAATTTTGAAATTGAAAATATAGAAGACCCGATTATTGTGATTAAAAATGGTCATCTGGAATCGGTGACATCCAGAGAGCGTTCAAAATATTTGAAACACGCTAAAGTGTATGAATTAGGAGTATCCTTACCAAAATCTTAAAAAAATAATATCATGAGCAAGACAAAATATTCAGACAAAGCTCAGGACAAAGTAGGAAAAGTAATGCACGAATTCAAGGAAGGAAAATTAAAATCTTCTTCCGGAAAGAAAGTGACAAGCAAAAAGCAAGCTGTGGCGATCGGTATTTCTGAAGCCAGAGAAAAAGGATTGAAAGTACCGAAGAAGAAAAAGGAATAACTTTCAAAAAAAATCCTGAAACATATGTTTCAGGATTTTTTTTGAAATGGTAAAAAAGCAAAAAAGTAAAATCTCTGAAAAGCTAAATCACTTATTTACTTTCTTACCCTTTTGCCTATTCGCCATTTAACTTTTAGCCATTTAACCTTTTAGCTCTTTCCTTCACCATACAAAACTCTGTAATATTCATCAGCCATTCTATCACTGTTGAATTGGTCTTTCACATCATTCATTGCATTATGCTGGATTTTTCTCCATTTGTCCGGATTATCATAATATGTGGGCAGAATTTCATTTTCCAGGATTTCATATAATTTATTTAAATCGTAATTATCCTGCTCATAAATGCTCATGTTTAAATAATCTGCTTTTGGAACGACAAACGAATTTTCCCCGTGTTTTGCAAATTCCGGGATCCAACCGTCATCTGTAGAAAGATTTACGGAACCGTTCATTGCTGCTGTCATTCCGGAAGTTCCCGAAGCTTCTCTCGGAACTCTTGGATTATTCAACCACAGATCCGAACCTTGCTTTAAAGATTTACTTAAAGAAAGTTCGTAGCCGGTTAAAACAGCCATATTCTTATGATTTTTACTTTCTTCAACCAATGTATTGAATGTAGAAATGGCGGAATAATCCATCGGATAAGGTTTTCCCGACCAGATGATCTGTACCGGATATTTAGGATTGTTTAATAATTTATAAAACCGGTCTTTATCATGTAAAAGCAAATCTGCACGCTTGTAGCCTGCAAATCTTCTGGCCCAGACAATTGTGAAAACATTCGGGTTGAATAAATTACCTGTCTGATCGGCAACGATGGTGAAGAGTCTCTTTTTCAGATGTTTTTTACGGTAATCGAAAACGGTTTCGTCATTTTCATCTTTGGAATTGTAAAGAGGCTTATCAGACCAGTATTTAAATTCCTGAGCGTTTGTAATAGAAGTGATTTCACAGATTCCCGGATATTTACTCCACATTGCTCTTGAAACAACGCCGTGAAGCCGGGATACACCATTGGCAATTCTTGCCATTTTCAAAGCGCAAAGTGAATGATTAAAACGGTCATCATCAACTCCTTCAATACTTTTTACTTCCTCCATCGTGAAACCTGAAAAATAGGACATATCATAGCATAATCTCATGTTATGCTTTTCATTTCCGGCTTCTTCAGGGGTATGGGTGGTGAAAACCAGTTTTTCTTTTACTTTATTGAGATCTCCGTTGTATTTTTTTAATAGATGAAAAGCGGCCGGAAGTCCGTGGGCTTCGTTGAGATGATAAGTATCTCTTTCAAGATTCATTTCATCCAATAATTTTGCACCTCCTTTTCCCAGTAAAATATACTGTGCCAGCTTTGTAGATTCGTTGGCGTCATATAATTTATGGCAGATTGTTTTAGAAATATGGTCGTTTTCCGGAACATCTGTTGAGAGGAAGAACATAGGAGCCGTATTGAAAATTTCAGGATCCAGGTACCAAACCTTCACCCAAACCGGAGCACTGTGAATTTCAATCTGAAATTTTATTCCGGTATCTTCAAGGAAGCTGTACATTTTTCTTGTCCAGACAGGTTGTAAAGTCTGGTCGTGGTTTCTTGCCTGATCATAATATCCGAATTTCCAAAGAATCCCGATCCCGATAAGATCCTGCTTTAAGTTGTAGGCACTTCTCATGTGAGATCCCGCCAGAAATCCCAGTCCGCCGGAATAGATCTTTAAAACCTGCTCAAGGGCAAATTCCATTGAAAAATAAGCAACTCTTTTTGAGTATTGTGGATTGATGCTATAAGGTATTTTAAAATTTTTAAAATCCATGAATCACAGTTTTATATTTGAAGGGGCAAAGGTATTGATTATGAAAATAAACTCTACATTAATTATATGATAAATTATTTTTAAAAGTATCTGTTGAATAGTTTTTTTGCTTACCTTTAAGTGTAAAATTTTGATAATCAAAAACTTCTTGAGTGAAGTGATGAATATCAGTACGATCTGTCAACTCTAAAAAAGCGGTCATGAAAAAGGTGTTTTCCGACGAAGATTTAATTAAAAATCTGAGCTTATATTACCTGAATCGACATTTGAAAAAAAAGCCGATAGAGAAGTATCACCGTACAATAGACGAATCTCCGCTTCACGACAGGGAAAAATATAAAAAAAAGTCTGAGATTTTACTCCTTAATTCTTTTATGCACCATTTCCCTGAAGTTAAATTTGAAAACCTTACCTGCGAAAGTCCTGACTTTATCGCCAAATTCAACGGCAAAAAAATAGGAATCGAGCTTACGGAAGTAATCAATCATCTGGAAATGAAGAAGGTTGAAAGTAATTTAAACAAGATGTTCCGTCAGGCAGAAATATTATTAGAACAAGAAGACACTACGAAATATCGTGGTGTTTATTTTTTAGAATTCCACCCGAATATTAAGTTTGACCATCTTGAAGAGCAGCAGGAAAATGTACTCAGTATCTATAAAAGCATTAAGAAAAACAAAGCGGTAGGCTGTGTAAAAAGTGTAAGAAAATCTTTTCATCGCAGAAATGTGTTCATTACTCATGAATACAGCATGAATCTTTTTGATGAGCTTTGTTCTGAGAAGATTTTGGAACTGATCGAAAAGAAAAACGAAAAGTTCCCTTATTACGATACCTCAGTTGACGAATGCTGGCTGGTGATTGTTTCCGATATGAATTCCATTGCATCACGATATACTTTTATCCAGGATAAAGAACATCTGGAAGAGGTTAAAAGTCCTTTTCATAAGATTTTCCATCTTGAAAACCTTTGTGGTAATATAACGAGTATTAAATAACTCAAATTTTAATACGATAATAAATCTACCTTTTTTATTAAAATAATTCAATAATTTAACAATTTTGTTATTTTTAATTGAATTATAGTTATATTTGAAATATGTGTTATGTATTGATTTAATTTATGATTAATTTTTAATAAAACATGTATTTTATGAGAAAAAATCTACTTTTTATTTTTTTATTTGTTTCACAGATTTTCTTTTCCCAGGCAGATTGTTCATCTGCATTAGCAGTTTGTGGTAATTCAGATATTACTTATACTCCTTCGGGAATAGGTGCTGTAAATGAAAGTTTAGGCGGCTGTTTACAGTCAGAGCACAATTCAGCATGGTATACATTTACCATTGCTACAGGAGGTACTCTTACCTTTGAAATTAATCCGACCGGTCCGGTGGATTATGACTGGGCGATTTACGGACCCAATAAAACCTGCGCAACCAAAGGAACTCCCATAAGATGTTCTTCCAACGACGGTACGATTGCGGGTTATCCTACAGGAATGAATATGACAGCTACAGATACCAGTGAAGGGCCCGGTTTCGGAGACGGTTTTGTAAAATATCTGGATGTTCTTCCCGGCGAAACGTATTTTTTATATGTTGATAATTATTCAACAACAGTGTATACGTTTAATTTGACCTGGGGTGGAACGGCTACTTTGGCTTCTCCTTTTACAGATCCTACGATCCAGCCGCATCCGTTTACACCTCCTGGAATTCCTGCAGCTAATCCTGCGGATCCAAGAGAAGTGGTTATCTGTTCGAGTTCCGTGGTTTTTGATTTCAGTACATTAACAGCAGGTATCCTTAATGGAAACCCTAACTTCAATGTATCTTATCATACAAGCCAAAATGATGCGTTGACAGGAAACAATCCTATTACTGCTCCGATTATGGTAAATACGACCACGGTTTACTATTACAGCATCAGTTATTCAGATCCTGCCAATCCTGCCAACCCTATCAATAAATGCAGACAAACGGGTAAATTCAAATTCAAAGACGGATCTATCACGGCAAATGATGCTACCTTAACGGAATGTAATAATAACAATGCAGGAACTGCTGTATTTGATTTAACAACTGCGAATGTGATCGCCGATCCTACAGTTGTGAAAAAATATTACCCTTCGATGAATGATCTTAACGCAGGAACGAATGAGATTACCAGTCCTACTGCATATCTTTCTGCTGAAGGAGTAGTATATGTAAAAGTAACCTCTGAGTACGGATGTGTTGCTACAGCCAAAATCACATTAAAATTTTACCCTGTGGTTGTAGTCAATGAAGCTACCCTGAGATCATGTTTCATCGAATCTAATCCTTCAACAGCTTCGTTCAACCTTACTGCTGCAGGTGTGACCACTCAGCCGGGAGTTACGAAAACATATTACCCGTCTTTAACCGATGCGATCAATATGACCAATGTAATCGGAACCCCTTCAGCTTATATCGCTCCAAACGGAGTGGTGTACGTAAGAGTGACCAATGGAAACGGATGTTATACTATAGCAAAAGTGACTCTGATCGTTTTACCACCGGTGAAATCTGCCGTTCTTATCGATAAGATCATATGTATGGAAGATACGACCACTCTTGATGCAGGACCCGGTTTTGACGGATATGAATGGAGCACAGGAGCCACTACCCAAGCTATCAACAATGTGGGTGTAGGAACTTACTGGGTAAAATTAAAAACAGGAGAATGTTTCACCACTCAAACGGTAAAAGTTTATCCTTCCGAACAACCTGTTATTACCAATGTAGATATTACCAATAACAGCATTACGGTAAATGTAATCGGAGGAACACCGCCATATAAATACTCAATCGATAATATCAACTGGCAGGATTCCAATACATTCTCAGATCTTCCGAGAGGAGATGTTCATATTTATGTGAAAGATGATTATGATTGTGATCCGATCGATATTACGGTTACTGTTCCTAACATGATCAATGTGATCACGCCAAACAGTGATGGAATCAACGATGTGATTGATTATTCAGCATTGGCTTATAAACAAAACCTGATTATCAACATTTATGACCGATATGGTAACAAAGTACACCAGGCTGATAAAACAAACGGCTACAAATGGGACGGAAGTACAAATGGAAGCAGGAAAGTACCAACAGGAACTTACTGGTATTCTGTAACCTGGAATGAGAATGATAAGAAAAGCACTGCTTTCAAATTTTCAAGCTGGGTTCTGGTAAAAAACAGGGAATAAATTAATAATAAATAAAAGCCATCTTTAATAGGATGGCTTTTTAATTTTTGTACAGGTATAATGGATTTTAAAAAATGCAATTGCAATTCATATACAGGAAAAGTGCTAACTTGGTTTTTATTTTAAAACAGTATGAAAGATCTTTTTATCAAACGTTTTGAGTATTACAAATCTCTCGGAGATAAAGCATTTGAACAGCTTTCTGATGAACAGTTTCTATGGCAGTACAATGAAGAAAGCAATTCGATTGCGATTATTGTAAAACATATGGCAGGAAATATGCTTTCAAGATGGACGAATTTCTTAACTGAAGACGGAGAAAAGGCTTCGAGAAACCGCGATGAAGAATTTGTAAGTACCTTTACAGACAAACAGGATATTCTTGATTTTTGGGAGAAAGGCTGGAAATGCTTTTTTGATGCTCTGGAACAGATTAATGATGAAAACTTATATTCCACCATTTATATAAGAGGAGAGGCGCATCCGGTTATTGATGCAGTTTTCCGTCAGTTGGCCCATTATCCGTATCATATCGGGCAGATCGTCTACATTGCCAAAATGATAAAGAATGAAGACTGGAAAACCCTTTCTATTGCCAGAAACAAATCACAGGAATTTAATTCTGAAATGAAAAATAAATTTTCCGGAGATGATTCAAACGCCAATTCCTCGCCGGTTTGTTATCAGAATAGCCCGGAAGTAAGAGACGAATATAAACAATAGACTGAATCAATTCAGAGTTTTTATTAAAATTGCTATCTTTGCACCCATAAAATTCAGGACTACAAATGTCTACTTTTCATAAAACTGCTGCATTTCATACCCTCGGCTGCAAATTAAATTTTGCGGAAACATCTACTATTGCCCGACAATTGACAGATTCAGGTTATGATAAGGTGAGTTTTGATGATAAAGCAGATGTCTATGTGATCAATACCTGCTCCGTAACCGAAAATGCAGACCGTGAATGTAAACTTCACGTGAAAAGAGCCATGAAAGCCAATCCTGAAGGATTAGTAGTTATTGTCGGATGCTATGCACAGTTGAAACCCGAAGAGATTTCCCAGATTGAAGGGGTTGATTTGGTTTTGGGAGCTAAAGAAAAGTTCAATATACTGAGCTATCTTGATGATTTAGAAAAATCTGAAAGTGAAGGAATCGTGCACTCCTGTGAAATTGAAGAAACCGATTTCTTTATCGGAAGTTATTCAATCGGTGACAGAACCAGGGCTTTTCTGAAAGTTCAGGATGGCTGTGATTACAAATGTACCTATTGTACAATACCATTGGCAAGAGGAATTTCTCGTTCCGATACCATTGAAAACGTTCTTAAAAATGCCAAAGAAATTGCGGCAAGAGATATCAAAGAAATCGTTCTTACCGGAGTAAATATCGGTGATTACGGAAAAGGTGAGTTCGGAAATAAAAAACATGAGCATACCTTTTTAGATCTGATTACGGAGTTGGATCAGGTAGATGGAATTGAAAGAATACGTATTTCTTCCATTGAACCCAATCTGTTGAAGGATGAGAGCATAGAGCTGGTTTCCAAGAGCAGAAGCTTTGTTCCGCATTTCCATATTCCCTTACAATCCGGATGTGATGATTTACTGAAAAAAATGAAGCGCCGTTATCTTACCAAGCTTTACAGAGAAAGGGTAAGCAAAATCCGTGAGGTAATGCCTGATGCGGCAATTGGTGTTGATGTAATCGTAGGATTTCCCGGAGAAACGGAAGAAAGATTTATGGAAACCTATAATTTCCTGAATGAGCTTCCTATCACTTACCTGCATGTTTTCACCTATTCCGAAAGAGAAAATACAGAAGCAGTCGGAATGGAAGGCGTAGTTCCTGTCTCTGAAAGAAAAAAACGCAATAAAATGCTCAGAATCCTTTCTGAAAAGAAGAAAATGGCATTTTATCAGACCCAGCTTGGGAAAACGCTTCCTGTACTTTGGGAGCATGAAAATAAAGGCGGGAAAATGTTTGGCTTCACAGAAAATTATGTGAGAGTCCAGAAAGACTTTGATCCTGCAACTGTCAATCAAATCGAATTTCTGAATTTAGAAAAAATCCTGTCAGATGGCACAGTTTCTGTGCACTCTTCTTACGAAAGTTTTTTAGCAAAAGCATAGTCTTATTGCAAATTTTCCACTAAATTTATTTTAACTTTTAAATACTACATTCATGAGAGATAAGTTTTTATCTTGGGGAATTGTATTAGTCATTGCTACATGGGTTGTAGCATTGCTAATCAGAGCGCATTACTGGATACCCACGCTGTTATCCGCTATCTATGCATTAGGCGTGTACAATGCTTACCAGTCAAAACACGCTATTTTGAGGAACTTTCCGGTGCTGGGCTACTTCCGGTATTTTTTTGAAAGTATTTCACCCGAAATGCAACAATACTTTATCGAAAGAGAAACAGACGGGAAACCATTTCCCAGAAACCAGCGTTCCGCCGTTTACAGACGTGCGAAAAACCTGAGTGATACTGTTGCTTTCGGAACCCAATTAGAAGTTAATCACAGAAAATATGAAGGGATAAAACATTCCATTTATGCCAAATCGCCTTCAGAAGAACTGCCAAGAGTATGGGTAGGAGGTGAGCAGTGCACACAGCCTTATCATGCTTCTTTATTCAATATTTCGGCGATGAGTTTCGGTGCTTTAAGTGACAGGGCTCAGATTTCGCTGAACAGAGGCGCAAAAAAAGGGAATTTTTACCATAATACCGGAGAAGGAGGTATTTCTCCCCATCACCTGGAAGGAGGAGATTTATGCTGGCAAATCGGAACCGGATACTTTGGCTGCAGGGATGAAGAAGGTAAATTTAATCCTGAATTATTTACAAAATATTCCAACCTTCCGAATGTGAAAATGATTGAGATCAAATTGTCTCAGGGAGCAAAACCGGGACATGGAGGCGTTTTACCGGGAGTAAAAAATACCCCTGAAATTGCAAAAATCCGTCACGTCACACCGGGAATGACCGTTATTTCCCCGCCATCACATTCTGCTTTTTCGAATGCAGCAGGACTATTGAACTTTGTACAGCAGTTAAGAGAACTTTCAGGAGGAAAGCCTGTTGGTTTTAAATTATGTATTGGAGATACAAAAGAATTTGAAGATATCTGCGTTCAGATGAATGTTTTAAAGATTTATCCGGATTTTATCACGATAGACGGAGCAGAAGGAGGAACAGGAGCTGCACCACCCGAATTTTCAGATGGAGTAGGAATGCCATTGGAACCTGCTTTGATTTTTGTGAACAGAACGCTGAACAGTTATAATCTAAGAGATAAATTAAGAGTCATTGCAAGCGGGAAAGTACTTACCAGTCTGGATATTCTGAGAGCTGTTGCCATGGGTGCCGATATGTGTAACAATGCCAGAGGATTTATGTTTTCTTTAGGTTGTATCCAGGCTTTAAGATGTAATACAAACAATTGTCCGACAGGAGTTGCGACCCAGGATAAAATGCTGATCAAAGGATTGGATGTTACTGATAAAAGTGAAAGGGTTTATCATTTTCATAAAAATACACTTCATACCTGTAATGAACTGATCGCGGCAGCCGGCAGAAGCTCTTATGAAGAAGTGGATGCCTCTATGTTTATGAGAGGAGATGAATTTGATCATCTGGCAGATCTTTACTTCCCTGATATTTTAGGAAATGTAAAACAGAAAGCAAGATTCTAAACAGAGAATAAAAAAACGCTTCAGATATCTGAAGCGTTTTTTTTATTTTATTCCTCACTGGTTTGTCTGGTCCTCGCATCGTAGATTTGAAAGTTAAAGACAAATGAGACATTTTTAAGAGAATAGCCCGTGTAATTAAAATGAGAATCTCTCGCAAAAGCAGCTCTTGAAGGTACAATAATTACCCCTTGCAGATTATAAGGATCTCCGTCTGACATATTCTGGAAACCTTTGAAGTGTTGCAAACCTTCTTGTAAACCTTCAATTTCGTAATAGCTTCTTTCTTTTGCTGCACCAGTAAGATCAGGATTGTTTATAACTGCATTTTTCACATAGTAGAACTGAGGATCGGTAACAGGAGAACCGGTTCCGTTAATTGTATTTAAAATCGTTCCGCTTAAAGTAGGACCAAATACACCTTTTCCATCCGTCTCAGTAGCAAGATAATAGCTTGCTTTCATCATGGTTTTGATAAGGGTGTTGGTTCCTATCGTTGCTCCCGGAGAAGGCTGTGCACCGGCTCTTACAATATAAATAACACCGGATGGCAGTTTTACGGGATTCAGCTCAGATAATTTCTTCTCGTTATCATCAGAAGCATCGGAACTGCTGAAAGCTTTTATATTTCCCTGCGTATCCAGATAATTTTCGTCTAGGAATTTTTGGATAGCCTGGTCATCATAAGTATTTCTTACCGCAATATCTTCAGGCTCTACAAATGTTTCTACGTCGTCATCTTTTTTACAGGCAGAGAAACACAAAGATCCGGCAAGGATATATAAAAATATTTTTTTCATTTCAAAAAACTTTAATTACTTTACAAATAATATAACGGCAAAAGTATAAAAAATTATGAGAATAGATAAATTTTTATGGAGCATTCGCTTTTATAAAACGAGAAGTATTGCAGCAGAGGAAATTAAGAAAAACAGAGTTTCCATTGGAATCTCCGCTGTAAAGTCTTCTAAAGAGGTAAAAGAAGGGGATGAAATCAAGATCCGTAAAAATCAGATTGACTATAAAATTAAAGTGATCCAGATCCCTAAAAGCAGGATCGGAGCAAAATTGGTTCCTCTGCACATAAGAGATATCACCGATAAAGAGCAGTATGAATTACTCAAACTACGTAAAATGTCTCAGGATTATTACAGAAACAGGGGCGAGGGAAGGCCTACCAAAAAAGACAGACGAGACATGGACGACTATGTAGGGAATGATATTACAGCAGATTTTACAGACTGGGATGATTTTTTTGGTGAAACAGATGATGATGAAAATGAAGCTGAAAAAGATCTATAAATACAGTTTTTCAATAATTTCATTTACGATATCTTCAGGTTCTCTGGAATCTGTGCTTACCATAAACTGTGCCTTGCTGTAAAATTCGTTTCTTTCGAATAAATGCTTGGCAATAAACTCAGGAAGGTTTTCATCAGAAACATTGGCAATTAAAGGCCTTTTTTCTTTCTGTTTTGAAAGCCTTTCTGATAATGTAGCAACGGAAGCTCTTAAAAACACACTTTGGGAATTATGATTAATAATTTCCATATTGTTATAGTAAACCGGAGTCCCGCCACCAAGACTTAAAATAAGGTTTTCTTGGGTTGCCAGGATCTCTTCTAAAACTTCTCTTTCAAGCTTTCTAAAGTAAATTTCGCCCTTTTTCTCGAAGATTTCGGGAATGGTTAATTTTTTCCTTCTTGAAATCTCTTTATCAAGGTCAATTAATTTAAAATTTATTTTTTCGCTTAAAATTTTGGAAACGTGTGTTTTGCCACTTCCCATGTATCCGACCAGTGAAATTATCATGAATTTTTTTTAAACAAATTTGCGAAAAAGTTTTGAGAAATAAAAAAAAGCTATATCTTTGCACCACTTAAAACAAGGGACATTACTTAAATGAAAATTGTTTAAAATAAGTGGCCGACTCGGTAGCTCAGCTGGTAGAGCAATACACTTTTAATGTATGGGTCCTGGGTTCGAATCCCAGCCGGGTCACTAGCAAAAATATTACTAAATTCTGTAATTTTTTTGCCTGCGTGGTGAAATTGGTAGACACGCCATCTTGAGGGGGTGGTTTCCTAAGGATGTGCTGGTTCGAGTCCAGTCGCAGGCACTGCAAAAGAAAAATAATATTTTTGATTATAATATAGATAAAAATTTTATATTTATATTTCAAAAATGTGGCCGACTCGGTAGCTCAGCTGGTAGAGCAATACACTTTTAATGTATGGGTCCTGGGTTCGAATCCCAGCCGGGTCACAAGTTTACTGAAAAGTAAATTTTTTTCATATTAATATTTTGTGATTTGGTGTTCAAAGGCTTCCGTCAGGAAGCCTTTGATTTTTTATTGATCCGGCTAATCAAGATGCATATTGTCAATTAATCTCACACCATCTACCACCACTACGATAAAAGCTCTGTAAGATTTATCCTTGTAAAAAAAATCGGTTTCTTTTAATGTTTTTTCGTCAGCAATAAGGAAATATTCGAGTTTCATTCCCTGCTGATGATCAAAAATATCCACTACTCTTTCTTTGATCTCAGGAACCGTAATTACTCTAAACCAATCGGTAACTTTCTTCAGGGTCTCATAAATGATTTTTGAGGCTTCTCTTCTGTCTTCATGAAGTCTTTGATTCCTTGAACTTAAGGCCAGTCCGTTTTTTGCCCGGTAGATCGAAACGCCTGTTATTTTTACGGGAAGCTTTTTCTTTTCAACCATTTTTCTGATAATGGCCAATTGCTGATAGTCTTTTTCTCCAAAATAAGCATTGTCAGGCTGTACTTGTCTGAAAAACTCTTCTACTACAGTTCCGACACCATCAAAATGGCCGGGTCTTGACTTGCCTTCCATTTCATTCTCGAGACCATCAAAATCATAATGCTGACTTTCTGTTTTTTCAGGATATATATCTGCCACTTCCGGGATATAAACGGCATCTACCAAACCCGAATTTTCCAGAATAAGAAGGTCTCTGTTGATATCTCTCGGATATTTTTCCAGGTCTTCGGCATTATTGAATTGAGTGGGGTTAACAAAAATTGAAGAAATAACAAGATCATTTTCATTTCTGGCAGCTTCATACAGTGAAAGATGGCCATTATGCAGGGCTCCCATGGTAGGGGCAAATCCTATTTTTTTACCCATTTCTTTCTGTCTTTCAATGAAATCCTGAAGTGTTTTTTTATTTTTTAAAACTTCCATAGTTGATTTTAATAGTAATTCAAAAATACTAAAAATATCATATAATAAGCTGTGGTTTTGATAATTTGAAAATGGGAATTATCGTAAAAAAATGTTAATTAAAATAATGTTGGATGTTTTTTTGTAATTTTGCACATTAAAGCATTTTTACAAAAATTAGATAGAAGTTTATGCCGAATCAAAAAATACTGTACATTACTACAGAGATGTATCCATATCAAGAAGACACCAATATGGCTGCAGTGGTAAACAAAATGGCACTTAAAATGCACAATGAAGGCAATGATGTAAGAGTTTTTATGCCAAGATTTGGACAAATAAGTGAAAGAAAGTTCCAACTCCACGAGGTTATTCGTCTTTCAGGGATGAATATTATTATTAATGATCTTGATCAGCCTCTGATTATTAAAGTAGCGTCTCTTCCGGGGGAAAGACTTCAGGTTTACTTTATAGACAATGAAGAGTATTTCAAAAGAAAACAATATTATTTTGATGACGAAGGGGTTTCATTTGATGATAATGATGAAAGAGCAATATTTTTTGCAAGAGGAGTAATAGAAACCATTAAAAAACTTAATTGGGTTCCGGATGTAATTCACCTGAACGGATGGATGGCTTCTTTTGTGCCGATCTACCTTAAAACATACTATAAATCTGACACTTATTTTAAAGACGCTAAAATCGTGCTTTCCTTATATAATGAGAAAGATGCTCCTTTAAACGAAAAAATAGGAGAAAAACTGGAATTCGATAATATTTCCGGGTTAAAAGCGTTAGATAATCCGAGCTTTCAAACCTTTGTGATTGAAAGTATGAACTATGTAGATGGTGTAGTGAAAGGAGATGAATTCCTTAATGAAGAATTAGATAAAGCCTTCAACGAGACTTCAACTCCGAAATCGGAATACCTTGATATAGATTCTATAAACAAACTTTATTAAAATAAAACACACATTTTAATGACTCATATTATTAAAAGAGCTTTCGCCATTCTTTCTTTGGCGATTTTTGGAAGTGCATTGCTATATAATTGTGAACCGGATCCGGATTCTTTAGGCGAGCAGTTGTTTTTGGGAGACGCAGCTCAGGGTAATGAAAAACCTTATGATGTTATTGCGTATAACATTATCAATAATGATAGTATTAAAAGTGATGCTACCCAATTGGGAGCGGCAGTTCTGGGCGCCTTCAATGAAGGACAGTTCGGAATGCAGAGAGCATCTTATATTACTCAGTTGAGATTGACCAGTTATAATCCTGATTTCGGAACCAATGCCGTGGTTGACTCTGTGGTTCTGGTAATGAAACCGACTTATGCAACAGATTCATTAACGACCACTACTGATGAAAACTATGTTTACCCGGACGGAAATGTAGCTGCTAAAAAAGAAGTGAAAACATATTCTATCAATAAATATGGTAAGGCTAAAAAAACATTGCATATCAACGTAAATGAAGTTACTGAGTTCTTAAGAGGGGCAACAGACTCTGTTAAATCCAATGCAACTTTTGCTTACGATGCCACTTTATTAGGCTCAAAAGAATTGAATGGAAAGGCAAGTGTTGTAACCATTACCAAAGATTCTGATAATTCATCATTGTTTGCAACTTCTACTACACCGAATTTCAGAATTCAGCTGAACAAAGATGTATTCCAGCAGAAAATTATCGACAAAAAAGGAAAACCTGAACTTCAGGATGCAGCCAACTTCATCAGACATTTCAAAGGTCTTAGAATTTCTGTAGCGGAAGATGACGGTTATTTATTCCAGTTTTCTCCGAATGATACAGAGTTGATCATGTACTATAAGTATGATAAAACAGATAATGGTACTACGACGAGACCACAGGCTACTTACACATTTGCTTTAGGTGCCGGAAATACCCATATAGGACAGTATGAATATGACAGAACAGGATCTGCATTATCAACTGCGGTTACAGGGAATCAGATAATAGGAGACAAAAAATTATATGCTCAGGGAATGGGAGGTCCTTCAATTGGGATTAAAATTCCTTCAGGGGAGATAGATAAGCTTAAGAAACTGTATAATGATAATAAAGCAGCAATCATTAGTGCTAAAATCAGAATCTATACAGATAAAAATTCATGGGATACTAAATATACAAACCCAACTGCATTTACTTTCTTACAGAAATATAAAGATATTACCAAACCTAATGCTGATGGTCAACCTAAATTAGTAACTTCTTTCACTGATGATCTGATTAATTTTTCAGGTCTCACAGGATATACTATCTATAAGTCTTATGATTTAGATGAAACTCCGGCACACTATGACTTTGTTGTCACAAAATCTGTAAAAGATCTTGTAGAAAAAGCAGATTATGACGCTACTAAAAGAGCTACTTTATATTTCAGAATCGATATGGGAAGTTTCCTGGCTACTTCAGATAATACTGGTTTAGCAGGAGCAAAATATACTTCCAGAGCTTATAACAGAACTCGAGCTGTCTTTGTAGGATCTGATACTGAGGCAACAAACGCCAATAAGGCTAAGTTAATAGTTACTTACGGAACAAAATAAAAAATTTAAACAAACACTTCATAAAATATGTGCGGAATAGTAGGATATACAGGCTTTCAAGATGCCTATAATATTGTAATTAATGGTCTCAGAAGACTAGAATATAGAGGTTATGACAGTGCCGGAATCGTTCTGGAGAATGCAAATGACAAATTTAATGTAGAAAAAACAAAAGGGAAAGTTGACGATCTTGTTGGTATTTCTGAGCAGTTGAAAGGTATTGCAACAACAGGAATGGGGCATACACGTTGGGCAACTCACGGAGTTCCCAGCGACAGAAACTCTCACCCGCATTTATCCAATAATGGTAAAATTGCCATTATTCACAATGGTATTATCGAAAACTATGATACCATTAAAACAATGCTTAAGGAAAAAGGATTTACTTTTAAATCTGAAACCGATACTGAAGTACTGGTAAACCTGGTTCAGTATTTTATGGATATCAACCCCGGGACAGAATTCCCTACAGCAGTACGGTATGCACTTAATGAAGTGTATGGCGCTTATGCTATTACCGTAATGCACGAGGATTATCCGGGAGTTTTAGTGGTAGGAAGATTAGGTTCTCCTTTAGCAATCGGAATTGGTGAAAAAGAATACTTTATTGCCTCTGACGCTTCTCCTTTCGTAGAATTTACAAAAGAAGCGATCTACCTTGAAGAAGGGCATATGGCGACTATTTCTTTGGAAAAAGGAGTAGATATCAGAACGATCAATGACAATTCTAAAATAGAAGCCGAAATTCAGGAATTGAAATTAAGCCTTGAGCAGATAGAAAAAGGGGGCTACGAACATTTCATGCTTAAAGAAATCTTTGAACAGCCGAAATCTGTTCATGATACAATGAGAGGAAGACTGCTTGTAGACGAAGGCGTAATTAAAATGGCCGGGATCTGGGATCATGTAGAGAAATTTAAGAATGCCAACAGAATTATTATTATTGCTTGTGGTACTTCCTGGCATGCAGGTCTTATCGGTGAATATCTTATTGAAGAATATGCAAGAATTCCTGTTGAAGTAGAATATGCTTCGGAATTCAGATACAGAAATCCTATTATTACGGATAAAGATGTGGTTATTGCGATTTCTCAATCAGGAGAAACAGCTGATACCATGGCTGCTTTAAAATTAGCAAAAGAAAAAGGCGCATTTATATATGGAATCTGTAACGTGGTAGATTCGTCTATTGCAAGAATTACAGATGCCGGATCATATACCCATGCCGGACCTGAAATCGGGGTTGCTTCTACAAAAGCATTTACTGCCCAGCTTACTATCCTTACTTTAATTGCCTTTAAACTAGGAAAACATAATGGTAACTTAGGAAATGCAGAATTCATGAGCCTGATTTCAGAATTGGATGCGATACCTAAGAAAATCGAAGAAGTATTAAATACGACCCATGAGCTGACTCAGAATATTGCCAAAGATTTTATAAGTGCAACCAATTTCCTATATTTAGGAAGAGGATACAATTATCCTGCTGCACTGGAAGGAGCATTAAAACTGAAGGAAATCTCTTACATACATGCCGAAGGATATCCTGCTGCAGAAATGAAGCATGGCCCGATCGCTCTGATCGATGAAAACATGCCGATTGTAATCATCGCACCTAAAAAAGGTCATTATGATAAAATCGTGAGTAATGTTCAGGAGATAAAGGCCAGAAAAGGAAGAGTTATAGCTGTAGTAAATAAAGGAGATACTCAGGTAAGTGCAATGGCAGACTATGTAATTGAAATTCCTGAGACCTCAGAATGCTTCTCACCTATCGTAGCATCAGTACCTTTACAGCTTTTAGCTTACTATATTGCTGTATATAGAGGGGCAAATGTAGACCAGCCGAGAAACTTGGCAAAATCTGTTACGGTAGAATAGAAATTTTGTTCATAAAATAAACGGGTTTCGTTAGAATAGAATAAAAAAATACTTGTAAATAAAATAAATTTAGATTTCTTTCGTTATTTCAAAAAAAATCTTAAAAGTTTCTTAAAAAAATTATATATTTACGGCTTAATTATAAAAATTAACATGAAAAGGATATTTCTTTTATTATTGTCTGCGTCGGTAGCGTCGGTATCTTGTTCAGGTGGTGGATCTTCTTCTGTAGGGAAACCAGGAACAAAAGGAGAATTGATACCTAGAGAAAAAACGAAATCATTTGTTGCGGAAAGACCATACGGTATGGTTGCGATTCCTGCAGGATCATTCATTGCAGGTTTAGCCGATCAGGATATGACTAATACTCCTGAGAAAGCATCATTGAAAACAGTAACCGTTTCATCTTTCTTTATGGATGAAGCAGAAACTACTAATGCAGAGTACAGGGTATTCATTAATTATGTAAGAGATTCTATTGCTAGAACCATGCTTGCTGAAGCTGCCGGAGAAGGTGGTGAAGGTGGCGGCAGAGGTGCTACGATAGGTGATTATGCATACCTTGCGAAAAAAGAGGAAAATTTAACACCGTATCAGGAATATTTAGAGGGACAAGGAGGTAGAGAAGACGGAGGTTATGATGTAAATAAAAGATTAGACTGGAAAATTCCATTACATTGGAATACTTCTAAATATCCTGATGTAGAATATGCGGAAGTTCTTGAATCTTTATATTTACCGGCTTCGTCAAGAATCGGTAACGAAAGAATTCTCGATGTTAGTAAATTAAAATACAACTATCAGTGGGGAGATATGGATGCAGCAGTGGCTGACAACGAAAGAGGTGCAAACTACCTTAAGAGTGAAAGCATTGCCATCTATCCGGATACTACAGTCTGGGTAAAAGATTTCCACTTCGCTTATAACGAGCCATTATTTGAACAGTATTTCTGGCACAAAGCCTACAAAGAGTATCCTGTTGTTGGGGTAACCTGGGATCAGGCAAGAGCATACTGTAATTTCAGATCTAAACTGAAAACAGATTATAATGAAAGCTTGAAAAGAAGAAAACAAAGACCATTACAATTCCGTCTTCCTACAGAAATCGAGTGGGAATATGCAGCGAGAGGTGGTATGCAAAATGCTACTTACCCTTGGGGTGGTCCATATTTAATGGATGACAGAGGTTGCTACCTGGCAAACTTTAAACCTAAGAGAGGTAACTACATGGAAGATGATAAAAAAGGTACTTACACATATACAGCTCCAGTAAAGAAATTTAAGAAAAATGGATTTGGGTTATTTGATATGGCTGGAAACGTTTCTGAATGGACATCATCTGCTTATAACAATTCTTCATACGAGTTCTCTTCTACATTAAATCCTTCTACAAAAGATATCAAGGATACGAAGAGATCAGTAAGAGGTGGATCTTGGAAAGACATAGGTGCTATGCTTATGACTGGTGCAAGAGATTGGGAAAGAAAAGATTCGGCTAGAAGTTACATTGGATTTAGAACAGTACAGGATATTCCTGAGGCTGCTGTTAAAGCAAAAAGGGTTAACAGATAATCAACCATACAATTATTTTTCAATAACAATTTAATCATTAAAAAAACTAACTTATATGTTTAAGACTAAAGATGCTTGGATGAATTTCTTCTATTCGTTCGGTGCTGCAATTGTAATTCTTGGAGCTTGGCTTAAAATTACTCACATTAACATCGGGCCTATCAGTGGTAACGTAGCGCTTACAGTAGGGCTTATCACTGAAGCTATTATCTTCATTATTTTTGCCTTTGACCCTCCGAAATCTGAAGAGTCTTATGCTTGGGAAAATGTTTATCCTGAATTGTTAGATAAGCATGCTAATCCTAATCCACTACACTCTAATGTATCTTCAAGAAATAATGCAGCTCAGTTTGCAGAATTGGAAAACTCTCTTTCAACCAAATTGGATAAGATGCTTCAGGATGCAAAATTAGATGTTCAATTATTTGAAAGATTAAGAACAGGAATTGATAAATTTTCAACTTCAGTAGATCAAATCAACCAGACTGTAGATGTTTCTGCTTCTACTCATAAATATAACGATCAGTTAAACAAAGCTGCTGAGCATATGGAAAGTATGAATGCTTTATATGCAATGCAGTTAGAGAGCGGAAAAAGACAATCTGAATTTGCTAACAAATATGTAGCAGATATGCAGAAGTCTGCTGAGCAATCTGAAAAATTCAATCAGGAATTACAAGGTTTAACAACTAATTTAAATAGCTTAAATAGAGTATATGGTGGTATGTTAACTGCTATGAAGTCTTAATTTCTAAACCATTTCTAAAATTTAATTTTTAATCCAAAACAAAAAGAAAAAGAATGGCACAAGGAAAACAGACTCCACGTCAGAAGATGATCAACCTAATGTATTTGGTGTTCATCGCTATGATGGCCCTAAACATTGATGCGGAAATCATCAGATCATATTATGATTCTACAAAAGCACTTAACGAAACAAGAACTTTAACGGAAAGAAAGAACGAGAAAATTTTCGAAAAAACTTTAGAAGCTAAAGCACAACAGGTACCGGATACCTATGCACAGCCTTGGGAAGACTACAAAGTTTTAAAAGCGAAAATCGATGCGTTGGTTAACGCTGCTCAGGGTATTAAAAATACACTGAACACGGAATCAGAATTTCGAGAAAGAGATCCTGAAACAAAAAAGGAACTTGACGTAAGTGAAAATTTTGCTGCACTTAATAATAATGAAGCTACTACACACTATTTCTTCAATGACGGTGACGAGAATTCACCTTCTAAAAAAGCAATGGAGTTAAAAGCAAAAATAGATGATGTAAGAAATTATATCAACGCTACTTTTGGAAAAAACGCTCAATTGAAAGACTTAGTTGAAAGAGCTAATAAATCTCTTATCGCTGAATATCCTAAAGGAAAATCACCGAATGAGAAAACCTGGTTCCAGAACAAATTCTATCATCAGCCATTAATCGCGGCTATCTCAAATTTAGAGATTATCCAGAATGATGCCAGAAACGTTCAGTCTGATGCATTAGCATTATTACTACAGGAAAAAGTAGATGCAAGTATTAAATTCTCTAGCTATGAGCCTATCGTTTCCGGTCCGGTTGATATCCAGGCAGGTAAGCAGGCTGAAGTTAAAGTAATGTTGGGAACTTATTCTACAAGCAACAAGATCTCTATTACAGGAGTTAGCAAAGTAGAAAACGGAAAAGGTATCATCCCTATTACAGGATCAGGTATCGGAGAACATACATTAAGCGGTACTGTTACCTTAACAGATGCAAGCGGTAAGCCTCAGAGTTTCCCTTGGACGCATACTTACAACGTAATCGCAGGACCAAGAGAAGTAAAACTTGAAAAAGGATTATTACTTTCTGCCGATAAAATGAATGTAATGTATAGAAATCTTGAAAACCCTGTTTCAGGTTCTATATTAGGTGCTGATAACTCAAGATTGTCATTATCCGCTCCGGGTGCTTCAGTGAAGAGTACAGGACCTGGTAAATGGAATGTAAGACCGGGAGCAGGAAATGTTCTTAAACTTACATTATCAGGAATTGACCCTTACGGAAAATCTGTTTCACAGGTATTTGAGTACAGAATTAAAAATGTACCGCCGCCACAAGGACAGATCAGAGGAAAAGTTTCTTTAACTCTACCGGCAACGTCAGTTGAAAATCAGAATCTTCAGGCTGTAATTCCGGACTTTGATTTCCCTGTATCGTTCAACGTTACATCGTTCATGGTAAGAGTTCCTGGTAGAGCATCAATGCTTATTCAAGGTAATTCATTACAAAACGCAGCAGGATTGTTTAAAAACTTAAGAGCAGGAGATGGTGTATATATCTTTGAAATAAAAGCAACCGCTAACGGATTAGGAGACATGAAAATTCCAAATATTTCACCGGTATTAATTAACATCCAATAAAATTAATAGAGAATTATGAAAAAATATATTAGCAGTTTTTTAGTATTAGTTTCGGGATTTGCTTTTTCCCAGACTATTCTGAACGCTTCTTCTCCGGAAGAGTTCAGAAAAATGAGAGCTGAGAACAAAATTAAAGTAGGAGATACTGTTATCGATAAAACTGTAAAGCCTTTGGAATACGGGTTTGTTGATGATAAGGACATCTTGAAAAGTATGTATATCTGGGAAGTTATTGATATGAACGATAAGATCAATCAACCTTTCTACTACAACAATCCGGATGGCTTATTAGCTACAGAAACAAAATCTCTCTATAAATTATTATTGGACGGTGCTCTAAATGGTGATATTAAAGAAGTTTACGATGATGAAAACTTCGTTACAAGACTTACTCCTCAACAAATCAAAGACAGATTAGTGAGCGTTCGTGTTGACGATGAAGCGGTAAACATCTTAAACAGTGGTCGTCAGCTTACTGAACAGGAGAAAAAAGAGCTTACAGACGTTTATGAAACTACAACGGATAAAGTTAGAGTTTTGAAAATATTCGGTATGTGGTTTATTGATAAAAGAGACGGTCAGATGAAATACAGACCATTAGGAATTGCTGCCATGGGACCGGATCCGCAAATGATCGGTAGATTAGGACCGGACGGAAAACCTTTGGATGGTGCTAATGATCTGATTGATTTGTTCTGGGTATTCTATCCTAATGCAAGAGATGTTTTAGCTAACAATTATGTTTATAACAGAAAAAATTCAGCGGCTGACTTATCTTTTGACGACCTTATCAATGCAAGAAGATTCTCTTCTGTGATCTTTAAATCTTCAACAGGACTAGGAAATGGTACTATTAAAGACTATATTCCAAGAAATGCTGATGAGCAGATAGAAGAAAGTGACAGAATCAAGTCACAGATTCTTGACATGGAAAATGAAATGTGGAATTACTAAATTTCACTTGATAATTATAGAAAACCTGAGTATTTTTACTCAGGTTTTTTTATTATGAAAAATGTAGACTATATTATTGTTGGAGACGGATATGCGGCGATCTTTTTTGCCCATCAATTGATTAGAAATAATAAATCTTTTGTGATTTATTCTGAAGGCCGCAAAAGTGCTTCACAGGTTTCGGCAGGAATTATTAATCCTGTAGTTCTTAAAAAATTCACCACATTCTGGCTTGCTCAGCAGCAGATTGATTTTCTAAAAAATACACTTGAGGAAATAGAATCTTATACCGGTAAAAATTACCTGATTCAAGCTCCGATTCACAGAGTTTTTCATGATGAGAATGAGCAGAAGTTATGGCTGAAGAAATCTGATAATGACGAGTTATCCCAATTTTTAAATAAGGAATTTGAACATCTGGAGATTATAAACAATCCTTTTAATACAGGAAAAGTGGACCAATCGGCAAGGCTTGATGTCAGCGGGTTTTTCAGTGATTTTTTCCGTTTTTTTGAAGAAAATGAACAGCTTATCAAGCAGAAGTTCGATTATCATAAATTAAATGTTTCAGACTCTGTTTATAATGATATTTCCTTTAAAAATATAATCTTCTGTGAGGGAATGGGAGTAAAGGAAAATCCGTATTTCTCCGATATTCCTGTAAATCCTAATAAAGGACATCATATTAAGGTTAAGCTTTCAGAGGCCATCCCTCAGAACATCACGATTAAAAAGAAACATTTCCTGTTCCCGATTGATAATGATCTGTATTTTTATGGAGGAACCTATGACCGGGAACAATTACACCATCACGTTGATGAGTCTGCGGTTGAACAACTGGTTAACGGTTTATCAGAAGTTTATCCCTATGACTTTGAAGTAAAGGAAGTGAATTTCGGTTTTAGACCTACCGTAAAGGACAGAAGGCCTATTATCGGAGTGCATCCTGAAAATAAAAACTTATACGTTTTTAACGGCCTTGGAGCAAGAGGAATTTTAAATGGATGTTATTTCGCAAAGAATCTGTATGATTTTATAGAAAAAGGTATTCCTCTGCACGAAGAAGTTTCTTTAAGCAGGTTCAAATAAAATTTTGATGTCCCTGGTTTTAAAAAAAAGGATGCAAATAGCCAATACAAAACGGGATGAGTTTCTGATATCAGCATATTTGCATTCCTGCTTCCACTTCATAATTTAGTAAAGCGAACACTTCAAACAAACACTTATTATCTCTTTCTTTTATTCAGGTTAGAAGAAAAGAGTGAGCGTATTAATTATTCTACGCTCACTAACCAAATCCTTATTCGGGAACAAATTTGTGTTTTATACTAACCTTTAGAATATGTTTCAAAGATAAGGCTGATTATTAAGGAATTCACTACTGCAATTTTACTTCAATTATTAAAATGTTGTATTACAGTATTTTGGGTTTTTAAATGAAGTGTTAATAGAGTATACAATATTTATAACCAGTCGGGTTTTAATTAAAATTATCCACTGATTCCGATTTAAAACAGGAATTCTGTAAAATTTAAAAGGTAAATTTCTATAATTCCATCATCCATTTATTCAGATCTACATCCGAAGCCAGCTCTAATTTTTTTCTGAGCCTGTATTTTCTGGATTCAATAGTTCGGATAGAAATGTTTTTGTACTGAGCAATGGTTTTGGTTGAAAGGTTCAGCCTTAGAAAAGCGCTGAATTTGATATCATTTGTGGTAAGGTGAGGATATTTTGTAGTAAGGGTTTCATAAAAATCAGGATAAACTTCTTTGAAGCGGGTAAGGAAAAAAGGATCATTAGTCATGGCAAGCTTAGATAAATCTTCAAAAGCTGTATTGAGTTTGCTTTTAAGCTCATCGGTTTCATACATGGTTTCAATGATAATTTCATCCTTCTGCCTTTGACTTTTTATATATTTTTTGGTTAAAAAAATCAACAAGAATAACGAAGTCGCGATAATAATTGAGATCAATATGTAAAACTTTATCCGTTCTTTTTTTTCTTTCTGAGTTTCTTCATTGAGAATTTTATCTACAGGAATTTGCATTGCTTCTCTTTCAGAATCATTGATGCTGTCTTTCAGATCAGAATATTTTTCCAGGTATTCATTTTTTTTGCCTGTATCATTAAGAAATTTATAGGTATCTGAAATCGCTTTATAAGTGTTTTTAGTATCTACTTTACGGTGAAGCCTGGTGGAAATAGAAAGAGACTGAAGGTAATAGTTTAGGGCTTTTTCATAATCCTGCCTTTCAGTGTACAGTTTTCCAAACGCAAATAAAGTCATTGATTTTTGATAAAGGCTGTAATTCTCCGAAATATCCAAAGCTTTATTAAGATAGAGCTCTGCGGAATCCAGCTGTTTGGATTTTATATGTTTTTCTGCAATATGTACGAAAGTAAGTGGCTGGGCAGACAATTCCATGCGCTTTTTTTGTATGGCATTAATAGAATCTACACGGTGCAGTTCTTCAAAATTTGCCAGCTTCCACGTATAATAAAAATATAAAAGTTGTTCTCTTTGTTTTTTGTCAGTAATTTGTTTAGCAAAATAGATTGAGGAATCCAGACTGGTGTTGGATTGCTGTATAAGTCCTAAAGAAGCATAATTTCTGCTGTATTCCCCATACATTTTTGCACATAAAACGTAATTTTTAATCTTTCTTAGCTTCTCTTCTGCTTTTTCCAGATATTCCAGGCTTTCCTTATACTGATGAAGTGACCATAAAAGACCACCCATATTGATATATGCAGCTATTAAACCATTTACATTATTTTTCTTTTCAAATGATTTTATAGCATTTTGATTTAATTGAATGCTCGATTGAATATTACCCTCCAACCTTAATTTTTCTGTAAGGCTATCAAGTTCTTTTATGCTACGATTTTGTGCCGGATATTGTATGAAAAATAATAAAAATAGACCATAAAATGCTTTCCTGAAATAAGATTTTGAGAGCATACATTTTGTTTTTAAGGTGCAAAATTAATTGATAACATCACTACTATTTGATTATAGTACATTAACCTTGTTATTATATATTTATTCTTAATATAAATTGGTTCATAAATGATTTTCTTACAGTAATTTGGAATTAATTTATTGTTTTTTTACATTAACAATCATTTTAGATTTATATATAAAATTAACCATTAAATAAATATCTTCTACAGATATGTTGAAAAATATTTATTTTTAATGATAAGATAGCTTTTTTATTGAATTTTATGCTAAATATAAAAGTGTTCTTGGAATTTTTCAATATAAAAGTTGAAATTTCATAAATAAAATAAAACTTATTATCTTCAAAAAAAATAGGATATAAATCATGAACGAAAATATTTTAGGAATTGCAGCAGGAATACTTACTTCCATTTCAATGGTTCCACAATTAATAAAAGTAATAAAAGAAAAAAATGTTGAAGATATCTCATGGGTAATGCTGTTGGTTCTTATTTGCGGTCTTTCTTTATGGGTTTGGTATGGTTTTTTAAAAAATGAACTTCCCATTATTTTGTCAAATTCTTTTGCAGTTCTTCTTAATACCTGTTTATTTATTTGCTATTTGATCTACAAAAAGAAGTAATTTGATTTTCAAATCTTTATTTTTTTATGATATCAAAGCAATTTTTGTCGATTAAATTGAAGAATAACTCCACTATTAGCAATCACATTTTATAAATGTTTTCTACTTCATTTATACTGTATTGTGTTTTTATATTATTGTAAATCAGTTTGTTATTTACTTGAAGTGTAATTGCAGTATCTCATTTTATGGGTATTGGTTCTAGATTTGTAACCAGGTTTTATCGAATTTGTATTTCGGAAATCCAGTTCAGGTTCAATTAAAATTTAATTACACACTAAGAAAATGAAAAACAAAATTTTTACATGCTTGTTCCTTTCAACAGGGTCACTAGCTTTCGCACAGGTTGGAATTAATACACCGAATCCGCAGGCAACACTTGATGTAGTAGCAAAAAATGCAACAGGAACAGCCAGAACGACTGACGGTTTATTGGTTCCGAGAGTTGACCGGCAGAGAGCACAATCTATGACAGAAGTTATTACTTCTACGTTGGTTTACGTCAATAACATTGCTACCGGAACAGCAGCCGGAACAGCCATTAATATAAACAATACGGGATATTATTATTTTGATGGAAGTGTTTGGGTAAAGATAAACTCAGGCCCGATCAGTGATAATACTATTTATAATATAAACGGAAGCCTTACTGGGAACCGTGTTGTTACTCAGGGAAAGAATACATTAGCTTTTAATTCTGATGCTGTTAACGGATTCTCTGTAGATGGAAGTACCTTTTCAGTTGATGCAGTTAATAATAGAGTAGGCATTGGTACTGCTGCTCCCAATTCAGACTTACAGGTTTTAGGAAATGAAATGAGATTGAGCGGGCCTGCTTCCCAGACAGGATCTGTACCTGATCCTGTTTTTAGAATTCATTCAAATGCTAATACAGACGGCTCCGGAGGTGAATTGAGATTCAGTGAAAACGACCTTAATTACGGCTATTATATAAGACATAATACAGCAGCCGGAGCAAAGTATGGTTACGACGGATTAGCTATAGGATCAGCAGGCGGAAGCAAATATGCATATAATCCGGCCAGACCGGGAGTATTCGTGGCTGATAATCAAGATATCGGGTTTGGAACGGCAACACCACAGCAGATGTTCCATATTGATGGGGCAAGAGATAATAATATAAATTCTGCACCTACGGCTGCTCAGTTATCAAATGATGTGGTAATTAATCGTAATGGTAATGTAGGTATAGGAACTATTTCACCTAATAGTAAACTTGACCTTGGGGGAACGAATGATATTAAAAAATTAGCAGTATATAATAATGCAGCAGGTGATGATTTTTATGGATTAGGTGCAGCAGGTGGAAATCTTCAGTTTCGTGCCGGAACCAAAGCTACCGAAGACCCTGCCATGGTATTGAGAAATAATGGACGGATAGGTATAGGAACTACAAACCCGCAGACTACCTTCCATACTTTGGGTACAATAAGACTTGAAACCGGTGCTCCTACTGCGGGGATGGTACTAACTTCTACTGATTCAAACGGTACAGCAGTCTGGAAAGCACCTGTAACAGATGTTGTTGTAGGAACAAGAGATACAAATGCAGGGATTGATATACCTTTTATTGGTAATTCAAGCTACCGGTATACAGGGCGTTCAATTACGCTGCCTCCTGGAAGGTGGATGGTTACCATAACTCAGCTGGCCCACACTTCGGGTGCTTTAAATGCAGATGAATGGATGTTTGTAAGAAGCTCATTTACTGACCAGAATGTAGCGATAGGTGTTGTTGCAGGGAAAACTTCGGATATACAGTCTCCCAGTTTAATGAGCTTTAGAGTACAGGGGCCGGGAACAGCATCAAATTCTCAACAGTTTGATGTATTTCAGGGAACGATTATTATCAATAACACCACAGCAGGAAATAAAACTTACAGGTATATAGCAGGCGATACTGTAAAAGGAGGCACTGCTACTCCGGCAACTAAGGATACCGTTATATCAAAATTTGGCGGGAGCTGGCAGGAAACCTCTATTTATGCAACTGCAATTAAATAAAAAAATCCCTCATTTTAAAATATATAATTTGAAACACAAAAGCTTAGAACGGGTGATATTTATTAAGATGAAAAATTGAGGAGCCTGTATGCAATACAGGCTCCTCTTTATATGGATGTGTTTTATTTCGTTACTGTAAAACAAATTTTGCCAACGGAGCCATCTTAGCCTTATTTAAAGTTAAAGTATTTCCATTAACAGAATAATTATCAGCAGCCAGCAAAGCTTTTGTAAACAATTGCTCTGTTTCAAGATCCTCACAGGCAATCATTGTAGACATTCCCTGGTTAAATTTGATCCGCATTACGTCCTGTTTTATTTCAAATGTTCCGCCAACCCCATTACAACCTCCGTGTCCGGAGTATCTCATGTCTGCCATATTTAATGAAAAGTAAGGGTTATTTTTAGGATTCTTAAGCTGAATGGGTTTTCCATTGATTTCCGTAAGCTTCCATGTTTTTCCGGTAATGTCAGTATCTTTCGATGAAGCAGGCTTGCTGGTGCATGCAGCTAAAAAAAAGATCAATAAAAGCGTTGTTAAAATTTTCATAGTTTATTAATTTAAGTTAGTAAGATGCCATTTTTGTTTGCCCTGATTCTTTTTGATCAGCCTTGTGATGGAAGAGAACCATATCAACATTTCTTTTCAAAAAGGTAATATTCCCTCTGATGTTTGAATATTGATATTCGGAGTTTGATGCAGTGTAATCCGGCAGATCTTCACTTTTTGTAAGCTCATAGGTCTTACCGTCCAGATGTATGGTCGCTGTATTCATTGTATGATTAATGGATACTTCTATTTTGTCCCCGAAATTATCTGTATAGATATCTTTAACGATATCATCAGTAGTTGCTGGGGGATTGGCGACGACGACTTCCGGTTCCTTTCCCGGATGTTTACACGCTGCTACAGAAATGGCAGCAAGGCCAAGAATAATGAATGGTACTAATTTTTTCATAAGAATAAGTGATTAAGTGTTTCATGAATTAAGTGTTGATTTTGTATAAATTTACGATTATTTTATTTAATATGTGTTAAATTTTTATAAAATATTTAGAAATTCTTATTTTCTTAATTAGCGTTTTCTTTCATAATTTGAAGTGTAATATTGCGTCAGACTAAGTTTAAAAAATCTGAAAAAGTCTTAGGAAAATAATATCCATCGCATTTCAGCTTATTTAAAGGAGAGTTAAATTTTGTTAATCTGTATAAGACTATTCAAATCTAAGCTTACATTTGCAACTTCAAAATGAGAAACTATATCGTATATTTTTTGACAGCCTTATTTCTGCTTTTTGTAGTAGAAAGCAAGATCAACGTCAAGACTTTACAAGGCAATTATTCAGGCCATGTTTCTCATCATATGCCGAAAAAGGTCAACCGTTTGAATCAGACTTACGAAAAACTCTCCATTCAGCAAGCTCCGGATGATATCGGGAATATCTATTCACTGGAACTTGCGGAAGACGACTTCCAACTGTCAGATACCTTACAGGATATCGTAGTTTTTGCGAGTGTTTTTACACTGGTTTATATTTTCGGTTTAAAAAGCTTTAAAAGTTCAAAGCCTACTATCCATGGCTTTTTATCTGATTTTTCTACAGTAAAAAGATTCATTCTGATACGTTCTATCAGAATTTAAAATTCATTTTTCGATTATATTTTCTGCCCTTCAACTGGAGCGGAGAATAGCTTATGTTGTGTATGCCGGTAATCATCACAGCATTATCTTCTCTATTACTATTTTTTATTTCAAACAAACATTAACGATTTATATAAACTCTAGAATTATGATGAAAAGAGTTGTCGCAAGTATTGCGCTAAGCAGTCTTTTATTGTTCAGTTGTAACAAGAAAAAAGAAGAAAAAGAAGAAGCTGCAATTTATCCCGTAACCACTCCGGTAGTGATGGATACGGTGATTGATAAAGAATATGTAGCTCAGATCAGATCTGTAAAAAACATTGAGGTTCGCGCACAGGAGAAAGGCTTCCTTGAAAAAATTTATGTAGACGAAGGTCAGTACGTACGCCAGGGACAGACATTATTCCGCATTATGCCTAAATTGTATCAGGCAGAACTGTTGAAAGCACAGGCAGAAGTCGCTCAGGCTACGATTGAGCTGAAAAATGCAAGTACATTGGCAAACAATAACATTGTTTCTAAAAACGAAAGATCAATGGCAAAAGCTAAGCTTGATGCAGCCAATGCAGAAGCAAAACTGGCCCAGATCCACCTGTCATTCACAGATATTAAAGCTCCGTTTTCAGGGATTATTGACAGACTACCCTTGAAATTAGGAAGCTTAATTGATGAAGGAGATTTGTTAACATCCCTATCCGATAACACTGATATCTATACCTATTTCAACGTTTCCGAACCGGAATATTTGAGCTATCAGACCCATGTAGCAGACAGAGGAAGCAACCAGGTTTCATTGGTGATGGCCAATGGTGATATTTTCCCGCAAAAAGGCGAAGTTCAGACCATCGAGGGGGAATTTGACAATGAAACTGGAAATATTGCTTTCAGAGCAAAATTCCCGAATCCGAATAAATTATTAAGAAACGGGGAAACAGGAAAAGTGAGAATGACCTTACCGTTGAAAAATGCTTTGATCATTCCCCAGAAAGCAACTTACGAAATCCAGGATCAAAAATATGTTTTTGTCATTGATAAAAATGGTGTGGCAAGATCTAAAAATATTAAAATAGCGTACGAGCTTCCGGATGTTTACATTGTGGCATCGGGACTTTCAACAGGAGATAAAATCTTGCTGGAAGGTGTTCAGAAAGTGAAAGACGATCAGAAAGTTCAGACAAAAACCCAGGATCCGAAAAAAGTTCTTCAATCATTGAAATTAAAAGCAGAGTAGAAAATATATGATAATTGATAAGCGATAAATTGATCATATAAACTGTTCAAATTCATCATTAATCATTCATCATTAATAAATTATCATTATTTTTATGTTTAAGAAATTCATTCGCAGACCTGTTCTGTCTATCGTAATCTCTTTGATTATTGTATTTATGGGAGTTTTATCCCTGGTTAAATTACCGGTTACACAATTCCCGTCCATTTCACCACCAAAAGTAAACATTACTGCAGAATATCCAGGTGCCAACAACGAATTGTTGATCAAATCCGTGGTTATCCCGTTGGAAAGAGGTTTAAATGGTGTGCCGGGAATGAAATATATGACGTCTGATGCCGGAAACGACGGGGAAGCCTCTATCCAGGTGGTTTTCGACTTGGGAACTGACCCGAATGTAGCGGCTGTAAACGTTCAGAACCGTGTGTCTTCCGTAGTCAATAAACTTCCGCCGCTGGTAGTGCGTGAAGGGGTGAAAATTACCCGTGAGGAACCAAACATGCTGATGTATATCAACTTGTATAGTGACGACCCGAAAGCAGACCAGAAATTCCTTTTCAATTATGCAGATATCAATGTAATGTCTGAATTGAGAAGGGTAAGCGGAGTTGGTTTTGCGGATATCCTGGGAACAAGAGAATATGCCATGCGTATCTGGCTTAAACCTGATAGGTTAACGGCTTACAGCATCTCGGCAGACGAAGTAATGGAGTCATTGAACCAGCAAAGTTTGGAAGCATCACCTGGTAAAACAGGAGAAAGTTCAGGTAAAAGATCCCAGTCATTTGAATATATTTTAAAATATCCGGGTCGTTTTAATAATGAAAAAGATTACGGAAATATCATCCTTAAGGCAAAACCCGACGGAGAATTTATCAGATTAAAAGATGTTGCAGATATCGAATTCGGTTCTTCGATGTATGATATTTATTCTACATTGAATGGAAAACCTTCTGCAGCAATTACTGTAAAGCAGTCTTACGGTTCCAATGCAAGTGACGTTATCAAAAACGTAAAATCTTTGATGGCAGAATTGCAGAAAACCACATTCCCGAAAGGAATGCACTACGACATCAGCTATGACGTTTCAAGATTCCTGGATGCATCGATTGAAAAAGTAGTTCATACCTTATTTGAAGCCTTTATTCTGGTAGCAATCGTGGTATTCCTTTTCCTGGGAGACTGGCGTTCGACGTTGATTCCTGCGTTAGCGGTTCCGGTATCATTGGTGGGTACCTTTGCCGTGATGTCCGCTTTTGGGATTACATTAAATATGATCTCGCTTTTTGCTCTTGTAATGGCCATTGGGGTCGTTGTCGATGATGCAATTGTGGTTATTGAAGCTGTTCACGCCAAGATGGAAGAGAAACATTTATCACCATTAAAGGCGACAGAAGAGGCAATGCATGAAATCAGCGGGGCAATTATCGCGATTACTCTGGTAATGGCATCCGTATTCATTCCTATTGCGTTCATGTCCGGTCCGGTTGGGGTTTTCTACCGTCAGTTTTCCATTACAATGGCTTCTGCAATTATCCTTTCGGGGGTTGTAGCTTTGACATTGACTCCTGCTTTATGTGCTTTAATTCTGAAAAATAACCACGGAAAAGCTAAGAGAAGAACTCCGATCACCATTTTCCTGGATAAATTCAATAGTTTATTTACAAAAGGAGCCGGGAAATATGAGAAGATGTTAAACAAAACAGTAAAGAAGAAAACCATTACACTTCCTTTATTGTTAGCTTTTTGTGCTTGTACATTCTTCCTGAGTAATTCACTTCCGTCCGGGTTTATTCCGGCAGAAGATCAGGGGATGATTTATGCAATTATCCAGACGCCACCGGGTTCTACATTGGAAAGAACCAATCAGATTGCCAAAGAGCTATTAAGAGAATCAGAAGATATTGATGGAGTACAGTCCGTTTCTTCATTGGCAGGTTATGAAATCCTTACAGAAGGTACGGGTTCCAATTCAGGTACTTGTCTGATTAACCTTAAAAGCTGGGATGAGCGTTCAGAATCCGCTGCGGAAATTATAGAAAAGCTTGAAGCAAAAGCCAAAAATATTCCGGGAGCCAATATAGAATTCTTCCAGCCGCCGTCGATTCCGGGGTATGGAGCCGCAGGTGGTTTCGAACTTCGTTTGCTTGATAAAGCAGGAAGTGGGGATTATCAGAAGATGGAAAAAGTAAGCAACGACTTTGTAAGGGAACTGAAAAAACGTCCCGAACTGGGTTCTGCATTTACATTCTATTCCGCGAGTTTCCCTCAATATATGTTGAGAGTGGATAATGATCTTGCCGAACAAAAAGGTGTGACGATCGAAAATGCGATGGATAACTTATCTACGTTAATTGGTTCCAACTATGAGACGAGTTTCATCCGCTTCGACAGGCCTTATAAAGTCATTGTACAGGCAGGACCGCAATATCGCGCATTGCCGACGGATCTGTTGAAATTATATGTAAAAAATGATAAAGAGCAGATGGTTCCGTATTCAGATTTTATGCACCTGGAAAAAGTCTATGGTTTATCCGAAATCACAAGACATAATATGTATAATTCATCCGAGGTAAGTGGAACTCCTGCGCCGGGTTACAGTTCCGGACAGGCAATTGCAGCCATTAAAGAAGTGGCAGACAAAACACTTCCGAGAGGTTTCGGTATCGACTGGGCGGGTATCTCTAAAGATGAGGTGAGTCGTGGAAATGAAGCGATATTTATTTTCTTAGTGTGTTTAGGATTTGTTTATCTGATTCTTTCAGCACAATATGAAAGCTTTATTCTTCCATTACCGGTAATTCTTTCATTACCGACGGGTATTTTCGGAGCTTTCTTATGCTTAAAATTATTAGGATTAGAAAACAACATTTACGCTCAGGTAGCGATGGTCATGTTGATTGGTCTCTTGGGTAAAAATGCCGTATTAATCGTAGAATTTGCCGTTCAGAAAAAGGCAGAGGAAGGAATTCCGGTAGCGCAGGCTGCCATTGAAGGAGCCGCCATTCGTTTCCGTCCGATTTTGATGACATCATTTGCATTCATTGCAGGTTTGATTCCATTGGTAATGGCAACAGGGCCGGGTGCGATTGGTAACCGGACGATCGGTACAGCTGCAGCAGGAGGTATGTTGATCGGAACTATTTTCGGACTGATGATTATTCCGGGACTGTATTATATTTTCGGAACAATCGCAGACAAATCGAGACTGGCAAGATATGAAGAAGAAAATCCTTTAACTGAACAAACAGAACCTTATCAACACGATGACAAACATGAAGATTTATAATAATAAAAGATATATAGCAGCCATCGCCTTATCGCTTCTTTTAGCAAGCTGTAAGGCACCAATGGCGACCGTGATAAAAGATGAGGTGAAAGAAAATGTGCCTCAAAACTTTAATCAGGAAGATCAGGGTGATGCAAATAACAACAGCGGAACAACACCCTGGAGACAGTTTTTTACCGATCCGAATTTAGTAAGCTTAATTGAAACCGCTCTGAAAAACAATCAGGAATTAATGATCACTTTGCAGGAAATTGAAATTGCAAAAAGTGGGGTTTTAGCTAAAAAAGGAAGATTAACACCCACTGTTTCCGCGGGAATTGGAGCAGGTGTAAAGAAAGCAGGGCGCTACACAAGCGAAGGAGCAGGTGATGCAACAACAGAAATTGAACCGGGAAAAGAAATGCCGGATCCGCTTGGAAATTTTGAAGGCGGGTTGATGGCAAACTGGGAAGTCGATATCTGGAAAAAGCTGAGAACTGAAAAAGAAGCTGCAGTTGCTCATTATCTGTCAACGGTCGAAGGGAAGAATTTCGTTCTTTCAAACCTAATTGAAGAAGTTGCAGATAATTATTATGAATTGCTGGCTTTGGATAATCAGTTGGATATTATTCAACAGTACATTAAGCTTCAGCAAAAAGCTTTGGAAATTTCAAAAATTCAGAAAGAAGCTGCGGCGGCAACTGAATTGGCAGTGAAAAAATTTGAAGCAGAACTGGCAAAATCTAAAGCAACAGAATATACGATCCGTCAGGATATTACCGAAAAGGAGAACCAAATCAATGCGCTTTGCGGTCGTTATCCACAGCCGATTGTAAGAACGAAGGAAGATTTTATGACCACAATTCCGCAGACGGTATATACTGGGATTCCGTCACAATTATTGGCAAACCGTCCTGATATTAAACAAGCTGAATTCGAATTAAAATCATCAAAATTAGATGTAGAAGCAGCGAGAAAAGAGTTTTATCCTTCACTGGAAATCTCCGCAACATTAGGATTAGAAGCTTTCAAACCTTCTTATTTGGTTAAATTGCCGGAATCTATGGCTGCAAGTTTAGCAGGAGAATTGGCTGGCCCGCTAATTAATAAAAGTGCGATTAAAGCAAATTTCCAAACAGCGGATGCCAGACAGATCCAGGCTTTGTATGAATATGATAAAACGATTTTGAATGCCTATTTAGATGTGGCAAATCTGATGTCTAAAGTGAAAAATATAGACCAATATTATCAGCTAAAGGCACAGGAAACAAAATCGTTAGAACAATCGATCGATATTGCTAATCAATTATTCCGAAATTCAAGGGCAGATTATCTTGAGGTTCTTTTGAATCAGAGAGATGCTTTGGATGCAAAAATGGAACTGGTTGAAGCTAAACAAAAACAGCTGAGTACAGTTGTAGATATTTATAAGAGCTTAGGCGGAGGCTGGAAGTGATTATAAATCCTTAATGTTTTTTGAAAGAGGAGGCTGTCGTATGACAGCCTCTTTTTTATAGTGTTTTGTGCTTTAAAAAGTTTTTAAAATAAAAGGGTCCGGCGGATCCCGGACCCTTGCAATTTACCTGCAAATAGCAACTAAATTATATATTTACATGGTTATTAGTTTTAATTATAAAAATGAAAAGTCTTTCTTAGGATATTTTAAATTTAGTTTTTTGTTTTCCAGTGGCTTCCTGTTTTTATCGGTGGATCGCCTTCCTGTATAGTGTCCTGTATTATTTTACCGGTTGTTTTACTGTCCTTGAAAACGGTTTCAGATCTTTGAAAATCATTGTCATCATCCTGTCTGCAGGATATTAGTGTTGCTGAATAAAATAAAATACTTAATACTAAGGATATTTTTAATGAGATAAACTTTTTCATATAATTTCAGAGTTATAAAGGTTATCCCGGCCAGGTTATATTGTTTCAGAATTCTGAGTTCGAAATTATACTCATAAAACCATAAAAAAAAGCACTTGTTGTCTCTATTCGGAAATTGAGACGTCCTAATTAATGAATTAGGACTTATTTAAAGTATTAATAATCAATATATTATTCTTTTGTTTTAAGAAATGAAGATTATCCCTATTAATTCAATATTGAATGATAAAAATTAAATGATTTTATGTAATTTTGATGACAAACTGTACCCTGATAATTATTTAAATGTGATAAAAAAACTACCATATATACTATCTCTATTAATTTTTCAACTTTTCTTTTCTCAGGAAGGGTATAGTGAGTATTATAAACTGAGAACGAAATATGAAAATTTCGAGGAAAATAATCCCAAAGCTTTCCCCTACATTCAATCCTATATCAATAAGGCAAAGACTGAAAAGAACTATGAGAAATTAGTACAGGGATATAAAGACGGGATTTTTTATTCACCATCTAACGAGAAAAAAATCATCTATGCAGACAGTGCCATCGGAGCTGCAAAATTATCTGACAGTAAAGATTTGATAGGAATTGCTTATTTGGAAAAAGGAATTATTTATTATTATCATTATAAAAGATTCCAGTCTGCCCTTAATGAATATCTGCTGGCTTATGAATACACAAAAGATACGGAAAATGAGTTTTTAAAATTTCAGAACCTGTACCATATTGGTGTCGTAAAAAGTTATCTGGGATATTATCAGGAAGCTTCCGAAATGTTTAAGCAATGCATTGCCCATTATCTGCCGAAAACAAAATCAGATCTTCACCCGAATGAAATTTACAACAATAAAAAAGGGTATCTGAACAGCTTACACCAGTTGATCATCTGTTACCGGAACCTGGGAAAATTTAAAGAAGCAGATACAGCGATAGAAACAGGTCTTGCTGAAACGGGGGATGATAAAGACTATATCCAGGAAAAAGGCTACTTTCTTCTTTGCAGGGGAATTTCAGATTATAAAAAGAATCAGTACCAATCTGCATTAGATCACTTGGGGCAATCAACGTTTCCTATTAAAGATAAAGGAGATTTTGCATGGCTGTCGGTAGATTATTTTTACACCGGGAAAAGCTATGCAGGCTTAAAGAATAATGCTGAGTCTATTTCCTATTTTAAAAAGGTAGATTCTATTTTCCAGAAACACCAGTTTATTCTTCCCGAATTAAGAGAAAACTACGAAATTCTTATCAATCATTATAAAAAGGAAGGCGATCAGGGACAACAATTATATTATACAGGTCAGCTTTTAAAAGCAGATAGCATTATTTCAAAAGATTTTGTTTATTTGTCGCCCAAAATTCATAAAGAATATGATACAAAAACTTTATTGGAAGAAAAAAGTAAACTGGAGAAAGCCAATTCGTGGGGAAGCTGGATTATTACCGGATTGATTATTCTGGCCGTTAGCTTAATTATTTTACTGATCATCAGGTATCGGAAAGAAAAGAATATTCAGAAGAAATATATTTTGTTGGAAGAACGGTTTATCCTGCATCAGAATGCATTAAGCGAAAAATCTCTTACCACCACGGAAGAGAAAAAATCAGGACCGGATGAAAATAAAGTGGAAGAATTACTCAGAAAGCTGAAAAGGTTTGAAGACAAAAAAGAATTCACCCAAAAAGGCCTCACCATTCATAAGCTGGCCGGTCAGCTGGGAACCAACTCGAATTATCTCTCGCAGGTGATCAATGACTGTAAAGGCGTTAATTTCAATAAATACCTGAGCGAATTAAGAATTAATTATATAACCGTTCTGCTTTTTGAAGATAAAAAATACCTGAAATACGGAATTGAAACACTGGCCAAAGAATGCGGAATTGCTTCCAGGCAGAATTTTTCAGACTTATTTTATGAAATTAATGGCATCCGCCCCACTGATTTTATCCGAAAAAGAAAATATGAGCTGGATAATAAAAATAATTTTTCGACATTGAATCCTATTTAAACAGGTATAACGAGTAAGCATTGAATTTTCAATGCTTTTTTATTTCAGATTAAATAATTCCTTCTTACCGGAAGTATGTTCATTATCTTTGTAATAAATCATACCGTCACAAAACTTAATCACCATGAAAAAAATCCTTTTAATTATCTTGGGAATCCTTATTGTTCTGATCGCCATTCTGCTGATAAAAACCTTTACCTATCCGTTTAAAAAAAATGCATCCGGTTCAGGAAATAAAGTAAAATGGATGAAAAATAATTTAGCTGTTCAAAGGCTTTCCGGAGGGATAAAGATTCCAACGGTTTCTACAGGTGAGTTAGGGAATTTTGATTATGGCCCCTTTGACAGGTTTAAAGAATATTTAAAAAGCTCATATCCTTTGGTCTATCAGCATACGGAAAATTACGAGATCAATACCCATGCTTTGGTATTCAGGCTTAAAGGAAGCAATCCCGCACTTGAACCGATTGTATTTCTTTCACACAGCGATGTGGTGCCTCCGGGGGATGCTGATGTGAAAAATAAAGAAGAAAATATTTTCAGGCCGGATGACAAGCCTTTACCTGCTGTAACAAAAGTTGCGGAAGATTGGGATTTTGCCCCGTTTTCAGGAGCGGTAGCCAATGGAAGAATCTATGGAAGAGGAGCAATAGATATGAAAGGAATGCTGTTTTCTTTAATGGAATCTATGGAGAATATGATCAAAAGCGGGCAGACTCCACAACGGGATATCTATCTGGCCTTTGGATTTGATGAAGAGGTAGGCGGACAAAAAGGAGCGGTACAGATTGCGGATTATTTTAAAAAGAAAGGATTAAAGTTTGACGCCGTATATGATGAGGGTGGTTTAATATTGGAAAAAGGAAGTATTAAAGGCATTAATTCTGATGTGGCAGTTATTGGTTGTGCAGAAAAAGGATTTTTATCCGCAAAAATAAAAGTAAAAGGATTAGGCGGGCATTCCTCGATGCCACCTACGGAAAGTGCGATGGGTAAAGCGGCCGTTATCATGCAGCGGCTGGAAGAAAATCAGATGAAACCAACGATTACTCCTCTTATCAAAGGTTTTTTTGATAATATTGGCGGATCTATGCCTTTTGCCAACCGGTTGGCTATTTCCAATCAATGGCTTTTAAAACCTCTTTTATTATCTCAGCTGACAAAAAATAATTCCACTAATGCTTTAGTAAGAACTACCACAGCTTTAACGATGATGAAAGGAAGTGACGGGCCGAATGTGCTTTCTCCCGAAGTGGAATTTATTGTAAACTTCAGACTGCTTCCCGGAAATTCTGTTAAAGACGTTAAAGAACATATTGCCAAAGCCACAGAAGGTTTCGATGTTGAGGTTGAGGAAATCGACAATACAAGAGAGGCTTCGCTGGTGTCACCTTCCAATACAAAAGCGTATCAGATGATAGAGTCGGGGATTAAACAAATTTATCCTGACGCCATAGCGACACCTTATCTTACCATTGCTGCTACGGATGCCTATAAATATCAGATCGTCAGTAACCATATTTACAGATTCATGCCCATTAAAATCAACGATCCTGAAAAACAGAGTATTCACAGTACCAATGAATATATCAGCATAGAAAACTATATGAAGATGATTCATTATTTTGAATATATAATGAGGAATTATGACAAGTAGTTAAGAGTTGATAGACAGAGATAGTGTTTCCAGTCTCTGACTTCAAAATTTCAGATTTCTGAAAACTTTTTTTAACACGTCAAGTTTTGTCGCTTTACCGCAATAGTTTTGCTTTATCAAAATACAAAGCTATGGAATTGCCGTTTTATTTAAGTTTTAATGAATTTGAAAACCATTATTATGATAACCTTGAAAAATGGTTTGAAGAATATTACAATACAAGCGAAACAGATTATCTGAAAAACCTCGTGGAATTATACAGTCCGTATCTGTATTATAATTTTGCGAATGACAGGCTTCAGGCAGACGCTTCCATTCAGATTAAAGATTGTTTTTTTCCTTACTCCGAAAAAATAGGGATTTCTTTTTGTACAAGTTGCGAAAATGTAAAACCTTCTTCTGATGCAGTAAAAAATGGAATGAAACACGTATTCGAATGGAAAACCATTACAATGATGGAATATGCCCAACATATTCTGGACAAGATCAATCGTTATTTTTCTAAAAACAGGATTTCTCCCAAAGAAAACGAAAACATTTTAGACTATATTAATAAGGATGAAATTATTACCTCCAAAGAAGGACCAGGTTATTGTGTAAATTATAGCCGGCATCAATCAACAATTCCCTTTTTAAAAGCTTATCTGCCGGTTTACGGGCAGACTGTTGATATAACATTATACAGGAATTTCATGTTTTCAATTGTACAGATTGCAGGCTTTATTGATCAGAAACTAAAAGCAGTACATGCTTTAGAACATACAATATATAGTAAGTTAAAATCTGAAGCAAGGTTCAAAGTACAAATGAGCCATCAGTTTTTAACATTATGTAATTAAAATACTTCAAACGACACCAAAACATTCAATCATATACTAAATTGTAGTTTGTTCATTATTAAATATAAATAATGAGCAACAAGAATCCCGACTATCTATTGGTTGGGATTTCTTTTTATCTATTTTAAAAAGCTATATTATATTCTATTAGTTCGCCGATTTCAGATATATCCGGTTTGTACCAAATATCTTTCACAGACATTCTAATTCTAAAAAATTACAGCTTATAGGTTTTTAAAACCTATAAGCTTTGAATGGATTCCCAATGATTTTTTACTTTCTTTCTCCTCCTTTCCCTAATTTTGAAAATTTA
>NZ_JBGFFD010000012.1:0-74570 GCF_041224435.1 Chryseobacterium tongliaonense | reverse complement strand
ATTTGCTTTTCTTTAGTAAGTTTGCCTTCTCTGTGAAGTTTTCTCCAAGTGACCAAACTTTCTTTACAGATTCCAAGTGGAGTTGCTACTTTTAAAAGGTCAAATTCTGTCTTTTTTATTTTTAGTAAAGTAAATATATCTTTAAGGCTTTTTAAGCAGTTTTCAGGCGTGAAATCATCTCCATTGTATAAATAGTTATTAAAGTGATAGTGCGGACTAATTGATAGCTCTAAATGCCTGAAACCAACTAAATAACCATTCTCCATACTTTTTCTAAAATCAAACCTCATCAAAGCACCAAATTTTGAGTAACATACATAATTGTTATTCTGCGGTTTACGGGAAATCATTTCGTTTTCTGCAAAGCATAATAATCTTTGTATAATACATTGATCGGTTATTGAAAGTTTTAGATTATCCAACATTATTTTCATTATCTTTGTGTTGTAATCGGTTGCCACCATTACATATTTTGAACAATCAGGGAACCAAAAAGGCTCCCTTTTTTGCTTTCTAGATGGCATATTTAGTTAGTAAGCGAAGTTTGTATTTACAGTATGTAACACGGCGTTTAATAATGTTTTTCGCTGCTGGATTCTCCTGGACTTTTTGAAATGCTGTTTCCAAATCTTCTTTTTCAGATTTGTACTTTATTAGAAATTCCTCTTGAAGCCGCTTAGCCTCCTCTTCATTACACACGCTGAAAAGACTTCGTGTATTTCCTTTTTGTTTTACTCTACCCGTAACGCGGATCAAACCAACCTTTTCAAGTTCTGAAATTCGGTTTGTCGTTAAGTTTGTTCTAGTTTTTAATTCATCAGCAATATCTTCATAAGTGCATGGCTGAATTCTACCGATCACTGCTAGAACTTCATTCATTCTTTCTGCGATTGTATCTTTAATTTTTAGATACGCTTCTTGTCTAGGTGTAGGTGTAATGGTTGCCATAATAAGTTTAACTAAGTTTATTTTGATTAATAATTCGTTCAACTTCATGACGTTTGAAATATACCCGGTTTCCGAAACCATAACTAGGAATCATACTATCCTTTCTCCATCTGTGTAACGTGCTTAGATCGATCTTTAAAAGTTCGCAAACCTCAGCACGTGTTAAATATTCTGTTGGTTCTTTTGGCTGAAACTGTATAGAAAGTTTCTCAGTGAGTTTAGGAATCAGTGCTTCTTCGATTCCTTTTATAAGATCTGCGGGATTAGTACCCACGAATTGAATTGTATTCATTTGCAATTGTTTTAAATTTCTATTGCAAAGATTATGAATTGCATAAAGCAAGTGTTATCCAGAATAATATCCAATTTATCCAGAAATAAAAATAACTAACTATAAAACAGCTAGTTACTAATTTTCATTTATAGTCTTTTGATTGGGTATCTTAAATAAATCTTGTTTATCTAATGACAGCTTATTATCTGTAAAAAGTGTTTTACGTACATCTTCAGCGTTAGGTTGTTCTTCTTTATCGACAAATTCAAAGTGTTCTAAAATCATTCTTGAAATCGCACTTGTATTATTTTTACCATTTCTTTTAGGTGCTTCAATAAAGCCCTTATCTATTAATTCGGAAAACAGATACCCTATTGATTGTAAACTTCCTTTGATTTTTATTTTTTGATATATAGGGGAAATATTTGTGTTTTCAACTATTATTTCCTGATTTATAGATTTCTGATTTTGAAGTTTCCATAATTTTTTAAATTTCAAAAAAACTTTATAACCAATTTTCTTTTTATTATGAAAAAATCCATTTCCATCGCTATACTCTCTAAATTCTACATTATTTAAAATTATTCCTCTTTCGATTGTACTTAACACATCATTTTGCTCCCTTATCTTTAAATGTGTTCTATACAAATCCTCTGCGTAAAAACTATATTCAGTAGGTTTGTAATCTTCTTTTGATGGAAGTTCATAAGTTTTGTATAGTTTGTATTTAAGAATAGTACTGTTTTCTGCAATTATTTCTTCCTTTAATTTTGAAATTGTATCAAAGTATAAATCGTCAATTTCTTCGTCAATCAAATCATTATTTCCATTTATATATTTTTTGGATAACTCAAAGATATATTCAGCAACAATCTCAATTTTTTCATTCTCAGATTGAGCATTTTGATACGAATTCAATACTTCACTACTATTATTATTTAATTCAGGTTCGTTTTTAATTGTTGAACTAATTAAATGAGTTTTTTTATCTAAATATTCTATAATTCTCTTTATTGCATATTTAAAATTTGTAAATTTTTTTTCATCAAAAACTAGTTTTTTTGTGTAATTATCAAATGTAAAAAACTCTTTTAAATATTTATGTTTTTCATCATCGATAATTGCGCTGTTTTTTCTAGTCCAAACATTACAATCTTCCCAAAAATCCATTACATTAGTATCAAGAGAAATTTCTAAATTGTCTCCGTCAAAATTTGAATCTAGATCATCATGCAAGTATTGTATTAGTTTCTCCTGCATAAATTCTTGATATGCAGTAATTGATAACTCATAATTTTCAGGATATTCATCTCTAATCCAATTTGAATTAATGATAAAATCAAAATTATTTTGATAAAAAAATAATATATATTGACTTCTCAATTCATTCAAGTAGTCAATTTCATCAGCGTCAGGATAGTTATTAAGCCAAATTTTTAAATTCTTATTATAATTCTCATCAAATTCTTTGAAATTATAGTATAATGGTATTTCCATATTTTAAACAATTAATTTTCGGTTGCCACTATAAAAATATGATAAAAAAATGAGATGTTTTTAAAGCATCTCATTTCTATCAGTTATTATTATTTTTTTAAATTTATTATTTATTATGTCCAATTGGACAGTTGCATTGCAATTAAATCGCAGGGTAAATAACTTCCTGAATAGATGCGTTTACGTTAAATCCGTAAAGATTATACTTAAAAGAGTTATCAATTTCATCATAATCACTTTTCATCTTTTCAAAAGATTTATGCTTTTGAAAATCGGTAAAAACCTTTATCAAACATTTTGCGTAATCATCATCATAAAACTTCAATTGTTCAATTGCTTCATCAGTACATGATAAACTAGCCATAGTACGCATTTCAAGTGTTGGAGCATTATCCATATCTTTCTCCAAACAAATGACAAGCATGATCCGGGAAATATTTTCTAACTCGTATATTTGAATTCCTTTATCAGTTTGTGTTTTTAGGAATTTCTTGTCTATTGATATAATTCTTCTAAAGAAAATTAAGCAATCTTTAAATTCAATAGCATATATTTTATTCAAAAAAAATATATCCTTTTTGCTCCACTCACTCCTATTAACTTCGTAACATCTAGCTATATCATATTTGTTCACAATATGAATATCTGCTGTATTTATATCTACTAGAATTTCTTTCATGATTAGTTTTCATTTTCTAGAATTGCTAATTTTGCTTTCAAAATCAATAAAGAATCTGAATCTAATTTTTGATTCATTAATTCTTTCTTGGCATGAGACTTTTGAATAGATTTAAATCTTTTATAAGCATCATTCTTAACTCTTGCTACAATGCTATATAATTCAGTAAAGTCTATCAAGTTGTTTTCATACAATAACCTAGCATCATAAAGAATTGATGATAATTTTATAAGGCAAAAAGCTTGATATTTACTAATTGAACCTGCTTTGTTATAATCGCTCATTGATAATCCTAAACTATGGAAATATGGGTATTTATGATCATCTTTAAAATCCCAATTAAAATGATGTAACACAGAAGTAAAATTAATAATACCGAAATCAAACCTTCCTTCTTTAATTACTTTAATTTCTCTTAAAGCATCAAAGGATGTATTATTTAATTTTCTTTCATTTGAATTTTTTTGTTCTTTTGTTTTCATGGTGATTAGTTTTTATTGTTTATTTTATGCCATATTTCTTTTTGAAGTCTTGAAATGATTTAGAGTTTTTCAGAAAACTTGAAGAATCTTTTTCTATCTCGCTCTTACTTTTCTTTCTTTCCTGCAATCCCTGCAGTATTCGTTTACATAATTCTTCCCTTTTATCTTCCGGAAGTTTATTAAGATATTCTTTTGCTATTTCGTAGTGTAATTTATAACTCTTATTTCCATCCTCTCCTTAAGGCTACTTTGTTTATTGCAATCTGAACGCTTGGAGAAAGTTGTCCGGCAACCACTCCGGTATTTTCTCTCGCTAATTGTTCCAATGTTTCGATACGGCTCCAAACCTCTGCATTTTCCTCCTTCTGCTTTTTTTCAATTCTTGACTGCTTCATTCTTAAAGCCTGTATCTCTTTCTCCAATGCGCCCATGATTATGATATTTTTTGATTAGATAATTCTTTAAATGTTTTTGCTGTTTGCATAGCCCAATCATCTGCAGTTCTACCAATATAATTTAAAAACATAGATTCTGTTTTATGCCCGGTAATTGACATCAGTTGAGGTGTTGTAAACATTTTATTTCCGTAGAAGTTTGTAGCAAATGAACGACGGCAAACATGAGATGAAACAAGTTTACATTTTTCAGTTTCTACAATCTCATTCTTTTTCGTTTCTTCATTAAAAACTTTCCCTTTGACCATTTCATTAATTCCAGCCAATTCGCAAACCTTTTTTATATGCTTGTTAAAGAGAGTAGAATTAGAATCAGGATTATCGGCAAATACCGGAGGGAAATCATTGTTATATTTTTTAAGAATTATTTCAACCTCATCATGTAAAGGAATCACTACCTTTTCACCTGTTTTTTGTTGCTTAATTTCAATAAACCTAAAAGAGTTCCCATCCGCGTCTGTTTTAGTATAGATCATCCTTTTTGTCATTCTAAGAAGATCCGACGATCTTTGACCAAGATAACAGCCCAGAATAAGCCAATCTTTAGCAATATTCCAATCAGTATTCAATGTAGTTATATCTTTTATCTGTTCTATTTCCTTAAAAGAAAGAAAAACTTTATGATCACTGTTCGTAGTTCCTGTAGTGAAGCCCGCAATTTGATGATGTATTTGTTTACCGTTATTTCTGGAATCAAATAGCACTGTTTTAAGGTTTTTAATAAATCTGGTGGCTGTTGTTTCCATTAACCCACAATCAACGATAAGGTAGTTCTTAAAATCAATTAATACCTTACCGCTAATATCTTCTATCAAGTAATTCTTTTTCTTCTTTTTCTGGTATGCAGCAAAACGATCCTTAAGATTGTTTAGTTTATTGATTGTACTTTTAGTGTAAGCTGAAATCCCCTCTTTAAAATCAATAAAATTGATAAGGTAATTTAAGAATATACTATCATCTACTTTTTCATCAATACGATTAAAATACGCACTTAATTTATCTTTAAGCCAGTTTGTGTCAAATATTACACCTGCAACAAAGTTTGAATTGTATTCATTTAGTAAATGGTTTGACAGTTCTCTTAACTGCCTTGTAAGAATTTTGTTTTCCGGATTGTTCTGCTTTGGAAAATTCGTATCACTACTCCAATCAGAATGATTTATTACCAGATCCGTTGAGGTTCTTAGTTTAAGATCCCGTGAAATTGAAAATTGTACTTGTATTTTGGAATTTGCCGATTTAGTACGCAAATAATATCTTATCGTAGCCATAACTTATTTTGAACTATACGAAGATATAAATTATTTTTAATTGTGTCTACATTTGTGTCTACTTTTTTACAATTAAATGAAATTAATTAAAACACATTGCGATTAAAACTACCTGAAAATCATTAATATAATATTATTTTAAGATGTATGCGTTAGTATAGCATTTCAATATTTAGGTACGCTAGGTACCTCAAAAGTCTCTTTATACGAATACCGGGAATCCGGTGAGTTGTAAAGAGGCTTTTTTGTTTTACAAAACATTAAATTTTTGGCGTATTATTTGATAAGCCATCAGTATCGATTTTTACGATTTATTCATCCTTTAACCTTAGAACTTAAACTATGATAATCAGTGAAGATTTACTTTTAGCCTATGGTGCGGAATATGCAAATTATGCAGCAAACGACACCATTATACAAGAGGGAACAACTCCTAAATTTTATATTCAAATTGTAACCGGAACCGTTGAGCTGACCAATTACCATGAAGATGGAAAAGAATTCACTCAGAATATTCTGTCCAATGGGCAAAGTGTCGGAGAGTCATTACTATTTAATGGCAAGCCCTACCCTATGAACGCCATTGCGAAAACACAATGCAAAGTTCTGAAACTCTGTAAAGAAGATTTTTACAGTTTATTAAAAGGCAATACCGATGTTTTATTCAACATGTTTCACTGTCTTGCAGACCGGTTGTATTATAAGTATCACATGTTATTCAGTATGTCGAATTCAGACCCTTCCGCCAAAATTAAGACCACGCTGGATTATATTAAAGAGTACAATTCCATAGACCATTCACAAACTTTTCAGGTGCCCTTAACAAGACAGCAAATAGCAAACATAACGGGCCTCCGTGTAGAAACGGTTATCAGAACAATTAAAAAGATGGAAAAGGAAAAAGTAGTGAAAATAGAAAGAGGAAAAATCCTGTATTAAATTCTTATTGACTATATATAGAAAAACCTCCCGGGGCGCGGGAGGTTGAACAATGATTGTTTTTTAAGATGAAATATGAATGGGTTATTAGTTCTAAAATTAAAAAGTATTATCAACATGGTTTATGATTCTGATCATAAATGAAAATCCCCGGACTTCTCCGGGGATAAAAACTAATAACCATGAAAACTCAATTAAACATGAGGGGTCCGGTTCAAATTTAAAGCAAATTAAATATGAGTAAAAACAGGGTTTAACATAATAAAAAAATTCCTAGTTGTTTGAATTATTTTAATATTTTTACGACAATTCTTTTAATTAAATAACAATTTAAAACGAAAAACTATGAAAAAATTAAATGTAAAGAATCAACTTACAAGATCTAAATTAAAAGTCATTTTTGCAGGTGACCCAATTGACGAACCAGCTCCTGGTGAAGGAGATCCAACTGGCGAAGTATGTGGAAGCGGAGGTAAAAGATGCTACGATTATGAAAGATGTTGTCAGCACCCGGCTGGATTTACCTATTGCAATACACGTCCTTGTGGTGAATAAAGGATAGATTAAAATTAGCTAATCTCTAAATTAACAGAGCTTAGTTTTGTAAAACTCCCCGCCCATTAGGTGGGGAGTTTTTTTAATTTAATAAAATTGACTGAAGTTTATTTGAAGCCAGTTGTTAATAGTTCATCCATCTTAACCTTTTTTATTTTGGTTTTAGATTTAATATGTTCAACTGAACTATTTGTTTTAATGGTAGATTCATTCTGATGGATTGAAGACCTCCAAGTGCCGAAAGTTGAACAATGATTGTTTTTTAAAATGGATATGAATGAGTTATTAGTAATTAAATTTAAAAAGTATTATCAACATAGTTTTATGATTCTGGTCATAATGAAAATCCCCGGACTTCTCCGGGGATAAAAACTAATAACCATGAAAACTCAAATTTAAACATGAGTAAATTCTATCAATTAACGATATAAATACCATATTATTATTCAGAAAGAGTAATTTAGAATACGACAAAAGAAAGTAGAATTATTTGCATACATCTATCTGAAAAACGCCATTAAATTATTGGTGAATAGAAATACCACCTACAGTTTTTAAATAGTTTACGGGATTTATCTCAGACTATTTTACTTCAACCCGTTTTTATCATCAAATTGTTTTAAAGCTTTAAAAAACAATTCATCTTTCTCATAAACCTGCTGGTAAAACTTCTGTTTTTCTAATGCCAGTTCCAGCATCCGGTGTTGTGCTGCAGACATTTTCTTTTCATCACCTTTAGCGCGCATCACTACCTCCTGCTTAATCTCATCCCGTGAATAAAGAAACAGTTTTCTCAGACTTTTGTAATACTCTATTGCTGCTTTCTGCAGCTGTTTTCCATCTTCAATGCCATCAGGATTAAGCATTTCAATATCTTTAATGATCTCGTTAAATTTTATCTCCTGTTGATCAACAAGCAACAAGGCATTTGAATAATCATGTTTGATAAGATAATTCAGCTTTCTCGATTCAAGCCCGGTTTTTCCAAGAAGCATGTTAAATGACTCAGATTCTTTATCAACAATAGATTTTTTAAAATCGGCCGCCTTTTTATTACTACACGAAATAAGGGTAGCAAAAACAAGAACCAGAAAAGGTATTTTGAAATATTTTATAAAATTCATACCAAGTTTTGTTATGAAATTACAAAAAATACAATAACAAACTTTTATCCCGGAAAAGAATAACAGAAAAATTACAGATTATAAAAAAATAATAGGATAAAATAAGGTTTAAAATAAATACTGACTTCTTTTCTATTTTATAAATCGTTCTCATTCAAAAAATATTCAGGATATATTGTGTATTTATCAAGATATTCTCTATACTTGTAATGGTAAAATTTAAATTCATATTTTACATTTTAAAGTACTACAACACAAACTGGTTCAATGATGAAGAAATTTTCAGTTCTTATTGCTAACTACAATAACGGAAAATATTTTAAAGACTGCTATGATTCTTTAATAGCCCAGACTTACCCTGATTTTGAAGTTATTATTGTAGATGACAGTTCTACGGATAATTCACTGAAAATAATAAAAGATATTATCAAAGACGACGATCGCTTTAAATTATTTGAAAACAATGTCAATAAGGGATGTGGCTTTACCAAAGGCAACTGCATGGATTATGCTACCGGTGAGATCTGCGGCTATCTCGATCCTGATGACGCCCTTTATCCTGAAGCTATCGAAAAATCTGTACATGAATTCATCAAAAACAAAAATCTCGCAGCTACTTATTCCCAGATGATGTTGTGTGATGAAAATTTACAACCGCAAAAAACATTCAGCAATACAAAGCAGGTTGATAATAACCGTTACTTTTTTAATTGCCCTATTCAGTTTGCCCATTTCTTTTCTTTCAAAAGAGAAGCTTATTTAAAAACATCAGGTATCAACCCTGATCTGACCAGTGCTGTAGACCAGGATTTATACTTGAAAATACTGGAGCAGGGAGAAGTAAAATTTATAAAAGAAGTATTGTACAAGTACAGGCTTCATTCTGAAGGTATCTCACAAGACCGTTCCAAACAACGGGCAAAAGACTCTTTCGCCAAAGTAATCCTTGAAACAATGGAAAGAAGAGGTATCAAAAAAATCAATGGAAAAACGGTTCCTTCCCAATATAATAATTCAGAAGAAGTTTATGCCCTGCTTGATTACCAGGCACAACCACTCCACAGGCTCATAAAAAAAATTAAATTGGCTTTCAAGGGATACTAAAAAAACTCCTTATAAAAGGAGTTCGAGAATATATGAGATCTAAAAAAGTGTTATCTTGTAGCTCCTGTAGTATCAGATACCGCTGCATTCACATTCCCGGACCTGTTTCCTGTATTATTGTTGCTTGTTTTTCTTCCTCCTGTAGTCGTTGTATTTGTTCCGTTATTCATACTGTCATGAACTGATGCGGTATCTGCGGGAATCTCAGGTGATATACCTGCAGTATCAGAATATATATTGTTCGCATTGGCAGAATCGGTAAGATCTGTATTATTCTCCGTCTCCTTTTTTTTACAGCTTAGGGCCAGGAAGCTTATTGCAAGCATTGATAGGAATACATTTTTCATATTATTTTTTAATGGTGATTACTACTTTTAATGATTTTTAAAATTAGACACTTATTCATCGGTATTCTATGAGTGAAATCATAATCTATTATTTTTGATTGTATAGATAAAAAATAAAATGACCTCCGAAGAGGCCATAAAAAAACACAAATGATGAAAAAAAATCTATTTAGAAAATCTAAACAGAATATATTGTTATACTCCATATTTCCTATCAATTAAGATGGTTATAAAAACCGCTTCTTGGATCTGTTACTTGTTTCCAGCGAAATATAAAGACATTAACGAAATAAATAAATCTCTTTCCTCAATTAACTTAAAGAGGAATTAAATTACTGCGAAAATATTAAAAATTATTTACTCTTCCCAGGCAATAGGAATATAAACTGTAACATATCCGTCTGCATCTACCTGAGCATCGGAAACAGAAGCCACCACCGAGCCGTATCCTACCCATCCTCCTTGCCCCTGCATGGCTGTAAAAGTGTAAGTACCTGCCGGAATTCCGTCATAATATTGTGGAAGAGACTGAAGCCCGCTGCCTCCATAAGTTTCAAAAGACTCTCCTGTAGCATTATTGGTTGCTACAAAGCTTCCCACATCATAACTTCCCGAAAGAACTTTTGTACCGTTTTGTGAAAGAAGACCATAACGAATAGGGTATGTTGCAGTTTTAGAAACTTCTTTTGATGCAATCGATCCTGACTTCGGCTGCGAATCCATCATTAAATCGTTGTCGGATGAACATGCTGTAACAACAAGCACAAGCCCCGCTAAAGACAGGGCATTGAAAATTATTCTTTTCATAATAATATAATTTGGTATTCCAAAAATAACCTTTTTATATGAATCTAATAAAAACCAATAATTAACGAAAAGTTACAATATGATATTTTACAAAAGATCATTCCAAATAATGAAAAATTTCCCCAAGCCATGTTTTAATATTTATTTAGATTTTTTAACATTCGTTAACTAAAACTTGGCTTCATAATTGAAAATAACTTACAAGATAAAGTCTTCGGACTTATTTATAGTATAAAATTTGAGTTATGAAGAATATAATAGTAACAGGTCTTTTGTCAGTATTTTTAATGACAGCCTGTAAAAAGGATGATCAGATTGCTGAAAAATCTTTAGAGCAACAGAAAGTTGAGTTTCAGGCCAGACAACTTGAAATAGAGAAACAGAAATTAGCCATTGAAAAAGAAAAAATGGTTTATGAAGCTCAGAAAAAGGCAGACAGTATTGTTGAAGCTAAAAAAGCAAGAACAGCAACAGCCAATAATTCAGAGCCCAGAGTTATTACAAAAACAAGAACGGTTTACAGAGACAGAGAATCCGGTTCAGGTAATAACGGTACATATGCCGACAACGGAAGCAGTGCTTCACAAGGAACAACTCAGAAAAAAGGGATGAGTAAGGCCGCGAAAGGAACCATTATCGGTACCGTAGGTGGTGCAGCTGCAGGGGCTATTATCAGTAAGAAAAACAGAGGGCTTGGAGCCGTGATCGGTGGTGTTGTAGGAGGAGCAACCGGTTATACAATCGGTAGATCACAAGATAGAAAAGATGGTAGAGTTCAGCCTCGTAATTAATACTCGTAATTAATATAATATTTTCAAAAAAAGAATAAAAGATTGCTTATTTTTAGGCAATCTTTTATTATGCTCATAATGCTCCTTTCTTCCGTACTTATTATCCCGGTCCTGATGGGTCTGGGAAAAATCATGGAGCATTTTGCCGGGCCCTTATTTCCCGGAATAGCAGGGAAAATCCTGGCCGGAACTTTGGGTTTAAGTATACTCTGGACAGTACTTGCATTCTTCATACCATTAAATATTTATGTAGAAACCCTCACTATTTTTTCCGGACTCTTTTATTTCTTTAAGGAAAAACTATATCTTGAATTTTATAAATTCCCTGCGAAAGATAGTTTCCTGATCATTATTGTAGCTCTGATCATTCTTTTCTGCGGATCTTATTATCCCTACATATTAGATCATTACGGGTATTATATTTCTACTATAAAATGGCTTGCAGAATATGGTTTGGTGAAAGGCATTTCCAATCTTGACCTTACCCTCGGGCAGATGTCTGCATGGCATATTATCCAGGCCGGGTTTTCTAATTTTTCCGATCCTTTTTTAAGAATCAATGCGGTTTTATTAATTGTTTACACACTTTATATTGTTGAAAAAAAGAGCTGGATTCAATTGTGTTTTCTTCCGGTAATGCTTTTGTTCTCACAATCACCAAGCCCTGACTTACCGGTCATTGTTTTTTCATTAATTATTCTGAATGAAATTTTATCCGGAAATAAACAGACCTCTCTCCTGCTCGGATTTTCAGTTTTTGTTTTTACCATAAAACCTACGATGATCTGGCTTCCAATACTGAGTTTCCTCTACTCTGTTTTCATAATTAAATCAAATGTCAGAAACTTAACCTTAGGAATTATAATCCTTTTTTTATTCTTCATTAAAAATTTATGGACGTTCGGATACCCTGTTTTCCCAATTCCGATCGTCGATTTTGGACTGAGCTGGAAGCCCAACCCTGAGATTTTAAAAACTTCTTCACAGTTTGCCATTCAAAAAACGTATGATTTACAATACACTTACGAAGAAATCAGGAATTTTTCACAGCTTGACTATATCAAAAACTGGTTGTCACTTGATGGGATCAAATCGAAAATCAATATTCTGTTTATCTTAAGTTTATCGGGATTTATCATTTTCTCATTCATTAAAAAGAATAAGATCATCAGTTTAATCTGTATTTCTCTGATCATAAAAAGCATCCTTATATTGCTCTTTTCCGCTCAGTACCGATTTTTTATCGATGTCTTTTTTGTAATATTATTTGTAGTGCTTTTCAATAGTTTTGATAAAAAGAAAGCAATTGCTGTATTTTCAGTGGCAGGTCTTTTAATCATCAGCTTCCTTTCCTTTCCGGAATTTATTGGAAAACATCTTCCCAGTTATAAAATGGCATCTTATATGGGAAGGTTTGAAAAAGAACAGCTCATCAGACCTGCAGTTTATGAAAATGTAGCATTTGATTCTTTTAATTTGGGAAATCTGAAATTCAATGTTTCCAGAAATTATCCTTACAACTTCAGCACACCATTACCTGCCATTACACCCAATTATATTACTGAAGATGCAAAGGCAGAAGTTTTCCCGCAACTCATCGACCGGCAAAATATCAGAAAGGGATTCATTTGGAAAAAAATGACCATGCAGCAGAAAAAAAGCACGGAATACATTATCAATACCATCATTAATCACGATAAACAGAACTAAATACAAAGACTGGATTATCTGAAGAAAAAGCCTTAAATTTGCGTTATGTTCAATACTTTAGGTAATCTTCTCAGTCTTACAACATTTGGAGAAAGTCATGGCTTAGCTTATGGCGGTATAATCAATAATTTCCCGGCGGGCTTAACGGTAGATTTCGATAAAATTCAATATGAATTAGATCGGAGAAAACCCGGCCAGTCAGCCATCGTCACCCAAAGAAAAGAAAGTGATACGGTAAAATTCCTTTCAGGGGTTTTTGATGGAAAAACAACGGGAACTCCAATAGGTTTTATCATCGAAAACGAAAACCAGAAATCAAAAGATTATGATCATATCGCGAAATCTTATCGTCCCAGTCACGCAGATTTCACCTATGATCAGAAATTCGGGATCAGGGATTATCGTGGCGGAGGAAAATCTTCAGCCCGGGAAACCATCAATTGGGTGGTAGCCGGAGCATTAGCCAAACAGCTTTTATCAGACATCGAAATCAATGCTTACGTATCTTCCGTAGGTGATATTTTCTGTGAGAAACCTTATCAGGATCTGGATTTTTCAAAAACAGAAACTAATGATGTTCGTTGCCCTGATGCAGAAACTGCAGAAAAAATGATTTCCAGGATTAAAGAAATCAAAAAAGAAGGCAATACCATCGGCGGAACGATTACCTGTGTGATTAAAAATGTTCCTGTAGGAATTGGAGAACCTGTATTTTCAAAATTACAGGCTGAGCTAGCCAAAGCCATGCTTAATATTAATGCCTGTAAAGGTTTTGAATATGGAAGCGGGTTCTGTGGGGCAAAAATGACAGGAAAAGAACATAATGATGCTTTTAACACAGACTTTACTACAAAATCAAATCTTTCAGGTGGAATTCAGGGAGGAATCTCCAATGGAATGGATATTTATTTCCGCGTGGCTTTCAAACCTGTAGCGACTATATTAAGGCCTCAGGACAGCATCGACAGAGATGGAAATCCCGTAATTGTAGAAGGTAAAGGCAGACACGATCCTTGCGTTGTTCCAAGGGCTGTTCCTGTAGTGGAAAGTTTAGCAGCATTCGTACTGGCTGATTTATTTTTAATCAACAAAACAAGAAACATCAATAATTTTTAACATAAATATTTTTAGTAATGAAAAATTACTGGGATAAAGGGATCACTTTTGAGGAATATATCGATATTGCAATACAAAGGAAAAACAATCCCGACAATCAGAAAGATATAGATTATAAACAATATTATGAATTGGGACTTCAGAGAATGGACCGGACTTTAAAAAAGTACACACCTGATGAAGAACAGTTGAATGAATTAAAATCTAAAAATTTTGACGGAAAACTGTTAATTATCTCTGAAGCATGGTGCGGTGATGCAAGTGCTACGGTTCCTGCCCTTATTAAATTTTTTGAAGGCAGAAATGAAGTAAAAATTTTCCTCAGAGACAGCGATACAAGCTTAATTGACCAGTTTTTAACGAATGGTACCCAATCTATTCCGAAGATAATTATTCTGGATAATGATTTTAATGTAAAAAATTCGTGGGGACCGCGTCCAAAATACGGAAAAGAGCTCTTGATGAAATATAAGGCTGATCCTGAAGGTTATCCGAAAGATACTTTCTACAATGATCTGCAGATTTATTATGCTAAAAACAGAGGCAAAGATGCCGTTCAGGAAATATTGGAATTACTATGAAAAAAAATCTGATTTACATTGTATTAATAGCCATCATCGGGATTATTGCATTCGTTCCGGGAGTAAAAGATTTCCTGAAAGATCAGTTTTTCCCGATTGCCACTATTGAAAATGCAGTGACGGTAGACAAGGCTGATTATGATATTGAGCTTCAGGGAATCAATGTTCCAAGTACCAATCTTAAAAATTTTAAAGACAAACCTGTCTTTCTAAATTTCTGGGGAACATGGTGCCCGCCGTGCAGAAAAGAATGGCCAACGATACAAAAACTGTATGACACCCGAAAAGGCAATGTAGATTTTGTATTGATTGCGATGAATGACGAAGAAGCTGCCGTAAGAAAGTTTTTACAGGAGAATAAATATACAGTTCCGGTTTATATTGCACAAAGCCCGATTTCAGAAAAGTTATTGCCTAAAGTTTTTCCTACCACCTTTCTGTTAGACAAAAACGGCAGGATCTTAATCAAGGAAGATGCATACAGAGATTGGAATACAGAATCTGTGCATCAGTTCATTGATAATATTATTAAATAATTTTTTAACTAAATTTTATAAATTCTTGGTATAGAATTTGCGAAATTTGTAGAGTTGAAAAACTTATTTAAAACTTAAACACAAAAATGAAGTATTCCAAGTTAAATCTGGCTAAAGAAGCCATCAGCCATAAGGGCTTTGTAAAAAAGATCCCGGATATATTCAGAATGGTTAAATCATGGAAAAAAGGAATTTATCCCATGAAATCTATCGATATCATTTTGCCTTTGCTCGGTATTTTGTATGTGATCTCTCCGATTGATTTGCTTCCGGAAGTCGCAGTACCAGTTTTAGGAGTCTTAGACGACTTAGCAGTTCTGTCTTTAGTCATTCCTAAACTCATCAAGGAAGTTGATAAATTTTTACTCTGGGAAGCTGAACAGAAATTAAATTCAGGGAGCACCAAAGTAATCGATGCTCAAATCGTAAAATAACTTTATTGATCATAATATTTAAAGCCATTCCAGTAATTTTTGGGATGGCTTTTATTTAGAAATCAACGATAAATTTTTAAGCCTTATTACAAATCCTTAAATTTGCAAACATCTAATAAAAAATAATGGAAAGTAAAAAAGAATTCTTCTTAGAGTGCTACAAGCTGGGCATCATTAAATTCGGAAGATTTACCCTTAAAAGCGGTATCGAAAGTCCGTTTTATGTAGACCTAAGACCTTTGGCCTCAGATCCTAAAATTTTGAAAAACCTGGCCAATTATTTATTGGAAATGCTTCCTTTAGATAATTTTGATCTGATTTGCGGAGTGCCTTACGCTGCCCTTCCTATGGCTACAGCCATGTCTCTGGAAAGCTATATTCCACTGATCATCAAAAGAAAAGAAGCCAAAGATTACGGGACCAAGAAAATGATTGAAGGAATCTACCAGAAGGGACAAAACTGTCTTTTGGTGGAAGATGTGATTACTTCCGGAAAATCTTTATTGGAAACCATTGCTGAAGTTGAGCAGGAAGATCTTAAAGTAGCTGATATCGTAGTTGTTCTGGATAGAGAACAGGGCGGAAAACAGCTTCTGGAAAGCAAAGGATTCAGAGTACACACGCTCTTCAATATCACCGAAGTTTGTGCCATCCTTCAGGAAACCGGAGATTTATCTGATGAGGAAGTAAAAAGGATTCAGGATTTTTTACAGGGAAACCATATTCAGTTTGAGGAGAAGAAAAGAAGTTCTTATGAGCAGAAATTAACCATTGCGCAACATTCCGTTTCAAAAAAATTATTGGAAACTGCTATTGCAAAACAATCCAATCTTATTGCTTCTGCTGACGTCACCACTACAAAAGAATTGTTGGAGCTGGCTGAAAAAGTAGGCCCGCACATCATCGCTTTAAAAACCCATATCGATATTATCTCTGATTTCGAATATGAAAAAACCATTACTCCATTAAAGGAATTAGCGGCTAAACACAGGTTTTTACTGATGGAAGACCGGAAATTTGCAGACATCGGAAACACTCAGGAATTACAATTCACCAGCGGAGTTTTTAAAATTACCGATTGGGCAGATTTTGTAACTTCACAGGTGATCGGAGGCTTTGAATCTCTGGACTGCTTCAAAAATGTAGGAGTCGTCGCTATCATCGGAATGTCTTCCAAAGGAACACTAACCACTAACAGCTACCGTGAAGAAGCACTTAAAGTTGCTCTGTCACATCCGAATGTAATCGGTGGTGTTTCCCAGAATCCGTTACCAGAAGAGATATTATTATTCACACCGGGAGTTAATTTGGCAGATTCAGGAGATGGAAAAGGGCAGCAATACAACACTCCGGAACACGTTTTCAAAAACCTGCACAGCGATTTTATTATTGTAGGAAGAGGGATTTACAAATCTTCCAACCCGGAAGAGGCAGCAATGACCTATAAAAATGAAGGCTGGAATGCTTATGTGAATTCTTTGTAAAGAAAAACAATATCAGAGTTAAAATTTCCCGTCGTATATCCAAAATAAGTTATATTTGGCACTTTATCACACAGTTTTGAAAAAAGTCATTAGTATTTGTCTTATTTTGTTTTTGAGTGCAGAGGTTTCTGCACAAAAAGACAGTATCTTTATTGAAGCCAAACTATCTTCAGATAAAAAGATGCTGGAAATAAAGCAGGAGCTCGTTTATTACAACAACTCCGGGAAAGATTTAAATACGATCAAGCTTTTAAACTGGGTTTCGGCATACAAGAGCAGGAACACCTCGTTGGTATACAGAAAGCTGGAAGACAGGAATAATGATCTCCATTTTGCAAAACCTGAAGAGCAGGGTAAACTTTTACATCTGGAAATTAAAAGCTCCGGTGATCAGGCCGTTTCTGTGGATAATCTTTCAAAAGAAAACCTTTTTATTCCTTTAAGTGAGGCTTTACAACCCGGTAAAAGCGTAAAATTACAACTGCAGTATCAGATACAGCTGCCTGATAAAAAATTTACAGGCTACGGAACATCTGATGAAAATATAGCTTTAAAATATTTCTTTATTGTTCCGGATCGTTTTGATCCGGACAATATTTCTGAAAGGAATTACCATGACATTGAAGAATCGGTGAGTTTCAATACCTACTGGACTGTTAATTTTAATCTTCCTGAAAAATATTTCGCAGAAAGTAATCTCCAGCAGGTACAAGCCCATTCTTTTAAAGGATACCTTGATTCAGATCCTGAGTTTTTAATCTCTCCCAATGAATTTCCATCGGTGAAAATCAATACCGGAGATATTAATACGGAAGTATTTTTCGGATATAAACTAAGTCAGCGTGAGAAAGAAAATTTAGAATTCTATCTTACGTTACATCTAAAATTCATCAAAGAAAAAATAGGATTTGTTCCGGACCGGATGTTTATTTCTGATAAATTCAGGGCTAAAGAAGATTTTTTCGGGAATAATGACATTACGTTCTGGAAGTTTAAATTCCAGTTATTTACCGATGCTGAAAAAGCAGATCTGGATTATTTCGGAATCGTCGCCAAAAAGATTCTTGATGAAAGCATTATTACAGATAAGCAAAACTACCATTGGTTTAAAAACGGTTTGAAATCTTATCTGGAAATTCAATATCTGAAAAAATTCTATACCGAGACAAAATTATTGGGAAGCCTTCCTGAAGCCAGGATTTTTGGGGTAAAACCTTTAAAGTTATTCCATGCTTCAGAAGTAAAACTGATCGACCGTTATGGCTTAGCCTATCAATACATCATGTCCCAAAACCTTGATCAGAAAATTGATGAGAAATTTGCGGTTCTGAGCAACTTTAATGAAATGGCCATCAGCAGTTTTGAAATGGGAAGCCTGTTCAACTATTCTGCGGATAAAATGGGATATGAAAATTTTGATGCACTCGTTAAAAATTATATCGCTAAAAATACCGATCAACAGGTTGATCCCAGAGATTTCCTGAAAGAACTTTCGGAACGGGATAAAAGAACAACCTATCTGGCAGATTTTTTAAAACAGAAAAACAGGGTTAATTTCAAATTAAAGAAATTCAGGAAAGAAGATGATTCGTTACATATCAAAATATATAAAAATACAGATCTCCCGATTCCGGTAAAACTGGAAACAAAGACAAAAGATGAGGAAAAGACAGATTATTGGGTAGAAACCGATGAAAATGAAAGAACAAAAACATTTTCAGTTCCTGCTTTGGATATTTATAAAATCACCCTGAATGATGATTATATTTTCCCTGAATCAAAATACAGGGATAATTTCTCCTATGCAAAAGGGCTTTTCTCCAACACAAAAAAAATTAAGTTTAAACTTATAAAAGATATTCCAAATCCTGAGTTTAATGAGATTTATATCAGTCCGAAAATTCGTTTCAACAATACATATGATAAATTCCTTTTCGGATTCAATTTTAAAAACCAGTCATTCTTTGATCAGAAATTTCTTTACTCGGTAACCCCAATGTACAGTTCGGGTACAGGAAAACTGACGGGTTCCGGCTCAGTAGCCTATTCTTTTTTACCTGCTGAAAGTATTATCCGGAGCCTGACATTTGGTGTTTCGGGTTCATATTTCCATTATGATTATGGTCTGGCCTACAGAAAGGCATCTGTTTTTTCAAATATCAACTTTAGAAAAGATCCGAGAAGTACCGTAAGCAGAGGAGTCAGCGTTAGCTATAATTATCTTGAAAGAGACCTGAGTTCCCAGATGATTATCAATCAGGATTATGATAAATATAATCTTTGGAGTGTTGGATATGGATACACTGATAACCAGATGATTCATGAAAAGAGCCTGAGCATAAGCACGCAAGGGATGGAAGATTTCAATAAAATAACTGCAGAAGGTTTTTACAGGTGGGAATTTGCTCCTAAACAAAAATTAAGTTTAAGAGTTTTTGCAGGATTTTTTGTAAGAAATGATACCCGCAACAATACTTTCAATTATGGAATCTCCAGGGTTTCGAATTATTCCTTCTCCTATAATCTTTTAGGTGAAAGTGCCAGCAGCGGCCTTCTGTCACAACAGTTTATTCTCGCAGACGGAGGTTTCAAATCATTTATTCCGGGAAGTGTCAACCAATGGATCACCTCTTTCAACGTAGATTCAAGTGTCTGGAAAATATTTCATGTTTATGCCGACGCCGGAATTTATAAAAACAAAAATAATCCGACCCAATTTATCTGGGACAGTGGGATAAAATTAAGGCTGATCCCGGACTTTCTTGAGATCTATTTCCCGATACAGTCTTCTCTGGGTTTTGAACCTTCTTTCAAAGATTATGCAAAAAGAATACGTTATACTCTGGTTCTGAACTTAGGATCAATCATTAACGCGGCAAGAAGAGGATGGTATTAAAAAAACAACTGTGTAACCACAGCTGTTTTTAGATTATTTGTAATAAATTTCGCTCTTAATCCTTTAATATTTTTTGAGAAACAGGTTCATTATTAATGGTACCCGTAACAATATAATTTCCTTTTTTCAAATCAGAAACATCCAGATTGAGAATACCTTTATTTCCGGCTTTTTTAATGACCTGCCCGAACATATCATATACTTTCACGTTTTTAACTTCTGTTCCGAAGATGATCTCATTTTCTTTCACAAAAGTATTTTGAACAAACAAAGGATTGGAAACAAAATCCAGATCTGAAACAGCTAATGATGCTCCGGAAGAATTAGTTGGTGATGCTGTCACAATTGAAAAATCCACTACATTATTATTCGTATCACCTGACATTCTGGTTATTGATGTGGTTGTAGTAGGTGATGGCGCAGCTCCTGCCCCTTCATATTGATCTGCAGTTCCATATCCTACAAAATCCAGTACATTACTGCTTAAAGGAGAGGTTACCTGGGTATTATCAGACGCTAAAACCACTTTCCCGGAAGTAACGGCAATTCCGATTCCTATAGATGGGTTGGGAGTTCCGTTAAAATTAATAACTGTAGTCGCAATAAAATCAGGTGTAGGCAGATTAACCGTTCCGCCACCGCCGGTAGCTTCCTGTATTAAATACGTTTGCCCCGGAGTTAAGGTTATACTGGGTAGATTATGATACTGAGTAAATGCGGCGGTTGCAGCTGCATACTGTATCGTTGCCCCGGACAGGGAAACTGTCGTTGAACCGATGTTTTTTAATTCTATAAAATCATTCTTCAAAGTAGCACCGGAATTTCCACCGCCACCGTATATTTCATTAATAACAATCTGTGCATTCGTAAATGCAATTGCGGAAATTAATCCAAGAATAGTAAAGATTTTTTCCATGACAATACAACTTTATGTGATTTATTTTAATAAAAATGCAAAAATAATACCATATCTTTAAATTAAATCAAACCACAGATAAATATCAATAGATAAGACTCAACTGTATTTTAATAAACCTTTGGATTCATACAAAATATTATGTTATTAAAAAGCATAAAAAAACTGCTACTTTAATAAGCAGCAGTTTGTATTTTAAAAAAAATCTATTAAGATTAGTCTTTCAAAATTTTCTGAGAAACCGGTTCGTTATTAATTGTTCCTGTAACAATATAGCTTCCTTTTGCCAGTTCAGCAACGCTTAATGTTTCATTTTCTTTTACAGAAGCAGTTTTCACAACCTGACCAAACATATTATAAACTTTTACATCTTTAGCCTGAGCTCCGAAAGTAATTCCGTCATTTTTTACGAAAGTGTTTTTAATAAGTCTATATTTTGAAGGAGCAACTTCTCCTACTGCCAGAGTTCCTGTAGTTAAAGAAAACTCATCAAAACTAACTGTAGAGTTATTATAAGCACGCACATGTAATTGCAATCGTGTAACACCAGCCGGAGCAGTAAATGTAATAACTTTTTGCTGCCAGGTTCCATTTTTAGGCAAATACTGGTTGTTATTTCTTAAAGGGTCGGTTGAAGCATCAGAAGTAAGGGTAACCGGATTATCTGCTGCATCCAAGAAATTACTCCAGATTCTTCCTCCATTACCTGAACCACTTGCTTTGCACCAAAAACTCAATGTATATTGGGTCCCCGCAGTTACATTAACATTTTGATAAAAACCAGTTGTAGCAGTTGCTACATAGTTAGCTCCATATGTACCCATATATGGATCGGTAGTCACGTTCGGTGCTGTATATGAGGTGTTCCAACCTGCAGCCCATGGTGCTAAAGCTCCAGTTTCAAAACCTGGATTTTGCACTAGGTTCTGAGCATTAGCAAACACCAACGAAGTGGCTAAACTTAAAATTGTAAAAATCTTCTTCATAATTTATGATTTTAATTATTAATAATTTAGACAACAAAATTAAGTCAATTTTTAAACGGAAAACAATAATTAGATTAATTTTCTGTTAATAATACTAAACCTGTCCTCATTAACATTTTTTAGTTATTTTTACCAATTATTTAGAGGGTTTGCGGAATTTTATTCTTATATTTTTGTTAATTTTCTTGGGCACATTTTCAGCTGATGCCCAGATTTTTACGTGGAAAAACCCAAACATTCCTCAGGATACCATAAAGAAAGACAGTGTGCTTGCATCCATGCTTGAACAGGATATTTTCGCTAAAGACACCCTTGATTTTGTAAAAACCAGAAACCGGGTTATTGTAGATGAAGCCGTATTGGCTAAAAATGATAAGAAAAGGTTTTTAGGAGAATTAAATTCCAAAGGTTCCATCATACGTGGGATAACATTTGGTAACAACCAGGGGCAATCTGTTCAGAGCTCAATGGATCTTCAGATTTCCGGAAGGCTTTCTAAAGACGTCACCATTTTAGCCAGTATTTCAGATCACAATTTACCGATTCAGGCCGACGGATATACCCAGACTCTGGAAGAGTTTGATAAAATCTACATGCAGTTGAACATCAAAGATAAGTCTATTCTCAGGGCAGGGCATCTTGATTTGGTTGAAGCTAAAAGTTATTTTGCAAAATATCAGCGTCGAAGCATGGGGCTTGAATTCCAAACTGAATTCGGAAAGGAAAATAAAACCTTCGTTGATGTATCTATGGGTGTTGCACGAAGTGAGTTTCACAGAGTCCGTTTTCAGGGGGTTGAGGGAAACCAGGGGCCTTATCGTTTAACCGGTAAAAACGGGGAACAGTTTATTACTCTGATCTCAGGGTCAGAACAGGTGTTCATTGACGGTATACTGATGAAACGCGGGGAAAACCAGGATTACGTAATTAACTACAATACCGGTGAGGTTACCTTTACCAGTTTCAGGCCTATTTTCCAGCAAAATTTCATCACCATTTCCTATAATTATACCAACAGAAATTATTCAAGATATTTATTTACCGGAAAGGTTGAGCATAAGCGGGAAAAAATGAAAATCGGATTAAACTGGTTCATGGAAAATGACAATAAAAATGCGCCACTTTCTTTAAATCTTTCCAAAGAAGATGAGCAGATTTTAGCAGATGCCGGAAATGATCCTAATATGATGTATGCTCCTTCAGCAGTTGTAACGGAATATGATGTAAATAAGATATTGTACAGACTTGTGGCCGGTCCTCAGGGAAATTATTATGAATTCTCAACGGATGCCAACCAAACCCTTTATCAGGTTTCATATACTTATTTCGGGGCAAATCTGGGGGATTATAAACTGTCTCAAACCACTAATAACGGCCGTGTTTTTGAATATACAGGACCCAATATGGGAGATTACAGAGCGGTAAGAAAACTTCCTTCACCTCAAAAATCACAGGTCTATTCCGTAAATTCCGAATTTTTATTAAAAGAAGGCAAGATAGGAGCCGATTTTTCATTGAGTAATTATGACCTCAATTTATTTTCTTCCAAGGATTCTGACCAGAATATCGGCTATGCAGGCCGTATTTACGGAAATAAAACTTTCACCAAGAACAACTGGAAAGGTACTCCAAGTTTTGAATACCAATATATTGACAAACAGTTTCATATTCTGGACCGTATTAATGATGTGGAATTTTCAAGAGATTTTAACCTTGCTCAGGAATTTAATCAGAGAACACAAAACAGGTTTATCTTCAGTTTCCTTAATAAATGGAATAATAAATCAACTTTGAATTACCGTATTAATTATCTTGACGAGCAGGATTCTTATAAAGGGATAAAGAACGATCTGGACTTCGGCTGGATCAAAGGAAAGTTCTTCACAAAGGGTAATTTATCTTATCTGAGCACTAATGCAATACTCCAGGATACCAAATTCATACGGGGTGGTGTTTCCACAGAATTTACCGGTAAAAAAGGCAGCTGGTCTCTCGGAGGAAGCATGGAGCATAACGAAAAGAAATACAATGATACCCAGCTGATGGATGTCACCAGTTTCAGCTGGAAAGAAATTTTTGTTCAGAAGAAAATCGGTGATAGTACGAGAACCAAATTACTGGCAAAAGTTTATATGAGAGATAATGACTCGGTGCGTGACAACAGGCTTCAGAATATGAATAATATCCTGGGGATCATGGCCGAAAGTCAGATTATAAAAACAGAAAAAACCACTTTAAACGCTTTAATCCATTACAGGAAGTTCTTTTATCAGACTCCTGATACAGACATGACCCGAAACAATGATTTTGTGGTTGGGAATATACTTTATAATCAGCAGCTTTTCAGAAACGGGATGCGTTTACAGGCTTTTTATGAGCTTGGAAACGGGCAGGAAGCCCAGAGAGAATTCCAGTATATTAAAGTGACGGACGGCCAGGGTGTTTATAAATGGACAGATTATAACGGTGACGGTGTACAGCAACTGGATGAATTCGAAATTGCCGAATATTCGGATCTTGCCCAATATATCCGGGTTTATACGAATTCCGTACGGTATATTCCATCCAATAAAAATAAGATTCAGCTCGCATTATTCGTCAACCCTTCCATTGTCTTTAATTCTGAAAACGGATTTTTAAAACGCTGGAATTTCAATGTCTCCTTAAATTCCCAGAACTCGTTCTATAAAAAGGATAAAGTTTTAGTACTCAACCCGTTTGAGAAAAGCAGTGACCAGATTTTAAAAAACCAGAATATTCTTGCCTCCGTACAGTTTAATCCTACCGAAAAATCAGGCTGGAATGGAAACTACCGTTATATATCGAATGACAACCTTATCAATGCCAATTTCAGTAATGAGGAAAGAGAGCAGACCTCTCATTTCCTGAATATCGGATATTGGTTTAATAAAGAATTCAGGATCGATTGGGAAAACTCGGTTCACGATATCAGAAACTCCTCGCAATTGTTTCAGACGAGAGATTACAGGTTAAATAATTTTGAAACCAAACCTAAAGCCACATACAAATTTACGGATGCCATCCAGGCTGAGCTTTCATCTGCATACCGAGAAAAACAGAGAGTCGACGGCGAAGAATTGCTGAAAGCATTTGATGTTACCGGAACCATTCAATGGGAACGTAAAAAAACGTCCATCAGAGGAAACTTCTCTTTTATTAACAATGATTTTACCGGAAACAATTTCAGTATTGTAGGAAACCAGATGCTTGACGGATTAAAGCCCGGGAAAAACCAGGTTTGGAGTGTTTTCATTCAACAGGCTATTAATTCTTTCTTACAGCTAAACTTAAATTATGAGGGAAGAAACTCCGGCGACAGAACGATACATATCGGAAGTATGCAGGTGAAGGCAAGCTTTTAAAAAGTTGAGAGTTGAGAGCCCATTCTATTATCTCCTCTATCACCTATTGCCTATTACCTATTACCTATAAATCACAGCTTCTTTTACACTCATAGATATTATCATATTTCCGGAAGTTTAGAATTTCGTAAATTTGCGCCATGATAAAAATAGGCAATATAGAACTGCCGGAATTTCCGCTTTTACTGGCACCAATGGAAGATGTAAGTGATCCTCCATTCAGACGCTTATGTAAAATGCACGGTGCAGACCTGATGTATTCGGAATTTATTTCTTCCGAAGGCTTAATCCGCGATGCCATTAAAAGCAGAAAAAAACTGGATATTTTTGATTATGAAAGACCTGTAGGAATCCAGATTTTCGGAGGCGATGAAGAAGCAATGGCCATGTCGGCAAGAATTGTGGAAACCGTAAATCCTGATCTGGTAGATATCAATTTCGGGTGTCCTGTGAAAAAAGTGGTTTGCAAAGGAGCAGGAGCAGGAGTTTTAAAAGATATTGACCTTATGGTACGCCTTACAAAAGCTGTGGTAAGCTCTACCCATTTACCGGTTACCGTAAAAACCCGTTTGGGATGGGACAGCAATTCAATCAATATTGATGAAGTGGCAGAACGTCTTCAGGAAACCGGGATCAAAGCTTTAACCATCCATGCAAGAACCCGCGGACAAATGTACAAGGGTGAAGCAGACTGGGAACATATCTCAAGAATCAAGCAAAACCCAAATATTGAAATTCCAATTTTTGGAAACGGTGATATTGATTCTCCGGAGAAAGCATTGGAATACAAACAAAAATATGCCTGCGACGGAATTATGATCGGTCGTGCCGCTATCGGATATCCATGGATTTTTAACGAGATCAAACACTTTTTCAAAACGGGTGAACATCTTCCGGAACCAACGGTTTTTGACAGATTATTAGCTGTTCGTCAACATGCAGAATGGAGTGCGGAATGGAAGGGTGAAAGATTAGGCTTGATTGAAATGAGACAGCATTACAGCAATTATTTCCGTGGAGTTCCACACTTCAAAGATTTCAGAAAGAAATTCCTGGAAATATTCACTTTAGCTGAAATGGATGTTTTAATTAAAGAAACCCAGGCATTTTACGAAGAATATCAGGAACAAGTATAAAAAGAAAAACCATCAGAAAAACTGATGGTTTTTATTATTTCATTCCGGGATTTAATATCCTTCTGATGTAGATTGATCTTTAATTAAAGCTAACGCCGAAGAAGTGCCTATTCTCTTCACTCCCATACTGATCATTTTCTTGGCATCTTCAGGAGTTCTTACTCCACCTGCAGCTTTTACTGAAAGTTTTCCGGCATGATCAAGCATAATTTTTATGCCTTCAAATGTAGCTCCGTTCGGCTTTCCGCCTGTGGTTTCATAAAAACCGGTTGAAGATTTCACAAAAATGTCAGCCAGATTATTTTCAGAGAAATTTTCTTCCGCCCAGCCGGAAATCCTTTTGGTAAGATCGGCAATTTGTTCATAATTTAAAGCAGCAATTTCAATAATCCATTTTGCTACTTTGTGATGTTGTATACAGAATTGTGTACATTCCACAAATTCTCTTTCCACCAATTCCAGGTCTCCTTTAAGATAAGCGCTATAATTAATCACAAAATCCAGTTCATCAGCACCGTCTCCGATTGCTTTTGAGGCTTCTGCTAATTTTTCTTCTATGGAGTAAGTTCCTTCATGAAAACCAATCACAGTGCCTACGACAACATTTGAATTTCTTTCCTGAATATACTTTTTGATTTCAGATACATAATCCGGACGAATCATTACGGCAAAAATACCGTTATCGATTGCTTCCTGTGTAAGATCTTTGTCTTTCTGTAAAGTTTCACTTTCTGAAATACCTGCCTGTGCGGGTGTTTTCAAATATGTTGAATCCAAATATTGAGCAATGTTCATGATTAATTATACTTTCAATTGTCTGTAAATACCTTGTTCCAAAGATATGAAAGTTTCTGTTCTTGTAACTCCTTTCAGCTTCTGAAGTTTACTAAGGATCTGCATCAGGTGGTCATTGTCTTTACAAAGAACCTTAAGGAAAATGGTATAATTTCCTGTGGTGTAATGTGCTTCCACCACTTCATTAACCTCTTTCAATGATTTTACAACTTCAGGGTAATGGCTTGGCTGGTCCAGAAATACCCCGATATAAGAGATTACTTTGTAACCTATCTTCTTAGGGTTTAAAAATGAGATTGAATTTTCAATCACTCCCGCGTGTTCAAGCTTTTTAATTCTCTGATGTACAGCTGTTGTTGAAATTCCTACGTTTTTTGAGATATGGGCTAAAGATGTTTTAGCGTTATCCATCAGCATGTAGATGATTTCCTTGTCAATTGAGTCCAGATGATAGCTTGTGTTGCTCGAATTTTTCATAATTTTTCTTATATTTATGTTTTTACTGTGTTTTACAAATAAAGCGTACAAAAACCGGGAAATGATCACTATACCCTCCTAAATACCGTGTACCGGCATATGTTCGGAAAGGCCTGCCTTCGAATTTCCTGTCCCGACTGCTTATTTTTTCAGAGCTGAATACTTCAGCGTTCTGAAATGAAAGAGAAGTATTACCGTTGAAAAATGACTCCGATAATATAATCTGATCAAATAGCAATCCGGAACTGTAATGAAAAGTAGAATACTTTCTGGTAGAGAATAACTGCTGAAAAGGATTTTCTAAAATCTTTTCATGGTTATTACCATAGAGAATTTTAATCAAATTTTCATCATCCGGGTTTTCGTTAAAATCACCACACAAAATAACATGTTCTTTACTTTCAACAAGATTCAAAATCCGGTTATGGATTTCGTTCAATATAAAGTCTCTTTTGGGTTTATTAATGTCTTTTTCTCTCTTTGAGGGAAGGTGAGCGATAAATACATTAATAATCTCTCCTTTATATTTTACTTTTGAATAAAGTACATCTCGGGTTGTGTCATAATTTTCTGTGTTTTTATCTACAATTTCAAAGAAGAAGGTAATGGCTTCTGAGTCTATTACCTCAACTTTGGCTTTATCATATAACAAAGCAACATCTACTTTTCTCTCATCCATAGAATTGTAGTGTACAATGCCGTAATTCTTATTAAAAGGTTCCAATTCAACCAGGTCTTCCAATACTTTCCTGCCGGAAACTTCGGATAAACCTATCATTAATGGTAAGACACCATTTTCCTCTTTCATCAATTGAAAAACGTGTGAAATTTTAAAAAGCTTATTCTTATATCTTCTCTCGTCCCAGCTTCTCAATCCGGATCTTGTGGGATCTAATCTGTGCATGGGTTTAGGATCGGGTAAAAATAAATTTTCTACGTTGTAAAAACTGAATAATTCCATTTACTTACACACATTCACTTTGAAAATTTTAATTTCCTTTTTCTGAATGTAAATTTATTGTTTTTTTTTAAATATGGTTAATTTATTTACAATATATTCAATTTAATTTAATATTAAAAACATCTATATATTAATGAAAATCAGTAATTAAAAAACCATTCTTATATTAAAAATTTTAATCATTTTGAAAACACAGGTAATCAAATAAAATTAAAATAGTTTATAAAACTCGTGAAAATTAGAATAAAATAAACAAAGTAAATTAATTTAATTATTTATTTTAATCGTATCTGTTTTTACAACAACTATTATTCCGTTTTTCTGAATAACTTTCGGAGAAGTGAAAAAATATCTGCTGATTAAAGAAATTAACCTCGTCAATCAGAGCAGATCGGGACGTTTTTCTCTGGTGATTCTTATGGCTTCATCATGACGCCATTCTTCAATTTTTGCAAAATTCCCGCTTAATAAAACTTTAGGTACTTCCAGACCTTTATAATTTTCAGGTCTTGTGTAAATTGGCGGTGATAAAAGATCATCCTGAAAGCTATCCGTCAATGCACTCTGCTCATCATTTAATACTCCGGGAATCAATCTGATGATAGAATCGGCTAAGACACATGCGGCAAGCTCGCCACCGGTAAGCACATAATCTCCTATTGAAATTTCTTTGGTAATATGCAGTTCCCTGACCCTTTGGTCGATGCCTTTGTAGTGGCCACACAGAAAGATTAGATTGTTTTTTATCGAAAAAGAATTGGCTATTTTCTGGTTTAAAGTAACACCGTCCGGCGTTAAATAGACCACCTCATCATAATCCCTTTGTGATTTAAGTTCAGAGATACAGTTATCCAACGGTTCCACCATCATTACCATACCTGCTCCACCCCCGTAAGGCTCATCATCTATCTGCCTGTGTTTATTTATTGCCCAGTCTCTCAGGTGATGAAAATGTACTTCTGCCAGTCCTTTATCCATTGCTCTTCTTAAAATAGAAGTCTGGAACGGACTCTCCATCAATTCCGGAAGTACGCTTATTATATCAATTCTCATTGTAATGTTCCGTTTTTCTTATTAGGTAAAATTATTAATCTTAAGGATGAATCTTTATTAAAATAGCTCCACATCCAGTTGAAGAAAACAGCAAGTTTATTTCTTACGCTCAAAATTAGCATTAAGTGTAAAAACATCCAAAAATACCAGGCAAAGAAGCCCTGGAATTTAACGAAAGGTAAATCCACCACTGCTCTGTGTTTTCCGATGGTTGCTAAAGAACCTTTATCATCGTATTCATATTCTTTCCACTCACCAATCGTTTTCTTTAAAAAATTCTTACCTAAATTTTTAGCCTGGTTAATCGCTACATTCGCAACCTGAGGGTGACCCTGAGGATATTTTGGCGTTTCCATATAGGCGATATCCCCGATTGCATAAATATTGTCATAACCTTTAACTTTATTATAACGGTCAACTATATATCTGTTTCTGATTAATTTTTCCTGTGGAAATCCATTCACCACGTTCCCGGTAACTCCGGCAGCCCAGATGACGTTGTTGGAAGGAATTTGTTTTCCGCTCTTCATCATTACTTTATCACCGTCATATTCCGTAACGACTTCTCCGCTCAGGAAAGTAACTCCAAGTTCTTTAAGGTACTGTTCAGATTTTTTCTGAGCTTCGTTACTCATTACAGCCAGCGGCTTTTCTGTAGAACTTACCAGAATAATTTTAAGCTGATCAAAATTCATGAAAGGATAATCTCTTGGGAGAATTTCTTTTTTCATCTCGGCAAAAGCCCCGGCCAGCTCGACTCCGGTAGGCCCGCTTCCAACGATGACAATATTCCAGTTTCCGTCATCACTCCGGCTTTTTTCGATAATCAGTTTTTCAAAAGTCATCAGGACATGATTTCTGATGCTTATGGCTTCCTGAGTATTTTTCATTCCGAAAGCTTTACCTTCAAGGTCGTGGTTTCCGAAAAAATTAGTTTTACAACCTGTGGCAATGATTAATTTATCGTAGGTAAATTCAGCTTCGTCGGTAATAACTTTATTGTGTGCCGGATCAATCTCCTTCACTTCTGTCATCCGGAACTGAGTGTTTCTTGATTGCTGGAAAATTTTTCTAAAAGGAAAGGAAATATTGGAAGGTTCTATCCTTCCGCACGCTACCTGATAAAAAAGCGGCTGAAACATATGATGGTTCACCCTATCTAAAACAATTACTTTTTTATTTTTATTATTTAATGTTTTTGCAAGTTGTAGTCCCGCAAAACCACCCCCTATAATAATGATCTTTTCGCGTGTTTCCATAATACACAAATTTACTGATTTTATTTAGCATTTTAGTCGTCAAAAAGTTAGTTTTGCAAAACTTTATGACACAAAAGAAATACACCAAAAAAACTGCCAAAAGGGTTCATAAACAGAGACGGAAGAATTATTTTTTCCGCAGAAAAATCGTACTCGCAATTCTTATTATCGCACTGATTGGGACCGGGTTGTATTTAAAGCAGTCTATCAGCTATTACTATGCTCTTTATTTCAATAAATTCACTCATAAAAAGCTTCACAATAATGAAACTGAAACCTTAAGAATCCAGAAAATACTGAGTAACAACCTTAATAAAACATACGGTTTTGATGTTTCCCATTATCAGAATAAGGAAGATATTAAATGGGACAGCCTGAGTATCGGAAATAAAACTATTCCTCTGGAATTTGTCGTTATGCGGGCTACTATGGGAAACAGGAATGCCGACAAACATTTTAGTGAATTCTGGGAGCAGGCAAAGAAACATGAATTGGTGCGTGGTGCCTATCATTTTTACCGGGCAGATGAAGATCCGGTGATCCAGGCCAATAATTTCCTGGCCAATGTAAAACTGGAAAGCGGTGACCTGCCTCCTATTTTAGATATTGAAAAAATCCCAAAGCGTAAAACCAATAAAAAGCTGATAGAAGACCTTAAAGTATGGTGTAAAATTGTAGAGGAAACGTATGGAGAAAAACCTATTATCTATACGTATTATCACTACTACAAAGATTTTCTGAAAGGTGAATTTGACGACTACCCGCTTTGGCTCGCCAATTACAATGATGTACCTGTTCCATCTCCCGACAGCAACTGGAATTTCTGGCAGTTTACGGAAAACGGGATTGTGCACGGAATCAATAGCAAAGTAGATCTCGATCTTTACAATGGCAGTTTATGGTCTTTGAAGGGATTAACTTTAGATTAAATTATTTTTCAGGAATTCCAATGTATCCTGATTAAGTTTCTCAATATCAACTTTAACGTAAGGACAGATCCTCCTGCAAAATCTTTATTTATCTTATTGAAAAGTCATAACGGCTTATTAAAATTGTTTCCTGTTTAGTTAAATTTATGGTAAATATTCCTTATTACCCGATCATTGCTAACAGCCTGCCTGAAATATTTATTTTTAAAGCTTTAAATATTCGTATTTTCGCGCTACGAAATCTTTATAGAAAATGAACTACGTTGCTGCAGAAAATCTCACCAAATCTTACGGAATAAAAGTCTTATTTGAAAACATCTCTTTCAATATCAATGAAGGTGACAAAATTGCCATCGTTGCCAAAAACGGAAGCGGAAAATCTACTTTGCTGAAAATCCTGATGGGTAAAGAGATTGCAGACAGCGGAAATGTGATTATTAACAAAGATATTCAGGTGGTTTTATTTGACCAGGAAATTGAATATGATCCTCAGCTTACCGTTGATGAGTTTATGATGACTTTGGATTCAGAGCCAATTCTGGCACTGAAAAATTATCATGAATCTTTACATTCCACAGATAATGATTTCATTGAAAAAGCACTGGCGGAAATGGAGGTTCACAAAGCCTGGGATCTTGAAAATGAAATGAAACAAATCCTGTCACAGCTGAAGATAACGGATCTTGAAGCCAGGATGGGAACGCTTTCAGGAGGGCAGATCAAACGTGTTGCACTGGCAAAACTACTGACCGAGACCAGAGCAGAGCACCGTCACACTCTTTTGATCATGGATGAGCCTACCAACCATCTTGATGTAGAAATGGTGGAATGGCTTGAAAATTATTTGAGTAAGGCCAAAATCACTCTATTACTGGTAACCCACGACCGATATTTCCTGGACAGTGTTTGTGATATCATCTGGGAAATGGAGGATAAAAACCTTTACGTTCACAACGGCTCTTATGCTACTTATCTTGAGAACAAGATGATTCGTGAGGACAATTTAAATGCTACCATTGATAAAGCCAACAACCTTTACAGAAAGGAGCTGGAATGGATGCGGAGACAACCTAAAGCGAGAACCACAAAATCAAAAAGCAGGATCGATTCTTTTTACGAAACTGAAAAAGTAGCCAAAACCGATACCAGAAAACAGGCTCTTGAACTCGACTTTGAAATGAAAAGGCTGGGAAATAAAGTCCTTGAGCTTAAAGGAATTGATAAAAGCTTCGGAGATAAAGTTTTATTAAAAGATTTCAGCTATCAGTTTCAGCGCGGTGAAAAAGTAGGAATTGTAGGAAAAAACGGAGCAGGAAAATCTACTCTTTTAAATATCATTCAGGGATTTGAAAAGGCTGATAAAGGTGAGATTGAAACGGGAGAAACGATTTCTTTCGGTTATTTTTCCCAAAAAGGACTGACCTATAAAGAAGATGAAAGGGTAATTGATTTCATTAAGGAAATTGCAGAGTTTTATCCGTTAGCCAATGGAAAAAGTCTGTCTGCATCGCAGTTTTTACGATTATTCTTATTTGACGACCAAACCCAGTACTCTCCTATTTCGAAATTATCAGGAGGTGAAAAAAGAAGGCTTCATCTGATGTACATTCTTTATCAGAATCCTAATTTCCTGATTTTCGATGAGCCTACGAATGACCTTGACCTTCCTACTTTAACGGTTCTTGAAAACTTTTTACAGCAGTTTCAGGGATCATTAATCATAGTTTCCCACGACAGGTATTTTATGGACCGGATCGTAGATCATATTCTGGCTTTTGAAGGGGAAGGAAAAATAAAAGATTTCATCGGAAACTTCTCAGAATACAGAGAAGCAAAAAGCCGTGAGGATGCTTTAGAAAAAAATACAGCTTCAAAACCGGAACCTGTTAAAGAAAATATTTCCGCTCCGGCTGCATCTTCAGTCAATTCTAAGAAAAGAAAGCTTTCATTTAAAGAGCAAAGAGAACTTGAAATGATTGAGAAAGAAATGCCCGAACTGGAAAAACAACGTGAAAAAATCCTCGATCAGCTCAACAATGAAGCTGATTATGAAAAAATTTCAAAACTTTCTGCAGAATTGGAAACCCTATCCGGAAACCTGGAAAATCATGAGCTGAGATGGCTTGAGCTTCAGGAAATGCTGGGAGAAGGATAATAGTTATGAGTGAGAAGTTATGAGTTATGAGTTTTGAGTTTTATTCTGATTATATTAGTACCCGACTCATAACTTCTAACTCATAATTCATAACTTACTTAAAGTATTATAATCTTCCCTTCCTCGGAGCTTTTCCAGGCAGCATCAATAATTTTCATATTTTGAACGACTTCTTTTCCGGGAGATGGAAGCGGATATCCGAAAACAATATGTTCGTAGATTTCCTGATAATAGTTCATATAGTTCCCGGGCTCACTCGAAGTTAAGATTCTTTCTGTTTCTTTATGATCATTGAGGAAGTTTAAAATTCCGTCAGAATCTTTCAGAGGGATGGTCCAGTCTTTACCATATGTTGGAATTGCTCCCGACACCAGTTCGTTTTCCTGGTTATCTGTTCTTTCCTGTAAAAAGCTTCCACGATTGCCATGAATAATATAGGCATAATGAGCTTCTTTACTAAATACAGAAGATTTTAGCCTTACCCTTAAATCATTTTTATAGAACAGCAGAATTTCAAAATAGTCATTGGCAAATTCACTTCCTTTCATGGAGAAGACATCAGCAAAAAGTTTTTCAGGGAAACCGAAATACTGCACCGCCTGGTCCACTAAATGCGCACCAAGATCATGAAGAGACCCTGAACCGGTCTGTTGCGGATTTTCTTTATGCTGTTTTCCGCTCGGCTCGGTACGGAACCGGTCAAACCTTAGCTCAGCTTCTTTTATATTACCCAGTTTTTTACTATCAAGAATCTTCTTAACCTGAAGAAAATCTCTGTCAAACCTTCTGTTCTGATAAACACTTAAAAACAATCCTTTTTCATCAGCAAGCTTCACCAGCTCTTCCGCTTCCGAAACATTTACCGTAAAAGGTTTCTCTACAACAACATGTTTTCCTGCTTCCAGAGCCATTTTAACGTATTCAAAATGAGTCTGAACAGGAGTATTGACCACAACAACTTCTATATCTGCGTTTGCCAGCATCTCTTCCACCGAACGATAGATAGTTGCATCAGGATATTTATCTTTAGATTCTTCCTTACTCCTTTCTACTACAGCCGATATAAAAAATCCCGGATGTTCTTTTAAAAAGGGTGTGTGAAAGACTTTTCCACTCATTCCAAAGGCGCAAAGGCCAACTTTTACCAATTGCATACTCTATTTTTTAACAAAGATATTTATAAAAATCTTTCTTTGAAGAATCTATGATCTCTATAGTGACAATTCATCATTCATAAAAAATATGATAAAAATCAGAATATTTATTTATATTTAGTCTAAATTATACTTACTTTTGCGCCTTATTTAAAGCCACTCTAAATAAAGCAAAATGAAAAGACAAATTACTACTCTAGGTTTTCTGATTGTATCGATATCAATAGGTGCTCAAATGAAGTACACTCCTGAGAACGACACGATCAGAATTCAAACTATCGAAGATGTAAACCTCCATAAAACAGGAAACCCGAATAAAGCTAAAACTTTGTCTACAAAGTCAAACCTTACGGTAATGGAGAATCCCCAGCCGATTGCAATTGTTACTCATGAAGTGATTGAGCAGCAACAGGCAAAACAGTTGAGTGATGTCCTACAAAATGTAAATGGAATTTACGTTACTTCTTCAAGAGGAAATTCACAGGATAGTTTTGGGGGTAGAGGATTTATTCTTGGAAATGATAATATTTTTAAAAACGGAGCCAGAGTTAATAGCGGAGTCTTCCCTGAAATAAGTGGACTGGAAAGAGTTGAAGTATTAAAAGGTGCCAATGCAATGCTTTATGGCAACACAGCTGCAGGAGGAGTTATTAATATGGTCACAAAAAAACCTAAGTTCAATTTCGGAGGAAGTATAGGTTTAAATGCCGGAAGCTGGAACTCTTATAAACCAACCGTTGATTTTTATGGACCTCTATCTAAAAATATAGCTTTCAGAGTAAATGGCGCTTACGAATATGCAGAGAGCTTCAGAGATGTTGTACAGTCTGAAAAATATTATTTTAATCCGTCATTTTTATTCAATCTGGGTGCAAAATCCCAATTGATTGTAGAGGCTGATTATCTGAGAAATGATTTTACCCCAGACTTTGGAATTGGTTCTATTACCAATCCGGACGGAAGCTACAAAATGAATGATCTGCTTCCCAGAAATGCCTTTTTAGGTACAGATTGGCAATATCAAAATGTAGAACAAGTTTCAACAAATATTACTTTTAATCATCAGTTTAGTGAGAGATGGACATTGAATGCTGTCGCTTCTTATCAAAACTATACTAAAGATTATTTTTCAACGGAAAGAATTCAGTGGGGATATGATGCAAATAATCGACTGAACTGGAAAAGGCCTTTAAATAGAACCTATAATGAACAAAATTACACTTCATTACAGGTTAATGTAAATGGAGAATTCAATACAGGCAAAATCAATCATAAAGTTTTAATCGGTACTGATGGCGACTATGGGGTAGCTGATGCTTATACTTACTATAATCCAAAAAATAATATCACTTACGGAACAGGATATATTTTCGGAACAAATGGTGATGCTACCAATGCAGGAACCATTTATCTGGATAATCCTGCAACCTGGGCAGGAGCTCCAATGCCGGATGCGACAAGATTAGACCGCACGAGGATACCTACTCAAAGGTTTGGTCTTTATGCGCAAGATTTTGTAAGCCTGACCAAAGAGTTTAAAGTTTTGGCAGGTTTGAGATGGTCATACATTGAAAATAAAAATACTGAAAAAGTAAATTTCAGAGGAGATGTATTACCACCTACAGCGAGTACAGCTTCTTCAGATATGGCGTTATCACCTAAAGTAGGTTTAATATATATGCCAAATGATAATTTATCTGTATTTGCTACGTACACCAATTCATTTGCTGCAAACGCTGGCTATACTTCTAATGATATTAACAATTTAGATACCAGTGGTACTGCTGCACAAGTAAGAGACAGGGTAAATAACTTACAAAAACAGGGAATAAATCCTACAACGATCGATCAATATGAAATCGGTGGAAAGAAGAACCTGTGGAATAATGCTTTGGCAATCAATTTAACATTATACCAGATCATGTACAATAATTACTATCAATCTTATTTTTATCTTGATACCAATGGAAATGTACAAACACCAGATTCAAATTTAAAAGAATTTGCCGGAAAAATGAGAAGCCGTGGCGTAGAGCTGGATATTACAGGTAACCCAACGGAAAACATTTCCATTATAGGAGGATTTTCTTATAATAACTCAGTATATATTGATACTCCTGAAAAGGGTTATGTAGAAAAACAAAGATTGGTAAGAACACCTGCAACCACAGCTAATGCATCTATCTTTTATAAATTTACCAATCACATTAAAGGCTTAAAAGTAGGTGCCGGTATTTATTATATTGGTGATAGAATTGCAGGATGGAATGACTCTAAGTCTACTAATGTGAGCAGAAAAGGTGTTAGCAGAATGTTTGATTTAAAAGACTACACTACCGTTTCACTATCCGTAGGCTACGAGTGGCAAAAATTCTCTATCCAGGGTAAGGTGGGTAATTTATTCGATGTTGTCAATTACAACGTTCATGAAAACTACTCTGTAAACCCGATTACACCTAGAAACTACTATTTCACATTAACTTATAAGCTTTAAGAATTAAATAGAATTAATAATCAAGGTGGAAGTTGCGTTTTTTGCAGCTTCCACTTTTCAGATTTTAAACAAAACAATAAGATATGGATAAGATAAAAGATACCAGAAGTTTTATGAGAGTCACTCACCGCTATTTGGGGTATTTCCTAGCCGGGATTATGGCGGTGTATGCATTGAGCGGAGTTTTATTGGTGTACAGAGATACCGATTTTTTAAAGAAGGAGAAAATATATGACAAGGTCGTTGATAAAAATCTTTCTGAAAAAGAATTGGGAAAAGAGTTAAAAATAAAGAATCTTGAAGTCGAAAAAACCGAAGGTACACTCTTGCATTTTAAACAGGGAACTTACAATTCAGAAACCGGACAGGCCAAATATTCCAAAAAAGAATTGCCATTTGTTCTTGATAAAATGACAAAATTGCACAAAGCTCAGTCTAAGGACACTTTATCTCCATTAAATACCTTTTTCGGGATTTCATTATTTTTCTTCGTTATTTCCAGTTTCTGGATGTTTAATCCTAAAACCAAGGCTTTTAAACGCGGAATGGTTTTTACCGTTGCAGGACTAATTGTTTCTATTATTTTATTGTTGTTTTAACATTGTAAGATTTATAATTAAAATGTTAAAATAAGTGAATTTTAATTATTTTTAAAAGGTTCCCAATCCTAGAAAAATACCTAAAAATGAGCTTTATGGCACATTTATTGTTCTTCACTACTTTAAGAAATAATAAACATTAATTATTAAAAATTATAAATTATGAAAAAACTAATCTTAACAGGAATAATAGCTGTAGCTGGTTTATCAACAACAGCAAATGCTCAGATTCAAAAAGGTAATTGGTTAGTAGGGAGTAGCCTTGTAACAAGTAATTTCGGATTAAATACCGGTGGTGGTTATAATATCGGAATACAGCCAAAAGGTGCATATTTTATAGAAGACAATGTAGCGATAGGTGGATATGTTAATTTGGGAATCAGCAAGGTTACCAATGGTAGCCCGACAAGATTCGATTATGCAGTAGGAGGTTTAGGACGTTATTATTTATCTCCGGGAGAGAAAGGTGTTGACAATTTATTAAACCACGGAAGATGGTTTCTAGAAGGTAATGTAGGTATCGGTGGATCATCTGTAGAAAACGGAAATTCGACAACAGGTCTGGATTTCGGTGCAGGTCCCGGGTATTCTTATTTCATCACTCCGAATATCGGACTTGAAGGTATCGTAAAATATAACGGTGTTGCAGGATTTGGAAACGAAGGATTAACATCTACAATCTCTTTCAACGTAGGTTTCAGTATTTACTTACCTACATCAAAAGCAAGAGAAGTTGCTAATGACGTAAGCAAATAATCACTTACATAGATTATAAAATGAAAGCGCCTCAGGAAAATTCCTGAGGCGCTTTTCGTACAAATTAAAACTAAACTATAAAAAATCAAATAAATCAAATCATATATTGGGTTGTGGTGTATATCTCAGATACGGTTTAATTTCTGTAACACCTTTAGGAAATATTTTTCGGGCATCCTCCGTTGAGATCGTTGGTGGAACAATTACATCCTCTCCGTTTTTCCAGTTCACCGGAGTAGCTACTTTATGGTTATCTACCAACTGAAGAGAATCAAGGACTCTGATAATTTCGTTAAAGTTTCTTCCGGTAGAAGCAGGATAGGTAATAATCAGACGCACTTTTTTATCCGGGTCAATAATTAATAAAGAACGTACCGTAGCAGTTGCGGATGCATTAGGATGAATGAAATCATATAATTCTGAAATCTTCCTGTCTTTATCTGCTATAATAGGAAACTGTACTTCTGTATTCTGCGTTTCGTTAATATCTTTAATCCAGTTTTGATGATCAGATACATCATCTACACTCAATGCAATTACTTTGGTATCTCTTTGCTCAAATTCTGATTTTAATTTTGCTGTAAATCCCAGCTCAGTAGTGCACACAGGCGTATAATCGGCAGGATGTGAAAATAAGATTCCCCATGAATCTCCTAAATAATTATAAAAATCTATATCTCCTGCAGAAGTCTCTGCATGAAAGTTGGGTGCGGTATCTCCTAGTTTGATTGACATACTATTTTGTTTTATTAGTCTATAAATTTAATAGACTTTTACAAACTGGCAAAATTTTTGTTGAGAAATTATAACTTTTAATAAAAAAAAACTAAAAACTTATGGAAGAAAGCAGTTTAAGGTATGTTGATGTGGTTTACAGGGTGTTAGAAAGCTGGTACCTGAAATTTGCCGAGCTGACTCCAAAATTAATTGTCGGGATTCTCGTATTTTCATTTTTCCTGATCACCAGTAAATATTTAAGTCAGGCCTCTGTAAAGCTTTTTCACAAACTTTTTCCGAAAAGCAAGAAAGAAAGTTCTTTGGTAACCTTAATCGGGGTTTTCAGGTTTCTGATCATGATGATGGGAACTTTTATTTCGCTGGAAATTATGGGATTCAGCGGTTTCCTCTGGAAATTTATCGGAAGCTTGGGAGTTGCGGGGGTAATTGCCGGGGTTGCTTTAAAAGATCTTGTATCGAGCATCTTTTCAGGGATGCTTATCGGAATTGACAAAGCTTTCAAAGTGGGCGATTATATCACCATCGGAAATCATTCCGGGACAGTACAGGAAATCGGATTTTTAACGACAAAAATCATTACGGATGACGGAAAGAAAGCCTATATTCCTAATCAGGTTGTCTTTAATGCTCCGTTTTATAATATTACCGCCTCACCTCAACGCAGGATTATTTTAAATTTTGAAATTCCTGCAGATGAAGATATTACGAAAGCTCAAAAAGGGATTCTCGATATTATTAAAAATTTAGAACAGGTAGATCGAACAGATGCTTCGGAAGTAATCTTTACGGATTTAAAACAGGGAGTATTTAATCTGCAGGCAAAATTCTGGATGAAGGTAGGAGCCAATATCGTTCAGGTTAAAAGTGATGCATTCCTGAAAATAAAGCAGCGCCTTGATGCCGATAATATACAGCTTGTAACGCCGACGAGCATCAGCATTACCAACGGAGAAAATACATTGACCGAAAGTCATCAATAATAAAAAACCGCTTTAAAAGCGGTTTTTGCATATCATGAGAATTATTTTCTATGTTTTTGCTTTAAATGGCTATTATCTTTTTCAGGCATTTTAGCAACAGAATCATTTTGAATCAATGGTTCTCCCATTATAAAATCCTTGTTCTTAATAGTATCGTATTCAAGATCCACAGCAACAACACCTGTAGTGGCACAAGTTTCTTTTGGCTTTGAGCATCCCGCTAAAAACAGGATCAAAGAAAGTAATGTCAAAGCCAACCTGTTATTTTGTAATCCGGAAGGTAAATAATTAAAGAATTTGTCTTTCAGTTTTAAAGATCCTGAGTCTTCAATATTTAACTGGTGATTATAGAATCTCCCGCAAACATTCACGTCTTTTTTTTCTTCCATAATCTGTTCTATTTCCAGATTATTTTTCTGTGTAAAATCGATTACACATTTATTACACACTGAGCAGAACCGGCCTTTTTCCTGAGGAGACATAAGGTCCCAGTTTTCAGAACAGGGAGTTGGGATATGTAAATTTTTCATCCAATTAAACTATAATTCTAAGATATAAAAAAACCGTTCCAAAAATGAAACGGTTTCTGATTTATTTAAAAATTTTAGTCTTATGCCAAAACTTCTTTTACTTTGTTTGCAGCTTCTTCCAAAGTAATTGCAGAGTGTACCGGAAGACCAGATTCATCAATTAGCTTTTTAGCTTCAACAGCGTTAGTTCCCTGTAATCTTACGATCAATGGAACTGGAAGGCTACCCATAGCTTTGTAAGCATCTACAACACCCTGAGCAACTCTGTCACATCTTACGATACCTCCGAAGATGTTGATCAAAATAGCTTTTACGTTCGGATCTCTTAAGATAATTCCGAAAGCAGTCTGTACTCTCTGAGCATCAGCAGTACCACCCACGTCAAGGAAGTTGGCAGGGTTACCACCGGATAATTTGATGATATCCATGGTTGCCATTGCAAGACCGGCACCATTTACCATACAAGCAACGTTACCATCTAATTTTACGAAGTTAAGACCGGCTTCACCAGCTTCAACATCGATAGGATCTTCTTCTCTTGTATCTCTTAAAGCTTCAAGATCTTTATGACGGAACAATGAGTTACCATCCAAAGTTACTTTAGCATCAACAGCGATAATTTTGTTATCAGAAGTTTTTAAAACCGGGTTGATTTCAAAAAGAGAAGCATCAATTCCTGTATACGCATTGTAAAGAGATGAAATAAATTTCACAAATTCTTTAAAAGCATTCCCTTCAAGACCTAAATTGAAAGCGATTTTTCTAGCCTGGAAACCTTGAAGACCTAAAGCAGGATCAATCAATTCGTTGTGGATCAAATGAGGAGTTACTTCTGCAACGTGCTCAATATCCATTCCTCCTTCAGTAGAATATACGATGGTATTTTTACCTTCAGCTCTGTCTAAAAGAATAGAAACATAAAATTCTTTAGTTTCAGATTCTCCCGGATAATAAACATCTTCTGCAATCAAAACAGAGTTTACTTTTTTACCTTCAGCAGAAGTTTGTGGAGTTACCAACTGCATTCCGATGATGTTTTGAGCGTTTTCTTTAAGCTTATCCATGTTTGGAGAAAACTTAACACCACCACCTTTACCACGACCACCTGCGTGAATCTGCGCCTTTACCACCCAAGCCTGAGCTCCGGTTTCGGCAGTCAATTTTTCAGCAGCTGCTACAGCTTCATCTACGTTGTTTGCAACGAAACCACGTTGGATAGCTACTCCGTACTTTGATAAAATCTCTTTTGATTGATACTCGTGAAGATTCATATTATTTTTATTATTTTATTTTAAATTTTAAAGGTTGACAAATTTACTAAAAAGACATGGAAGTTCAAGATTCTTAGCACAAAAATTAAGCTATAAGAAACTTGATTTTTAGCATACCATTTAAAACAGCCTTATTCTTCGACCAATTTTTCAGACTGTGATCCGATAAACGGAATTCTGGGTGCCAGAAAATATCCTGTCAAGCTTGCAAAAAGTATCGGAACAAAATAGGTAAATCCGGTTAAAGTGCCCAAAATAATTGTTGTACTCATCGGAGTTCTCGTTACACATGCGTTGATTGCCGCCATACAGCTTACGATTGCTAAAGTAGTGTCTACAGCAGGGAACAGATGATGAATGATCAGCCCTAAAGTAGTTCCCACAAAAAACAGCGGGATAATAAAACCACCCCTCCATCCTGAAGTTACCGTGATTGCAATGGCCAATATTTTAAAGACCAGAATTAAAATCAGAAAGTTTAAAGCAAAACTTCCGTTGATAAGCTGGTTGATTTCGTTATGCCCGAAATATCTGGTCAGCGGAAAATAATAAGCGATAACACCTAAAATAATTCCACCGGTTAAAGTTTTAATATAAATCGGAAACGATCTGTACTCAAAGACTTTCTTGAAAAATTTCACAACAAAGATGAAGATCCATCCTACAAAGGTAGCTACAATGGCAAATAAAACGGCATATGCAAAATCATACACCCCGGAATACTGATACGCTTTCAGATTCCAGGTCGCACCAATTCCCAAATGAATGATGAGTGCAAACATCACATAGCTGAAACAGCTTGCCACCAGTGCAGGAATAATCGCTTTATAATATTCCACAGCGTGCTTATGATGTAAAATTTCCAGTGAAAAAAGACTTCCGCCAAGTGGAGCTCCAAACAGTGCGGTAAAGCCCGAAGCCATCCCGGCAATACTTAAAGACCGTAATTCTTCACCTTTCAGCCTGAAAATTTTCCCAAGCCATGTTCCTGTAGAACCTGTCACCTGAACCAACGGTGCTTCCGGTCCCAAACTTCCTCCTGACGCCACACAAAAAAGTGATGACAAGATCATGGACGGATTATTTTTCGGTTCCAGTTTTCCTTTATTAAACCTGATGTTGTTAACGATCAGATGAATTTCGCCCGGATCTCCGATGAAATGAATCACCAAGCCTGCTAACAGCCCGCAAATTGCCATTACCGGAATGACCAGCCAGCCTTGGAAATGAGCTAGTTCTTCTGTAAAATATTCAAGAACGATCCAGTAAAGGCCGGCAATAATACCACCAACCAGACCGGTAAATGCCCACATGAAAAAAGCACGACTGAACACAAAAGGGTTGAATCTGATAGGCTGATCTAAAAGATTAAATGTTTTTATGATCCGTCTTCTTCTGTTGATTTTCACTCTCTCTTCTATATTTTATTTTTAGCAAAATAAAGAATAAGCATTCCCCAACTTAAGATCATCAGCAAACCACCAAGCGGAGTAATGGGCCCTAAAAACTTCAGATTAGCTCCAAGATAATCCTGCAGACTTAAGAAATAAATACTGAATGAAAACAGCATCGTTCCCGCAATCATTAATATAGAAACCCATTTCTCAGATGAGGTTTCAAATTTTAAAATATATCCTGCAATCAGCAAAAAAAATGCTGCATACATCTGATATCTTACTCCTGTTTCAAAGCTTTCAAGCCTTTCTACGGATAAAATTTTCTTTAATGCGTGCGCGCCGAATGCACCTAAAATTACCGACAACATGCCGTACACGGCACCAAAAACCAAAGTAATTGTTTTCATTTTTTATAATTCTTCTAATTCCAGATTCAAATATTTCTTTGTTTTATAATCCTGCCAGGTTCCTGTAATCCTTTTTCCTTTCACATCTGCCTCAATCAGTGCTTTAGGTATCCAGGCCTTTAGTTCTTCACTGTGATAATCGTTTTCTGTAATAGAAATGTGACTGCCTTTAAGCGTACCACCCCATTCTATCAGCTTTTTATTTTTATCATACCAGTACACCGCAGAAAAAGAACCATCCTCAAAAACCCGTTTGATTAAAACCGTAATCGGATATTTCCCATCGATTTTTCCTTTATAAAGCCGGTTTTGTATACCCGGTTGGGCAACAGCCTGCTCAGATCCGGAAAGTAAATTCCTTGCATAAGAGCTCCAGTATTTTTCCAGATCTTTATAGGGTATTTCAATAATATGCTCACCCAGATCGTCCAGGGCTCTCATTGCATGATTGGAACATCTCTCAACTACAACAGTCAGTTTATCTTTTCCAAAATGATAATCCAGGTATTCCAGAGTATGGTCTGTAAAACAGCCTTCATAGATCGAAATCTGATCCTGTGTCTCTTCAGAAGGGTTCTTTTCAGACTTTAACCGGGTAATAAAATCATCAATTCTTTTCTTTACTTTCCTATTGATTAAGTTCTCAATCGTTTTAACTGAATTGGGCTGAAACAAATCCTGCAGATTAATATAATTCCCCGTTCTCAGGTCAAAATTATCAGATTTGGAAAAGCCTTCAGGATAAGCCCCGCTTGCCTCTCCCTCGATAGAAATGCTGAGGATATTTTCAGGAGTTTCTAATTTTTCCCACCCGTAAAACTGAACATAGTTGGTATAAGAATTCGTTGCTGAAGAAACCAGTTTAAAAGGGTTTCCTCCTGAGCCCGGTACATATTCCAGCTCATCAACCTGTAAAAAAGTATTGATTTTATTTTCTACCTGAGATTTTTCATAAGAAATAACAGGAAAAACATAATCTTCGGATTTCGGCTGCAGTTCACTAATTCTCACATCTTTCCGTTGGGAAAAACTTAAACAGGAAATCAGCACAAAAACCAGAACACTTTTTTTCACTATTTCGATTTTAAGTAGATTAAAATAAATTTGGCAACCAATGTTGAAATTCCCAATATGATAAACATCGTGGAAAATCTTTTTGAACTTTGAAAACCTCTTAAAGTTGTTTTCTTTAAAAAAATTCCGAATCCTATAAATATGATGGGTAAAACGATCTGAAGCATTACTGAGCTCTTAATCTGTTAAACTCACTGATAACTTCATGATGGGTTACCGTTTTATCTTTAAAATAAGTCACAAAATGCTGTTTTTCTTCTTCCGTGGCTCCCATCTGATTCAGAATATTCAGCAGGTGCATTTTCATATGTCCTTTCTGAATTCCGGTGGTCACAAGGGAACGTAAAGCTCCGAAATTCTGAGCCAGTCCCGAAACCGCCAGAATGCTCATTAATTCCTGGGCAGAAGGTTTTCCAAGCAATGCTAAAGAAAACTTCACCAAAGGATGCAGATTAGTTAAGCCTCCTACAACCCCTACAGAAATCGGAAGATCGATCCAGAATCTGAAAATACCATTATCTGTTGTACAATGCGTCAATGATCTGTACTGTCCGTCTCTTGCCGCATAAGCATGAGCGCAGGCTTCAGTAGCTCTGAAATCATTCCCGGTAGCAATCACTACAGCATCCACCCCGTTCATAACACCTTTATTATGGGTCGTTGCACGGAAAGGCTCTATTTCAGCAATCGTAACCGCCTGCTTGAATTTCCAGGCAAATTCTTCATTTGAAATCCCACTGTCGTCTTTTAAATCATCGATCTTACATGAAACCTCAGCTCTTACCACACAGTCCGGGGTAAAATTGGAAAGGATATTCATGACAATCTGTAAAGAATTCTTTTCATCCTGAGAAAAATCTTCACTAATTGCAACTTCCTGTTTTAAAGTCTTACCAAACTGCTCCAGACATGAATTGATAAAATTAGCTCCCATGGAATCTACCGTATCAAAACTTGCTTTTAGCTGGTAATAATCCGGCATTTCTGAGGTTTTATCCACTAATTTAATATCTAAGATTCCACCACCGCGCTTTCTCATATTAGCCGTGATATCTTCTGTAGCTTCAAATAATTTTTTCTTTAAACTGAAATTAAAGAAATGTAATAATTTATGAGGCTCTACTTTAAATATAAAATGCGTGTGCCCCAGCTTTTCATTGTTGATGATGGTCGTTTTGAATCCACCTTTATCAATCCAGAATTTTGCCGCTTTGGAAGCAGCAGCTACGACAGAGCTTTCTTCGACAGCCATTGGAAGAGCCAGTAGTTTCCCGTCAATTAAGAAGTTTGGAGCAATTCCGTAAGGCATATAGAAATTGGAAATCGTATTTTCTGAAAACTCTTCATGAAGTTTCTGAAGATCAGCATTTTCGTTCCAGTATTGTTTTAGTATATTTTGATATTCCTGGTTTCCTTCAAGATATTCGTTTACGAGCCAGTCGATTTTCCCGTTCTTGGTAAGCTTGGAAAAACCTTCAATCGGTTGATGATTCATAGTATAACTTTAATGAACCGTAAATATAATCATTTTGAAGCGTTTTTTTGTTGATAACTTTCGTTAAAAAAGGGTGACATTTCTCAATTTTGGAATTACTTTTGAACTGAAAAAAGCCTGTTTAAGTTAATTTACCCGATCTACCAATGAATTTTGAACGCCTTAAAGAAAAACTCGAAATCCTTGCTGATGCTGCGAAATATGATGTTTCCTGCTCATCCGGCGGAGGTACGAGAAAGAATAAAAAAGGTGCTTTAGGAGACAGCTCCGTAAGTGGGATTTGTCATACCTATACAGAAGACGGGCGGTGCGTTTCGCTTCTTAAAATTCTTTTAACCAACCACTGCATTTACGATTGTGCATATTGTGTTTCAAGAAGCTCAAACGATATCAAAAGAGCTGCTTTCACTGTTGAAGAAGTCGTAGACCTGACGATCAATTTTTACCGCAGAAATTATATTGAAGGATTATTTCTAAGTTCAGGAATATTCAAAAATGCCGATACCACTATGGAACGGTTGGTAAGAGTGGCAAAGAAATTACGTCTTGAGGAAAACTTCAACGGATATATTCATTTAAAATCGATCCCCGGGGCCAGTGATGAATTAATGCAGGAAGCAGCACTGTATGCAGACAGGCTTTCCATAAATCTTGAGATCCCTACAGAAAGTGGATTGAAATTATTGGCACCTGAAAAAAACCGGCAGGATATGCTCAATCCGATGAAATATATTCAGAAAGGAATTGATCAATACAAAGATGAAAAGAAAATTTTCAGGAAAGTTCCCAAATTTGCACCTGCAGGGCAATCGACCCAGATGATTGTGGGTGCAACAAATGAAAATGATCTGCAGATCATTAAAGTTGCCGATCATTTTTATAAGAACTTTAATCTGAAAAGAGTGTATTATTCAGGATATGTACCGGTTCTTGAAGATAAAAGACTCCCGGCTTTAACAACGGAAGTTCCGATGCTCAGGGAAAACAGGCTATATCAATCGGACTGGCTGATGAGATTTTACGGTTTTAAGGCAGAAGAAATTTTAGACCCCAATATTCCGTTTTTAGATCTTGAAATTGATCCGAAGCTAAGCTGGGCTTTGAGACACCTGGATCAATTTCCTGTTAATCTCCAGACAGCGGATTATCAGATGATTTTAAGGATTCCTGGGATTGGTGTAAAAACAGCGAAAAAAATTGTGAGTGCAAGACATTTTCAGGTTTTGAATATGGATCATCTTAAAAAACTTGGTGCAGCAGTTAACAGAGCAAGATATTTTATTGATTTCAATGCCGGAAATGCTTATCTCAGGTATTTGACGGATAAAAATTTCAGAAAATTATTGATTGGTGGAAGCTCTTCGAAGTTTCACAATCAGTTTTCGCAGCAGCTCACACTTTTTTGATTTTAAACACAAATTGCACAAATATTTTCACGATTGAACACGAATTTTCTTTAAAATAAATTAACTGCAATTATTATACTTTCAAATAATTATGACCACTTTACTCTATGACGGAAGCTTCGACGGACTTTTCACAGCGGTATTTGAAGTATTCGAGTATCGTTATAAAGAGGTAGAAATCGTCAGCCGGGAAAAGTTTTATCAGGAAAATATCTTTGCAGAAATTCATGAGGTGATTACACAAAATGATAAATCCGAAAGGGTTTTAAATAAACTGGAGCAAAACATCGGTAAGTCAGGAATCCATCAATTACTGAAAGTTTTTTTGTCGGAAAATATTGAATTGGAAAAACTGATTTTGTCTGCAGTAAGACAATCCATGCGATATCCGGAAGAAGATATTTTACAAAATTTCGCTGACCGGGATATTTTAAAAATTTCAAAGATCTGCAAATCTGTTGACAGAGAACGGCACCGGATGACGGCATTTGTAAGATTTGAAAAAATGTCGGATGACGTTTTCTTTGCTAAAATTGATCCTGATTTTAATGTCGTTCCTTTAATCCGAAAGCATTTTAAAGACCGGTATCAGGATCAGAAATGGATGATTTATGACCTCCGTAGGAATTACGGAGTTCTATATGATCTGGAAACGTGTGATTTCTTTTATCCGGAAGAAGAATTAGACCTTCTTCAATATCAGCAGAAGTTTCATGATGAAGAGAAGAATTATCAGACGCTTTGGCAGCGGTATTTTACGAAAACCAATATTGTAGAACGAAAAAATTTGAAATTGCATATCCAGCATGTTCCGAAGAGGTATTGGAAGTATTTGACAGAGAAAAATTAGTATCTTTCCTGATCGGGAACTTTATTAATTTTCAATCTAAGTTTAGACTATTATGCAAAAAATTATTTCGGGAATTATTGTTGCTTTATTAATTTCTAGCTGCAGTAAAGAAAAGCCGGGAGACAGGCTTTTAGCAGAGCCTGATCAATATGAACATTTAATTTCTGAAAACGCAGTTCACATTAATAAAGAAAAAATACCGTTAAAGAAAGATTTTCTGCACCGGAAGGTTATGAATGGATTGATGAAAAGCCTGATTCATTCGGATATTTTATTGAAAATTTCAAACTGAAACCTTACGGAAGTCCGATTTTAAAATACGACGGAAGCTCTATTTCTACTCAACATCTTCATCAAGCAGTTTTTGATATCGATACAGGCCAAAAAGATTTGCAACAATGCGCCGATGCAATTATTCGCCTGAGAGCAGAATATTTATTTAAAACCAAACAATCTGACCGGATAAAGTTTCATTTTACAAGTGGCGATCTCATTTCATGGAATGATTATAAAGATGGTGTAAGAGCTTTTGTTAACGGGAATTCTGTAAACTTCAGAAAAACTTCAGATTTCGATGGTTCTTATCAGAATTTCAGAAATTATTTAGACCTGGTTTTTAATTATGCAGGAACCGTTTCATTAAATAAAGAAACCGATCCTGTTATGAAAAACGCAGATCTTAAAACCGGGGATATCCTGATCACACCAGGAAGTCCGGGGCATATTGTTTTCATTTCCGGAATGTGTCAGAATAAGGAAGGTAAAAACTTATTTTTATTAAGTGAAGGTTTTACTCCTGCCCAGTCTATCCACTTACTTTCCAATCCTTTTGATAAAAATATTTCGCCCTGGTACGATCTTGATGTAAATTCTCCGGAAACGAAAACAGCGAGATATTTTTTTAAACCCACAAATTTTAGAAGTTTTTAATTATTTATATTCAAAACTATTATAAAGTTACTGCCATAATCTGAACTTGTTTTTGTAAATTTGTGTTCGAAATTTTTTACTAGATGAAAGAGAGTGCTGTAAAAAAAATTGCAGTTCTTACTTCAGGAGGAGATTCTCCGGGTATGAATGCAGCATTAAGAGCGGTAGTGAGAACCGCAAACTATTATAATATCGAATGCTACGGAGTAAGAGAAGGTTACAACGGCCTTATCAACGATGATTTCCTGAAAATGGGTCCTCGTTCCGTAAAAAATATAATCAACCAGGGCGGAACCATTCTGAAATCTGCCAGATCAATGGAATTCAAAACCAAGGAAGGCCGTCAAAAAGCTTATGACAACTGTATAAAACATGGTGTTGATGCTTTGGTTTGTATTGGTGGGGACGGAACTTTTACCGGAGCAAAAATCTTTAATGAAGAATTTGGGATCAGGGTAATCGGTGTTCCGGGAACTATTGATAACGATATTTTCGGTACTGATAACACGATCGGTTATGATACAGCCCTGAATACGGCTATGGAGGCCATCGATAAAATCCGTGATACGGCAACTTCGCACAACAGGGTTTTCTTTGTTGAGGTGATGGGACGTGACGCAGGTTTTATTGCATTAAACAGCGGACTGGCAACAGGTGCCCTTGATATTTTAATTCCTGAGAGAAAAGATAGCATGGATGAGCTTTTTGCAACTTTCAGAAATGCAGAAAAAACGGGAAAAGCTTCAAGTATCGTTGTTGTGGCGGAAGGTGAAAAACTGGCCAACATTTATGAGCTTGCGGAGCAGACCAAGCAGGAATTTCCTGATTATGACATCCGTGTTGCTATTTTAGGACACATCCAGAGAGGTGGCTCACCAAGTTGTGCAGACAGGGTTTTGGCCAGCAGGCTGGGTTATGGTGCCGTGGTAGGATTAATGGAAGGAAAAACCAATGTAATGGCAGGAATGCGTTCCAACGATATGGTGTACACACCTATTGAAGAAGCCATTAAAAAACATAACGAAATCAATAAAGACCTTTTATTGATTTCAGAAATTTTAGCAATCTAATATTTTTTAATATAATTTAAAACAAACTATTATGTCAACAATCAAAGTAGGTATCAACGGGTTTGGTAGAATTGGACGTCTTGTTTTCAGAGCAATGACTGAAAGAGACAACATCGAAGTAGTAGGAATCAATGACCTTATCGATGCTACATACATGGCTTACATGTTAAAATATGATTCTGTACACGGTATTTTCCCGGGTGAAGTTTCTGTTGAAGGAAACGATCTTGTGGTAAACGGAAAAAGAATCAGAGTAACTGCTGAAAGAGATCCTAATAACCTAAAGTGGAACGAAATCGGTGCCGATTATATCGTAGAATCTACAGGTTTATTCTTAGATAAAGAAAACGCTGCCAAGCACATCAACGCAGGTGCAAAAAAAGTAATTCTTTCTGCACCGTCTAAAGATGACACTCCAATGTTTGTAATGGGTGTAAACCACACTGAACTTACTGACGATATCAAAATTTTATCAAACGCTTCTTGTACAACCAACTGTTTAGCACCTTTGGCTAAAGTAATTCACGATAACTTCGGAATCGTAGAAGGTTTAATGACTACGGTACATGCTACAACAGCAACTCAAAAAACAGTTGACGGTCCTTCAATGAAAGACTGGAGAGGTGGTAGAGCTGCTTTGAACAATATCATCCCTTCTTCTACAGGTGCTGCTAAAGCGGTAGGAAAAGTAATCCCTTCCCTAAACGGAAAATTAACAGGGATGTCTTTCAGAGTACCTACTGTAGACGTTTCTGTAGTTGACCTTACGGTAAGATTAGAGAAAGCTACTTCTTACGAAGAGATCTGTGCTGCTATCAAAGCTGCTTCAGAAGGAGAATTAAAAGGAATTTTAGGATATACTGAAGATGCTGTAGTTTCTCAGGATTTCGTAGGAGATAAGAGAACTTCTATCTTCGATAAGGATGCCGGTATTATGCTTTCTCCTAATTTTGTAAAACTTGTTTCCTGGTATGACAACGAAATGGGATATTCAAACAAATTAGTAGACATGCTTGTACACGCTGCTTCTTTATAATTTTGTAAGCAAATAACACACATAATAAACCCCTTTCAGAATCTGGAAGGGGTTTTAAGTTTATGCATTTTCAAACAACTAAAATAACGAAAAAGATAAACTATATTTCATAATCACCTGCTGTGATCTTTTTTACAGAAACCTATTAACATAAAGAAAAACTCAGCCATAAAACCATAGTTTTAAAAATTGAGTTTTCATAGTTATTAGTTACAACAAATTTTGCATTTTTTTCAAAGCAAAAAAATCCCCCTTTTGGGGTATTTCTTAAGAAAAATTTAACTATTTTAGACAAAACTAAGTTCATGGGAAATTCTGAGAAAAAACACCCTTTAATAGAAGTTTGGAACACTTATCCGGGCGACCGGAAAGAAAACAAAAAGATATTGAACAAGCCTCCCATCGAACGCATCATCGGAGAAATGTTTGCCATCGGGGAATTTTATTATTATGTGCTGAATCTCACCAACAGTACACTTTCTCATCATCATGAAAATATTCTTAAACTTCATGGCCTGAAAAAATTTCCCACAAATCTAAAGGAAGTCATTGATCTCACCCATCCTGATGACATCGATTTTGTAGTGAAAGCCGAGCATGAAGTTATTAAAACAATGATGGAAATCGGTCTTGAACATCAGCTTTTTCTGAAATCCAGCTACTGTTTCAGGATGAAAACGGCCAACGGGAATTATGAGTTGTTTCATCATCAGGCCATTCCTACACTGGAAAATGAAAACGGACATCTTATACAGGCGATCAATATCCATACGAACATTAATCATATTACAAAACAAAATCCCTGTACGGTTTTGGTTTCGGGAATTGGCCCGAGAAACGATTTCCGTCAGATTAAGATTGAAAATTCCATACCAGCCAATCCTTGTCCTAACTTTAATTTAACAAGAAGAGAGACCGAAGTTTTGTCTTTTATCGCCAAAGGATATTCAGGTCCGGAAATTTCACAGATCCTTATCTTGTCAGAACATACTGTACGAAGCCACCGGAAAAATATTTTAACGAAAACCAACTCCAGAAACAGCAAAGAGCTTCTGAAAAAAGCTTTTGAATGGGGATTAATTTAAATTTAACTGATAAATCTCACAAAGGATTTTCGGCAAAAAACCTGTATTTTTATATTCGATGGACAGAATGGTTTTACATCCCCGTTTTAAAGATTCCCCACACTTTAAAGATTTCTGGGAAAAAGGAAACGGAAAACAGCTTATTGAGTTTTCCGGTGCAGAGGTCAGCTTCGAAGATTTTGAAAAATTTGCATGTTACTATTATCACACGGATGAAACCGGTGATGAAGTTGTAAAAGATGTATATTTTACTAAGAAATTCCATGAGGCTTCAAGTGAAATTGAAAATTATATCCGGAATGGCGTCTCTGAAAATAGCGATGTTCCTGAAAGTGTAAAAAAGCTTTTTTCGCAAACCCAGAGAAAGCCGGACTGGCTCAATGAAGACTTGCTAAAATACGGTGCAGAACTTTGTATGCGTAGCGGCGTGGATGCTTTAATTTCATTAAGGGATTACTGTTTAATCGGAGGTTATGATTATGCCTATCTCAACAAACCTCTTATTGCTACGGAAGCCTTAAAGAAGGGAGCTGTAAAACGTCTTTCGGAAACCCTTGATTTCTGGGTAAATGCTACACGATATAATGCGCTTGATATTCATGCTAAAGGTTATGAATTTGCCATTAAAACCCGCCTGATCCATTCTTACGCCAGGCTTTCCATTAAAAAGCACTACCAAAACTGGGATACTGAAAACTGGGGTGAACCGATCAATTCCTGGGATATGATGGCTACGTATATCGGCTTCAGCCTGGTATTCCTTCACAGTCTTCAAAAATTGGGAAATACTTTTTCAGCTGACGAAGAACAGGGAATTTTTCATCTCTGGAAATACGTGGGCTATTTGCTTGGAATTCCCGAACCCCTTTTACCCGATGATAAAAAGCAGGCTACCGAATATTTTTATTTATGGACTTCGGTTCAGCCACCATCTGATAAAGATTCGGTATTACTGGCCCATTCTTTACTGAATGAATCACTGGAAAATCCGATCTTAAAATTTCAGTTTCAGAGAAGAAATCTCCGTTATTTACATATCTGCTGTACATGGTTTTTGCTGGATGCCGAAGTTTGTAAAAGACTACAGATTCCGGATGTTCCCAACAGAAACGGATTTCCGAAAACAAAAAGACTGATCAATACCATTTACAATACAGTTGTAAGCCGAAAAGCAAGAATTGAATCCGGTAACAAGAGACATTTAAAAGTTCTTGAAGATTATCTCAGGATCACAAAAAACTCAAATTTCCATTAAAATTCCGATCAGTTATTTTTAAATCTCTTTTGCTTCATCTGTCTTGTTTTGAATAAGATCAGAACAAATATTTTAGTAATTTTTAACTTTAAAAACAGCTTTCAGAATTAAATAATATTAGTTTTTGATATTTAAATTATGTATTTTTGAGAAATTATATTTATACTGATGAGTAACATTGATGATAAGAAAAAAGCACTCGCTTTAGTGCTTGACAAGCTAGATAAAACATACGGAAAAGGAACAGTAATGACGTTGGGAGATAACTCTGTTGACAACACGATTGAAGTAATTCCTTCAGGTTCTTTAGGACTTGATATTGCTTTAGGAGTTGGCGGGTATCCAAGAGGAAGAATTATTGAAATTTACGGTCCTGAATCTTCAGGTAAAACAACACTGACCCTTCATGCGATTGCTGAAGCTCAGAAGGCAGGCGGAATTGCAGCATTTATTGATGCGGAACATGCTTTTGACAGAACTTATGCTGCCAAATTAGGAATTGATTTAGAAAACTTAATAATATCTCAGCCGGATAACGGTGAACAGGCTTTGGAAATCGCTGATAACCTAATCCGTTCGGGAGCTATTGATATTGTTGTTATTGACTCTGTGGCTGCCCTGACTCCAAAAGCAGAGATTGAAGGTGAAATGGGAGATTCCAAAATGGGTCTTCATGCAAGATTGATGTCTCAGGCTTTAAGAAAATTAACGGCTACGATTTCAAGAACAAAATGTACGGTAATCTTCATCAACCAGTTAAGAGAGAAAATCGGTGTCATGTTCGGAAATCCTGAAACAACAACCGGTGGTAATGCTTTGAAATTCTATGCTTCGGTAAGAGTTGATATCAGAAAAGCTAGTGCACCGATTAAAAACGGAGACGAAGCAGTAGGAAGCCGTGTGAAAGTGAAAATTGTTAAAAATAAAGTAGCTCCGCCTTTCAAACAGGCTGAATTTGATATTATGTATGGTGAAGGTGTTTCCAAAACAGGAGAAATTCTTGATCAGGCTGTAGAATTGGGAATTGTAAAGAAAAGCGGTTCTTGGTTCAGCTATGAAGAAACCAAGTTAGGACAGGGCCGTGATGCTGTAAAAGATGTTCTGAAAGACAATCCTGAGCTTTCTGAGGAACTGGAAAACAAAATTAAAGAAGTGTTGAAAAATAAATAATTTTTTCAAACCTATCATATAAAGACAGCCTTTGGGTTGTCTTTTTTTATTTACATTACGTTGTTTTATAACCATAGATTACACGGATTTTCAGAGATGTTTATGCTTATTTGTGAAAAATTATTTTTGTTTTAATTAAGGTTTTATTTTTTAAGTTTTGGCTAAAGCCTTTGGTGGTTTTTATATTTTGAAAGCGGGCTAAAGCCCGCTCCTATTGAATAATTATTTCCCGCAGATATTTATCCAAATAATCTTTTAATTATCCCAACCCTGTCAATCTGTCACTTTCTTCTTCATGGTATTTTTTTTGAGAAAGATTAGGAAATTAAAAAACAAAAATTATTATGACTAAAGGAAATATTAATGTATCTGTGGAAAATATTTTCCCGCTTATCAAGAAATTTCTTTACAGTGATCACGAAATATTCTTAAGAGAGCTGATTTCTAATGCAACGGATGCAACCCTTAAATTAAAGCATCTGACAACCATTGGTGAAGCGAAAGTTGAATATGGAAATCCAAAGATTGAAGTAAAGATTGATAAGGAACAAAAAACACTTCGCATCATCGATCAGGGTATCGGTATGACCGCTGAAGAAGTTGAAAAATACATCAACCAGGTGGCATTTTCCGGAGCGGAAGAGTTTCTGGAAAAATATAAGGACACGGCAAAAGACTCCGGAATTATCGGGCATTTCGGACTTGGATTCTATTCTGCATTCATGGTTGCTGAAAAAGTAGAAATCCTTACGAAATCCTATAAAGACGAACAAGCCGTTCGCTGGATCTGCGATGGAAGCCCTGAATTTACTCTTGAAGAAACAACGGATAAAACGGACAGAGGTACTGAAATTATTCTTCATATTGCTGAAGATTCAACTGAATTCCTGGAAGAAGGAAAAATCCGTGAGCTGTTACTGAAGTATAACAAGTTCATGCCTGTTCCTATTAAATTCGGAACCAAAACCCACACATTGCCTTTGCCGGAAGACGCTCCCGAAGATGCAGTGGCAGAAACAGAAGAGGTTGACAATATCATTAACAATCCTACTCCTGCCTGGACAATTGCTCCCAACGAACTGACAAGCGAGGATTACATGAAGTTCTACCACGAATTGTACCCGATGCAGTTTGAGGAGCCATTATTTAATATTCACCTGAATGTAGATTATCCGTTCAACCTGACAGGTGTTTTATTCTTCCCGAAACTGAGCAATAATTTAAATATTGAAAAAGATAAGATCCAGTTATATCAGAACCAGGTATTCGTAACGGATGAAGTAAAGGGAATTGTTCCTGATTTCTTAATGCTACTTCGTGGTGTGATTGATTCTCCGGATATTCCGTTGAATGTTTCCCGTTCTTATCTTCAGGCAGATGGTGCCGTAAAGAAAATCTCTTCTTACATTACGAAGAAAGTAGCCGATAAAATGTCTTCTCTTATCAATGAAAACCGTGAAGATTATGAGAAAAAATGGAACGACATTAAAATCGTCATTGAATACGGAATTATTTCAGAAGAAAAATTTGCTGAAAAATCTGACAAATTTACTTTATATCCGACTACTGACGGGAAGTATTTCTTATGGGATGAGCTGACAGAAAAGATCAAGCCTTCACAAACGGATAAGGATGGTAACCTGATTATTCTTTATGCTTCTAATGCCGATGAACAGCACAGCTACATTCAATCTGCAAAAGATAAAGGCTATGAGGTTCTTCTTTTAGACTCGCCTATTATCCCTCACGTTATTCAAAAGCTTGAAACTTCAAAAGAGAAGATCTCATTTGCAAGAGTAGATGCGGATCATATCAATAATTTGATTAAGAAAGACGAGCCTGTTATTTCAAAACTGAATGAGACTGAAAAAGAGTCTTTAAAAAAGGATGTGGAAGATGCTGTTAAAGATGCCAAATTCACTGTTCAGCTTGAAGATTTAGACAGTAATGATGCTCCATTTACCATTACCCAACCTGAGTTTATGAGAAGGATGAAAGATATGCAGGCAACCGGCGGTGGCGGAATGTTTGGAATGGGCGGTTTTCCTGAGATGTATAATCTTGTGGTAAATTCAAACAGCGAGTTTGCCGGTCATATTCTGAAGACGGAAAATGCAGAGCAAAAAGAAAGCCTGATTCAACATGCATTGGACCTGGCTAAACTTTCCCAGAATTTATTAAAAGGGAAAGATCTTACAGATTTTATTCAAAGAAGCTACAAACAGCTTGAAAAATAGTATAAATAAAAGGCGGCACAGTTAATCTATGCCGCCTCTTTTATTCAAAAAGTTATTCCGTACCCTTTTTTTTCCGGTCTCTCCAAATCAGAACAACGCAGATAAGAATTATTATAAAACAAATAGGTTGAATAATAAAGTATCTTTCGCCTTTAATAAACAGAGGTATAAGAAACATTATTACTATTAATGTGTAATATAAATACTTATATTTCATAAAATTATAATTATTAAGGTTTTCCTCCAGCTTTTACACAGCCATGATAATCGGAATCAGCATCGGAATTGCAAACTACCATATGAACAGTAGCGGCACCACCCCCAATTATTGCACCGGCACCACCGGTAAAAATACCGCCTATAGCAGACATCCCTACCTCAATTACAAAATTTCTCATACATCTTCTGGATGCGCTGGTAAATTCTAAATGACAATTCCTTCTTGCCATTACCCCGGCATCTTCCGTATAACTAAGCTGTAAATCTATTTCCTGAGCTAACATAACTTTTCTTTGTTCTTCAGTATATTTGGTATAAAACCCTTGATTAGCATTTCTAAATGCCTGGGTATTGTCTGCCATATTTGTATAGGAAGAAATCAGGTCATTAAAACGTACAATTTTAGCTTCTTTATAAAGCGTTTCTAACTCATCTACTGTTGTAACACTGTTGATTCGGGATTGAATCAGAAAGTGATCTGCATTTGGCTCGCTATCCAGAATTGCTTTGATTTCAGCCTGAATGGCCAATTGGTTTTTCACATAATCTGGCAAAGTCTGGTTATTGGTTTCACCTAATCTGGAAAAAGCTTTTGAATGAGATTCGGTTTTTACCGTTGTATCCTGTCCGGATAAATCATCAGTGTTATGACAAGATTGTAACATCAGCAGAAGGCAAGCTCCCACTACAAATAAATTTTTTTTCATTGTTTGGTTTTTTAAATGTTTTCAGGTCAAATCTATAAAACCAAAATTCACTATATGTAGATTTATATTGTATATTTATTGCAATTTTATTGTACAATATGTATGTCAATTTGTACAATTTTTTCGCATATTTGTACAAAATTGTACAAGATGCAAAAAGAAAAGCTACGTTTAATCAGAAAGAAGAAAGGATATACTCAACAACAGATTGCTGATATCATTGCCACTGATGTATCCAATTACAGCAGAAAAGAGAGCGGAGATGTAAGAATCATAAAGGATGAATGGGAGAAAATCGCTAATTTCTTAGACATTCCCGTGGCCGAAATTTATGAGGAAGATGAAGCTCAGATTGTCGTTAATAATGATCATCCTGTATTCAATGACAGCTCAGCATCAGGTGTTTATCAATATACCAACCAGGCGATTCCTGTTTCTATTGTTGAAAACCTTCAGGAATATATCTCTTTATTAAAGGAAGAAAACAGCAGATTGCAGGAGGAAATAAAAACATTAAAGGGGAAAAAATAACCTTTATAATTCCTTCAGAGGATCCCAGAATAGTTTTTTGAAATTCCTGATCCTGAAATTTTCAATCACAACACCTTCTGCTTCCAATTTGGGCAAAAATTCTTTTACGGATAATGTTCCCGAGCTTGAAATCACCCGATGTGCAGGAACGTCTTTCGGACATCCGCCCATTGCTTTTCCTACATGGCGTGAATGATTGGGATACCCCACTGCTTTTGCTATTGCTCCGTATGTAGAAACCCGGCCTTTGGGAATCAGCCTGGTAATCTCATACACCTGTTGTTTAAAAATTTCATCCATATAATCTAAATTACCACTTTCTTAAGAAAAACACAGTACATTTTGCATTATTTTTGATTCAGTATATTCATCAAAGATTTCATCACTAAAAATATAAGGTTATGAAAAAAACATTTTTTCGTCTGCTGAATACCATCAATAAGGCGATTCTGCCGAAATTGAGTAATAAAGATCCCAATACATTAACCAAATTCCAGAAAGGAATTTTAGCTTATCGCTATTTTGTACTGGTTAATTCTCTTGATTGACAATTATCAACGTCACTAACTAAATAAAAAAACGCTTCAAATTTTGAAGCGTTTTATATTATACTCTTAATGAGATTATATTTTAGTTTTCCAGAATGTAAGAGAACATCAATGGTGCACAAATGGTAGCATCACTTTCAACGATAAACTTCGGTGTTGTAATATCCAGTTTACCCCATGTAATTTTTTCATTCGGAACCGCTCCGGAATAGGATCCGTAAGAAGTTGTAGAATCAGAAATCTGACAGAAATAAGACCAGAAAGGAATGTCATGCATCTCCATATCCTGATACAGCATCGGTACCACACAGATCGGGAAATCACCGGCAATACCTCCACCAATCTGGAAGAATCCTACTCCTTTTCCACCTGAGTTTTTAGTATACCAGTCAGCCAGATAGGTCATGTATTCGATACCCGATTTCATTGTAGTCGCCTTCAGCTCACCTTTGATACAGTAAGATGCAAAGATGTTACCCATAGTAGAATCTTCCCATCCCGGAACTACGATCGGTAAGTTTTTCTCTGCTGCAGCAATCATCCATGAGTTTTCTCTGGGAATTTCATAATACTGCTCCAAAACTCCTGAAAGAATCATTTTGTACATAAATTCGTGCGGGAAATATCTTTCTCCTTTTGCCTCTGCATCTTTCCAGATCTCAACGATATGTTTCTGTAACCTTCTGAAAGCTTCTTCTTCAGGGATACATGTGTCTGTAACTCTGTTTAATCCTCTTTCCAGAAGATCCCACTCATCCTGAGCTGTAAGATCTCTGTAATGAGGAACTCTTTCATAGTGAGAATGCGCAACCAGATTCATTAAATCTTCTTCAAGGTTTGCTCCTGTACAAGAGATAAAATCTACTTTATCCTGACGGATCATTTCAGCAAGAATCTTTCCCAATTCGGCAGTTGACATTGCACCGGCCAAAGTGATCATCATTTTCCCGCCTTCTTTAAGATGCGCAACATAGCCTTTTGACGCATCCACCAATGCAGCTGCGTTGAAGTGCAGATAATATTTCTCTATAAATTCAGTAATCGGTTTACTCATTATTTTAATTTTTGCAAAGATAAAACTTAAAACGGAAAGTGAAGGAAGGATTTTTGATTCAATATAAATGTAAGTGACTAATATTTGAATTTCCTGTTTTCTTTTTTTCGGAAAGTTTCTTTTTAGTATCAAGCCTTTTTTGTTTCTGCCCTTTTGAAGGTTTTGTAGCCAGTCTTTTTTTGGGAATAATTAAGGCTTTATCAACCAACTCTACTATTTTTTCAATTGCTTTATTTTTATTCATTAATTGTGTTCTGCTTTCAGAAACCGTTAAGAATAAAAAACCTTCTGCATTGATCCTGTTTTTCAGTTTATTTTGAATTAAAACCTTTTCATCATCATTAAAAAATTCAGATTCCTCGATTTTCCACAGCACTGTAACGGAAGTCTCCACCTTATTAACGTTTTGCCCTCCTGCCCCACTGCTTCGGGAAGTTTTAAAATTAAGTTCTTTTGAAAAATCTTTCATTTGTTCCGGTTTAAAATTTTTTTATAAAATAATGACAATTATTTTTCCTCACCGCTTATCTTTTTATACAATTCCAACCGGTTTACTTTTCCATTGGGAGTTCTGGGAATGGTATCGATAAAAATAATTTCTTTGGGTCTGTGAAAACTTTTGTCAAACGGTATTTCTGATATTTTCCGGATGGTCTCATCTGATTGTTCTGCTTCTATAATCAGTATCAGTTTCTGTCCCAGGCTTTCATCTTTCAATCCTAAAAATACAGCTTCATCAGGAATTTCTTTTTTAACCAGAGCTTCCAGTTCTTCAGGAAATATTTTAGCTCCTCCGGAATTAATCACATAATCAATCCGTCCTAAAAACTTAAACTGCTTTTCATTTTTAATTTCAACTAAATCATTAGTCTGAAGAACCTCAGCATTCACATTCGGGGCAAATATCCTAAGACATCCCCTTTCATCCTTTGAAATTGATACATTTTCAAAAACAGTAAAATAATCTTCCGCCTGGGGAACCAATTGCTTCAGACCAATATGCGAAAGCGTTTCCGACATTCCATAGGTTTCATAAATATTGATTTTCAAATGCGAGATCCTTTTTTTAAGGCTTTCAGATACTGATGCTCCGCCAATGATAAGATTTTTGATCAAATGAAGCCGGTCCAGTGAATTTTCAACCTGAAGCGGAGTCATGGCACAAAAGTCTATTTCTTTGTCCAGTTTTTCCAGAGGTTTTAAAGAGGGATCTGCAATAAGCAATTTCATTTTCCTTACAAAAGAACGCACCATCATCATTTTTCCGGAAATATATTCTACAGGAAGGCATAATAATGCGGTATCACCCTCTTTCAGATGTAAAAAATCACAAGTCATTGTAGCAGAATTAATCATTTTCTTTTTTTCAATTCCGAAAACCTTTGGACTGCCTGTAGAGCCTGAGGTTTGTATATTTACCCTTACAGAATCCGACAACCATTCTTCTAAAAAAAAAATCACTTTTTTTTCAAATTCCGTCTGCGAATCTAAATTATTAATTTTGAGATTATTGAAATCTATCAGCATGTTTACCACATATAAAAAGTTATGTAAATTTAAAAAAAAGTTTAAAACCGTTTGTAAATAAAGAAAAAAGCTGTAGATTTGCACCACTAAAACAAACACAGACCCATGGTGTAGCGGTAACACTACTGATTTTGGTTCAGTCATCTGGGGTTCGAATCCCTGTGGGTCTACAATTCAAAAGCTAACCACTTGATATTCAAGTGGTTTTTGTTTTTCTAGTCAACCATTAGTCAATAAGTTACTTTTTAAGTAGTATTTTTTATTATTTGCTTAGTATTATAAATTGTTTCAAAAAATATTATCTTCGTGGTTAGTATAGCTAATCTGATGACATCCTCTTGGTAGACCATGTTGTGAATTGCTTTCAAAAAATTATTATCTTCGTGGTTAGTCACAGCTAATCTAGATTACGTCTTCTTGATAGACCATGTTGTAAATTGCTTTCAAAATTATTATCTTCGTGATTAATCACAGCTGCTAACAGTTAAATAATAGCGCCAACGCCGTTGTGAATTGCTTTCAAAAATTATTATCTTCGTGATTAATCACAGCCTCAAAAATAATCTATTGATTTTCAGTAGATTATTTTTATTTCTAGAATTTAAAATTTAGAATAATTCCAGTTGCTGGAATGTTGGAGGTGGTTCTTCTTTATTTCTGGCAAAGAAAATTTCAATATCACCAAATTGTTTATCCGTTATGCACATAATAGCAACTTTTCCTGCTTTTGGAAGCATAAATTTGACTCTTTTAATATGAACTTCAGCATTTTCCCGGCTTGGACAGTGCCGAACATACATTGAAAACTGAAACAATGTGAATCCATCATCGATTAATGATTTACGAAAACGGCTAGTATCCTTCATGTTTCCGTTGGCAGGTCATACAATACTAATACCCACATAATTCGGTATGCGTTAAACCTTTCGGTATTCATCTCAGTTCAGGATAAGAAATCAATCGTTTTTCTCCTGTATAACATTTATAAAGGGATGATGCTGTTGTTTTTACAGCAATTAACAAAGGTCTTGTTTTATAATCGATATTGACATCCTTTGTAGCTATCTGAAGAATGTGAGCTTTAAATTCTTTTGTCAATTCCTCTGTTTCAGGATTTATTTTCAACCATTGCATAACCAACAGATCAACAAAAGGACGATAAGGCTCCATAAGATCATCCGCAAGACAATAAGGATTATATTTATTTTTGTGAAAAATTCCTAAAACTGGTAGTAACCCGGTTTCCACAATTGCGCGTGCAACAATACTTCTTAGTACGGAATATCCGAAATTGAAAAATTGATTGGGTGAATCTCCAAAACGTTGTCGTAAAAAATCTAAACTAATGAGATATTTCCAGTAATGCTGAGCTGCAATGCCTTCCATATTAGTAATATCACCAGACTTCACATTTTTTTGATATTCAATCATTGGTTCATAATAATTCCCGAACCTTATCAAAACATTTTTCTGATTTTCAATCTTACATTCTACGGTTTGTTTCCAAAGCTGTTTCTTTAAAGGCTCTGTTGCTTCCAATTGATCTTTCAACCGGTCTGAATGTTCTGTGTGTCCGTAAAGTGGCATCATAATTCCGTGTGGCAAATGATGCGAATCACAACTTATCATAACAACATTATTCCCCATCATTTTCTGAATGAGATTATGGGAAATAGTAATCTGAAAATGATCCAACATCAATAATCCTAGATCTTCTACAGGGATACTTCCTTTTTCAGTTTTAGTTTCCGGACAGAGGATTTTCATTTGTTCATCTTTGAGCTTGAGATAAGCTGGGTTACCAATATAGATGGAACGGGTGATCATTATTCTCCTATTTTTATGATTTCTCCCAAATGATTTAATCTAACTTTAATAGGATTCATTCCCAATAACGCTCCAACACTTTTAAATCTGAAATATCGTTTAGAATCTTTTGCTGTTGCAATATTTTTCAACTCAGAATTTTTTGTTTCTAAATGATGCCTAAACCAATAGTCATTATTGGAAATACTCCAAACCAAATACAAATATTTACTCAATAAAGGTTTGTTGTTATTTTTAGCAGCTTCATTAAATTCCTCTTGTGACAGTCCGAGAATAAACATTTCATTTTGCTGCATACTGAATCTAAGATTGAGATTATCTATTGGCAATTTGCTTAAAAATGATTCGGGAAATTCTTTATCTAATAATTGATTCCAAACATTAGAGGAATTTTTAATGATAGTAGAAATATTATATTTTTTTCTCTCTACAGCATTCCAAAAAGTGCAAATGTGCTGAACAGGCTTATTATTTTTATCCTCATAAATGGCAATGTGATGATTATTTCCTGTAAGAACGAAACCTATTTCTTTACCGTTTTCATCTTTTCTGATAGCCTGTAAATTATCAGCATCCGGACGCGCAAATAGACGGACAGTTATAATAGGAATTTGTTTTTCTTCATTAAACCAAAGCGTATCTTTAAAAGCTTCTTTTTCTTTATTTCCAAATTGAGCTAATCTTTCTTTTACTAAGATTTTCACTCTTTTATCAACAATATCATTAGCTTGGCTGGCTTTTAAGCTTTGCAATTTATATTTTAAAACAGTTGCATCATTATAGCAAGATGTTTTTTCAAGAATTTCTGTTTTTTCTTCGTTTAAAAAAATTGGATTTTTCTTTAATGTTAACAAAGCCGTTTTAGAATTATTTTCATTTTCTAACAGTCTTTTTTCCACCAAATCTTTAATCTTTGGATTTACTATTTTTTCTAAGTTTTCAAATAAGTATTTTAAAGGTTTATCTCTTTCAATTATTTTTATTTTACCATAAACAGATTGTTCATGCAAAGCTCCTCTTGGAACAATAACACCTATATCCTTATTTTTTCCAGTAGCTTTAAATTTGGTTATTGTAGCAACTTTTTTACCCGCTTTGAAAGAAACTAAAATATTATCAGCTTCTTTCATCACTTGTCCTGTGCTAAAAGGCTTTTGAGTTTTTAAATACTTTTCTAAAAGGGTCGTTTTTTCATTAAATTCTGTTTTCGATTCTTCAATTTCTTTATTCATTAAATCCTTAGTTTCACTAGAATTTAATGTGTTGATACGTTGAATAAAGCCTTGTTTCGTACACGCAATTACAAGAGCATCAATGGCATGATGACGGTGGTCATCCCTTTTAGCCCAATTTTCTATCTCTTCTCTTTGATGATTTCTTTTCCCGTGTTCACTTGTCCATTCTTTCATAACGGTTTGTCCCAATGCTTTGTATTTATGCATTTGTAAATTCATCAAAACATCATCCCAACCCCATAAATTACGCAGCTTTGCCGTTACTCCACCTTCCGTTGTCATTACATTATTACATACCTTTTGTAAAATTTCTCTTGATTTTCGAGCAATATATTGAGTGTCCCTTAATTGTCTATCAATGAAATTTTCCCAAAGCTTTTTATCAGCTTCTGTTTCCTTTTTCAAACTTTTACGCTCAAGATATTCTTTATGTGAAACTTTTAGCCTTTCCATTTTACTGTACGAAATAATTCCACGTTTAAACCAGTCATCAACACGCTCAGAATAAATACGAACTTGTTCCTCTCCTTTTGTTGCGATATAATCGTAGGCGGTTTGATTCGTTTTGGTAGAATTACATTTTCTATGAACCAAAACCTTGTTAGTTTGAGAATCATCGAATAATAGTGCTTTTGGTACAATATGGTCAACATCATAAGCATCTCCACTTAATGCTTCTGCAAGATTAAAAGTTTCCCCACAATAAATACATTGATTGTTTACGTGAGCTTCCTTTAAATTTCTACTGAGTGAAGGGAAAATAAATTTATATTTTTGAATATACCTTTTTGTTAAGGGCAAGCCCAGTTCAGCTAATCGCTTACCAATTTCTTCATTGAGTTTTTTGTTTTTGGAATTTTGTAAATCTGTTTCATTTCGTTCGTCTTTACTCTGCTTCAGTTCACGGGCAAGTTCAACTCTTATTTCAGAAGGTTTTCCATATTGTTCGAGGATTGCATTGACCACATTAATCATCTGGTTCAGAATTTTCTCAACAATAGGTTGCCTCAAACTGTTTTTAGAAAGGAGTTCTAATCGGTCTGAAGTCACCTGCTGTTTTCTTTCGTCTTTCGTCAAAGAATTAGAATGATTATACCCAGCCAAACTGCAAGACTGAGAATAATTGTAACCTTCCATTAGAAAAGGAAGAATTTTTCTCATTGATTTACTTGATTTATTTCCGAAAGCTTGTTTATTAAAATCAATGCGGGATAACTTTCCAGCGGTTTCATCATCAAAACCAAATCTTTTGATTAAAGCATTTTTACATTCATCTAAATCTTTCAGTGAATAGATAGTATGCCATAGTTGGTATAATGGTTCTTTTTCCAATAATCCATCAAGTTCAAGACCGACTCTTTCTTCCAGAATTTCTCCGGTCTTTTTATTCACTAATATTGAAGTATAATTTGATGGAATGATAGAAACTCCAAAATTTAAAAGCTCGTTATCACCCAAAATATTTTGGAGAGTAGTATAAGTTTCATTTCCTTTAATGCCTTTAAGAATTTGCTTATTTACATAAACATCATTTTTATTTAATTCTAAGATTTCAAGAAGCTTAGTAAAAGTTAAACTTTCATTTTTAAACAAATAATCTGCTAATATCTTTTTCTTCTCTAAAGTAGGAGTTTTATCACCCCATTTATATTTGCTTCCAGCCGGATTTTTAACTTTAATTGAAATCGTATTTACTACTTCCCAAATACGACATAGTTGAAACAAAGGAGACGTTTTCGGAGCAACTTTAGGACCTACGAATACCACTTTATCTTTATTTTTTTCTTTATTGAAAATAGTTTTCTCAAAGCCTTCAAATTCACAAATACTGACTAACCCTTTTTGCGATTTAAGCTTTCGTTGAAAATAAATAATCTCATTTCTTAATTGATGAACAACTTCATCTGTAAGAAATTTATGTTTAGCTTTTTGAACTTTAATAATGGTGTCAAATTCTTCAATATAAGCTTCTCTTGGATAAACTTCTTCTTTAATTCTGAAATAAGAATTATTAACATTTGCATTATACAATTCTTCATAAAAATACTGACCTATAGTCTGATTTCTATCTTTCAGTTGAACATAACGCCCTTTAATTGTCTGAACATAATCTGTATCCTTTTTATCAGCATTGGATTCACTTCTTGCAGATTTATACCCCCTCTTTTGATTAAGCATATACAAAATACGTCCTAGTTGTTCGGCAGAAATATTTTCATTTGGGTTAGCAGAATCACTTCTTAATTTCCACAAATCAAGCATTGAAAGTTTTAACAGCTCTTCCGAAGGGAAAATATTATATTTATTTAAAATCTTTTTTAAATAAACTTTTTTTAGTTGCTTTCTGTCATAACCTTTTCTTTGAGTGCGGCTAGTCGTTCTGCTTTGATTTTTAGTAATTGACAAACCTCGTTGAAATTCATCTCTTTCATTTGAAGACAAAGAAATTATTCTGGAACCCATTGCAACAATTCGAATAGGGATATTATTTTCGTTGACTTCAATTAATGCCCATCCAATGGAATTAGTTCCTAAGTCTAATCCAAGTATATATTTTGCCATAGCCATCTAGTTTTTCATAATACATAAAAATAGAAAGAAAATATTTATTAAAATTAAGGTTTTCCGTAAAGTAATAAATGAAATTTTGATTTATATTTGTAATAATAATTTGAAAAGCAATTCACAATAAGGATTATTCCGTTGTGAAAACATTTAGCGCCTCGACTATCTTCGGGGCATTTATATTTTAGATAAAATATACATTTGTCAATATTATTTATTTAAAATAATTTACATTATCATATCTATGATAATAAAGACCTTTCAATATCTTCAAAGTTGATTTCTTTCTTCACATTAAGCCGTTTCATGAGTTTCAGGTATCTCTTTGTCGGTTTTCCATTATAGAACCTCTTAAAATGTTTTTTATGAAGCTCCTCATACAATTTATCATCCAGATAAGAACCAAAAATCTTTTCCCAGTCCCTCCATTTTTTAGATCGTAATTGCTTTTCATAATACAAATCATTAAAAGCTGTCCTGTGCAGGAAATAGCCACTATTTAAATGTAGTTTCCTGCATACCCTTTGCGTATGGGGACAGACAAAGAACCATAATAATCCATTTCCCAAATTAGAGGGACGGGTAATTAAACGGACTTGGTAGTTAACCTTTTGGGATTGATTGTAAGTATAGTCAAAAGTAATATAACCATCGGTGTCGGTAGTTTCTATAATGACAGTAATTGAACTTACCCTTTCCCCATACTGGTTAGTCCAGTGAATATTTTGGTTGAGCCTTATATTGGGCTGTAAGTAGCCAAGCTTTTTTAAATCAGAAATTGTAATTCGTTTCAAACTTTCTACCTCATCAGGACCGTTGCTCCATCTTCCCATAATTTTAATTTTAATTGTTAGTCTTTGTTAGTATCCTGCTTCTGTTTTACTTTTGTACCTGCATCTGCGTCACTTTTGCTTTATGAAATTTTGCTCAGGTCCTTTAAAATTTTATGCCTTGTTTTCGGCTTGGAAATAAAACCTAAATTATTAAGGAACTTTCCGGCTTTTTCACCCCGTTTTCACTGCAAGCCCTTTATTCATAGCTCTTGCAAAGGTTTTAAAATGTGTCCGGAAATAAAACGGTTAAACGACAGCTAAAGCTGTTTATTTCCTCTGTAAACATGCTTTATTCCTCTAAAAATACATCATCAGCTATTCCAAAATCTAAATTTTCCAATAAGTCAGGGAAGCCTATTTCCATTTCCGGCAGTTCTATTTCAGGAAAATCGATACCCATATCTGGCATTTCCATATCTAATTCTAACATATCAAACCCAGGTATATCAATTTTAACATCTAATATCTCCAATAAACTGGCATCTAATTCTGACAGATTATTTTCTAATGCTTCAATTTCCGGTTCCCGCAAATCCTGTTTATTATCTTTTATATTTTCCTGCAGACTTTTAGATAAATCATAATTGGAGGCATCTATATTTTTAGCCTTTTTTTCTGCTGTAATTTTCTTTTTCATAACCTTAAATTTTGAGTGGGTGGATTTGGACTTTTTGACCCTATATCTGAACGGTCGAAAAGTCTAAACTTTTGTTTTTTATTTTCTATAAAATTGTTAGTCGAAAAGTCTAAACTTTTCCCCGTTAATTTTTCCATTTTCCGTTTTATTAATTCCAATACTTTACCTTTCAAATTCTGGGAATATTTTAATGTCATTTTCTCAAATCTGTTTTTATGGTAGTACTTGTCTTTCTTACTGAGGTTTACCCAGTAATTAGGATTCCGGTAATCTTTGAGTTTATTAATTTCCGGTACTCTCATTTTGGTTTCATCGGTGGTATAGTCATAAAAATAAACTTCCTGGAACTCTTTTAATAAAAGCTTTTTAAGCTCTTCAATGATCTGGGGTTTTAAAATATCCGGGAGATACATTATTCCTAAATTATTTAATACACTCATCTTTAAAAACTTGATTTCAAATCGTAAGGTATTGGGTTGTAAATGCTCTTTTACAGTCTTTTTAAATATACTAAGTTCTTTCCTTTCATTCGGTTTCATAAAATGATCATTCCTAGCATACTTCTTTAGTTTCTTTTCATACTGCGCAGTTTTATTATAAATTTTAATAATATAGTCCCTCTTGGCAGACTGGTAATAAAAAGCCCCTGAAATGGTTTTATTAAATTCTGCTGATCTGTGGAACAGTAAATTTTGCAGAAGTTTATTGGGATCAAATGGTAATTGGATATTAACCCCTATTTCAATGTTTTCCAGCCTGCAGTATTCCGGTCTCAATCCTAACTCTGTTTCAAGGTTCTGTAATGCTGAGGAAAAGTTTTCCATATCAAAATCATTTCCGTTAAAATCTGTACGGTTAAAAAATTTATGGATGCTCCCCTTTACCATTACCCGGCCGGAACCGTATTTGATAATCTGCATCCCGAAATAATCACCCTCCTTTTTATTGTCGGTTTCCCCGGTTTCATTGTTTACAGAAATAGTAAAATCGGTTTTGTCCGTGGGTAGCCCATAGTTTTTATCCGTGTAATGAAATTTTACAAAGTCGGTCGGCATAATTTCTTATCTTTGTAAAGACAAAAGATTTACATCTTTGTCAAGTTTGAACAACGAAAGGGATATAAGGTTTTATATTCCTTTTTTATGGGCTATACTTTGAACAACTTCTTTAACCTTCTCCGGAAATTCAGATTTCTCGCATGGATAAAATTTCGGGAAAATATAGAGTTCAATTACTTCATTTTCTTTCGGGTAATAGACAATGCATAAAACCTTTTGATTTTCTACAAATACATCCGTACAATAGAAATTATTGATTCCGGCAGGTTTTAATCCCAATCTCGTACATACTGACCAATTGGAAGCATCCCGAAGCCGTAAAAGATTATTAAATCCACTGAAGGTATTGTATCCGTTATTCTTTCGATACGTAGGAATTCAGGCAGGAAATGATTTTTTCCGGCTGATTTTAAGTCTTCCTTCCTTTTGTATTGTCTGAAAGTCTTTTTAACCTCATCTAATCTGTAGATAATGGTTGTTTGATTTTGGTAATTGTTGTTAGAAACTGGCATAATAGAAAATTTAATCATTAACGATCATTGCATTTTCTATTTCATCCAGCCTGTAATATACCCGTGCACCGAGTTTGTAGGATTTCAGGATTCCGCGTTTGCGCCACTCGTGGATGGTGGGTTTTGTTACTCCAAAACGTTCGCAGATGTCATCTGCAGAGAGGTAGCGTTTCGGCTCGTTTTCTTTAAAAGTTTTTTCTAAATCGGTGAGTAAGGATTCTTTTACTTTACTTACGATTTCATTGATGAGGTTTACAGGATTTACCCCGATGAAATTAATTTGTTCCATTTTACAGTATTTTAATCTATACTGCAAATATTTTCTAAGTAATCAATAAGTAATTACTTTTTTATAATCAAATTAAATATTGATTAGAGATTCCCATTTTTAATCTTAAGTTTTTGAATAATTTTATTGGCATTCAAAAGGTTCTCAGGATTCTTATATGGACTATTATTATCTGTATCATCCCTATTGGCATTTAATATTGGACGCAAATAAGTATATAGAGTAGTAGATTTTATTCCTATAATTGCAGACAGTATCTCTGCTGTATGTTGAATCGTTTCAGGTTTAGTTTGAATTGATTTTATATAATCTATAACTCCAAGTTTTTCCAATATAATTAATTTTTCTTTATCTGCATTATTTGAAAAATCTTGTTCAGGAATATTATTATTTGGTAAATTGATCCCAACATTACTCCTATTATAAAGTAAAACATTTGCTTTCTCTATTTCAATTAACCCCTCTATAAATTCAACAATTTTGTTATGTTTTGCTTTTATTCCTAAATAGTAATCGGCAGCTTCTTCAGGTTTTAATTGTCTTATCACTTTTGCATTGCAATTTGCAAGCTCTTTATCGCTTTCTATTCGGCTTACCTCCTTATATGCCTCCACACGGTCAGTTAAATAATTTAAAAATGTTTGTTCATTTTTAATTTTATCATAATCAGTTAAATAATTGAATTTGAAACCATGAATATTTTTATAAATTTTTAGTAAATCTTTGTTCTTCTTTGACTCTATTTGTGATGAGTCCACTTTTCCAATGTAAATATCTTTTAGCTCAGAAATTATTTTTTCTGTCAAATAAATATGTTTTTCAAATTTTAAATCAATCCACCATTTACAATCCTCAAAATTATAATTTAGAAATTCAGAAAAATATTTGTATGTTTTAGAATTAAAAAACAAAGCACTAAATCCTTTAAAAGAAATATGCTGCTCTTCTTTATTTATGAAATTTTGAAAATCATCATTTGTGATTTCACAATCGTTTAATAGATCTTTTAATTCTATAAAATTTACATCTTGACTATTTAGTCTTTTCCCTGAACTCGCTTCATATAAATCTTCATAAATAATATGTATTCTTTTGTATCCTTCTAAATAGCCTTGATATTGTTCGATTAAATAATTTAATCCGTATTTTGTGTTTGGATGCAGATTTATATCATTCTCAAATTCTTTGTAATCCAAATAAATTTTAAATTCCATAAGCTTTAAATGTATTGAATTTGTATATGTTAAATTGATAATTATCTGTAAATTTTTTGAATAAGTAATAAAATAGTAAATCCATTATTTTAAATTTAGAACTCCAAATTAAATAATTAATGCGACAAAGGATGTCGCATTAAAATTTTTTAAAACAGGAAATAATAATCTAAAATTAAAACATATTTTAAGCTGGCTTGTATCTAAAAATAGAGAAAACGGTCAAATTGACCAGTGTTTTTCGGAGTAAAAAACTATAAAAGTTTATTTCCTGAATTTTATAAACCACTGCAAAAAACAAAACTACAATGGCTATTTTTATTCTAAGATACAAAAGATATTCACATCAATGGTATTGAAAGTCAATATTTCAAATTTTAAGTCTTTACTATTTTATAATATTATCAAACTCAATAATTTTTTCTCCAATTGAATAATCCATCTCACAATAACATAATGAGTTAATGCTCCTCTTTGCTTCAATCTGTTATCATAGTTGTACAACTTTAGTATTTCTAATACATCAGCTATTGATCCATTGTTAGATATGCTTAAATGCTTTTCTAAAAATGATTTCAATTTTTGCTTGCGAATTATAAAAGTATTTTCGTTCATTTTTATTCAATATCCTATCTGAGAAATGATTCTTAATAGTTCTTGTTGTCTATTTTTTGCTTTCGAACACTGATTTAAATTCATAAATGTTCAATATCATAAATTCGTCTTGCTATGGATGTTCTGATGTTAACAACAATTTGTCTTTATATTAGATTGATTACTAGATATTTTCATTTGTTATTAAATCTTTTACTTTATTTACGTCGCATCCCTTTACAAAAATTCGATACAATTTATTATCAAGTAACGGGATTTCCTCCATCCAAAAATTAATCTTTCTGAACTCTAATTCTTTTAAAATATCATCCTTCATTTTGGGAATATCTGTGCTTTTAATCAAATGACTATTTGCATATTTATCCGCAGTAATTTTGTCAAAGGCATATTTTACGGCTTCTTCTTCCAAACGAAAATATTTAAGATTCTCTTTATTCCCTCTTTCAGTATAAAACCAAATAAATAATTCGCCCCATTTCTCTAAACCAAATCCTTCGTAGATAGTATTTCCGTCAATTGAATATAATTCTTCATTAAAACAATTTTTTGTTAAAATTTCTTTTAATTCTTTTATTGTAGTCGGTATCATAAATAATTTTTATATGTATTTAAGGTATTTTTTATAAACCCTATTGCATCTATTTATTCTAAGACACAAGCGATACACCTGTGCCAACAGGGGTATTATTTTAAATAAAAGTGTAAAAGATATACTTTTTTGTCTCAGAAGGGAACGACTTCATTACAGAATTATAGTTGGCAAATAAAGTAATCTCATTAATACCTATGATGTACATTTAACAAGAAATACTACAAAGACTATTAAAATAAATGTTCCTATCAAGAATCTTATTGTATTATCTTTTTCATTACTTACAATTTCTTTATAGCTTCTTTGATCTCCTATTAATTTTCTTAAAGCATAGTAAATATTATTCCCTATAAGATTAGTAAAGATGAGTTGAAAAATATATTCCATTATCATTATTTAGTAAAATCCAAATTCATAAATTTTCAATATTTGCTTGATTAATGTTATATTTTTGTAGCAACAGGTACGCTCTTTCTGAGATTGCTAAAGTATTTTCTTCAGTTATAAAAAAAAGATTGAACTTGCAACAATTTTTGAGACAAAATTTATATACTTCTTTATGCTACATTTTTAGATTGATTAGACATTAAATT
>NZ_JBGFFD010000011.1:0-103014 GCF_041224435.1 Chryseobacterium tongliaonense | reverse complement strand
CCTTCTATCACCAGGGATAGTTTGACCAGACGGTTGATGCCCATATGGTGGCTCTCCGATACTCCGTCGGCATTCTGTGACGGACGGAAAGAAGCACCTTTTGTTTTTTCAGGTGAGGTTAGCATAATTTTGTGATTGTGATGTGGTTAAAGGTAAAAAAAAAAATCCAATCAGATGTTTTTAATAAACAATCGTATGTTTTATTCTCTTCACATTCATTTAAATCAAATATGATTTTACAGGCAAAAAAAGACCGCCTTTAATGGGACAGTCTTCTCTTTATGAATGTGGATTGCGTGTTAATTTTTGATTAGATTGGCCATAGACCATTGAAAGAAGCCAATCCATAATCGATCGTTTCAGCACTTACTACGAAACTGATCAACATACTGTTATCGTCTATTGCATCGAAATCTACCTCATGCTGAATTACATATCCGTTTTCCCATTTAAGCGTAATTAATGTACCCTCTTCGTGAGATTTGTTGAATGTAACTTCACCTGTTGTCGGCTTGTATTTTCCGTTTAACAGGGTTTCCAAAATGTCAGATTTTTCTGTTGCCTCCACTGTAATTTTGATCAGTGCATTTGAAGGGTCAGATGCTACTCTACCAGATACGTCTGTGGATCTTGATACAGTATAATGGAGTTTTAGTAACTTTTGACCATCTCCACCATTGAATTTCAAAATTCCTCTCGAATTTGCTGCCATGATAATAAATTTTAATCGTTAGTAATATTTTGTGATTCAGTGATTGTATAGCAAAGATAGTATCACAAACCTTATTTTAAAAGTTTTTAAATGTCTTTTTAAATTTTTGTCGTAGTTCTACGATTTGATGTCGTAATTCTACGATACGAGGGATAATTATGAAAAATAAAATCTTTATTCATCATACTTCACAACAACTTATCAATCAATATCCTGACCGTATTTTTAACACCGAAACGTGAAATACCATAGTTCATCTGAACGTTTTTAACCCATCCGTTTTCTTTCTCAAAAATATATTTCCCGGTAAAATCAAAAAGTTTTTTTTCACCGGATTCAAGGGTTTGTACCAGGACTATTTCATCAGGATTCTCATTTCGTTCTACTTTCTGACTGATATTTACCGGAATATTTTCTTCATCCAGGTTTTGCTGATAATATGATTTCCCGTTTTTAAACGGAGCCCTTACAGGAGCAAACCAGGTTTTTATAAACCAGTCTTCTTTCATTCTTTGGCTGAACAGGTCTTTATTAAGAACCGCATATTCAAATTCCTGAATGTATATCTGGGCATATTGCCCCGGAAAATGATCTGAAAGCCGATCTTTTATCGTTTTAAAATTTTTAAGGGTCTCTTCAGTAATATATACACTTAACACTTCTCCTTTCAAATTTGTCCTGATTTCCAAAGGATTCAGAGAGCGGATGCATTCTTCAGCAAGATCTCCCATAATACTTTCTTTTCTGTTATAAAAATCAAGCTTGGAGAAATGAAACAGGTGTTCATTTTCTTCATTTTTAACCCATTGTAAGGAAACTGTATAAAAAATGGGATGATCAATGATTCCAGCTTCAGTATATTCTTTTTCTACAATACCTACGGAATACTTTTCATTAAGATTTTCGGGGGCAAAAATAATGTCGGGATTCCGATCAATATTTTTAAAAGGAGCATCATTTTTCTGATTATACTCAAAGATTTCCGAAATGTTGGGAATCAATAATTTTCTTTTGGGAACCAGCTCATCATAGATATAATCTTCTCTTGCACACCTCTGATTATGGTATTCTTTAAGATATTGCGGATTTTCCAATTTTATTTCTTCAGCGATACTCTCCAGCGTTTCTCCGTGAAGTATAAAATGAACAATCATAGTTTTGTTTTTTGGGATGAAGTAATTTAATTTAAAAATTGGCAATTATATACTATTTTACACTTATTATTTCTGGTCTCTCTCAATAACAGATTTTATATCGCAAAGAAAAATTATGATCGGGCATATCTAAGATGAGCAAAGTTTTTAATCTATAAAATAGATTTCAAAAAGAATGCTTCATGGCAGCTTTGCTGCTTTTCTTAAAATATAGCAGCCAGATTTTAAAAACTCTGCGTTAATAAAAAATGATTGAGTGTAAATAGTATTTAGTTATCTAAAAAATTTTATTTTATAAAATCGTCGAAATGTATTTTACTGTTCTTTTAATATTATACTCCTTTAAGGCCGCTTTCTGGTACTACATTTTGCTTTTTTTTCACTTTCAATTAGCTTACTGAAAATTTCGCTTGTCGGCTTCTGAAGAGCAATCTGAGGAAGAAACACACATACCTGTAATTTATTGGGGTCATCCTGCCATGAACTTATTTCATGAATCACTTTATTGATCGTAAAATTGTTATTGGTATAGTTTACAAAATAGGTATACTTATCGGTTCCCTGAGGAAAATCTGTTTCAATGGAAAATCCCTGTCCGTTTTTCTTGATTGCAGACACCTGATTTCCTCCATCCTGAGATAAATTTGTTGATTTCAGTTTTAATATATAACCGTTGTTTTCGTAAAAATACACCAGCAGACTGTCTCCTCTGTTCGGTTTATTACTGAAAATTTTATCGTCTTTGCCATCACCGTTAATATCAATTGTGGTTGTCAGGAAATCTTTATTATTAAGATAGGTATCTATATTTACAATGCTTGCCACAGCTTCAGTCTTTGCACTCTCATTCCCTATCTTATTATAAAAATCAACCAGTGAATATATCTGAGGTTTGTTTCCCTCTTTATACTCTATAATTGCCCAGTTTTTCTTACTATCTTTTTTGCTGAATGAGTAGTTATCATTCTTAAAATCGATGTTTTTATGTTTAATAGTTATCAGCTTGGATTTAAGTCCTGATGAAATTTTCGAGATATAAAAATTGCTGTCATCAGCTGCGGTATAAAACTGATCTTCTCCCATTGTTTTTTTAAGGGAATCAATTTCTTTCTCACCGGGAGAAATCAGATATATCCCTGGTTGGGTAATGAGTGTATCATCAGTTTTTTTCATTTCCTGAGAAGCGGTTGCAGCTGATGCTGTAACTGATGTATTTTTTTTACACGAAATATTGAACATACAGAGTAAAAACACTCCTAGTATAGTATGGCTTAATTGTTTCATTTACTGGTTTATTTCAATGTGATATGCCCCATTTTCATCTAATAACTGATGAAGCTCACTTCTTTTCTGCATTTCGGTTTTAAAATCATTTGGATTGGTTAATCTTCGGATTGATACATCAAACGTATTCATTACGGCAGGATCTGCCAAGTGTTTCGATACGGTTGACGGGCCTAATTCATTAATTTTAGCTTCCATATCCTGAATAATCTGTTCTTGAGTTTTTTGAGCATTCACTCCTGCCGTATAAACATCGATAACCTGATCACCGGCATTAGCGTAGATCCCTTTTTGTTCTGCGGCTCCTGTTCTTTCGATATTATCATACATAATCCGGGCCTGATCTGCCGGTGTCCTTGCTGTACTGGTAATATAAATATCGGTATTTTTAGAGGCTGTTCCTACTTCTTCCAATACGGTTCTTGTTCTTTGTGAAATACCCGATTCAAGTGCAGTGTCACCTACAAAGTGAATGGTTACCGAGCTATTTCCTGTTGATGCAGCTCCGGCATTGGCACATTCTTCCGGATATTTAAAGATTTTCTTTATTTCTTTGAGATACTGTCTCCTTTCCGTTCTTCCGTTTCCTCCACCATTTACAAGCCAGCTGACTGTATCGATATAATCTGCATCTGCTAAAAGATTAATATCAACTGTCCCATATTTGTTTGATACACCATCAAGGTCATAAGTGAACTCCTGTTTAGGATATTGCTTTCCTGTGGATTTATCATATTCACTGAATGAAGTGGTCGGAACAGTCCAGGTAGATCCCGGGCTGAGTTCTTTCCCTTGTTTCCAGAACCATCCTGCAGTATCTACAGTAAGTTCTAATTCTTCAGCTACCTTTTCATAATCTGTTATTACATCAGTGCCGGAATAGGCTTTATATCTGGCATATCCTGCTTTCCAGGTCAACTGCATTAATCCTCTTCCTACATATGGTTTATAGCTGTCTTTCCCATTGTATTCTTTTGTAGTCTGCAATCTGTCGGTTTCATGATAAATCTGTGCTAAGAAATGTATTTTTCTGATACAAGTATTGATGTCATATTTTTTAAATGTAGCGTTCAGCTTTTTGATGAAACTGTCATTCGTTTTATCATCCAGATTACAGTTATCTGCATAAAACAGGGATGAAGTGTTTGCCATCGATTCGCTTTCTCTAAGCTTTTTAAGGATATCTTCAAATTCCGTAAGGGTAATATCTCTGTTACAGAAACATTTTTTACCTACCACAAAATATTCACCTTCTTTTTTCAGGAATTCCCCTTCATGTTTTTTAAGCTCACCTGTACATTCAGCTTTTAACCAGAGATATTCAGCTACGCTTTTATATACATCGAAAGTAATCTGCTCTCCTTTATTGTAAGCTTCTTTGGTTAATGCTTTTTCAATAACATCTGTTTTAGCAAACTTTTTCTGTTGAGTAAGCTCAGCTTTTATTTTACCGGCAATAATTCCAGCTATATTTTTTTTCTGTTCAGCTGTTCCAGTAGCGTTATTACCTCCAAATGTATAGGTATGGGTTCCATCTTTTATTCCACTTAATTTATCCTTCCAACCCGTTAAAGTTTCATCAGATTTCGGACGGAGCTTTATTTTAACTTTTGCGAGTCCTTTCTGAGCTGTAGCTTTGAGGATTGTAATTTCATTTCCATTTTCTTTAGCTTCCAGAACAGGTAAATCAGCATCCTGTCCAACAAAAATGGCTTCTTTTTCTTTAATATGTATACTTACTTCTTTTCCATCTAAAAGCATGGTTGTGGCCACTACATATATTTCTTCCTCGAGTGGGGCACTGTTAATTCTTACGAATTTAGGACCCAATTTATACAGATTAAAGGAAATAGATTCTCCTTTTGCATAAGAAGTTTGGGTGAGTGCATTTTTAATATCATCAAGTTTAGCGTATTTCTTATCAGCCTTCACCTGTGGATTTACTTTTTTCTTAATGATATCTGCAATTTTATCTTTATCAATATTCTTATTATTATTCTGAAAAGTGTACTGATGCTGACCTGCCACTTCTGACGTTTCATCTGTAAATTCTTCTTTTGCAAAATAAGCATCAAGGAGAGCCTCTGCTTTTACTTCTTCAACAACACTTGTAGTTTTCCCTGACGGCTGAGACTGGGTTGGTTTTTGCTCCGGTTTTACCGTGCCTTTGCTCTCCTGATAATCCCATAGCTCATTCCACCAGTCAAGGGCCTTGTCTACAATTCCTTTTTCATCCTTTTGTGATTCAGGCTTTTGTGCTGCAGGAGACCCCTGCGCTTTTGGCGTAGCAGCGGGAGCAGCAGGTTTAGACTGTGGTTGTGGTTTCGGCAGTGGTTTTTCTTTAGGAAGTTCGAAGGCAAGAGGATTTTTAACATCTACATTATTAGTGGCGTGCTTTTTATTTTTAAAATACTCCACTGTAACGTAAAATTCCAGTTCTTTCGGATCGGTTTCACCACTCATTGCTTTTTGCATCAAAGCTTTTGTTAAAACAAATTCTGCTATTGCTACTCCATTCTTTCCTACTGTCGCTTCTTTTTTATCAACAAAAAGATTACCTGCATTATGCCCGTCTCCTTTTGCATCATCTTCCCAAAGGGTAAATACCAGTTTTTCTCCTGTAAGATTCACACATTGTGCTTTTGCTACAAGCTTTTCCGTATAGCTGAAGACCGTACCTTTAGTATCATCAACATAGAAAAGCTCCACTTTATTGATCTTAGGAACTTCTACAGGCTGTGGATTGATTTCTATGGCACTTGATCCCTGTCCTTCAGATTCATACAAGTAGGCTTCCAGACGATAGGTATGCTTTTGTGCAACTTCCCCGAAAGTAAAGCTGCCGTCTCCTGTTTTCTTGATGCTGGTGGTCGTGAAACTCCCGTTAGACCGTTTTTTAAACAGTTCCCATGTAACCAATGCGGGATTACGCTTTTCTCTTGGTGTTCCGGAATACCAGTCTGTTATAGAATAGGTGGTCTTTTCTCCAACCTTTGGGGTTGCATTTCCGGATATTTTTGAAACTCCTTTTTTTGACATTGCAGAAATTTTAAGGTTAATAAGCGTCTATCTCACTTTCTTCTACAGTCTCTTTGAAGTCATCCATTTTCACAAGCGGATTAATGTGCTGTACTGTTTTACTGTCAGCATTTTTCACATTTTTCTTGCTCATTTCTCCGCGCTGACCGTGGTCTTTTACCGTAATTTTCCCACCTACGGTACACTGTAATTCGGAAATTTCAGTTACCGTCTTTTTGCCCATTATTTTTACATTCTCATAGGTTTTCTGCCATTTCCCGGCGGGTGCATAGGAACAGGGCAAATATCCACCTGTAGTAGGTTTAAGTTTGCACTGACCAAAACTTGGCCCCGGAGGATTGAACTGAAGATCATCTTCGGTTACGGCAAGATAGTCTGTACTGCCTTCAGAATCATTCCAGAAATGTTTCTTATGGGCCGTCACTTTATACTGGGGAAACTGATCACCCTGATTGCACTGGGCTTTCCCCTTCTGGACAACAAAATGTTTACCAGCATGGGGTGATGATTGGTTTGACATAATTATGTGATTTGGGTAATATCAAAGATAGAAATTTTATGCCAGAAAAATAAAAAAGCAGAAAATGATTTCTGCTTTTTTTTGTTATAACTTGTTAATGTTTAGTATATTCTGGTTCCTCAACAGGTAACATCGTTGGCATAAAGTATTCGTTTAGCCAATAGAACGTTTGTCCGTTCTGCTGAATTTTTACCGCCGGATTATTTCTGTGGGTAAGCATTCTTTCAGCCAGATCTTTATAATTACGGAAATAGTTTCTTACTGTCTCATTGGTAACAATTTTAGACTTTTTCCAGCCTCTTAGCTTATATTTAGACATCAGCTCTTCTTCAGAATTATCAAACCCTGTGGTTACTCCTACTGCATAAGACATCGGCTGCTCGTACAGATCGCCTTTATCCAGGAATTTCATCGTCGGGTTATATTTTTTCAGAAGTCTTACATATTCATTGATTGCTCGAGACTGCTTGAAATCTGATCTTCCTGCCTGTGTTTTTTCATATACCTCAGTGTAGAAAGCTTTCAGGTTATCATACTCCGTTTCAGAAATCAGGATCCCTTTTTCAAGACCGGGTTTGTAATCTTTCAGCTCTTTAGGAATATATCCTTTTACTAAAAACGGACTTCCGTAATTGATCAGCTGGGCAGCAATTCCTGCAGGCACAGGGTTGGTAAGTCCCGGATATAAATATTTGTATTTTAAATCCACATCTGTTCTTCCCGCTCCTACTGAAGAATGGAAGTAAGCGTTAAGGGAATTATCAATAGTCATATTATCCAGAGTCACCTGAGATATTAAACTGTCAACTGATTTTTTCAAATATCCCGGAGTGGCAATATCACCTTTTTTAGGAAAGATTACAAATCCCTGTGACATACTCTGTTTCGGATAATCCAGTGAGAAGAAACCTTCATCTCCTTCAATAAGGTTAAAATTATTTTTGGTAAGAACATCATTCTGGTTAATGATCTTCTGTTTTTTAAGTTCAGCAATATTTTTCGCCGTATTGGTTACCACATTTTCAGCAAGTAATACGAAATCATTATAAGTATCTGATGATCTTGCGCTTGTCTGGAACATAATCAGTCTTGCCTGAGCCTGAGTCAGGGAGTTGATCACTCCATACATATTCCCGCCCTGATTGGCTGATGTACCTACGGTTATAATGATATTCGTTTCATCAGGAACGTTTGACAATAAATTCCCTGCTGCCATAAGGCCTTCGCTTACCGGCTGATAACCGCTGTTTGTAGGGCAATTCATCTCATTGACTTTCTCGTCTATGAAAGTGGTGATCTTACTGTAATCCTGGCTTAAATTAGATACGGCCACATTATCCCCGCATGAATTGTTTTTGTATAATACAACTCCATATTTTACGGTACTGAAATAAGAAGGCTTTTCAAATCTAAGCTGTAAATCCTGTAATAAAGACTTTACAATCGGAGCATACGGCGCATTGGCCATACTGATATCCAGTGCAAAAACGATATTGATATTTTTATCCTTCTCCGTAATTTCACGGTAACGGTCAAAACGGATCTGTTCTCCAAGAACATTGAAAACATAGTTTTTACTGTAATCCAGGATGTTGGTAAAGTATTTAGTTTTAGAATCCGGAGTCGGAGCTTCGTTTAATGCCAAATTGACCGGATAAATATTTTCAAGCGGTGTTCTTTTATTAACATCTGTAAGAAGTACTGCGGTTTTGTTTTCTGTTTCGTTTCCGCTCGGAGCTCCTTCATGCACTCCTAATGCACTTTCGGTTACTCCTGTAGTATTTTTCATTTTAACAGCAGAACGCTCTCCCCAGGCAGAAATCACATTTGAACTTACCCAGCCGTATAAACCTGTACTGATGCTGTCCAGATTCACTGTCGGTTCTTTACCTACTAAAAATCTTTTGTTATTTTCAGCCTGCTTGTAAACATAGACAACCTGTCCGTTAGGGATTTTCACATTGGCCGCTTCAATTAAACTCGGAGAGTTGAAGACCATAATAGAGTCATTCTTATAATATCTTTCCGCGCTTCTGATCACATCGCTGTTACTCGGGACTACGGCTACCCTCACAGGGAAACCTGTTTTCTCATTTTTCAGAGAGTTGTTCCAGAGAAGAAGGTCGGATTCAGGAATCCAGCCGTAAGTTTTAATAGATTTTGACGAAACTTTTTTCATTAAAGCATCAGGAATATATTCTGCTACTTTTACCATTCCGTCTCTGTGTTTTAAAACCATCAAAGGTTCTAAAAACTTAACTTCCTTATATGATTTTTCATCACTTTTATCAAGATAAGCCGTATTTCTGGACCGGTCTGAAATGGCTACCCACGGAACCGATTTTTTCGGAAAACCGTTGACTACCGGCGAATTATCGACTTGCCCGTATTGTGAAGGCTCGGGAGTTTTCTTTGACGGTAATTTTACCTGACAACTTACTAATAATACTGAAACTCCTATGTAATATGCTGCTAGAGGAAATTTATTTTTCATCCTATTTTCTTTTATGATTGGTGTATCCGGCAAAACCGGAAGAGAATTTATTTGCTTTGGTTGATATCGACTTTTGTAACACAGTTCTGCTTATCATCAAAATTTACTTTTACGGTCTGAATAACATTGTTTTTATCAAACTGAAGTCCTGCACAATACATATAAAAGTTATTGACTTTGCTGTCGTTTACTTTTACTACCGTATTGTCGTTATTACATAAGTATTTTTGTAGTAAATAATTGTAATGTGTATTGAAGCTGCTCCCGTTCGCTATCTGCTGTAAATGCCATTTGAAGTCGTCGTCAATTTTGGCATAGGCATCTTCCACACTTACATCGTCCTCTTTCAGCTCGTCATAGGAAGGAAGGATTTTTATATGGTGTAAAATAGGCTCTATATCCTGATCTGTGTAGAGCTTAACAACATAATCACCCGGCTCTTTATAAGAATAGATGGCCAGCTTATCTTTATTATCCGTATTTCCGGTTTCTCCAAACTTCCAGCTAAACTGCTTAGCATCCGATATTGCACGGAACTGTACATTTTCAAGCTGCATTGCCTGGACCGGAGCTTCTATTGTGGTTTTAACTTTTGTGGTATCCGCAGCTTTCGGAACTGCTCTTGCAGAAACCAATACCGGAAAGGATTTAGAATATTTATTATCGATAATCAATGTTATCGAATAGTATCCCGGTTTGCCATAAAAGTGGAATCCGTTGGTTTTATCAGAAGTTTTTCCGTCTCCAAAATCCCATTTTCTGGTTTTTGCAAACGGCGTTTTATCTTCAAATAAAAGCGTATCTCCTACAGCTAATGTAGACGGGGATACATCTCCTATAATATCATCGGCCGAATGAATGATTTTTTTCTGCAGCCATAATGCAACAAGAGCAGCAATTAGCAATGTTGCAATAACACCGATAATAATGTTCTTTTTGTTCTTTTCAAAATAATTCATAGTTATAATTGTGAAGTGATTGTATTAATATTTTTATCTGGTAATTTTTACTGGGATCTTGCCTTCAATGCATTTTCACGCTGATATACTCGGTTTTTTGTTTCCTTAAGGCCTATCAGGCAGTCATTGTAGAGCTTTTCAAATCGTTTGATATCTTCCGTAGCACTTGAAATACTTCTCTTATCATCAAAATACATCTTGTAAAACTGAGCAATCTGCGGATAGGCATCTTTTCTGATGTCTGTAATATCGTTTCCGAAAGCACTGTTGATATCATTGATTTCATTCTGAATCGAATGCTCCACAAAAGGCTCTGTAGTTTCGTCCGTAAGTTTTTCAATATGAACGAATGTACTATCCAGGCTCTTTTGAAGGATTTTTTGTTGCTGGTCAAATTTAGCTTTCTCCTCAAGCTTCTGAATAGACAGGATGTCTTCATCAGAAAAAGGGGATTTAAAATTTTTCAAAAAGATAATCCCTAGAAATATGAGCGCCGCCAAAAGCATTAAAATCAAGTATAGAAATTGATATTGCTTTTCTTTTTTAGATAATGTAATTTGTCCTTGCATAACTTTTATCTTTTTCTTCTGCTTCCTGAGAATTTTCTTGTAGGATCTATTTTCAGTACATCTTCCATATTATCTACCTTGCCTCTGCAGTCATTGGCATTTCTTATCGCAATCTTTTTCCTGTTGGAAACTTCCACGATCTTATTCTTTAGTGTAAGCATCGGTCTTATCTGCTTCATTAAGGTGGAATAATGTTTGAAATTGTCAGCACTGTCTTTTCCCATAATATTATACGCATCATTTACATTATCAATGATATTGCTGCTGTATAAAGCTTCATTTTCGGCTTTATTAAGCCTGTTCATTCTGCTGAAAATAGTATCGACCTGTACTTTAAGTAAATCGCTGCGGACCTGTAATTCTCTGTAGGCCTCAGCATCCCGGCTGATCCCTTCCGTCTGTGTATCATAACTCTTAAAAAAGAAAAATACACCCGTAAAAGAAACAACGGCTAAAACGATGAAGGATAGAACAAACTTCCAAATGCCTACCCTGACGTCTGACCTGTTTAATTTTTTCTCCTTATTTGAAGACATAGTTTGTGATTTGTTTGGGTCTGTGAAAATATAAAAAAAAAAATTCCTGTACAATATCTAACTTTTCCGTGAATTACCCGTTAATATTCCATTTAAATTAAGTTTAATTTCCACTTTCATAAGTTTTTCATAAATTAGGCCTCTGATTTTTAATTATCCCGCACCAAGTCGATATTAAAATGAGTAAAATATTAAATAATACTGTAAGATTTTCTATAGCAGACAGCGATTTTTATTTCAAGAAAATAATGATCAAAACACTGCTGGAAAATCCTTTCCATATGCTTCTCAGTGACTGTAACAACGGCCATGAGCTTGTAAACAGAATCTACAGGCGACAGGAAGATGTATTTATTATAGAGCTTTTTATGCCTGTATTAAGTGGCATAGAAGCTATTAAATATATCCGGAAAAGCAATGCCGAAACTCCCATCATCACTTATTCCGGCACCTATCAGGAAGATATGGCGGAAATTCTTTCCAAAATCCCCAACATTTATTATTGTCAGAAAAAAAGTGTTGTCATCAAAGATATTATCAAAGGAAAAATAGCTTCAGACAGCTTTGATTATGAGGCCTACAGCAAAGAATGGGAACAGCAGCCTCTTGCCGTACAGGAATATATGGATAGACAAAAAAGAAGTCTTGAAGAGCTCTCCCCTACGGAAATACAGCTGATGAAATTCTGCTATGAAGGCTTTAGTAATAAGGAAATCGGGGAAAAACTCAACTTAAGTACCAGAACAATTGATACCTATATCAACAGGCTTACAGAGAAGCTCGGATTGAAGACTAAACTTCATCTTATACGGTTCTGCGTGGAAAACGGATACTACAATTCCAGCATGTAAACAGATCTTAACGTAATATTAATACAGAGTAAATATAAAATTCTCAACCTTTTAACTAAAATTTTTTTGCCACTAATTTGCTAGTTTTCAATTTTTTTAACTAAATTTGCACACCTAAAATTTAAAATTTAAAAAGGAAATGACAAAGGCAGAATTGGTAAACACCATCTCAAATAAGTTGGGAACAGAAAAGAATGAAACACAGAAAGTTGTAGAAGCTTTTATGCAGGAGATCAGGACTTCTATGTATAATGGAGATAATGTTTATCTAAGAGGTTTTGGTTCTTTTATTATTAAAACAAGAGCTGCTAAAACGGGAAGAAACATTTCTAAAAACACTGCAATTGAGATCCCTGCTCACAACATTCCTGCTTTCAAACCTTCAAAATCTTTTGTTGAGAAAGTAAAAACCAAAGTTGCAGTAAAATAAAAATTAACTGAATATTAACTAGTTACTAAAAAATTAAAATTATGCCAAGCGGAAAGAAAAGAAAAAGACACAAGGTTGCAACTCACAAAAGAAAGAAAAGAAGAAGAGCGAACAGACATAAGAAAAAATAATCTCTTTTTTTCGAGATCTACAATATAATAATATAGTTGGTGTTTTTAATTATTTAATATTCACCGACTATATTTTTGTTTTGCAACTATAAGATTCCGCAGGAAATCAGGATAGTTTTTATTTATTTTCCAATAAATAGGGTAACTTTAATTATTAATTCTTACATTTAAAATATATTGATTTGATAAAAACCCTACCTGTTTCCTATAATCTTAATAATTTTTATCTTATACCAAAATGAAGAAAGAACTAATAGTTTCGCATGATGATGATCTTACAAAGATTGCACTGCTGGAAGACGGAAGACTATGTGAACTTCATGAGCAAGAGGACAAAAGCGATTTTATAGTTGGAGATGTGTTTATAGGAAGGGTAAAAAAACTGGCGCCCAATCTGAATGCTGCATTCGTAAATATAGGTTATGATAAGGATGCTTTTCTGCATTATCAGGACCTGGGACCACAATACCTTACCTATAGAAAGTTTTTAAGGGATACCATTTCTAAAAAACAAAGCTCTTCAAGCTTAAAAAATTTTGAGATACAGCCCGAAATTGACAAAAACGGAACAGTAGACAAAGTCATCGCCAAAGATGACGTCGTTCTGCTTCAGATCACCAAAGAACCTATTTCTACCAAAGGCCCGAGAATTTCTACACAGGTTTCTCTGACCGGGCGTTTTCTGGTTTTAATCCCTTTCGATAATAAAATTTCCATTTCCAAGAAAATCAAAAGTTTCGAGGAAAAAGAAAGATTAAGAACTCTTATCGAGAGTATAAAACCTGAAGGATTCGGAGTGATCATCAGAACAGTTGCCGAAGGAAAAAAAGTAGCAGACCTTCACAATGATATGAATCAGCTGATTCAGAAATGGGAAAGCACTTTTAAAAATATCCAGAGAAATAAGGTTCCGTCTAAAGTTTTAAGTGAAGAAGGCAAAGCTTCAGCGATTATCAGAGACAATTTCAACCAGGACTTCGTAAGTATTATCTGTGACGATGAGCAGATGGTTGACGAAATGAAAGCTTATCTGGAAGTCATTGCCCCTGAAAGAAAAAATATCGTTCAGTTTTACAATTCCCATATTCCTCTTCTGGAATATTATAATGTGGAAAAACAGCTTAAACAAAGCTTTGGAAAACACGTCAATATCCCCAGCTCAAAAGGTGCTTACCTCGTTATCGAGCATACAGAAGCATTACACGTAGTCGATGTAAACTCCGGGAACAACATTACCACCGGAAATACAGCCAATAAAGAACACGCACTCAACGTGAACAAAATGGCAGCCACAGAAATCGCAAGACAATTGCGTCTTCGTGATATGGGCGGAATTATCGTGATCGATTTTATCGACATGACCAACCCCGATCACCGGAGAGATTTGTACGAACATCTGAAAGAAGAAATGAAGCGTGACAAAGCACGCCACAAGATTTTACCACCGAGTAAATTCGGACTGATACAGATTACCAGACAAAGAAACCGTCCGGAAAAACAAATCGACACCAAAGAAGAAAACCCGAATAAAGACGGAGAAATCGTAGCTCCGATCGTTATTGTGGAAAGAATGGGAGAAACCATCAGAACCATTATGCAGAAGGAAAAAGGAAAACTTTACCTGCATGTACATCCTTTCGTGGAAGCTTACCTTACCAAAGGAATCAAAAGCATCCAGATGAAATGGTTTATGAAATATAAAAAATGGGTAACCATCGTCCCAAGGGATTCTTTTAAATACTTAGAATACAAAATTTACAATTCGAAAAAAGAAGAATTGATCGGATATTCTAATTAATACAAAATTTTAAACCTCAAGTTTTCTTGAGGTTTTTTTATATTTTTACAGATACTTCTTATTTTATATATAATGAGCAAAGAGCACCACTACAAAACCATTATTGAATGGACAGGTAACAAAGGCACCGGAACAAGCAGTTACCGCAGCTACGAAAGAAGCTATACCGTTTCCGTAGAAAATAAAGCTGTTATTGAAGGTTCTTCCGACCCGGCATTCCGTGGAAACAAAACCAAACATAACCCTGAAGATTTGTTTCTTTCATCCATTTCTTCTTGTCATATGCTCTGGTATCTCCACTTTTGTTCTGAAGCCGGGATTATTGTAACAGATTATACCGATACTGCAACAGGCACCATGACTGAAACAGCTACCGGAAGCGGCCATTTTACCGAAGTTATCCTGAACCCTATTGTAACCATTACAGACAAATCTATGGTGGAAAAAGCACAACAGCTTCATGCCAAAGCAAATGAATACTGCTTTATTGCCAACTCAGTTAACTTTCCTGTAAAACATATCCCCGTTATATTGGTTAATTATTAACTTAAATTACATTGACATCCTGAAAAATTCTGATATAAAATAATTCACAGCTGTCGTTTTGCAATTTTACGATTTTACAGTTCTGCAATTTTACCAATTATCCTTTTTGCTTCCTTATCTCTCCAAATGGTTAATTAATGTTAACGGGTATTTATTTCTTCAAGATATATTGCTAAATTTGAGCTATGGAAAATTTTGGAAAAGATTTATTGAGGAAAATTAAAAACGTAGAATTGCCCGGGGAAAATGCCCACGGAGTCTTTTCACCACCTTATCGTCCTGTATTTACCTATGATGAAATTTTAGCAAAAAATCCAAAATTTGCCGCTGTAAATATTACCCTCTACATCAGAAACAATGAATGGTATTTTCCGTTAATTCAAAGAACTGAAAACGAGCACGACAGACACAGCGGGCAAATCTCTTTACCCGGAGGAAAACGAGAAGAAATGGATCGAGATTTTGCTGAAACGGCAATCCGTGAAACTTCTGAAGAAATAGGAATTGATAAGCATTATGTACGGATCATCAGACCTATGTCTCCCATTTACATTCCACCAAGCAATTTTTATGTATATCCGTATATCTCCTATACCAAAAAGAACCCTCTTTTCGTTTTACAGCAAAGTGAGGCGGTAGAAACCATAGAATTTCCTGTCACTTCTTTTCTGAATCTTCCCGATAAACCCGAAATCATGGCTCTGCCCAGTGCCGGCGGGCATGAAGTGCCTGTGATTAATTTTAACGGATACATTATCTGGGGCGCTACAGCGATGATATTAAGTGAATTCAGCCAGTTGTTGAAAAAAATGTAACTTTGCACTACCGTGTTTAATTGAGAGATGGCGAAGAAAAATATTTTCACCGATGCATTCGGAACACCTTATTTTTTAAAAAGGTTAATCATTTTTATTTTAGGAATTGTTTCTTACAGAAGATTCAACGGCTTTAATAAACTGAAAATAACCGGTACTGAACACCTTGTGGATCTCCCCGATTCCAATGTGCTCTTTGTTTCCAATCACCAGACGTATTTTGCAGATGTAGCAGCAATGTATCATGCATTCTGTGCGGTAAATAATGGTTATTTAAACACCATTAAGAACCCGATCTACCTGCTTAATCCCAAGATTGATTTTTACTATGTGGCTGCAGAAGAAACCATGAATAAAGGTATCCTTCCAAAGATTTTTAAAGTGGCAGGCGCGGTAACGGTAAAAAGAACCTGGAGAGCTGAAGGCAAAAATGTCAACAGACTGGTAGATCTTACCGAGGTAGACAATATTATGAAAGCCTTAGACAATGGCTGGGTAGCTACTTTCCCTCAGGGTACTACATCGGCTTTTGCCCAAGGAAGAAGAGGTACGGCGAAACTGGTTAAAAACCAGCGCCCGATTGTAATTCCGATTAAAATCAATGGCTTCAGAAGGGCATTTGATAAAAAGGGATTGCGTGTAAAGGTAACAGGCGTAAAACCTACCATGGAATTCAAAGCACCTCTTGAAATAGATTACGATAAAGAAAACGCACATGAGATTCTATTGAAAATCATGACTGCCATTGAGCAGACTGAAGATTTCAATTTATTACACAATTATGATGAAGAATTAAAAGCTAAAAAATTAGAGAAAAAAGATTCAGATAATTAAAAACAGTAAATTAAATATGAAAAGAATAATAGGGATCTTATTCGCAATCATAGTATTAGTTTCATGTAACAGTCAGAAAGTATATTCGGATTTTGATATAAGTTATTCCAGAAGCGGTGGCTATGCCCCGGTTTATGAAAACCTGCTGATCAAAGACAATAATGCACATTATTCTTTTGAAGGGCAGGGGAAAAAATTTAAGCAGGATTTTAAAATCTCCAATGAGGATTTAAAAAAACTGGATCAGATTCTTTCTCAAAATAATTTTAGAAGAATACAGGAAGATCGTAAAAAAATATACGATAATGTAAGCACTTCTATCATCGTAAAGAAAGGTCCGAACGAAGGCAGTAAAACTGATGCAAGTTTAATCATGCCCAACTTCAAAACCAACTGGGATAATATTATGACTGCTTTTCAGGAGATCATTAATAATAATGTAAAAAACAATAAAGAAAGTTGAAGACCCATTTCATTGCTATAGGCGGAAGTGCCATGCATAATCTTGCGATTGCATTAAAAGATAAAGGATACCAGGTTACAGGTTCAGATGATGCTATTTTTGAACCTTCAAAATCAAGATTGGAAAAAAAAGGAATTCTTCCCGAAGAAATGGGCTGGTTTCCTGAAAAAATCACCTCTGATATTGATGCCGTCATTCTTGGAATGCATGCCCATCAGGATAATCCTGAACTGGCTAAAGCAAAGGAACTTGGACTTAAAATCTACTCATATCCTGAATTTCTTTATGAGCAGTCTAAAAACAAAACCCGTGTTGTAATCGCCGGTTCACATGGTAAAACGACCATTACTTCCATGATTCTGCATGTCCTGAATTTCCATCAGAAAGAGGTGGATTTTATGGTAGGAGCACAGCTTGAAGGTTTTGATTGCATGGTGAAACTTACTCAGGACAATGATTTTATGGTACTGGAAGGAGATGAATACCTGTCCTCTCCTATTGATCTTCGTTCAAAATTTTTATTATATCAGCCTAATATTGCTTTATTGAGCGGAATTGCATGGGATCATATCAATGTTTTCAAAACATTTGATGATTATATCGAGCAGTTCAGAAAATTTGTGGCAAGCATCACTCCGGGTGGCGTTCTGGTTTACAATGAAGAAGATACAGAAGTAGTTAAAGTAGTTGAAAATGCTGAAAACTATTTCAGAAAAATTCCTTATAAAACTCCCGAATACGAAATCAGTAACGGAAAAGTGCATTTAAAAACTGAAATGGGAGATATTCCGCTATCTGTTTTTGGAGCGCACAATCTGTTAAATCTGGAAGGAGCAAGACATATCTGCCGACAATTAGGGGTGATGGATGAAGATTTCTACGAAGCAATTATGAGTTTCAAAGGAGCTTCCAAACGCCTTGAAAAAGTAGAAAGAGAAGATCAGGGAACGCTTTATAAAGATTTTGCACATGCTCCGAGTAAAGTAAAAGCTGCTGTGAAAGCATTCAAAGAACAATTCAAGAATGAAAAGAAATACGGTTTCCTTGAACTTCATACCTATTCAAGCTTAAATCCTGCATTCTTAGAGCAGTATGACCACGCAATGGACGGATTGGATGAAGCGATCGTTTTCTATTCTGAAGATGCTTTAAAGATTAAAAGAATGGAACCTATTTCACCGGATTTAATCAAAGAAAAATTTAAAAATGATCATCTGAAAGTATTTACCAACGCTGAAGAACTTCATGCCTACTGGAATACTTTGGATAAAAGCCAGGGTGTTTTCCTGATGATGAGCTCAGGTAATTTCGGCGGCCTGGATTTAACGAAATAAATCATTTTATAGATAACTAAAAAAAGCTGTATCAGATTTTGATGCAGCTTTTTTCATATGATATAGGAAACATTAACGAAAAATTTATTCTCTTTCAGTTTCCCGGATGAGTTTTCCTAAAATATCAGCAGTAGAAAATTCACTATACTGATGAATCGACTGCCCTGCCCAAATGCTTACAAATTCAGGATTTTTTAATGACTTTGATACTTTTCTCAGTTCGTTTGTCAGTTTATTCTGATAGGGATACGGCAAAATATAATCTGAATTTTCAACAGCCTGAATATATTTATTATTGATTCCTCTTGCATACCGGCCTGAAAAGCTTCTTGTCAGAATAATATCCTTTTCGGTCACATTTTTCAGCCTTTCTTTTTCAAACGGCTGTAAGGCACTTTCCTGAGAAGCCAGTAAAATACTTCCCACCTGGAAACCCTGTGCTCCCAATTCTTTTGCTGCCCTTAATGTTTTTGCATTATAAATTCCGCCGGCATAAATCAATGGAACCTTTACATGGTCATATACCTGTGAAAATAATGATAATCCCCCGGTTTGCGGAATTTTTTCTGCCTCAAAAGTTCCTCTGTGACCGCCGGCTTCAATCCCCTGGACACAAATCATATCAATTCCTGATCGTTCTAGAATCAGAGCTTCTTCCAAGGAGGTACAGGTTCCTATAAGTGTTACTCCGTTTTCTTTTAATTTCTGAATACTCTTACTGTCGAGATTTCCGAAAGTAAAGCTTAAAATTTTACAACCTTCATCTATAATCGCATTGATCTGCTCGTGATAGGTATTGATTTTAATATCTTCAAAACCGGGAAGATTTACTTTAATTCCGTTGTCATTGGCCAATTGCTCAATAAACTGTTTTGCCTTAATAAACTGATCCTTTAATGCATCTGTAATTTCAGGAATATTATGGACGAAAATATTGACAGCAAATGGCTTATCCGTAAGTTTTTTAGTCTCCCGGATCAGTTTAACGGATTGTTCGGCTGACAAATCTGCTAAGGCCAGAGAACCCAGGCAATTCGCTTTTGCAGCTGCAGAAGCCATTTCCGGCGTGCTCACACCAAACATCGGAGCCTGAATAACAGGATATTGTATATTTAATTTTTCACGGATTGTATCGGGCCAGAACATAGATTTAATTTTAAACAAAATTTACAAAAAAAGCAGCAATAATCAGATCGTTTCTTTGATTTAATTATCACAAATTGTACAGACTTCCAGTGATTAAAATCTGCAATAACTTTTTAAATATCGGCTACAGATCTTAGCATTTTTTGCTCCCATTCCGGATCTTTCGGATCAAAGAACAGTCGGTTTCCGGTATCTAAAGAACGCACGACATTCATTTCACCTTCCGATAATTCAAAATCAAAAACATTGAAATTTTCTTCAATTCTGGAAGGGGTTACAGACTTTGGAATCACGACAAACCCTTCCTGCAAATGCCATCTTAAAATGACCTGCGGAACTGTTTTATGATATTTTTCGGCGATGGTTTTCAGTGCTTCATTATTTAAAAGCCCTGCATTTCCGTTTCCAAGCGGGCTCCAGGGTTGTGTAACGATATGGTTTTCTCTGTCGTAAACCTGAAGCTCCTTCTGCTGGAAAATCGGGTGAAGCTCAATCTGGTTGACAACAGGGATGATATCAGAATTTGCTTTTAATTCTTCCAGTTTTTCAACGGTGAAATTACAAACTCCGATCGCTTTGATTTTTCCCTCATGATACAGCTCTTCCAAAGCTTTCCATGCTCCCGGGAAATCTCCGAACGGCCAGTGAAGAAGATACATATCCAGATAATCCAGTTGTAATCTGTCGAGAGTTCTCTGAAATGCAGCTTTAGCCTTTTCATAACCATGATCCTGAACCCAGAGTTTTGAAGTGATAAATAATTCGTCCCTGTTTACTCCACTATTTTTTATGGCATTTCCTACTGCCGTTTCATTAAGGTAAATAGACGCAGTATCAATCATTCTGTATCCTGTCTGAATAGCTTTGATTACTGCATCTTCACAAACCTTCAGGTCTTCGATCTGCCAAACTCCGAATCCCAGAGCCGGAATATCCACTCCGTTATTCAAAGTGACAACAGGTTGTCCTGTATATGTTTTTTGCTGCATAATTCTTTTTTTAATTTTTAATATGATGTCAAACAAATTTCCGATAAAATTTTCAAATTCCCGGTTACCAATTTTACTTTATTTATTAACTACCTTGTCTTTTTGTTCTGCAAAATCCTTCCCCAAGTTAATAATACTAACCTCTGCCTTCTAATTTCTAACTTCTAATTTCTATTTTTGCATGAACTTTAAAATTATGTCACACCAGATCATATTAGCTCAAAAAGAAAATTACCCAGAAATTATGGAAATCTGGGAATCTGCCGTAAAAGCCACTCATGATTTTCTCGCTGAAGAAGACTTTAATCATTTTAAAGAAGTGATCCCAAGAGATTATCTTCCGAATTTAGAGGTTTATCTTCTCATGGAAAATGGTGAAGCAAAAGGCTTTGCATCCGTAGCTGACGGTACTCTGGAAATGCTTTTTATTCATAATGACAGCCGTGGAAAAGGCTATGGCAGAAAACTGTATCAATTTATGAAAAATAAAACCGGGCTTACTCAAGTAGATGTCAACGAACAGAATCCCCAGGCTATTGGTTTCTACGAAAAAATGGGATTCAGTAAGGTGGGAAGATCAGAAAAAGACAGTTCGGGAAAAGATTATCCGATTATCCATATGAGCTTATAGATGGGAGAATTTATATTCAATAAACTGAATCCGGCAGAAGGCATCCCTTACGAATTGCTTTTATTGGCTGATGAAACGGTGGAAGCGATTAACCAATATATTTTCAGCGCTGATATTTATACCCTGAATGATGGAATTCAGGACATTGCTGTGATGGCTCTCCATAAAAACAGTGAAACTGAACTGGAACTTAAAAATATTGCCGTTATTGACTCTTTCCGCAATATCGGCATTGGAAGCATTCTTATTGATAAAGCTAAGGAAATCGCCAGGCTGGGTCATTATTCTTCATTATTAGTGGGCACTTCAGATACGGGAATTCAGCAAATCAGGTTTTATGAGAAAAACGGATTTGTCAAAAAAGAAGTGCGGAAGGATTTCTTTGTTAAAAATTACCCCTTCCCTATTTATGAAAACGGAATGCAGATACGGGATATGATCATTCTTGAGTTTTTAACTCATCACCTGTCTGAATAATTTTTTAATGTGATCGATTTCCGACTGATAGTTTGTTTTTTTACGGCATCCGAAATATAAAGTGTTTTCAAGCTTTTTATCCCCTTCCCAGATCAGCTTTACATCATTGCTTTCAATTTCATTTTTACATAAAAAATCAGGAACCACAGCCAATCCTGTACCACCTTTCAGACAACGGATGATAGAATTGAGATTCGGAACAATATAATTCGGGCGGAAATTGGGTTTATGACCGAAATTTAAAATCCAGAACTGGAATAAATGCTCCATATCACCGGTGGTTCCGTACCATTTTTCTTTTTTCAGCCATTCTTCTATCTGCTCAGGATCTTTTGTTTTCAATACTTTTTTAAAGCTTTCCGTATCCACATCTTTTCCTCCTACCAAAATGATCTGCTCCGATGAAAACGCTTCGTGCTCTATATTCATTGAAGAGCCTTTTTTCGGAGTGATAATCAGATCCAGAATACCTTTATCCAGCTGCTCGATCATTTCCGGATATTCACCGAAATTAATGATGAGATTGAAAGGCAACGTAGAAACATACTGCTCCAGAGTAGTCTGGAATGTTTCAAAACACATTCCCACGCTTATGGTAGGTGTGTGTTTCTCTGTAGATTTTTGAAAATTCTTCTCTACATTTTCCAGCTTTTGAAGAGGTTCAAAAACAGCATTATACAATACTTTCCCTCTTTCGGTAGGAATCATTTTTCTTCCCGTACGATCGAATAATTTATATCCTACATAAGCTTCCAGAGAGCTTAAATGCAGGCTCACTCCGGGTTGGGAAATAAATAAACTTTCCGCAGCACCCGTTAAAGTTCCGGTTTTGTAAATTTCTTTGAAAGTACGGTACCATTCCAGATTAACCATCGCTTAACTATTTATATTATGATACAAAGTTACGAAATAATCAGAATAGTAATAGAAAACGTCGTTTCAAATCTATCTTAAAAATTTATTTCAATGCAAAGATTTAGTACCACATTATATATTAATTAAAGGATAGAGAAGAGAACAGCACGATATTCAACCCGTATTATCAAAATTAAACATATCATTATTCTGATAATTAGTTATAATTTATATTATTTTTATTATACAAAAACTGAAGGTAACTTTGCACTGTAAAAATTTAAACAATCATAAAACAATGAAAAAAGTATTAATCATTAACGGTGGACAAAACTTCGGGCATTCCGGAGGAAAATATAATAAAACAATTGCAGAAAATACCTTGGAAGTTTTAAAAGCATTTGAAAATGTAGACGTAAAAATCACAAATGTAGATGAAGGATATGATAAAAATGAGGAAGTTCAGAAATTTGTCTGGGCAGATTATATTATTTATCATACTCCGATCTGGTGGTTCCAGCTTCCGAACGGTCTGAAAAAATATATCGATGAAGTTTTTACGGCAGGACATGCGAAAGGAATTTATATGAGTGACGGAAGAACTTCAGAAAACCCAGAGATCAATTACGGAACCGGCGGGATGCTTGGCGGAAGAAAATATATGGTTACCACAAGCTGGAATGCACCTGAAACTGCATTTACCCTTCCGGGAGAGTTTTTCAATGAAACAAGTGTAGATAATGGACCGTTATTTGGATTTCACAGAATGAACGCTTTTGTTTCTTTACAAAGAATGGAAAGCTTTCACTTCCATGATGTAGAAAAAAATGCAGATATAGAACGTGACATGAAAATCTACAAAGAACATCTTACTGCTGTTTTTGAAAAAGAATTAAAACCACAATTAGCGTAATGAAAAAAGTACTGATCACAGGAATTACAGGATATATCGGTGGAACGATCGCCGCAAAATTACTGGAAAAAAACTACAGCGTGATTGGATTGGTTCGTAACGAAACCCACGTTAAAGAATTAAAAGCTTTAGGAATTGAATCCGTTGTAGGAAATATACATGACGAGACGGTTTTAAAATCTGCAATCTCAAATGCAGACGCAGTGATTCACAATGCAGATTCTGCAGACGATGCCTATGCTGCAGACAGTATCATCAATGCATTGGAAGGAAGCGGTAAAACCCTGATTTTCACTTCAGGTTCCGCAATTTTTGGTGGAAAAGAAAATGGAGAAAAGAATGGTTTTGTCTTTACTGAAGATTTCCCTTTGACACCAAGACTGGAAATGGCTTCAAGAGTATTGATCAATGATTATGTTTTAAGGTCTTCTCAAAAAAACATTCGCAGTATTGTGATTGTCCCGACGATGGTTTACGGTACCGGTACCAGCCTGAAAAAAGAGAGTATCCAGCTTCCTGCTTTAACTCAGTTATCAAAAGAGAAAGGCTTTGGCGTCTATTTTGGAAAAGGGGAAAATATCTGGTCAAATTTACATATTGAAGACCTTGCAGACCTCTATGTACTTGCTCTTGAAAAAGCAAAAGCAGGCTCAATTTATTACGCGGAAAACGGCTCATCAAGCATAAAAAATCTTGCAGAAAAGATCAGTGAAAAATATGGACTGCAGCCTGCACAGTCTTTAGATGTTCAGGAAGCCGTAAACAGATTCAGCCCTGCAGGAGGATATTTCGGTTTCGCTTCTAATAGTTTGTGTAATGCTGACAAAGCCAGAAAAGAGCTGGGCTGGAACCCAAAATATGATTCAATCGAAAACTTTATTTAATTAAACGATCATGAAAATATATCTTACAGCTGTTATCAAAGCTAAAGAGGAACATCAAAATGAAGTTCTGGAAGTTCTCCGGAATATGGTAAAAGAGACCCGGAAAGAAGAAGCCTGTGAATTATACAGCCTCCATCAGGGAACTGAAAACAAAAATGAGTTTGTTTTTTATGAAATATGGAAGGATGAAGCAGGATTGGAACAACACAATCAACAGCCTTACATCAAAGCATTTGGAGCAATAGTTGATGAAAAATTACAGGAAATTCCTCAAATCTATAAAACCAACATTATTTAATCATGAAAAAACTGGCATTTTTAGTAATCGTTTTATTCACAATCGGATTTCTATATTCACAAAATAAAAAATCAATTCCTATGAAAAAGAAAATTTTATTCGTCGTAACCAGTCATGACAAAAAAGGCAATACCGGTGAAGATACCGGATATTATTTAGGAGAAGTTTCTCATCCCTGGGAAGTTTTACACCATGCAGGATATGAAATAGATTTTGTAAGTCCGAAAGGCGGAACTCCTCCTGTTGACGGGTTTGACCTTAAAGACCCGGTAAATAAAGAATTCTGGGAAAATAAAGAATACAAAAATAAAATTGACCACTCTTTACAGCCGTCGCAGGTAAATCCTGCAGAATATTCAACGATCTTCTATGCAGGCGGGCATGGAGCGATGTGGGATTTCGCAGACAATGCTGAACTCGCCACAATTGCTTCAAAAATTTATGAAAACGGTGGAATTGTAGCAGGTGTTTGTCACGGGCCAGCCGGTTTGGTCAATATCAAACTGAATAACGGTCAATATCTTGTGGATGGTAAAAAGATCAATGCCTTTACGAATGAAGAGGAAGCTGAAGTAAAATTGACAAACGTTGTTCCTTTCCTTCTGGAAGACCAGCTTAAATCCAGAGGTGCAAAATTTGAAAAATCAGGAATTTGGCAGACTCATGTAGTGACAGACCAGAGAGTGATTACAGGGCAAAACCCTCAATCTGCAAAAGCTGTAGGTGAGGCTATTTTAAAAGAATTAAAAAAATAAGAGATAATCTTAACCACAAAAGTCACGAAAGCATCCGGAGAAGATAAAGTTGAAGGAAATTTGTGCCTTTTGTGATGTATTTAAAGAAAGCTTTAAATAAACAATTTCAAAAATTAAAATAAAAAATGGAATATAGAAAATTAGGAAATACTGATCTTGAAGTATCCGTAATTACACACGGCGCCTTTGCCATCGGTGGAAATATGTGGGGTGGAAATGAAAAACAAGATTCTATAAACTCAATCCATGCGTCTTTAGATAACGGAGTAACTTCTATTGATACAGCACCGTTCTACGGTTTCGGGCTTAGTGAAGAAATGATCGGAGAAGCCATCAAGGGAAAAGACCGTTCTAAAATTCAGTTACTGACCAAATTCGGTCTGGTTTGGGATGGCAGTAATAATGGTAAAGAGGAATTCTTTTTTGACGCAGAAGATAATGGAAAAACCCTTCCAGTATATAAACTGGCTTCCAAAGAAAACATCATCAAAGAAGTTGAAGAAAGTTTAAAACGTCTGGGTACCGATTATATAGACCTTTTACAATTGCACTGGCCGGATAGCTCAACTCCTATCAGCGAAACCATGGAAGCAATGGAATTATTGATCCGACAGGGAAAAATCCGTGCAGCCGGAGTAAGCAATTACAGTGTGGAACAAATGGAGGAAGCCGCTCAAACCATTCAGTTGGCAAGCAACCAGGTTTCTTACAGTATGCTGAACCGTGCCATTGAACAGGATCTGGTTCCTTATTCTTTGGAAAACAATACGGGAATCATCGTTTACAGTCCGATGGAAAGAGGTTTATTAACCGGAAAATATTTCAAGCAGGCTCAGTTAAAAGCGGATGACCACCGTAATGGATATTTTGCCCAATTCGACCTGGAAAAAGTAAAAACCTTCCTTGAAACACTGGAAAATATGGCTGAGGAAAAGAACGCTACCGTTTCTCAGCTGGTTTTACGCTGGACTACTTTACAACCTGCAATCAGCGTCGTACTGGCAGGTGCACGTAATGCCCAACAGGCTATTGAAAATGCGCAGGCAATGTCTGTAAACCTTTCTCAGGAAGAATTGAGTACCATCAATTCCGCATTAAGCAAAATCTGATATAAAATTAATCTGATTTACCAGAAGAACAACCGTAGTTTCAAACCATTAAGTGAAGTTAAGGTAATGAGAATATTAAGAGATTGCTTCACTTCGTTCGCAATGACAATACAACAGCTTTTCAAAAAATTGAAAAGCTGTTTTTAATAATAACTATTGAAAAAAATTATTTCGTGATCTGCATGTGGGTGCTGATCGCAATTCTGTTCCAGGCATTGATAGTGATAATCGCCATAATGATCTGTGAAATCTGGTTATCACTGAACACCGCTTTTGCTCTCTGATAAGTCTCTTCAGTTAAGCCTTTGTGGCTGATTAAAGTAATTTCTTCTGTCATTAATAAAAGCACCTGCTCTTCTTCAGTGAAAAATTCCGTAGCTTCTTTCCAACCGTTCAAAATATAGATTCTCTGTGGAGTTTCCCCATATTTCACAGCATCTTTTGCATGCATATCCAGGCAGTAAGCACATCCGTTGATCTGTGAAGCTCTGATTTTGATTAATTCTTTTTGAATGGGATTTAAAGAAATCGTCTGTAGATATCCTTCCAATCCCATCATCGCTTTGTAAGCAGCTGCATCTGTTGCTGCCATATTAATTCTTGCGCTCATAAAATTTATTGTTTTTTGATTAATTGATCGATACTGAATGAAAATTGTTGTTGGCTTGCCAATAAAAATGCACCTGCACTTCCTACCCAGACGGAATAGTCTAAAGGAGCTTTAATCCCCAAAGCCACCGTCATCGACAGTGCGAAGGCCAGCAAAAGAAATCCTGCTCCATACGCAGCCATTTTAGTTTTAAATCCTAAAAGCAGCATCAATGGAAGAGCAATTTCCAGGAATGTGGCAAAATATGCTGAAAAGCTACTCAGGGTATCCGGGAGGAAAAAAGTAAGCTGTCGGGTATATTTTTCAAAATTCGCCCAATTTCCCCAGGCTGAATTCTTACCCCAAAATCCAAACCGGTCTGCTACCGCTGAAAGCATGGTTACGGAAATAGCAATTCTTAAAAATAACTGCTGAATCTGATTTCTTTTCTCTGTCATGATATTGGCTTTTAATAACATGACAAAGTTCCGGTTTATCCGTCGTAAAAATCTTAAACTGGTTTAAGAACGTAATTTTGCACGGATCTCGCTGAGATATTCCGGAGTAAAACCAAGATAAGAAGCGATAAGGTATTGTGGAATTCTCTGATTAAAATCCGGATATTGGGTGCTGAAATGTACATACAGCTCTTCCCTGCTCATTTCATATAAAAAACGGATTCTCCTTTCGGATGCAGCATAAGCTCTCTGATAGATCATTCTGAAATACCTTTCCATTACCGGGTATTTCTGCAACAATAATTCCTGGGTGGGAAAATCAATGACCAGAATCGTGGAACGTTCTACCGCCTGAATACAAAAATCTGATTTCATCTGTCTTTCATAAGCAAAAGTATCTGTGATCCACCAGTTTTCTATAGCGAACTCTGTAGTTTGCTCTACTCCTTTCTCGTTGATAAAAAACTTTCTGAGACAACCTTTCACTACAAAATACATCGATTTACATACCTCACCTTCAAGCATCAGTTCCTGTTTCTTTTTTACTTCCATCGTCTGAAAAAAAGACAGGACCGAAACGTATTCTTCTTCAGTGATGCCGATGAATTTATCTAAATGTATTTTGAAAGTATCCATTTTGAAATTTAGTAATCAAACTTAAATTTATTTTTTTAGTTTTACAATTCTAAAAACAATAATTATGGAAATCGTTGCAAAAATTTTAATTGCTTTAGTTGCATTGGAGCATCTCTACATTCTCTGGATGGAAATGTTTGCATGGGAAACCAAAGGTAAGGAAGTATTTAAAGCAGCGTTACCGGCAGAAATGTTTAAGCCCACCAAAGGTCTGGCAGCCAACCAGGGGCTTTATAACGGTTTTCTGGCAGCGGGATTAATCTGGTCGCTGATTATTAAAGACGAACAATGGCAAACCAACATCGCCTTATTTTTTCTTGGATGTGTAGCTGTAGCCGGAATTTACGGAGCCATATCTGCAACTAAGAAAATATTTTTTGTTCAGGCATTACCGGCAATCCTCGCAATCATTGCTGTACTTTTGAAATAACTTACCTGTTAATCACAGAGATATGAGTTTATTCCTTTCAATACGTTGTAAGGCGCAATGATTTGATTTAAACTTATTGAGATTTCACCCAAAAGTCATCTTCACTTAAACACAAACATTTATGTCAGCTGCTAAATCTACGAACGATCATTACTTTGCCTATAAATTTATTATTTTTAGCAGATGACGCAGATTTTCAGACCAATGATAAAATATACTTTTTTTCAATTCTTTAATCAGTACTTTACATCGATTCTTTGATCTTCTCCCGGTGAAGTAATCCCCATTTCACTAAAGTCTCTGTCACCGGAAGTACAGATTTTCCATATTCCGTAACAGCATAAATTACAGTGATCGGCTTTGTATCCTGAATCGTTCTGGTGATCAGCAAATTAATTTCCAGCTCTTTCAGTTCTTTGCTCAGCATTTTGGCAGAAATTCCTTCAATTCCTCGCTGTAATTTTTTAAAATGAATCTGCTGATCCAAACGATTGGTTAAGTAACGCAAAATCATCAGTTTCCATTTTCCACCTAAAACATCCAGACTGTCGCGCATGGCGAATAATTCTTCCGTGCATGTAGCTTCCCTTTCGAGTCCGTTTTCTGTTATTTTTGCCATAATGGTTACATTAAGGTAACTGGTTACCAATAGTTAACTGGTAGCAAATATAAACTATTCTGTTTCTACATTTGTATTTTAAATCACACTTATGAAAGCAGTCCTATTAAATAAAAATTTCCAGCTTGAAGATGGTTTTGTAGAAAAACCTCAGCCTAAAAACAACGAAGTTCTCATCCGGATCAAAGCCAGCGGCTTTAATCCAATTGATTATCAGATGATTGAAAATGAGTTGGAACGCAGACTGATCAGCTCTCCTGTTTTAGGCCGCGAATTATCCGGAATTATTGTTGAAACAGGAAGTGATGCCATTCAATTCAAAATTGGAGATGAAGTATATTGCGGAAGTGGCTCGATGGGAAGTAACGGCTCCTATACAGAATACATTACCGTTCCGGAAGCTATTGTTTCTCTAAAACCGGAAAACATTTCTTTTGAGCAGGCAGCAGCCATTCCATCCGTCGGGATGACAGCTTTACAGACTTTTAACCGTTTACAGTTAAAGGATGAAGATACCGTTTTAATTACCGGAGCTGCGGGAGGTGTCGGCTCTTTTCTACTGAAACTGTTAATTGCCAATGGTTTTCATAAAATAGTAGCTACTGTAGGGTCTGAAGAGAATAAAAAAGAACTTCTTAAAATGGGTTTACCGGAAAAACAAGTCATCAATTATAAAGAAGAAAACCTGGTTCAGAATCTTTTAGATGCCAATAACAACCAACCATTTGACATTGGGGTTGATCTCGTAGGGAATTATATGTCGGAAGTAACGGCTGATATTTTAAAAAGCAATGGAATGTATGTGGATGTAACGGCCTTAATCAGTAAAAAAGCCCATGAGACCCTGTTTAATAAGGGTTGTCTGATCATGAATATTTCAAACTATACCCAAAGCATGATCAAAAATTATAAATATTATCAGGACAGCTTACTTGAAATTGCCAGGCTTATTGAAAACGGAATTATTATGCCACCTAATTATAAAGTCGTGGGAAAGTTGTCTTTAGAAACTGTATTGAAGGCACAATCCATCCTTAAAAACAATCAAACCCAGGGAAATAAATTAATTATGATCCATGAATAATTTTAATCAATGCAGAAAGATAGATTGAAAGATTTAAACAATAAGATTAAAAATTGGAGACTTATATTTTAACCACAGATTTTTATAAATTTATACAGATTAAATTCCCTGAATAATCCGCGAAATCTGCAAGAAAAACTATTTATATAAGGCAGCAATTTCCAAAAGTTTCTGCTTCATTTTTTCAGGTTTAAACGCTCCTTCATGGTAATACAACAAATTTTGGTTTGAATCTAAAAATATCCATAACGGATAAACAGGCTGGTTTTTATTTTTTGACAATGCCAGAGCTAATTCGTGAATTCCTGAATTCCCATTAGGCAGATAATTAAACACTCTTCCCTGAAAATATATTTTTTCTTTGATTTTCTCCGCCTCAAAATTGATAACATAAAAATCCTTATCCATCAGTTGTCTCAGCTCTTTATCCTTATTTAGCTGAAAAGATTCAATCTTACACACCGCACACCAATCTGTATAAAGATGAATGATAACCGGCTTCGGCTTTTCCTTTTGTAATTGCTCAAGCCTGGAAAAAGTGCCTGTTTCTATCTTCTGGGCGAGACAGAAACAAGGCACCAACATTAAAAATAAAATTAAATTTTTCATTTCAGGATATATTTTACGCCTAAAAAACCTCTGATTCTCTGCATGGGAGCATAGCCGTAAGTAGTATCAAACGTATAATGATTCGGATTGTTAATCGGATCATCCACATGCTGGTCAAACGGGTCAAACGGTCTCATCAACGGGTCTTTCGGAACAAAGTTGAACAGGTTTTTAATCCCGCAATAAACTTCAAACCCGGATCTGAAACTTTTTGAAATCTGAACATTCGCCAGAGAATAAAACGGTGAATATTCCGGGCGGTAGTCATTCGGCAGTACCGGCAGTCTCATCGGTCCGTAGAACTGTCCTGTAAAGTCCAGGGTCAATGCATTCGGAAATTTATAAGTTAAGGCATACGTTCCACTCCATTTTGGAGCATGAAGCTGCTGAATTTTTTCATTTTCATCATCTAATTTCTGATACACATCCAAATAAGTTACCCCCAGATTAACACTCAACGGAAAACTGAAGCTGAAATCCACATTCATGGAGGCTCCTCTTGAAATCCCATATCCATGGAGGTTATCATAAATAATTTTATCCGGTTCCGTATCAAAATCCCCTACAATCTTATTGCTGAAATAAGTATAAAATGCAGAAGCATCCAGATTAATCAAACGGTCTCCTACAGATATTTTCCAGATATAATTCAGATTTCCGTTGATTGATTTTTCAGGTTTTAAATCTGATTTAATTACCACTTCACGGGAGCCTGTAAGAGCTGCATGATCTTCTGTAAATAAATTCACCACCCGGAAGCCGGTTCCAAAATTAAAACGCAAAGTATGGTATGGATTGGGAGAAAATTTCCACGCGAATCTCGGGGAGTGTATGGAATGGTGTATTTTATCATAATCAAACCGGTATCCCAGCAATAATGTATTTTTAGAGTTAATTTCCCACTGATCTTGGATAAAAGCCCCCCAGATCGGAGATTTCATCGGCTCATTTGTGAATCCGTCTGCTGATAAAGTTCCGGGAGTATTATCGTCATAAAATGTTTTCTTGAACGTAAGCCCTAAAATCAAATCATGATTTCCAAAGGCTTTGTCCCAATACGTCTGTGTGAAAGCTACTTTTTGCAGAGCATCAAAAGGATTGTTTCCGTAAAATGAATCCTGATTGTGATAGTTATAAGAAAACTGGGAAATAATCTGCTCTTTTAATGGCCACTGATAAACCCCGAAAGCCTCTACCCTGTTGGTATAAATACTTTCCCCATACACTTTATCGCTTCCACGGTAAGATCTGTTCCACTGCATTTCACCGCCGAAACGGTCTTCATACAAATACCTCAGTGCAAAGCTGCCCAACCGGTTATCCTTTCTCTGAAAATTCCATTTATTAAAAACAGAAATCCTGTTCTGTAAAGCAGCATCCGTAAAATTATCCTTATTCTGATCTATCTTTTTAGTGAAATTAAAATAATTCAGGCTCAATAATGAAGCGGCATTTTTTCCAAGATTAAATTTAGTCGACAGATCAAAATTATTTTCACTCCATGTGCTTGTCATCAGATCTACACTTAGTTTCGGGGCTGTTAAAGCGTTCCTGGTAATAATATTAATGACTCCCCCCATTGCTTCAGATCCGTAAAGAGATGAGGCAGGTCCTTTTACCACTTCTATCCTGTCAACCAAGCTGTTCGGAATTCCGCTTAATCCGTAAACCGTAGATAATGAGCTTACAATGGGCATTCCGTCGATTAAGATCATTGTATAAGGACCTTCCAGGCCGTTGATGTGAATATCTCCCGTGTTACATACCGAACAGTTCAGCTGGGGTTTTACTCCATTCACCATTGAAATGGCCTCAAAAATATTCGGCGTAGGGTTTTTCTGAAAAAATTTCTGACTGTAAATTTCTACTGCCACCGGACTTTTAGATCTGCTGATGGGTTTTATCGTTCCTGTAATCACTACATCATCAATCAGTTTTGTCTTCATTTCTTTTTTAGATACAACCGATGAGTCTGTTTTCAGACTATGATCCATATCTAAACTATCCGATTCCTGCGAGAAACAATAGGACGAAAAAAAGACAACAGAAAATAATATTCGCTTCATGAAATTAAAATTGTTAGACAAAACTAACATTTATTTTCGAAACAAAAAACTTTATGATAAAAGTCGCTAAAAATTATTCGTCAAAAATTATTAAATTTGAGAAAATATAAAGGTAAAATGAGATATAATCAATCCGGGACTATCCCACAGAAAAGACATACGATTTTTAAATCTCCTGAAGATAAATTCTACTATGAACAGCTTTTCGGTACGGAAGGTTTTCATGGAATTTCTTCCCTGCTCTATCATATTCACCGCCCAACTCAGATAAAATCCATAGGAGCTCCTAAAGATGTGACTCCAAAAATTGCCGTAGACAAAAATGTAACACCAAGAATGTTCAAAGGTATGAACGTTACTCCTGAGGATGATTTCATGGACAGCAGAAAAATCCTTCTGATGAATAACGACCTGAAAATGGGATTGTCAAAGCCGAGAAAATCTATGGATTATTTCTATAAAAATGCAGAGTGTGACGAGCTTCTATTCGTGCACGAAGGAAGTGGAGTTTTAAAAACTTTTGTTGGAAATCTGGAATTTTTTGTCGGTGATTACCTTATCATTCCAAGAGGTACCATTTATCAGGTGGAACTGAAATCTGAAGATACCGTTTTCTTCGTATTGGAAAGCCATTCCCCGATATACACGCCAAAAAGATACAGAAATGAATTCGGGCAGCTTTTAGAACATTCGCCGTTCTGCGAAAGAGATATTATCGCACCTACTTTTGTCGAACCGAAAGACGAAAAAGGAGAATTCCTGATCAAAGTAAAAAAAGAAAACCAGATCACCGATTTCATTTACGCAACCCATCCGTTTGATGTCGTAGGCTGGGACGGTTATTTTTACCCTTATAAATTTAATATTAAAAACTTTGAGCCGATTACAGGCAGAATTCACCAACCGCCACCGGTTCATCAGAATTTTGAAGGCCACAACTTTGTGGTTTGCTCATTCTGTGCAAGAATGTACGACTATCACCCAATGGCGATCCCGGCACCTTATAATCATTCCAATATTGACTCGGATGAAGTTTTATTTTATACCGAAGGTGATTTCATGAGCCGCAATCATATTGACTTAATGGATTTCACGCTTCACCCCGGAGGGATTGTTCACGGGCCACATCCTGGTGCAATGGAAAGAAGTATCGGAAAAAAATTCACTGAAGAATATGCCGTAATGGTAGATCCTTTCCGTCCTTTAAAAATTACGGAAGAAGCCCTAAAAGTGGAAGATCCTTCTTATAAAACCTCATGGCTGGAAGAGACGGATAAAAACATGGAAGACCGTTCACAAGAGTAAGCGTAAAGTATCATTAAAAAATTTCAATATGTACAATTATATAAGTGCAGAAGAAGCTATTTATACCATAAAAAGCGGAAACCGCGTGTTCTTCCACGGAAGCGCATGTACTCCGAATTATCTGATCGATGAACTGGCAAGGCAATCCCACAGGCTGGAAAATGTAGAAATGGTTTCCATTACCCAGCAAGGAAATGTAGAAATTGCCAAGCCTCAATATAAAGACAGTTTTTTTGTCAACTCCCTATTTGTTTCTACTCCCGTACGGGATGCGGTAAATTCCGAAAGAGGAGACTTTGTCCCTGTATTTTTAAGTGAAATCCCTATTCTGTTCAGGAATAATATCCTTCCGTTGGATGTCGCTTTAATCACCGTTTCTCCACCGGATAAACATGGTTTTTGTACTCTGGGAACATCTGTAGATGTGGCAAGAGCTGCGGTAGACACTGCTAAAATCATTATTGCCATCGTTAATCCTTTAATGCCGAGAACCCATGGAGACGGGATGATACACATCAGCAGGATTCATAAGCTGGTATGGCATGAAGAAGAGCTTCCCACAGTAGATTACGGCTCAAAAGTAGGTCCCGAGGAAATGCTTGTCGGGAAAAATGTAGCTGAACTTATTGATGACAGGTCAACTTTGCAAATGGGGATAGGAACTATTCCGGATGCTGTTTTAAAATGTCTTAATAATCATAAAGATTTAGGAATTCACACGGAAATGCTGAGTGACGGAGTGATTGATCTTATCCAGAATGATGTAATTAATAATAAATACAAAGGCTACAACGAAAATAAAACGATTACAAGTTTCTGCTTCGGAACCAGAAAGCTCTACGACTATGTAGATGACAACACTGTTTTTGCCTTTAAAGATGTAAGCGATGTAAACTTCCCGATCAACATCATGCGGAACAAAAAAATGGTCGCCATTAATTCTGCCATTGAGATTGATCTTACCGGACAGGTTTGTGCAGATTCTATCGGAACTTTACAATACAGCGGAATCGGAGGCCAGATGGATTTCATGAGAGGAGCCGCTTTAAGCGAAGGCGGAAAACCAATCATCGCCATAACATCAAGAACGAAAAAAGGAATTTCAAGGATTGTTCCTTTTCTTAAACAGGGCGCAGGTGTCGTAACCACCAGAGGTCATATTCATTATGTAGTAACTGAATACGGAACAGCCTACCTATATGGGAAAAATCTCCGACAAAGAGCTCAGGAACTCATCAGCATTGCCCATCCGGATGACAGGGAAATGTTGGAAAGAGCTGCTTTTGAAAGATTTAAACATTGAAAATTTCAGGTTAAAAATATCAGGTTGGGAATGAATTCTAACCTAAAAAAACGTATCTTTAAAAACATAAAGGGAACAAAAACAGCATGAGGTTTTGGCAATATTTTTGATAAAACCTTTTAAAATTTGGAAATTGAAGACTATATATAATTCAATACGGGAGGAAATAGTAAAGCATCCTAAAGTGAAAAACTCTGTTTTAGGAAATGTTACGGAATGGAAAAGAAGCCATTATATTATTCTTTCCGAAATCATAAAAGACGAGCTATCTGAAGCTGAAGAATTGAAGGGCGGAAAAAGATTTGAAATAGGAAGCACTATTTCACATGTTACCCTGCAACGTTTTTTTGAAAATGACTATCAGGACAAGACCCACAGCGATCTGCGCTTTCTTAAAACACTGGATAAAATATGCATTTTCCTGGGTTTTAAAGACTTAAATGCTTACATTCTATCTATAAAGGAAAAGAAGCAGGAAAACGAAGAACCGGATGTTGAAGAATTTCTTACCCAAATGGTATACAACTACTGTTCTACCGTCTTTGAATTTTACAAAAAATTTCCCGATCATAAAACAGAACTTTTTAAAGAGCTTGTTTTTGATGATTCTCCTTTTTTAGAAAGAGCAACACAATTCAGTAAAGAGCTTTGTGACAGGGAGTTTCAGCTGGTGACCAAAAATAACCGCTCCAATTTTGAAGTATTTGATGTTCATATGGTAACAGACGAACCGGATAAAAAAATACTGGAAACCCAGGAATTCTGGAACCTTCTGTTCAAAGTGGGAGAAACCGGAGAAGAGCACTTCGTCAACCAACTCAATACCCAGATCTATTTTATCCGGAAAATCAATAATGTATGGAAAATCTGGGACAATTATAATCCGGATGCCGGAAGACTGAATCATAAAAAATGAAAACCATAGAAATCTATGGCTTTCAAATGTTCGAAATATTTTTTTTTCATTTGTATTTTGTACTTACAAATGTATATAACCAAATTTCAACATAAGAAACTTAAACATACTTAAATAAACTTTTCTTTAAAATTATGTTAAGTCTGATTAAGGATTCTCCGTTAATTCTTTCTCCATTTCTAAGATTTTCGTAATTTGCATACCATAAAATAAAAGTAAAAAAGAAAATATGTCAACACTTACATTTGCCGAAAAAATTGCTCAAGCAGAGAATTTTTTACCAATTAATGGTACTGATTACATTGAGTTTTATGTAGGAAATGCTAAACAGGCTGCTCATTTTTATAAAACCGCTTTCGGTTTTCAGTCTGTAGCATATGCTGGTCCTGAAACAGGAGTAAGAGACCGTGCTTCTTATGTTCTTCAACAGGGAAAAATAAGACTGATCCTAACTACAGGTCTTAAGTCTGATTCACCAATCAGCGAACACGTAAAAAAACACGGTGATGGAGTAAAAGTTTTGGCACTTTGGGTAGATGACGCTTATAAAGCTTTTGAAGAAACTACTAAAAGAGGTGGAAAACCGTATCTTGAACCGGTAACTTTAACTGACGAATACGGTGAAGTAAAAATGTCCGGAATCTATACTTACGGAGAAACCGTACACATGTTTATTGAAAGAACAAATTATTCAGGACCTTTCATGCCTGGCTACGAAAAATGGGAAAGCGATTATAAGCCTGAAGATGCAGGTTTATTGTATGTTGACCACTGCGTAGGAAACGTAGGCTGGGACAGAATGATTCCTACTGTGGAATGGTATGAAAAAGTAATGGGATTTGTAAACATCCTTTCTTTTGATGATAAACAGATCAACACAGAATATTCTGCTTTGATGTCTAAAGTAATGTCAAACGGAAACGGATATGCAAAATTCCCGATTAACGAGCCTGCCGAAGGAAAGAAAAAATCTCAGGTAGAAGAATACCTTGATTTCTATGAAGGAGAAGGTGTACAGCATATTGCCGTAGCCACAAAAGATATCATCCATACGGTAACTGAGCTTAAAAAACGTGGAGTAGAATTCCTTTCAGCTCCGCCGGAAGCATATTATGACATGGTACCTGAAAGAGTGGGCCATATTGATGAAGATCTTAAAAAGTTACAGGACCTGGGAATCCTGATCGATCATGATGAAGAAGGGTATTTATTACAGATCTTTACAAAACCTGTAGAAGACCGCCCTACCCTTTTCTTTGAAATCATTGAAAGACACGGTGCACAAAGCTTTGGTGCCGGTAACTTCAAAGCCTTATTCGAAGCTTTGGAAAGAGAGCAGGAAAAAAGAGGTAATCTTTAATTTAAAAATATTAATATTGAGTTTTGTCAGGATACAAAATCCTGGCAAAACTTTTTTATAAACACATTTATAAACACATTCATATGAGAAAAATTTTCGTCGGACTTTTATTTTTTGGCGCATTGGGTTTAAAAGCACAATACGGAACAATGAATGAAATCCTAACCAGACTAGAAGAAAGAAAAGGCATCAACCAGAATCTGGAAAATGTAAATATCGATAACAAAAAGTTTGTTTTCATCAAAGATTTTGATGACCATACGGAAAGAGACTTTATCATTATCAAAGGGAAAAATGCTACCTATGTAGAAGTCTTTGATGATAAAGCCACCGGGGAAAGCAGCTCAAATGTTTTCACGGGTGACATTGTCAGAAAAAAGAATATTGTTTCTTTAAGAGCCGATATGCTTGAAAACAAAAAAGTTCCGCTTCCGGTTACCAAAACTTTACTGTTAACCAAACAGAAAGATGTTCTGTATCTTATTGATGTCAATACCAAGGACAGATGGATAGATGAAGAATCTTATTCAAAAAAATAATAAATATCCTGAAATAACACTGGTCATTACAGAATGATCATAATCCGAGATATTTGATCTTAAAATTTTAACAGATTTATTTTTAAATCTCAATTAAATTCCAACCTTATGAAATCATTTGTAGAATATTCCTCAAATTCAGACTTTTCCATACATAATATTCCTTTCGGGGTAGCCGTTTTTAACAAAGAATATATCGGATGCTGTACCAGAATCGGAGATCAGGTAGTTGATCTTGCCACGTTATATGACCTTGCATATTTTGAAGATATCGAAGGGCTTGATGATAATATTTTCGAAGCTTATACCTTAAACGAATTTATTGAATTAGGAAAGCCTGTAACCAATGCAGTCCGTGCAAAAATTCAGGAATTATTACAGGAAGGTTCCATTTTGTCGAAAGATGAGAAAACCATTGAAGCTGCTTTCTACGACCTTGATAAAGTAAAAATGATGATGCCGGTTCACATTCCCAATTACACCGATTTTTATAGCAGCATCGAGCACGCTACCAATGTCGGGAAAATGTTCCGTGATCCTGCCAATGCACTGCTTCCGAACTGGAAACATCTTCCTGTAGGTTATCACGGCAGAGCTTCATCAATCGTAGTTTCCGGAACGGATATTAATCGCCCTAAAGGTCAGACCAAACCGGCTGATGTAGAAAAACCAATCTTCGGACCTTCCAAACAACTGGATTTTGAATTGGAAATGGCTTTCATTATCAATAAAAATACGGAAATGGGCGAAAGCATTTCTACAAAAGAAGCCGAAGACGCCATTTTCGGAATGGTTGTTTTCAATGACTGGTCGGCAAGAGATATCCAGGCATGGGAATACGTTCCGCTTGGGCCATTTTTAGCGAAAAACTTCGGTTCATCAATCTCTCCGTGGGTAGTTACTTTAGAAGCATTGGAACCTTTCAGAACAGCTTCTCCTGTGCAAGACCCTGAAGTTTTAGATTATCTGAAATTTGATGGAGATAAAAATTATGACATCAATTTAGAGGTGTATTTACAACCTGAAAATGGTGAACAAAACCTAATCTCCGAAAGCAATTATAAATTCATGTACTGGAATATGGCACAGCAATTGGCCCACCATACCGTAAACGGATGCAATGTAGAAGTTGGTGATCTGTATGCAAGCGGTACCATTTCAGGAAGTGATCCGAAATCTTTTGGTTCTATGCTTGAGCTGACCTGGAGAGGTCAAAACCCTATTTCATTAAGCAACGGCCAGGAAAGAAAATTCATTGAAGACAATGATACCGTTACCATGAAAGCCTGGGCTGAAAAAGATGGTGTGAGAGTAGGTTTCGGTGAAGTTTCCGGGAAAATTATTCCAACACTTTAATAATATATTTTTACTATTAAATCCTGTTAAACCATATTAACCTTATAGGTTTTTGAAACCTATAAGGTTTGATAAATTCAGTAAAATCCCTTCTATGACTTTTGTGGTTAAATAAAATATGAAAACAGTACTCCCATCCGAAATATCTCCGGTACAGTTACAAACTATTATGCAGACTGCCGTTTCGCCGCGTCCTATTGCCCTGGCTTCAACGGTGGATAAGAATGGTACCATTAACTTATCACCATTTAGTTTTTTCAATATGTTCAGTACGGTGCCTCCGATTTTGATTTTCTCACCATCGAGAAGAGTTCGTGATAATACAACTAAACATACCCTGGAAAACGTTCTGGAAGTTCCGGAAGTTGTGATCGGGACCGTTAATTTCCCGATCGTACAGCAAATCTCTCTGGCATCTACAGAATATGAAGGCGGAGTGAATGAATTTATAAAATCGGGATTGACGATGAAAGACGCAGATCTTATTCAGCCAAAACTGATTGAAGAATGTCCCGTAAATTTTGAATGCAAAGTTTTAGAGGTAAAGCATTTAGGCGATCAGGGCGGTGCGGGAAATCTGGTCATCTGTGAGGTTCAGAAAATTCATATCAGAGAAGAATATTTGAATGAACAGGGAGTTCCGGACCAGAAAAAACTGGATATGGTGGCCCGTTTAGGCGGAAACTGGTATTCAAGAAATAATGAGAACAGTCTTTTTGAAGTTCCGAAACCATTGGTAACCAAAGGAATCGGTTTTGACCTTCTTCCGGATGAAATCAAATACAGCAAAATATTCTCCGGAAACGATCTGGGAATGCTTGCCAATGTTGAAGTATTGCCGGGAGAAACCTTCCATGCAGATGAAAACATTCATCAGGTTGCCCAGAAATTATTACTGGAAAGTAAAATCGAAGAAGCCTGGAAATTATTAATCAGATAATTTTCAAAGCCTTTCAGATATAAAAAGCCTTCTTTTTAGAGAAGGCTTTTTCATTGGATAGTTTTATATTAATTCCCGTTAAGTAGTTTGCTCATCTCTGCTTACATTTTCCTGTACAGGAAATCAATACATTTTTTTACTACCTTATTTAAGTCTGCCGGTAATTCATTCTCCGTCCAGGGCTCTTTTGCCCCGAAGGTATGATTGGCATTTTCAATTAAAAACAATTCGGAATTCGGGTTTAAAATATGAAGGTGCTCAGCATTTTTCACCTCTACACTTTCATCATTCGTTCCATGGATAATTAATACATGAGCTTTTGCCATTTCGGTTGTCCTCTCCACATCAAAACGATGCTCATTCTGTTCAAAATCCTGATAAAACTGATAGTAATGAGGCATCTCCTGCTGTGTCCTCCCATTTAAAACATAATACACCCCGGCATTTCTCCAGTTTTCAAGATTATCTTTCTGAGGGAAACGATCTAAAGTATCTACACTGGCCAATGTAATCAACCCGTTGATTCTTTCATCCTCAAAAGTTTTAATAATAGAGATTCCGCCGCCTCTGCTGTGCCCGATCAGAATAATCTTCTGGTCGTCTACCTTAGAATCTTTAATAAAATATTCTATGACAGCACCAAGGTCAGAAAGTTCTTTTGAATAATTATTATTCCCGAAAGCCTGAAGGTCTCCAAAATTTTTCGGATCATCAAGGGTAGTTCCGTTATGTGAAAAATTAAATTTGACAAAGAAAAATCCGGCTTCAGCCAGTTTTTCACCCATCAGATCCCAGGCGCCCCAATCTTTATAACCTTTATAGCCATGAACAAAAATCACTAAGGGTAATTTGTTCTCAGTTTCAGGATAAAACGCATCTGCAAGGAAATCCCTGGTTTCAGGATTTGAAATAATGATATTTTGTTTTTTGGTGATCTTCATATATTTTGTTTTTGTTTGTCAAAAAGGCACTAAGCTCTTCTTCTATATTCAATAATTTTAAAAATAGTTTGCAGCTTTACGACCAGCTTAATTTTCAACTAAAAATATTAAAAATAGAAATAAACACAAAGTAAAACCTTAATTTTGCCGTATGTTGGATTTAAGAACGGTAACTGTAATGCGTTATATTCTGCCATTGAGAGAGGGAGGTTCGCTTCCGGCTCTGGCAGAAGCTGATGATGACTTTAAATATGTTTTGAAATTCCGTGGCGCAGGGCATGGAGTGAAAATGCTGATTTCAGAGCTTTTGGGCGGAAAGATCACAGAAGCTTTAGGATTAAAAATTCCTGAGCTGGTTTTTGTGAATCTGGATGTTGATTTCGGAAGAACGGAAGCTGATGAGGAAATTCAGGATTTACTTAAATTTTCTGAAGGATTAAACCTCGGATTGCATTACCTGTCCGGATCCATTACCTATGACCCGGGAGTTGTCATAGATCCGCTTCTGGCTTCAAAAATTGTATGGCTGGATGCATTTATCACCAATATCGACCGGACGTATAAAAACACCAATCTTCTGATGTGGCATAAAGAGCTTTGGGTAATTGACAACGGCGCTTCTTTTTACTTCCATCACTCATGGCAGAATTTTGATGCTGCCGCGAAAACTCCGTTTAAATATGTTAAGGACCACGTTTTGCTTCCAAAAGCTAAAATGCTGGATGAGGCCGATAAATTTGCCCATGAGGTTTTGAATGATGGTATTTTCAGGGAAATTGTCAACCTCATTCCTGAAGACTGGCTGCATTGGAATGATGCAGATGAAACGCCGGAAGAAATCCGTGAGATCTATTTTCAATTTTTGAAAACCCGGTTGGAAAATTCACAAATCTTTGTAAACGAAGCGAAAAATGCAAGAGGATAAAATATACGAATACGCCGTAATACGCCTGGTACCGAAGGTTGAAAGAGAAGAATTTTTCAACATAGGATTGATTATGTTTTCAAAGAAAGAGAAATTCATTCGCGTAGAATATTATCTGTGTCCGGATAAATTCAGGCTGATGCACAGTAAACTCGATTATGAGGATATTATCCAAAACCTGGAAAGTTTTCAGAAAATTGCAACCGGTGATAAAGAAGGCGGACCAATTGCTTTGCTTGAAATTCCCGAACGTTTCCGGTGGTTAACGGCGGTGAGAAGCTCTGTTGTGCAAACTTCGAGACCTCATCCGGGAAAAACAAAGGATCTGGAAAAGACTTTTGGTAAACTTTTTGAGGAGTTAGTAAAATAACCACTTCTCAAAAAAATTCTATATGAAATCGTTACAAAATAAAATAATCCACAGGTTTTCAATAAACCTGTTTTTTGTTATCTTTTTGGGAATATTCAATTCAGCATTTTCCCAGAACCAGATTGAGCAGAATGTCCCCAAAAGTACGATCCTTCCCGAAAGGACAATAGTTTCAGAAAACATTTCCTATAAAACCGATGATAAAGGAAGCCCTGTTCTTCTGGATATTTATCAGCCGAAAATTGCTCCCAAAGAAAAACTCCCGGTTTTAATTTATGTTCACGGCGGTGGATGGGTTGGCGGTGATAAAATAATCCGTGCCGACAGCTATATTGAAAATATGGTTTTAAAACTGGTCGAAAAGCAATACGCAGTCATCAGCATAGATTATACTTTAGTAAGTAAGGATGTACATTTCCCGGCTCCGCTGCAGGACACAAAAGATGCCATAAGATGGGTAAGGAAGAATTCAGGAAAATATAATTTCGACACCAATAATATCGGGCTTTTCGGAACTTCGGCAGGAGCACACCTTTCTTTACTTTCCGCCTATACACAGGATAACGACTTTATCGGAGATCCTGAACTTTCAGCCTATTCCGCCAGGGTGAATTATGTGGTTAATAACTTCGGGCCTTCTGACCTGAATCAGCTTTTACACACCCGTGCCGGAAAGGTCCCTGTTTTCTTTATCGGTTTGCTATCTAAGAAAATTGTTGATTTAAGGCAAAACCTGGTTTTAGGAATTTCAGGATATGATATTAAAAAAGACAAAAGAAAAGTAGTTGATCTTTTTGAAACCCTGTCACCGGTAACCTATGTAAATCATGGAGTCCCAACCTTAATTGTGCAGGGAAATAAAGACACAGTCGTTCCTTTGAAACAATCTAAAAAATTACACAGAAAACTTAAGCGGGAAAATATAGAAAATTCTCTGACGGTTGTGGAAGACGGTATCCACGGATTCAGAACAACCGATAAAGCCTATCTGGACCAGCTTGTTGATGAGATGGTAAATTTTATTGTTTTGCAAAGGAAATGAGTTTGAGTTAGAAGTTATGAGTTATGAATTATGAGTTGAGAGTTTATGTGGCGTATATATATTTTCATTTCATTTATCATCATAAATGATTAATTTTAAATAATATACTGTTAATACAAAATTCCAAATTCAATAAATTTGCTAGATTAATATACATATCTGTATTTTTTATACACAAAATAATTAACTTGGCCAATGTTTAAATTATTCAAAATAAATTAAACCAAAATTTTAATTATCTATTCATAAAAACACGTACAGATATGGATTTCTTAAATAACATCAATGCGTTAACTTTAGTTTTTACTTCAATACTGATCTTCGCAATTGCCTACCGTTTTTACGGAATTTTTATGGCCAATAAGGTGTTGCGGCTCAATGATAACAATACCACTCCCGCGTTGGAATTTGCAGACGGAAAAGATTATGTAGCAACAAATAAAAATGTTCTTTTCGGGCATCACTTTGCGGCCATTGCTGCCGCAGGACCATTGGTAGGACCTGTACTGGCTGCCCAGTTCGGATATCTTCCCGGCGCTTTATGGATATTGATAGGATGCGTGTTGGGAGGTGGTGTACATGATATGGTGGTTTTATTTGCATCGGTACGGCATAAAGGACAGAGTTTAGCGACCATTGCTTCCAAAGAAATCGGGAAAACAACAGGAACCGTAGCCGGTTTTGCTATTTTATTTATATTAATTCTTACACTGGCGGGGCTTTCTCTGGCCTGTATCAATGCAATGCATGAAGCATCGTGGTCTCTGTTTACAGTGGTTATTACAATGCCCATCGCAATCATCATGGGACTGATCATGCGATACCGTAAAAACAGTGTGACTTTTGCAAGCATCCTGGGTGGTATTCTTCTGATCGCAGGAATCATCGGCGGTCACAATCTCATGCAGAATGAAACGATGAATAATCTGTTTTCATGGGATATTACAACAATTTCCATTGCCATTCCATTATATGGTTTTCTGGCTTCTGTACTTCCGGTATGGCTTCTTCTGGTACCGAGAGATTACCTTTCTACTTATTTAAAAATCGGAACTATTGTTATGCTGGCTATTGGTGTGATCGCTATACATCCAATGATACAGATGCCTGCTATTACCCAGTTTGTAAATGGTGGCGGACCTATCATCGGCGGACCTGTACTTCCTTTTATTTTTATTGTAATTGCATGCGGGGCTATCTCAGGCTTTCACGCTGTTATTGCAACCGGTACTACTCCCAAAATGCTTAATAAAGAAAGAGAAATCCTTTTTGTAGGCTATGGAGCAATGCTTGTGGAAGGTTTCGTGGCACTCATGGCTTTGATTGCTGCCTGTACACTGATGCCCGGTGATTATTTCGCCATCAACACACCCAAAGAATCTTATGATGCTTTCCTGGCTGCCCATCCGTCTTTACATGGAGTAGATATCAATTACTTTTCTGAAAAAATCGGTATTGACCTGCATGGAAGAACCGGTGGTGCTGTTTCCTTAGCCGTAGGAATGGCCCATATTTTTAATAAAATCCCATATATGGATCAGCTGATGGCTTACTGGTATAATTTTGCCATTATGTTTGAAGCCGTGTTTATCCTTACAGCTATCGATGCCGGAACACGGGTAGGACGCTTCTTTTTGCAGGAAATGCTGGGTGCCGTAATCCCGAAGTTTAATGATAAAAACTGGGTGCCGGGAATTATTATCAGCAGCCTTCTTTTTACGTTCGCCTGGGGATATCTTGTATTTACCGGCAATGTAAGCAGTATCTGGCCGTTGTTCGGGATCAGTAATCAGTTATTGGCAGCTTGCGGGCTCATTGTTTGTACCACCATGCTGATCCGGCTCAACAGGGGAAAATATGCATTATGCTCTGCCATTCCCGGAGTTTTTATGGCTGTGATTACATTCTGGGCAGGATACATTCAGGTCACAACGATCTATATTCCCAAAGAACAGTATTTACTGGCAACACTGGCCGTTGTCGCCATGGTTCTCATGCTTATCGTATTCATAGGAGCTTTCACGAAATGGTACCAGCTTTTAAAAATCAATAAATCCGAAATCGATTTTTATGGTGAGCCGGTGAAGGAGATGGTGGAAAGGTAAATGAGTTGTAAGTTATGAGTTATAAGTTAAGAGTTATGAGTTATGAGTTGAGAGAGTAAGTTTAATTGGTGTCATTGCGAACTGAAGTGAGGTAATCTGCAGTAAATTCTACTACCGGTTGCTGAATTGGGTTGGCAATGACATTATTTTTTTAATTTTTTTAAAGCAATATTACTATACTGCCCGATATATTTTTATACATTTGTTCTGCTTTAGGGGTATTCTGAAAAGAATTGAGAGAGTCCCTTTGAACCTGATACGGCTTACACCGACGTAGGGAAAAGCAAAGAAACATTCTTCAGCAATGTCTCTTTTGTTTTGTTTCAGATTTTTCCTAAAGCTATTTTTTATTTTAATCAATAACAATGGAAAAAATTCTTTGGGAACAGATACAACTCGTCAAACAACATTCTCCCCTTGTTCATAACATCACCAATTATGTTGTCATGAACAATACAGCCAACGCTCTTTTAGCAGTAGGTGCTTCACCTGTGATGGCTCACGCACAATCAGAAGTCCGGGATATGGTAAATATTGCGCATTCTGTGGTCATCAATATCGGTACCCTTGATGAATATTGGTCTGATTCAATGCTTATGGTTGCCGAAGCCGCCCATTTTGCTCATAAACCCTGGGTTTTAGATCCGGTAGGTGCCGGAGCAACTGCATTTCGTGATAAAGTTTTACATCAGCTTCTACAATATCGACCAACCGTTATCAGAGGGAATGCTTCTGAAATTATTGCATTAGCCCAAACCCAGACAACTGCAACCAAAGGTGTAGACAGCACTGCAAAAAGCAATGAAGCAACAGATGCTGCCTTAAGTCTTGTACAACAGTATAATACTATAGTCTGTATTTCGGGGGAAACAGACATCATTCTCAGTCATGATCAAAAAATACTGATCAAAAACGGACACTCTTTAATGACAAAAGTAACCGGTCTCGGTTGCTCTGCTACTGCACTTATCGGAGCATTCATGGGAGTTTCAGAAGATAAAGTCCTGGCCGTAGCTGCCGCCATGACCTTAATGGGAATTGCAGGCGAAATTGCTGTTGGGGAAAGCAAAGGTCCCGGAAGTTTACAGGTCAATCTGATTGATAAACTGTATAACATCTCTGAGGCAGAATTTACCAATCACCTGAAAATCGAAAAACAATGAGTTTTCCTTATCAGCTGTATTTAGTGATATCCGAGGCTGACTGTGCCGGCAGGAACTTTCTTGAAGTAGCCGAATTGGCCATTCTCGGAGGTGTAGATATTATTCAGCTCAGAGAAAAAAACAGTTCTTTATTAGAATTTTCAGATAAGGCCCGAAGGTTGAAAGAAATAACCGATAAATACAACATTCCATTGATTATTAATGACAATCCTGAGGTTGCAAAACAGATCAGTTCAGCAGGGATTCATGTAGGAAATAATGATACAGAACCTGTGCTTTTAAGGCAGCAACCTGTCTTTCAAAACAAAATCATCGGCTATTCCGTAGAATATCTCTCCCAGCTTGAAAATGAGCAGGCCGCTGTTTCCGATTATCTGGGAATAAGCCCTGTCTTCAAAACCGGTACAAAAACCGATACAGTAACTGAATGGGGACTTGAAGGTGTTTCTAAAATCAGGCAGCTTACTGGTAAACCATTGGTGGCCATCGGTAATATACATCCGGAAAATGCCAGGGACGTGATAAAAGCAGGAGCAGATTGTATCGCTGTTGTTTCCGCAATATGTAAGGCAAATGATCCGCAAAAGGCAGCTTATGAATTAAAAAATGAAATTTTAAAATGAAAAAATATACCTATCCATCTGTTTTAACGATTGCAGGATTTGACGGAAGCGGCGGCGCAGGTATTCAGGCCGATATCAAAACAGCTTCTGCATTGGGCTGCTTTTCAACGTCAGTATTGACTGCTCTTCCCGTTCAGAACACTCAGGGAGTAAGAAAAATTTATCCGATTCCGGTAGAGGCTGTAGGAGATCAGATTGAGGCCATTCTCGATGATATTTTCCCTGATGCGATCAAAATCGGGATGGTTCACACTCCTGAACTGGTTGAAACCATTGCTCAGACCTTAAACAAATATAAAAAGATACCCATTGTATTCGATCCTGTAATGGTGGCTACAAGCGGACACCGTCTGATTGAGGAAGAGACAATAAGTGCCATTACAGAAAAGCTCTTTCCCATTGCCGATGTCGTTACACCGAATATGGATGAAGCCGCCATTCTGGCTGATATGAAAATACAAACTCTGGACGACTTGTATTCCGCCGGAAAACGGATCAAACAGCTTGGGTGCAAAAGCATACTCCTTAAAGGTGGCCATCAGGAAACCTCAACCATTACTTCTTTGTATTTTGATGCGGATGAAAATTTCCATTCTTTTGAAACGGTAAAATTTGAGACTAATAATACCCATGGCTCCGGCTGTACCCTTTCTTCTGCAATAGCCGCTTACCTGGCTCAGGGAAAGACTTTATATGACTCCGTATCACTTGGCCAGCAATATGTTTATGAAGCCATAAAAAACGGCAAAGATGTACAGACAGGACAAGGGAACGGCCCTCTTAATCACTTTTTTAATCCTCAGAAACTTATCAAAAATGAAATGGTCTGAACAAACCTGGAAAGCTATAGAAGAACGTTACGAATCTATTCTCGTAATGCCGTTTATTAAGGAATTATCAGCAGGTACGCTTCCACAGGAGAAATTCCGTTTTTATATGACCCAGGATTCTTTGTATCTTGAGCATTTCGGACGGACGCTTTCACTCATCGCAGCAAAAATTCAGGATATAGAAGACGTGCTCGCCTACATGCGGTTTGCAGAGAATGCCATAGTGGTAGAAAATGCATTGCACGAGTTTTATTTCAAAGATTTCGGGGTTACTGATAAAGGTGTCTTGGAACCGGCCTGTCATCATTATATCCACTTTCTCAGAAGTACGGCCGCTTTAGAGCCTGTAGAAGTCGCTATTGCAGCGGTATTACCCTGTTTCTGGATTTACAAGGAAGTGGGAGACCATATTTACAAAAATCAAAATTCAGTCAATAATCCTTATCAGAAATGGATTGATACTTATGGTGGTGATGAATTTGCGATCGCTGTTGAACAGGCTATCAACATATGTGACAGAATCGCTGAAAAAAGTACTCCGGAAATAAGGCTAAAAATGACAGAGGCTTTTATCATGTCTTCCCGAATGGAATTTCATTTCTGGGAAGCAGCCTATGAACTGAGAACCTGGAAATAAAGCTTCAGGAAACTCTATTCAAAAAATACCCTTGAGAAAAACACGGTTTGAAAGCCTATGAAAATACCGGTTATCTCAAGGGATATTAATTAATCTGTATTCTTTTGAGCTTAAAAATTAAAATTAAGCCTTGTAAAAACATACCTCCCGTTTTGCCCGAATTGCGAGGTAGACCGAGAATAAATAAATTGGTCATTATTCGTGGAAGCGGTAAGGTTTTTAGTCGGATAAATATCAAACAGGTTGTTTACTCCCAACGTTAATCCTACATTTTTTGTAAACTGGTATGCTACAGAAACATCCGTAATGATTTTATCTGTGATCTGCTGATGCTCATTAAATTCAATAACACCATCGCCGTTAGCATCTATAATATCTGCTCCGGTTACTTTTCCGAAATAAGTATTTCTCAGATAGAAAGTTGCTTTTTCCCAGGTAAGGTTATGAGATAAACTCGCTTTTACTCTTGGTACCGCTTCTTCAAGATATACTCTTGATTTCTCAGAAAAATAAGTGCTTTCCAGATTGGCAGACTGCAGTAAACCTGATGAATGAATTCCGCCTACCTTGTTTGTCTGATTAAGATTAACTGCAAAATTATTATCCAGTTTTATTCCTGAAAATCTTGCATTGTGGCTGATCACAACGTCTACCCCTTTGGTTTCCGTATCAATAGCATTGGCAAAAAACTGGCCTGCATTTACATTGGCCTGATCAAATGCAGCTTTGGCAGCATCCGGAACCGCAGCTTTGGTAAACTGGTCGGTAAGAATAATTCTGTTATCAATTTTTGTGAAATATCCGTCAGCCGTAAACGTCAGATTCACAGAAGGAATTCTATAAGTGAACCCTACACTTGCCGATTTTGAAGTTTCCTGTTTTAAGTTCGGAATTCCCAGAAGCCCTGCAATCTTTGAATCATTACTGAAAGTTCCCACCTCCAGAAGCTGATTGTTGGTAAATAAGGTAGACGTTACATTATAATAAATCTGGTGAATGGAAGGTGCTCTGAAACCTGTAGAACCGGCAAATCTGAAATTAAGATTCCGATCCACTTTAATTCTTGAAGCCAGCTTATAATTGAAAGTCGAACCAAAATCCGAATAATTTTCATATCTCGCTGCCGCATCTACCAATAACCAGTCGGTAAAGTTGAATTCAAAGTCGGCATATCCTGCAACAGACTGCCTGTTTTTATTGACTGCATTTTCAGGCCTGAAACCGCTGAAAACCTGTGATCCGCCGGGAAGTGTATTTCCAAAGAAATCGGTAGGCCTTTGGGTACTGCCATTCCATACATTTCCATTCACATCATAGGTTGCATAGGAAGCTTCCTCTCCTGCTGTTATTTTAAAATTTTCATAACGGTGCTCTGCTCCGAATGCAATGTTAATTCCCTTCCATACATCATATTTTTTTGAAAAATCGAGGTTGATGGTGTTTTGGGAAAATCTTAATCCGCCGGCATTAAATTCATTCGGAGAAGCAAATCTCAGGGAAGTGTTTCCCGTATTCTGAATATTGTAATCAAAAGAATTCTGTCCGTATGAATTGCTAAAATCAATATTCCAGCCGTCCCAGTTTCCTTTAATTCCTGCTGAAAGTGATAAATCCTGAATATCCGTTCCTATTTGCGGTAAATATCCGTCTGCAAACAATCCGGTAAAAGTTCTGCCTTGATTGGGTCTTCTGTAAAAACCGCCGGAAGTACCATGTCTGAAACTGTAGCCTCCGAACGTATAAACTTTCCAGTTATCATTAATGGGAACTTCTATATTGGCAAAAAGCTGATGATTATTCAGTTTAGACTGTCCCACCTGCATATTGAAATCTTTTCTGTCCAGTCCTCTGTAGGCCAGTTCCTGATCAGTTACATTCGCTCCTAATAAACCCTGCAAAGCTCCGATTGTATTCGCTCCCTGAATCTGATTCTGAAAATCCTGTGAAAAATAGTTTACATTCTGAGCATACTGATGAATATAATTTACAATCTGTTGTGAATTGGGAGTATTGTTGATATTACTGAATAGTGATGAAAGGTTCACTCCGTCATTTAAGGCTCTTTTCTCAATAGCGTTGTAAGCATTATAAATATTTCCGCTTTCTGTTCCTGCCCTGTAAGTTGGATTTCTGAACTGTGAAGTCCAGGTTATGTTATAGAATCCACCATTTTTTCCGATTTTATTCCCGTAATTAAGGTCAACCTGAAAGTTTTGTCCGTCAAAATCCCCGGTATGATCATTCGCTGTTGGGGTAAGATTTCCGCCGTAGGTGAACTGTCCCGTTAGTTTTCCGGTATCTCTTTTCAATCCGAGATTGATCACACCCGCGATGGCATCGGAACCATATTGCGCTGCGGCACCGTCTCTCAGTACTTCTATTCTGGTAATCGCAAAGGAAGGGATTGCATTTAAATCTGTTCCCACGGTTCCTCTTCCCGGAGTTCCGTTCACATTCACTAATGCTGAAGTGTGTCTTCTCTTACCATTCACCAAAACCAGCACCTGATCCGGGCCCAAACCTCTCAGCTGTGCAGGATCCAAATGATCCGTTCCATCTGAATTGGTCTGAACCGTAGAAGTAAATGATGGCGCAACAGCATTTAAAATCTGGGAAATATTAGTCTGTGGCAGAACTACAGAAGATTCTTTTATATTGAATACATCTACCGGTACAGGGCTGTCAACTTTTGATCTCGCTCCGCTTCTTGAACCCAGGATCACTACTTCTTCTACATTAGCCGTTTTCAAGGTATCTTTTTCCTGGCCATAAGCATAAGTTCCAAGGAAAAATAAAACAGAAGCCGAAAAGATTGTCTTTTTATTTTTCATACATTTTGCAGTTTATTATTTAAATGATTTTTGAGGAGCAAATGTATGTCATATTTATAAGTCTACAAAACAAGTAGACTTATAAATTATAAAAAATGTTAATAGCCTGTGTCTATTTCTTTTAAATCTTGGTTAGTTTGGCGTATTTAAGAATAAGATTTTTCTCTCCTTCATGCATGAAAACCACTTTTGCCTTGATATTCTGCGGATCGGTTCCGTCTAAGAGCGTAACTTCTCCGATACCGAAACGGTCGTGTCTTACCTTGTCTCCCACTTCAATATCCTGGGAAGAAGCTCCACTCGGATTGATAATTTTTGCAGTGCTTACAGGCTTTAATTTTCTTGGCTCGGCAATCGGTTTTGAATTTTCATTTCTTTCGATAGATTTCTTTTCAACCTTTTTGAAGCTTTTCATCTCAGAAGGGTGCTCATCAAAAATATTTGATTTAACGCCTGCATTATTGATGAAACGTTTTTCAATAGCCGGGTTGATAAATTCTATAAATTCATCATCAATTTCACTTAAAAACCTTGAAGGTTCCGCATCGGTAATTTTTCCCCACTGGAAACGTGAAATGGCATAAGAGAAAAATGCCTGCTTCTCTGCCCGCGTTAATGCTACATAAAATAAACGTCTTTCTTCTTCAAGATCTTCTCTTGTTGCTGAGCTCATGAAGCTCGGGAAAAGGTTTTCTTCCATTCCCACCAAATGCACTACCGGGAATTCCAGACCTTTGGAAAGGTGAATCGTCATCAGAGATACCATATCCTCTTCATTATCTTTATTTTGAGTATCTGCTGAAAGGGCAATATTTTCAAGGAAGTTGGACAGGCTTGGATCTCCGTCCTCCAGCTGCATTTGCTCTTCAATGAACCCCTGCATTGAGTTCATCAATTCCTGAACGTTTTCTACACGGGAAATCCCTTCCGGGGTCTGATCATCCTTTAAAAATTTGATCAGTCCGCTTCGCTTCGCCACTTCCATCGCCACACTGTAAGCTGTTTCTGTTTTCAGCAATACCTGAAATGCTTTGATCATCGACCAGAAATCATTAAGCTTGGTAATGACTCCATTATTAAAGCCTAATTGTGGAGCATACATCGGAAGATTACTCAACACTTTGGAAACCGAGATATTCTGGGCATCTGCAAAAACAATCAGCTTATTCTGAGTGGTTTCACCGATTCCCCTTGCAGGATAATTAATAATCCTCATCAAAGCTTCAGAATCGTTTTCATTGATGAGCAAACGAAGATAGCCGATAAGGTCTTTAACTTCTTTTCTTTGGTAGAAAGATAAACCGCCATATACTTTATACGGGATATTTTTACGTCTTAATGAATCTTCAAAAGCCCTCGTCTGAGAGTTTGTTCTGTATAAAATAGCAAAATCGCTGTATTTTCTCTGATCCCTGTTTCTAAGTTCCCAGATATTTCCGGCCACAAAATTCGCTTCATCCGCATCAGACATTGAGCGGTATATTTTTATTTTATCACCTTCTTCATTATCACTGAAAACATTTTTCTTAAACTGCTGCAGGTTTTTTGCAATAACAACATTCGCTGCGTTTACGATGGTTTTTGTCGAACGGTAATTCTGCTCCAGAGCAACTGTCACAGCATCAGGATAATCTTTTTTAAAGTTCAGGATATTGTAAATATTCGCACCACGGAAAGAGTAAATAGACTGCGCATCATCTCCCACCACACAAATATTTTCAAATTTTGAAGCCAGTGCTTTTACAATAAGATACTGGGAATGGTTGGTATCCTGGTACTCATCTACAAGAATATATCTGAATCTGTCCTGGTATTTGGCCAGCACTTCCGGAAAACGGGTCAGCAATTCATTTGTTTTCAATAATAAGTCATCAAAATCCATTGCACCGTTTCTGAAGCAGGCTTCCACATATTTCTGGTAAATCTGCCCGATGAATTTCATATTTGCTTTTTCATCCGCTTCTATCAGCTCCGGATTATTGAAATAGGCTTTTACCGTGATCAGGTTATTTTTATAGGTTGAAATTCTTGCCTGTACTTTTTTGGGTTTATAGAGATCTGCATCAATATTCATGTCTTTCAATACTTTTTTGATGACATTTAAAGCATCCTGCTGATCATAAATTGTAAAATTGGAAGGATATCCCAGATAATGGGCCTCACTTCTCAGGATTCTTGCAAACACCGAGTGGAAAGTTCCCATCCAGAGACTTCTTGCATTGCTCTGCCCTACGACCTTTGCAATACGTTCTTTCATTTCTTTTGCCGCCTTATTGGTAAAGGTAAGCGCCAGAATATTGAAAGGGTTTACACCATTGGTAATCAGATGAGCAATACGCATAGTAAGCACACGTGTTTTTCCTGAACCTGCTCCTGCAAGCACCATTAAGGGGCCTTGTAGTGTAGTAACAGCTTCATATTGTGATTCATTGAGTCCTTTCAGATAATCCATACAGCAAAAAAATTTTGGAACACAAAATTAATGTATTCTAAGGAGAATTCAAATTTTGAAATCACACCAATTCTGACAATCCAACTTTAATCAATCATTTTAAACTGCAAATTTTAAAATCCATGTTTTTAAAAACCTTTTCATTATTTCTAATAATCCTTAATTTATTATGAAATTTACGACAATTTTCCATTTTAAATTGTAACAAATACTCTATTCCTAATACTAATTGGCAAAACAATTTCTACTTTATGAAAAAGCGACTTCTTTCTGTTGCTGCTGCAGCTTTCTTCGGGATGGCTTTAAATGCACAACAAATTAAATTTGAAGAGTATGACTTACCAAACGGTCTTCACGTAATTCTTCACCAGGACAATTCTGCACCGGTAGTAACAACGGGTGTAATGTACCACGTAGGTGCAAAGGATGAAGTAAAGGGAAGAACGGGTTTTGCTCACTTCTTCGAGCACCTTCTATTTGAAGGAACCCCAAACATTAAAAGAGGTGACTGGTTTAAAATTGTTTCTTCAAACGGAGGACAAAACAATGCCAATACAACCAATGACAGAACTTATTATTATGAAACTTTTCCTTCCAACAATGAGCAATTAGGCCTTTGGATGGAAGCTGAAAGAATGCGTCATGCTTTAATTAACCAGATAGGAGTAGATACTCAGAGAGAAGTTGTAAAAGAAGAAAAAAGACTGAGAATGGATAACCAGCCTTATGGAAATCTTTTCTCAACTATTCAGAAAAACCTTTTCACCAATCACCCATACAACTGGCCGACCATCGGCTCTATGGAAGATTTAAATTCTGCTAAATTAGAAGAGTTCCAGGCATTCTATAAAAAATATTATGTTCCTAACAATGCTACTTTAGTGGTGGCCGGAGATATAAAACCTGAGCAGACTAAAAAATGGATTCAGGAATACTACGGTGGAATTCCGAAAGGAACTGTTTATCCGAAAGATTTCCCTAAAGATGCTCCTATCACTCAGGAAAAAGAAGTAACTGCCACAGACCCTAACATCCAGCTTCCGGCTTATATTTTTGCATACAGAACGCCGGGTAATAAAGAAAAAGATGCTTATGTTTTAGATATGCTTTCTTCTTATTTAAGCAACGGAAAATCTTCAGTTTTATATAAAAAATTAGTTGACCAGGATAAAAAAGCACTTCAGGTAGCAGCTTTCAACCAGGGACTTGAAGATTACAGTATTTTTGCATTCTTCGCAATCCCAATGGGACAAACAACTAAGCAGGCATTACAGACTGACATTGATGCAGAGATCAAAAAATTGCAGACAACTTTAATTTCTGAAGAAGATTATCAGAAACTTCAGAACCAGTACGAAAACCAGTTTGTTAATGCAAACTCAAGCATCCAGGGAATTGCTGCTTCATTGGCAACAAACCACGTATTGATGGGCAACACGAATTTGATCAACAAAGAAATCGACATTTACAGAGGGATCACAAGACAGGATCTTCAAAATGCGGCTAAAAAGTATCTTAATTCCAACCAAAGAATAATCATTAATTATGTACCTGAAAAAAAGTAATCAATTAAACTTTTAGGTTTAAAACATGATTATTAAAATTAAATTTTTACAAATGAAAAAGCAATTAACATATATAGCTGCAGCGTTTTTATTCGCAGGAACGGTTTCAGCACAAAAAATAGATCTTAATGCAATGCCAAAACCGGGACCAACTCCTGCGATCAACATTGCAAAGCCAAAAACTTTCCAGCTAAGCAACGGTCTTACGGTAATGGTCGTGGAAAACAATAAATTACCGAGAGTAAGCGCAAGCCTTTCTATGGACAGAGCGCCATACAACGAAGGAAATGTAACCGGAGTAAGCGAAATTATGGCTGAACAGTTCGAAAACGGAACAACCAATATCAGCAAAGATGATTTCAACAAAAAGATCGATTATCTTGGAGCTAATCTTAATTTCTCTTCAAACGGTGCCGCAGCAAACTCACTTTCAAAATATTTTCCTGAAGTTTTAGGTTTGATGGCTGATGCAATCATTAATCCTAAATTTTCTGCAGAAGAAATTCAGAATTCTAAGGAAAGAGCAATTGAAGGGTTAAAATCTGACGAGAAAAATGCATCTTCTATCGCAGGCAGAGTTTCCAATGCATTGATGTATGGAAAAAACACTTCAAGAGGTGAATTTGAAACCATTGAATCGATCAATAAAATTCAATTGGCTGATGTACAAAATACTTATAAAAAATATTACGCTCCGGACAATGCTTATTTAGTAGTCGTTGGAGATGTAAAATTCGATCAGGTAAAACCTTTAATTGAAAAAGCATTCAGCGGCTGGAAAAAAGCGAATACGCCTATTACACCACTGGAGCCAGCTGCTAATGTTGCAAAAACTGAAATCAATATTGTTGACGTTCCTTCAGCGGTACAGTCTGTTGTTTCCCTAAACAACCTGAACACATTGAAAATGAAAGACGCTAATTATTTCCCTGCAACAATCGCCAACTATATCCTTGGAGGTGGGGGTGAAGCTAGGCTTTTCATGAATCTTCGTGAGAAAAACGGATTTACTTATGGGGCTTACTCAAGCATGAGCGCAAGTAAATATTCTCCACAGTTTTCTGCAAGTGCGAGCGTAAGAAACGAAGTTACAGATAAAGCAGTTAAGGAATTTATGAATGAACTTAACGCTATCTCTACTGTAAAACCTGAAGAACTGGAAAATGCCAAAGCTAAATTAAAAGGTTCTTTCATCATGTCTTTAGAGCAGCCGGCTACGATTGCAAGATTTGCATTAAACCAAAAAGTTCAGGATTTACCAGCTGACTTCTATACCAATTATCTAAAATCAATTGATAAAGTAACAGCTGCAGACGTTGCAAATGCAGTAAAAACTACGATTTTACCTAACCAGAGCAGAATTTTCATCGCAGGTAAAGCTTCCGATATTTCTGAAGGTCTGGAAAAACTGGGCTATCCTGTAAAGTATTTTGATAAAGATGCTAATCCTGTTGCAAAACCTGCTGCACAAAAAGTAGATGCTAATGTAACGATCGGATCTGTTGCAGATAAATACATCAATGCTATCGGTGGTTTGGCAGCTGTTCAGAAAGTAACTTCCGTTTCTATGGATGCGACAACAAAAGTACAGGGAATGGATATGAGCATGAAGCTTCTTCAGGCTAAAGGTGGAAAAATGAATCTGAACGTAAGTATGATGGGAAATACGGTACAAAAAATAGTTTTTGACGGGAAAGACGGTTATATGGAAGTTCAGGGTCAAAAAGCCCCTTTAAGTGATAAGCAAAAAGCTGAAATGTCTAAAGATACTGAGCTTTTCCCGGAATTAGCATTTGCAAAATCTCCTGAATACAAACTGGCAGGAATCGAAAAATACAACAATGAAGATTCTTATGTTATAAAAGGAGCAAAAGATACGTATTACTATAGCGTAAAAACAGGATTGAAAACCGGAGAAGTAAAAACTGCTGAAGGTGAATCTGTTCCTGCAAGCTATTCTGATTACAAAGACGTATCAGGGGTAAAAATGCCATTCACCATCATTCAGAATATGGGTGGAATGGATATTAATTTAGCCGTAAAATCTTATCAGATAAATCAGGCTAAAGATTCTGATTTCAAATAAGAACTTAAATATTTATAATCAAAACGGCAGCAAATTGCTGCCGTTTTGATTTTTACTCAAATCTTTTTTTGTCATTCAGTAAAAAAAGATTAAATTTGCCCATTCAAAAAGATATCAAAATTAATGGATTCTATATTTATACTATTGATGGTTCTTATTATGATTGCTAGCGTTTTACTGGTAATTATTGTTATGGCTCAAAACCCTAAAGGTGGAGGCCTTTCAAGTACTTTTGGAGGTGCATCTTCTGCACAGTTCGGAGTACAGAGAACAAATGACTTCATGGAAAAAGCAACATGGACTTTAGGAGCGGTAATCATCGTCCTTATCCTTATCAGTGTTGTAATCACTGGAAAACCTGCACAGGCAGCTCCGGCTCAGCAGCAGATTAAGAAAGAAGCTCCTGCACAGCAATCTGCTCCGGCTTCCCAGACCACAACTACTCCGGCTCAAACTCCGGCCAAATAAGCAAGTATTAATTTATATATACAAAAAAGCAACTCAAATTGAGTTGCTTTTTTTATTTTAGTTTGATCCGTTCTATTTTCTGGCGAAGTTTCAGGCCGGCTTTTAAAAAGGAATATTGCAAAGGCTTTGTCTCTCTGTAATATTTGTCTATGAAAATATGCATCGCCCCGTAAAACCGGTCGAGATAAACCTCATCTTTTACCGTACTTTCCCCTTTATGATGAAGGATTGAGGCTTTCCCGTAATAATAGTTTTTATACCCTTTTTTCAATAATGTATAGCAGAGATCAATATCTTCCCCATACATAAAATAAGATTCATCCAAACCTCCGGCCATTTCATATACCTCTTTTTTTACGAGGAAAAATGCCCCGGTAATTACTTCTACTTCAGCGTTCTCATACTCACCAATATCATTTCTGTAATAAGATTTGGAGTTATTTTTTTTGAAGTTGGTAAATAATTTTTCAAAAGAATTAAACATATCCGGAACAGACCGTTTGCTTTCAGGCAGAAAATCACCTTTCGCATCATGCATTCTTACGCCCAGACATCCAAAATCAGTTTTTGAATCTGCAAAATCCAGGATATGCAGCATATCAAACCCTTCCAGCTCCGTATCCGGATTCAGAAGCAAAATATATTCTCCCCTTGCGGTTTTTATCGCTTTGTTATTTGCTTTGGCAAAACCTTCATTATTTTCGGAAGCAATAAAATGAAACTCAGGAAATTCAGGAATAAGGTCGCCCCATGAAGAATCTGTAGAAGCATTATCGATAATAATCACTTCATAATTGATATTTTCAATATAATTCCGGATAGATAGAAGACAGTTTCTCAATAGTTGAGTAACATTATAATTGACAATGACGATGGACAGCTTGATGTTCATTTTAATCCTTTTCGTTGTAAGGCAGTCTGTTGATGATGGATCTCCCGAGGGAAATCTCATCCGCGTACTCAAGCTCATCCCCTACCGAAATACCTCTTGCAATACTTGAGAAATTGACATTGAAATTTTTAAACTTTTTATAAATATAATAGGCCGTAGTATCTCCTTCCATCGTTGCACTCAGCGCAAAAATAAATTCTTTTACACTTCCTTCATTCAGCTTTCTTTCAATACTCGGAATATTCAGCTGATTCGGTCCTACTCCTTCCATCGGAGAAATTTTCCCACCCAGAATCAGGTATTTCCCTGTATATTTCCCTGTATTTTCAATAGCAATCACATCCCGTACATCTTCCACAATACAGATAACTTCATCATTTCTTTTAGGATTGCTGCAGATCTCGCAAACTTCAGAATCTGAGAAATTATGACAGTCTTTGCAATATTTAATCTCGTTGACCAGATTAATGAGAGAATTGCCCAGGCTTACCGCTCTGGAATTGGGTTGCTTCAATAAATGTAATGCCAGACGCAAAGCTGTTTTCCTGCCAATTCCGGGAAGCCCCGAAATCTCATCCACTGCTTTTGCCAAAACTTTACTTGGGTAATCCATAATTACAAAAATACTATAAAAAGATGAGTATTTATGGGTTTAACACGTTTAAATCCTCACCCTTTCCGATAAAAAATATATCTTTGAAAAAAATATGAAAAAAATAAACTAAATGGTACTTAAAAATCTGAATTATCCCCTGGATTTTAAATTTAAGATTACAACATTATCCAGTGACTTCAACATTACGGACAAAAACGGAAACTATGTGGCTTACGTTCGTCAGAAAATGTTCAAGCTAAAAGAAGATGTTATCGTTTTTAATGATGAAAGCAAGTCTAAAGAACTTTTCAGGATCAAAGCCAATCAATGGATCGATTTTAATGCATCCTATTCTTTAAATGATCTGGTAGACAATAAAAACTACGGAAGACTGGCGAGAAAAGGAATGCGTTCTTTATGGAAATCATCCTATGATGTTCTGGATGAAAATGACAAGCAGAGGTTTACCATTACCGAAGATAATGCGTGGACGAAATTCTTTGACGGGATGGTAAGTGAAATCCCGATCATCGGAATGTTTACCGGATACTTCCTTAATCCTGCCTACACGGTAAAAGGAATGGACGGAAAAGAATATTTTAAATTGAAAAAAATGCCTTCTTTTTTCGGAAGAAGATTTCAGCTTGACAGAATAATTGATATTGATGACGAAGATGAAAGTTTGGTTATTCTCTCATTACTGATGATGGTGCTTCTGGAAAGAGCAAGAGGATAAATAAAACCACAGACAATGAAATATCCAGTTATTTTCTTATCAGCTCTGCTTCTGGTTGCCTGTAAAAAAGACAAACCGGCAGTTACAGATTCCAGACCCGCAGACTCTTTAAACATTGTGCATGATTCTGCAAAGGCAGATGCCCCCTCAGGAAAAATCTCAATTGAAAACATTGCTTTTCCAAAAGAGATCAAGGAATGCTCATGCTATTTTGCCAAAAACAAAGCAGATTTTGAAGCGGAAAAATACATCTACGCCGACGATGCCGGGAAAACTGCTTATATGAAATTAGACGGGAAAAGACTGGCCATGAACCTGATCTCATCGAGTGATATGGAAGTGGATGAGCAGCTGACCAAGGAAATAGAAAATGAAAATTACAAAATCTCAGTAAAAGGTAAAAAAATAAAAAGCGAGGAAGCTTTATTATTTGAAGGTACACTGACTATCGAAAAACCTGATGGTACAGTTGTAACCACACCTATTTACGGAGAATGCGGATGTTGATAAGCAAAATTGCTGAAAAGCGAAAAGGCTAAATCGCAAAACCGCTGATTTGTAAAATCGTTGAAATACTAATTGTAAAGCCAATTTGCTTTTTCGCCTTTTTGCAGTTTTGCAAATCAGCAATTTTGCGATTTTAACAGCTCTCAATAATAAAAAAACAATGCTTCCAGCTTACGGGAGCATTTTTTATTTCGTAATTTTGATAAAAATAAAATTTTATGGAATTATCCAATATAGAACCGCAGATTATCTGGAAAAATTTTTCCAAACTGAATGCAGTTCCGAGACCTTCAAAAAAAGAAGAAAAAGTAATTGCTTTCATCAAAGAATTCGGTGAAAACCTGGGTTTGGAAACCAGTGTGGATGAAGTAGGAAACGTTATCATTAAGAAGCCTGCCACTTCAGGGATGGAAAACCGTAAATCTGTTGTTCTGCAATCCCATTTGGACATGGTATGCCAGAAAAACAGTGATATCAATTTCGATTTTGATACGGAAGGAATTAAAATGGAAATCGATGGTGACTGGGTAAAAGCGAAAGGAACTACTTTAGGAGCAGACAACGGTTTGGGAGTCGCTACGATCATGTCGATTCTTGAAAGCTCAGATATTCCACACCCGGCACTGGAAGCACTTTTCACAATTGATGAGGAAACAGGAATGACCGGAGCTTTAGGCTTAAAACCGGGTCAGCTTACCGGAGATATCCTGCTGAATCTTGACACGGAAGAAGATGATGAAATTGATATCGGCTGCGCAGGAGGAATTGACGTTACCGTTACAAAAAATTATGAACTGGAACCCGCCAAAGGGCAAATTGTAAGGATAGAAATCAAAGGTTTACAGGGTGGGCATTCAGGAATGGATATTCATAAAGGGTTCGGAAATTCCAACATTATTTTAGGCAGATTGCTTTATACCGGTCTTGCAAAAGAAAATATCCAACTGGTTTCTATTGATGGCGGTGGATTGAGAAATGCAATTCCGAGAGAAGCTGTTGCTATTGTATCCGTCAGAAATGCCCAGGAATTTATTGAAGACGTAACCACTCATCTTAAAAAAGAAATTTTAGAAGAGTTTGCTACGGTTGAACCCGGACTTCAAATTAATATAGAAAACTCTACAAGTTCTGAAAAAGCGCTTTCAGAGGATGATTCCAGAAAAGTTATTTTAGTTTTAAAATCTCTTCACAATGGAGTTTACAGAATGAGCCCGGATGTTAAGGATCTCGTAGAATCTTCCAATAATGTAGCGAGAGTTGAATTAAAAGGAGGTAATCTTAGAATTTTAAACCTTTCCAGATCTTCGGTAGAATCTACAAAAGCTGCTGTAGCAGAACAGTTGAAATCCGTTTGTGAATTGGCAGGAATGGAAGTGGAATTCAGTGGATCTTATCCTGGATGGAAACCAAAACCAGGTTCTGAAATCGTTCAGCTGATGGAAAAAATCTATGTGGAAAAATTCACGGATAAGCCTCATGTAGTAGCTTGTCATGCAGGCTTGGAATGTGGAATCATCGGTGCCAATTATCCTGAAATGGAAATGGTAAGCTTCGGCCCTACAATCAGAGGAGCACACTCTCCGGATGAAAAAGCAAACATCCCTTCTACACAGAAATTCTGGAGTTTCCTGAAAGAAATTTTAGCGAATATTCCCCAAAAATAAAATAGTAAAATAACGATATTAAGTATCCAGAGTCTTATGATTTTGGATATTTTTAATTGATCAAACCGTTAAATTTAAAATAGGCAATTCAGGATGATCTCCGTCTTAATAATTTAAAAAATTTAATGATTCAAAGACATTTAAACATGAAAAGTATTACAGTATTCTGCGGTTCCAGTTTCGGATCGAACGATATTTTCACAGAACAGGCGACTTTACTCGGACAGACTTTAGCAAAACGAGATATTCAACTGATTTATGGCGGTTCCAATACGGGTTTGATGAAAGCAGTTGCCGATGGAGCCCTGAACGCAGGTGGAAAAGTAACCGGAGTTCTTCCCCACTTTTTACAATCCAAAGAAATTGCTCATAAAAACCTGACCGAATTAATTCTCGTTGAGACCATGCACGAGAGAAAAACCAAAATGAATGAACTCTGTGACGGTGTAATCGTTCTTCCGGGAGGTTATGGTACTTTGGAAGAATTTTTCGAGATGATCACCTGGGCACAGCTCGGCCTTCACAAAAAACCGATCGGAGTTCTGAATATCGACGGATTTTATGATGATCTGATCAAACTGGTTCAGACGATGGTAGATAAAGGTTTTTTAAAACAAGCCAACAGAGATATGTTGTTAATTAGTGATACGGTTGATGATCTGCTTGAAAAAATGGGAAATTATGAAGCTCCTACGGTAGGAAAATGGATTTCGAAAGATGAAGTCTGAATGATGTAACAATTATTAATTTTCATCTACCAATCAGATATTACAAATCCCATCAATATGAAATATCCTTTTTTATTAATAAGTGCCTTGTCTGCTCAGCTATTTTCGGCTCAGTACATCTATCCGGAAACAGCTGAACGCCCGGTTGTAGATGACTATTTCGGAACAAAGATTACCGATAATTACCGATGGCTGGAAGACAACCAAACTCCGGAAGTACAGTCATGGTTTAAGGCTCAGGCAGATTTCAGCAATAAAGTTACTAATAAAATTCCCAGCCGTAGCGTTCTTTTTAAAAGGATGAAAGAAGTGCAGCAGATGGGCGGTGATTCATATGGGGGAATTACAAGGAACGGTAATACTTATTTTTATACTAAGACCATTAAAAGCGCCAAGCTCTCAAAACTCTATTCACGAGATGCATCTACGGGTAAGGAAGACCTGCTTTTTGACCCTGAAACTTTAGGAAAAAACACACAGATAACCAGTTTTACAGTTGATCCTACAGGTAAGAAAATGGCGATCCTTTTTTCTAAATCCGGTGCTGAAATTTGTGAGCTCAGGATTTTAGACCTTTCCACAAAAAAAATGTTTGATGATGTTGTTGGCCCGATCTGGAGTGAATTTGGATTTGATTTTACACCTGACGGCAGTTCCCTGATCTATACAAAAATGAGTACAGGAGATCCGAACAGCCCGGATTTGCTGAAAGATATGAAAGCAATGCTTCATCAGGTCGGTACCGACACTGATAAAGATATTGTATTGGCTTCCAGAGAACAATACCCGGAATTAAACATTCTGCCGGAACAATTCTGTTCCATTTCTTTTACGAATGACTATCAATATGTGATCTTAAGAGCTACTTCAACACAATCGGAAAACCCGGTTTATTATGCCCCACTTTCGTCTATAAAAGATAAAAAAATCAGCTGGAAACCTATCATGAAAGCTTCAGATGAAATAACAGATTATTATATCACAGGTAATAAGCTTTTTTTCTTAACACACAAAAATGCTCCTAATTACAAACTCGGTGTCACAGATCTAAACAATCCGGATTTTAATAATTCAAAAATAATCGTACCTGAAAGCGACAAAGTAATTACCGGAATTCACAGCTCAAAAAATTATTTATTTTACGGATTAAGCGATGGCATTTCCCAGAATAAATACCAGATCAGCCTTACAGATCCGACTGTCATAAAAAAAATTCCTTTACCCGACGGAGTCAACTCTTCAGGTTCTCTAAATGCACGGGAAAGTGATGATATTTTATGTTATAATTTCGGTTGGCTTACTCCGTACAGTATTTATGAGTACAATCCTGCTGCCGGTACTGCAACGAAAAGTAAAAAATTTGATGTAAGCGGGAGCTATCCCGATTATAAAAAATTATATGAAATAAAAGAGGTTGAAGTAAAAAGCCACGATGGCGTTTTGGTTCCGCTTTCCATCATTTATCCTAAAAATATGAAAATGGATGGCAGCAGCCCTGCCTATATCACAGGATACGGAGGCTACGCAATATCCTACAAACCATTTTTTTCCAGTGTACTGACATCTTTGCTTGAGCAAGGGGTAGTGATTGCAGTTGCTCACGTAAGAGGTGGTGGTGAAAAAGGAGAAAGCTGGCATCAGGCCGGAATGAAATCTACAAAACCCAATACATGGAAAGACTTTATTGCCTGTTCGGAATATCTGGTCAATCAGAAATATACCTCCTCGTCAAAGCTTATCGGAAACGGGGCAAGTATGGGCGGCGTACTGATTGGCAGGGCAATTACCGAGAGACCGGATCTTTATGGAGTAGCGATTGTTGAAGTAGGTATGACCAATACTCTTCGTGTAGAACTCACGGCAAACGGACCCAATCAAATCCCTGAAATCGGTACTTTAAAAAATGAAGAAGATACCAAAAACCTTTTAGAAATGGATGCCCAGAGTAAAGTGAAAAAAGGGGTTAATTATCCAGCAGTATTAGTACGTACAGGAATTAATGATTCCAGGATCGTACCCTGGATGCCTGCTAAATTTGCGGCAATACTACAAAAAAGCACTGCTTCCGACAAACCTGTATTATTGAGCGTCAATTATGAAAATGGTCATTTTACCGGTGATATCGATGTAGCCTTCCAGGAATATGCTGACATGTTTTCTTTTGCTTTATGGCAGGTAGGCCATCCTAATTTCCAGCCATCAAAGAAATAATAGCACAATATAAAAGCAAAAACGACCGGTATTTCGGTCGTTTTTTATTCATTTAAGCTTAAATACATTTTAAGGATAGGGTGCAATCTCCACTTCAAGTCCTTCCATTTCAGGGATGATATGTAACTGGCAGCCCAGTCTGCTGTTATCTTTTACATGGAAAGCTTCGGCCAGCATGGCATCTTCTTCATCGCCCATTTCAACAAGCCCCGGATCATTGATCACATAGACCTGACATGAAGCGCACATTGCCATTCCACCACAAACACCTATCGTTCCTTCTTCTGCCAATTCATAAGAACGGATGATTTCCATTAAATTCATGGACATATCCGTAGGAGCGACAATATCGTGGGTTACCCCTTCTCTATCGGTAATTTTTATATTGATATCTGACATAATTTTGCAAAATTAGTCAATTTTTTTCACAACTGCTTTCTCTGCTTCTTTACGGCTTCCATCGAATCCGTCAACTCCACTTACGGTTGTATATTTTAACACGAATTTTTTACCCGGATTTAATCGGTTATAAACACTTTGGCACATTAAAGTAGCCTCGTGGAAACCACATAAAATCAATTTAAGTTTTCCGGGATAAGTATTGATATCACCGATAGCATAAATACCTTCGATGTTGGTCTGATAATCCAATGCATTATTTACAACAATCGCATTTTTTTCGATATTCAGGCCCCAGTTACCAATTTCCCCTAATTTCGGAGTTAATCCGAATAACGGGATAAAGTAATCCGTTTCAATATCATAAGATTCCTGGCCTTCAACTTCTACAGTGATCGCTTCTACTTTTCCATCACCTTTGATCGCTGTAACTTCGGCAGGAGTAATTAATTTAATTTTCCCCTGATTTTTTAAATCCTGAACTTTTTCTACGGAATCCAGAGCACCACGGAATTCATTTCTTCTGTGAATTAAAGTTACCTCACTGGCTACATTGGATAAGAAAACGCTCCAGTCAAGGGCAGAATCTCCACCTCCGGCAATTACCACTTTTTTATTTCTGAAATGTTCTGGCTCTTTCACGAAATATTCAAGACCTTTTTCTTCATAGTCAGCGATATTATCCATGGTAGGCTTTCTGGGTTCAAAAGTTCCCAAGCCACCGGCAATGGCAATCGCTTTTGCTCTGTGTACAGTTCCTTTGTTAGTAATTACCTCAAACCATTCGTCATCCACTTTCGTATAAGAAACCGCCGTTTCACCCAAAGTGAACCCCGGCTGGAATTGTTTGATCTGCTCCATTAAGTTATCAACAAGTTCTCCGGCATTAACGGAAGGATAACCCGGAATATCGAAAATAGGTTTTTTAGGATAAAGCTCCGCCAATTGCCCGCCTGGCTGAGGAAGTGCGTCTATAATATGACATTTCATTTTTAGCAGACCGGCTTCAAAAACTGCAAAAAGTCCTGTTGGTCCTGCTCCTATAATCAATATATCAGTAGTAATCATAACAAAATTTAATTATACATGTATCTGCAAATTTACTAATTTTAGCCTGAAGCTTTTTAATTGATTCTAAATAAAAACCTGAGATTTATCAAATATCAGTAAAAACTATAACATTTTAAATTTGGCAACGTTTTTGTAAAACCCATACCATGAAAAAATTTTTAAATATCATTGCATTATTCATATTCTTTTTAGGTTTTGGCCAGGTAGATAATATTGCAGATGGCGAATCTATTACATTCAGAATACATTACGGAATACTGACTGCAGGAAACGCAACCCTCACCACACAAAAAACAACTTATAAAGGTGCCCCGCACCTGTATGTGAAAGGTACAGGCCAGACCTCCGGTGCCGTAAAAGCTTTTTTTAAGGTAGATGATTTATATGAAAGTTTTATCAATATAGAAACAGGGCTGCCCAGCTTTTATGTAAGAAATGTAAAGGAAGGAAGCTACAGGCAACATTTTGAAACGGTTTTCAATCACGATAATAATACCTTAATTCTAACGGATAAAAAAACACCGGCAAACGGCGCTAAAGTAATAAAATCCGTAAAAGGTGTACAGGATATGCTTTCCTGTTTTTATTATTTGAGAAGTAAATCTCCCGGTGAACTGAAAGTAGGAACAGTAATCAATATGAACGTCTGGATTGATGATGAAATGTTTCCGTTTCAGCTGAAAGTAGTAGGCACAGAAGATTTAAAGACCAAATTCGGGAAGGTGAATTGTTTAAAGATCATTCCGTCTGTAAAAAGCGGCAGGGTTTTTAAAGAAAAAGAAGGGGTAACCATGTGGGTAAGCAATGACGCCAATCACGTTCCGATGCTGTTAAAGGCTGAACTGGCAGTAGGCTCTTTGAAAGCAAGCATTGATGGCTATAAAAATGTAAAATACCCTTTAAAATTCACTAAATAAAGAGATAAATTAATTAATATATTAAAGTTTCGGCGGCCCCAGAGGGGCCGCCGAAACTTATTAAAAAAGCAACATTCTCATAAAAAACCAAGCTAATAATCAACCAACAGGCTAATTACTACGCTTTTCAATATAAGAACAGGAAATATTTTCATTTTTCACACAGCTGCATGTAATAAACTTTATATTTGGATTGTCATGAATGTATAACACTAAGAACATGAAGGTCAAATTTTTCATTGCATTATCATTCTTTTCCTGCCTGATATATTCCCAGAAAAAGGAAGACGATCATATTGTAAGAAAAAAAATACTCATTACAAAAACCGCGACATCTCCAAAAATTGACGGTATCCTGGATGATGCAGAATGGCAGAATGTTCCGGTAGCAACCAATTTTATTGAAAGAAATCCTAATAATGGAAAACCTCAGGCAGACTCTATAAAAACTGAAGTCAGGATTTTATATGATGATACCGGGGTTTATTTCGGAGCCCAGATGTATGACCCCACTCCGAATAAAATTGCAAAAGAACTTACAGAAAGAGACGGAATTAATAATGATGATTTTTTCGGTGTGGCCCTGAACGGTTATAATGATAAACAACAAAGCCTCGAATTTGTGGTAACTGCTGCCGGTGTGCAGTTTGATGCCAAATTAACAACTGACGGCGAAGACGATACCTGGAACAGCATTTGGTACAGCGCAGCAAAAATAAATGATAAAGGCTGGGCTGTTGAAATGAAAATTCCTTATTCAGAACTGAGGTTTCCCAAAAGCAGCATTCAGGAATGGGGGATGAATATGTTCAGAAGAATTCAAAGGATAAAGGCTTCATACGACTGGAATTTTGTAGATAATCAAAAGAATTCATACACACTTTTTGACGGTGTTTTACAGGGTATGGAAAACATCAATCCCCCTACCCGATTGTCATTTACCCCTTATATCTCAACTTATATCAACAGCTTTGACGGGAAAACCACTTCAAGCTTCAACGGCGGAATGGATGTAAAATATGGAATTAACGACGCATTTACATTTGATATGACCCTAATACCCGATTTCGGGCAGGCCAATTTTGATAATTCCATTTTAAATCTATCTCCTTTTGAGCAACAGTTTTCAGAGCAAAGAACCTTTTTCACAGAGGGAACTGAACTTTTCAGCAAAGGCGGAATGTTTTACTCCCGGAGAGTGGGTGGAGAGCCTTCAAGGTACCCAACAGTTTCGGAAAACGAAGAAGTTGTGGAATATCCTGCAAAAGTAAAGCTGTTCAATGCTTTTAAAATTTCGGGAAGAACAAAAAAAGGACTTGGAATCGGTTTCTTCAATGGAATTACCCAAAAGATGGAAGCAACCATTCTGAATCATGAGACTGGTGAAGTAAGAAAGGAAGTGGTAGAACCCTGGACCAATTATAATGTATTGGTTTTTGATCAGCGATTCAACGGAAACTCCTCTGTCTCATTAGTCAATACCAATGTGATGAGAGATGGTGATTTCCGGGATGCCAATTCTACAGGATTACTCTGGGACCTGACCAATAAGAAAAACATTTATAAAACCTATGGAAGCCTGAAAGGAAGCTGGGTAAGAGATGGTGAGACAAAATTCGGGACCCGCGGAGAAGCAGGTATTGAGAAAATTGCCGGAAAAAACCGCTTTTCATTGAACGGAAATGTAACGACCAAAGACTGGGATATCAACGATCTCGGATTTTCCACCAAAACAAATTTTGCCAATTATAATGCATGGTATGGCTATAGGATCTTACAGCCTACTGAGAAGTATAATAATATTTATCTGAATTTCAATGTAAATTATTTTCACAGGCTCGAGCCGTTCTTATATTCAAATCTTATATTGAATAACAACAACAGTTTTACAGATAAAAGCTTCAGGACCTACGGTGGCGGAATTGAGTCTACCCCGTTTGGACAGAATGATATTTATGAACCCCGGACTTTTGGAAGACATCTGAAAATACCTGCTTATTTTGATACCTGGATCTGGTTTGAAAGTGACAGCAGAAAGAAGCTTCAGTATAATTTTACAATAGATTATTATGCTTTTAATGAAACGGGAAGAAACCAGGTTTTAACAGAATTCGGTATCCGTTACCGTTTCTCGGATAAATTCAATGTAAGCTGGAATTTTAATCCTGATTTCAGCAACAATGAAACCGGTTTTGCAGGAAAGGACGACACAAATATTTTCATCGGAAGGAGACAGAGAAACACTTATGAAAATGCATTGACATCCAAGTATACTTTTAATGAAAAAATTTCTTTAACATTAACTTTCCGTCATTATTTTTCCGATGTTACCTATAAACAGTTTTATACGCTTAACCAGGATGGAAGCCTCACGGATACCAATAATTTTAATAAGAACTTAAACGGTACTTACAACGCCTGGAATGTAGATTTAAGGTTTTCCTGGTGGTTCGCTCCCGGAAGCCAGCTGACTTTATTATACAGGAATGCCACATCAAATTATCTCGAAACTTCAAGATTGAATGTTAAAAATAATTATGACGTGCTTTTCAATGAGCCTATGGTCAACAATTTCTCTTTAAAGCTTACTTATTTCTTAGACTATAACCGTATAAAAAGCTGGACAAAGAAAAAAGAACATAAAAATTAATATACATGAATAAAGTCCCGTCTTAATGAACTTAACAGCTAATTCAGATTTAATGGTTAATTCTCAAAGCATGAAAGTGAGTTAAGATTCTCATTGTTGAATTACAGAATCAGTTTTTAATTACGTTTTGTTTCTATGGTCAGTAATTAAAAACAGGAAACCTCCGGAATTCCGGAGGTTTCTGCTTATGATAAAGTTTAATATTATAAAGTTTTAAACTGTTCTAAAGTTCTGATATCGTTTTCAAAGAACATTCTGATATCGCTCATCTGATAAAGAAGCATTACAATTCTTTCAATACCCATTCCGAAAGCATATCCCGAATATTTCTCCGCATCAATATTTACATTCTTCAAAACAGCAGGATCTACCATTCCACAACCCATGATTTCTAGCCAGCCCGTTCCTTTCGTAATTCTATAGTCGGTCTCGGAGTTTAATCCCCAATAAACATCAATCTCCGCGCTTGGCTCGGTGAAAGGGAAATAAGAAGGTCTCATTCTGATTTTAGACTTCCCGAAAAGCTCTGTTGTAAAGAACTGGATCGTTTGCTTTAAATCCGCAAAGCTGACATTTTCATCAATATACAATCCTTCAATCTGATGGAAAATACAGTGTGAACGTGAAGAAACAGCTTCATTTCTGAAAACTCGTCCTGGGGATAAAATTCTTATCGGCGGTTGGTTTTCTTCCATATAACGGATCTGTACGGAAGAAGTATGGGTTCTTAAAAGGATATCCGGATTTTGTTCGATAAAGAAAGTATCCTGCATATCTCTTGCCGGATGGTATTCAGGAAGGTTAAGCGCTGTAAAGTTGTGCCAGTCGTCTTCAATTTCCGGACCGTCTGCTACTGCAAATCCTATCGATTTAAAAATTTCTATAATTCTGTTTTTAACCAGGTTGATCGGATGTCTTGAACCTAAATCTAAGGGAAAAGCAGGTTTCGTAAGGTCTTCTTTCTCTAAGATAACAGAAGATTCGGAAGCATTTTTCAAATCTTCCAGTTTTACCGTAACAGCCTGTTTTAAAGAGTTGATCTTCAACCCGAATTCTTTCTTCTGGTCGTTCGGAACAGCTTTTAATGTTTCATAGAAATCATTTAAAACTCCCTTCTTACCATTATACTTGATTCGGAAATTTTCTATTTCCTCTTTAGATGTAGTATTGAAGCTATTTACCTCAACCAGTAGTTCTTCGATCTTTTCTATCATTGTTTTACCCTTTCAAAATGTTTTGCAAAAATACGGTTTTTCAATTGAATAACTTTCTTTATTTGTCATAAAAAATCTGCCCCTTTTCCGGAGGCAGACTTCAATCACTTATTTCACTTAAATAAAAAAATTATTTTTTTTCTAAAGCTTTAACGTTGATCTGAAGAGTTACCTCATCTTTAATGACCCCGTTTTCAGCAGGAGCCTGGAACTTCACTCCAAACTCTTCTCTCATAATATCTTTCGGCTCGGTAGCGACACTTACTTCTCCGTCTTTCACAGAAACATTGGCTTTAAACTGAACCGGTTTGGTAATTCCTTTAATCGTTAAATTACCATCCAGCAATGTGTTATAATCACCTTCTGCAGCAGGAGTAACTTTTGTGATTTCGTAAGAAGCGGTCGGAAATTTTTCAACCTCGAAGAAATCTCCACTTTTCAAATGACCGTTCAGTTTTCCCAGCTGATCAGCATCATCCTTTAAATCAACTGATGTTAAAGAATTCATATCAGCAACAAATTTCCCGCTTTCAAGCTTTCCGTCTTTTACCGTAACATCACCACTTTCAAACTTAATTGTTCCGAAGTGGCTTGTGCTCTCAGATTTGAATACCTTATATCCTTTCCATTCCACTTTACTGTTTAAAGTATCCAGGGTGTACTGGCTACCGTCCTTAGTTGTTGAAACCTCATTGCTTTCGCTGGTAAGTGGTTTATCTTTTTTACAAGAAACAACTACAACTGTCGCAAAAAGTGCAGGAATAACTAGTGAAAACAGTTTTTTTCTCATTTTTGGCATATTTTTATTATAACTGCTAATATAATAAAAAAAAATATTTTTTCCTAAAAATGTTACATTTGTAGTATGCTATTAGAAATAAACAATTTATATTTTTCACATACAAAAGACAACCCGCTGTTTCAGAATCTCAATCTCAGATTTGAAGAAGGTAAAATCATTGCATTGGCAGGAGAAAGCGGCTGTGGAAAGTCTACATTACTGAATTTAATTTACGGGCTTTTAGACTGGGAAAGCGGAGACATTATTTTTGATGGAAAACGGTTGCTGGGTCCGAAAGGAAATCTGGTTCCCGGAGAATCTGAAATGAAATTTGTTGCCCAGAATTTTGATCTGATGCCCTATTCTACTGTAGCTGATAATGTTGGAAAATTTTTGTCAAACATCAATTTAGCAAAGAAAAAAGAAACCGTAACGGAACTCCTGGAAGTGGTAGGATTGGCAGAATATGCCAACGTTTTTCCTAAAAATCTAAGCGGTGGCCAACAGCAGAGGGTAGCCATTGCAAGAGCGCTTTCCGTATTACCGAAGCTGCTTATTTTAGATGAGCCTTTCAGCAACCTGGATTTTCCTCGAAAAATAGAACTTCGCGAAAAATTATTCAGATACGTCAGCCAGCACAATATATCTCTGATTATTTCCACGCATGAGCTACAGGATGTGATGCCGTGGCTGGATCAGATCATTATTCTTCAGGACGGAAGATTAATTCAGAATAATAGCCCGGAAGAAACCTATAGACAGCCCTATAATCCTTATGTGGCCAAGCTTTTCGGTGAAGTAAATATTTTCAGTGAAGCTGAGATGTCAGCTCTTCAGATACCCAAGTTTTCCTATTATCCGGAAGAAATCAGAATTTCTGAAACGGGTATTGATGCTGAACTTATAGAAAGCAGGTTTGCAGGAAATCACTACTGGAATAAAGTAAGAGCCGGAGAGAAAGATCTCATTATTTATACCCACAAAAAACTGGAAAATCCTGTTAAAATATCTTTTGAGTAAGATTAATAAAAACTGTAAAACCACCAATTTGTTCTATGCAAAATAAGCCTTTCCGCTCTTTTGCTTTTTGCAGTTCTACAATACATTATCGTGAGCTAATTAACACATTTACTCATACTTAATGTCAATTTGTGGATAAAATTATAAACCCGAAAACTGATTTTTATAAATCTTTTTCTTACATTTGTCTTTCCACAGCATAAGGAAATTTTTGGTTAATTCTCTTTCTGCCTCTAGACGGACATTAGCATTCTACTGCAATCAAGTCTTTGAAAGATTACACTGTCCAATTCTTTCCTTTTTTTATGGGTAATAAGTTTTAAACTAAAATATTAAACCTGTAATGCTTTAGCTTAAAACTTATCCCTGAAAGCACTTATGCCTTCTTTACAAACTCAGATTTCAGAGCCATTGCCCCAAATCCGTCTATTTTACAGTCAATATTATGATCGCTGTCGGGTCTCAAACGGATATTTTTAACTTTTGTTCCTGCTTTTACCGGTTTTGGTGCTCCTTTTACAGGAAGATCTTTAACCACCACCACAGAATCCCCATCATGCAATTCATTTCCATTGGAATCAAGGATCGCTCCTGTATTTCCGGTTTCTGCAGACACTTCTTCAGGATTCCATTCATAGAAACACTGGGAACATACCATCATATTATCGCTCGGATAGGTAAATTCAGAGCTACATTTCGGACAAAGTACAGTATCACTCATATTTTTAATTTTTTGCAAAGGTAAATTTTAAAATTAAAAGATTAAAGGATTGAAAGATTTAAAAGTATAAAACCAAACCTCTCAGCCCTCAATTCTCAGCTACCAACTCTCAACTATAATTCGTATTTTTGCAGATTGAAATAGTAGAAGCAAATTATGGAACTTATTCACAGAAACTTAGCGATCGGAATTCACGATGCTTTACAAGAGACATTTTTCGAGAAAAATAAATACGCCGATAAAGTAATCGAAAGACTTTTAAAAGCTAACAGAAAATGGGGAAGCCAGGACAGAGCCGTTGTTTCTGAAATTTTCTACAACATCATCCGCTGGAAAAAACGTTTGGAATATTATATGGGTGAAGGCGTAAAACCTAATAATATTTACAAGCTGATTATCGCTTATTTACTTTGGAGTGAAACAAATTATAAAAGATTTGAAGAATTCGAAGGAATAAAAATCGCTGATATCATCACAAAACTTAAAAAAAATAAAGTTCCTACCAAAGCTATAGAATTTTCTATTCCTGAATGGCTGGCTGAAACTCTGGAAAAAGAATTAGGTGCAGGCTGGGAAAAAGAGATGAACGCTTTAAATGAGCAGGCTCCGACCGTTTTAAGAGCCAACTCTTTAAAAACAACGACTAAAGAACTTATTTCAGACCTGTCTGATGAAAATGTAGTTTCTTATCCTGTAAAAAATTATCCTGATGCCGTACAGCTGGAAGAAAAGAAAAACGTCTTCCTTACCACTGCATTCAAAGAAGGCTTATTTGAAGTACAGGACGCATCTTCACAAAAAATCGGTTATTTCCTTGATGTAAAAGAAGGTCAGAGAGTGGTGGATGCCTGTGCCGGTGCCGGTGGAAAAACACTTCACTTAGCCGCTTTGATGGGTAATAAAGGACAAATTATTGCTCTGGATATTTTCGAATGGAAATTAGCAGAATTGAAGCGCCGTGCCAAAAGAGCCGGAGCCCACAATATTGAAACCCGCATGATTTCTGATAATAAAGTGATCAAACGCCTTCATGAAAAAGCTGACAGACTTTTAATTGACGCTCCTTGCTCAGGATTAGGAGTTTTAAAAAGAAATCCGGACAGCAAATGGAAAATCGACCAGGATTTTATCGACAGGATCAAAAAAGAGCAACAGCAGATTCTTCAGGATTATTCTAAAATGCTTAAGAAAGGAGGGAAAATGGTTTACGCTACCTGTTCCATCCTACCTTCTGAAAACATTGAACAGGTTGAAGAATTCCTTAAAAACAATCCTGATTTCAAAATGATAAAAGACGAAAAAGTAATGCCAAGCCAAGGCTATGACGGGTTCTATATGGCCCTGATCGAAAGACTTGCTTAAACAGCTTTACAAAATAAAAGATATAAACTACTCTATTTGGAGTAGTTTTTTTTATTGTCTTATTCAATATGTAAAGAATAAAATTAATTAAATATGCTTTACATATTAAAATAAACAATTAAATGTAACATATATATGAATGATTTCTACTTATTCACACAGAATTAAAATCTGATAAAGCCTGCTCTGGTAATTTGCTAAAAATTATCTTTGCGGAAACGTCATTATTATGTACAAAAGAATTTTATTCATTTTTCTTATCTTCTTGTCTTATCTGGGATACGCTCAGATATATGAAATCCAATATACCAGTTCTTCCAACGGAAAAACACTTACAGACCAGTCTCCTACCCTTGTCTGGGTAAATGAAAAGGAAAATTTTATTCTTAATAATAAAATCAGGGAGCAAAAAAATGATTACCCGTTTGAGATCACTAAAATAGAAAAGCCATCAAACACTATTGTTTCCTATGGATTTTTAAAACCCGGAGAGATCATCTCTACCTCTGATGCAGAATCTGTTGGAAAACAGAATTTCGAATTGACCGGTGAAACAAAAAAAATATTAGGCTACAACTGTAAAAAAGCAGTGACTAAAATCAATTCCAACACCATCGAGGTTTGGTATACCAATGATTTAAAAATTAAAGGCGGGCCTTCCAGCCTGGGACAAAACCTGGGATTGGTACTTGAAATTGAACGAAATAAAAATTCTGCTACAACGGCAAGCTCCATTAAAAAAGTAAAGAAGACCGACATTGAAAATATCATAAAAGGTTCAGTCAATACTACCGATCTTTTAGGCTACAGGGATCTGTTGTGGAAAAGCAGATTTACAACCCTCAGGGTTTTTGAAAATGAAACCATCAATTTTTCCGATGAGTCAAAATCTGATGAAAACGTAAAAAGATTCGCTAACGGAACAATTATACTTAAAAAAATTAAGTTTCCTAAAATCAGTGAAGGCGAAAATATTTTTGTTGAATTAAAGCAACAATCCAATGGTGATGCCTATGACAGAACCGGAACCGTATTTGTGATTCCGCAGGATAAAGCACAATCTTTCTTTGATGGATTGGAAAAGGGAATCAAAACTCTCCCTGTTTATGAAAACGGAAAGGGGAAACAATATTACGGAGTTATCTCTACAGACAATTATAATCCTGCTATTGAGATGATGCGTTTTTTTACCGCTTTCGGGATTCAAAAATTCAATCACATCCAACTCAAGGGAAAAGACTGGCAGACGATCAGTCCTTACCGTCAGGATATCACAGAATTAAAACCTGCCCTATCTGAAAAAGAGCTTTGGATCGGTACATTTATTGGCAACTATGATAAAGGCGGCCATAAAGTAAGCCTGGAAATCACCATCCATAAAAGTGATCAGACCGTTTATAAGAACAATACCGTGATTCCTTTGTTCAATACATTAAACATTATGGAAATGGCGGGACAGGATTATGCAACAATGTTTAACAATGATAAAGGGCTTTTTGCAGAATTTACATTGAAAAAGGATTTGAAAAACGCACAATTGAGATATACTGCTACCGGACACGGCGGTTGGGAAAACGGGGATGAATTCGTACCTAAGGCCAATTCTGTCTTCCTTGACGGAAAATTGTCTTTTTCTTTTATACCATGGAGGTCTGACTGTGGCTCTTACCGTTTATACAATCCTGCTTCAGGAAATTTTCCCGACGGATTGTCTTCATCTGATTTAAGCAGATCAAACTGGTGTCCCGGAACAGTTACCAATCCGAATTTCATTTCTCTTGGTGACTTAAAAGCCGGAAAACACACAATTCAGATAAAAATTCCTCAAGGTGCTCCGGAAGGCACAAGCTTCAGCGCATGGAATGTATCAGGTGTTTTGTTAGGATCTGAATAAAAAACAAAACCTTCTTGCAAACTGAATTACAAGAAGGTAAAAACACAAATGATGAAAAAAAATTATTTCGAGCCACAAAGTAAACGCTAAAATTTCTGGAATTAATTACCATAGATTAAGAAATAAGTCATATTTATTTCGTATGTACTGTTACCTTATTTTTTCGAAGTGAAAAAATTTAACCAGAATCATACATTTCAATTGAATTAATTAATATTTTTCTTAAAAACAAACTATTTGATTAAAATTTTTAACTTTCAATTAATTTTTATTGTTATTTTTAAATCACAATTATATTTTTGTTTTAAATAAATAATAAAAAATGTGTGGAATCGTATGTTTGTTTGATGCAAAACAAAAAACCGAAATATTAAGACCTCAGGTTTTAGAAATGTCAAAAAAAATCCGTCATCGCGGCCCGGATTGGAGCGGTGTCTTTCAGAATGAAAAAGTGGTTTTTTCCCATGAAAGACTGGCCATTGTAGATCCTACTTCAGGAAAACAGCCTTTATTTACCAAAGACGGTCTGGTAGTTCTTGCCGTAAACGGAGAAATATACAATCACAGAGAACTTAAGGAAGAATTTCCGGACTATGAATTTCTTACAGAGTCTGACTGTGAAGTTATTTTAGCATTATATAGAAAATACGGAAAGAATTTCATTGAAAAACTGAATGGTATTTTCGCCTTTGCCCTTTATGATACAGAAAACGATATTTATTTAATTGCCCGTGATCATATGGGAATCTGTCCTCTTTACCAAGGCTGGGACAGGAACGGAAACTATTATGTAGCTTCTGAATTAAAAGCACTGGAAGGAATCTGTAAAACTATAGAAACATTTTTACCGGGACACCTTCTTTACAGTAAAGACGGAAGCGAGCTTCAGCAATGGTACACAAGAGACTGGGAAAGTTTTGATCATGTAAAGGATAACGAAACCGATATTTCAAAGCTTAGAAAAGGGCTTGAAGATGCTGTTCACAGACAATTGATGAGTGATGTTCCCTATGGTGTATTGCTTTCGGGAGGGTTAGATTCTTCAGTGATTTCCGCTATGACCGCAAAGTTTGCAAGACAGAGAATAGAAAGTGGTGATACGCAGGAAGCCTGGTATCCGAGGCTGCATAGTTTTGCTGTTGGCCTTGTGGGATCTCCGGATCTGGAAGCTGCAAGAAAAGCTGCCGATCATATCGGATCGGTTCATCACGAAGTTAATTTTACTGTCCAGGAAGGTTTGGATGCCATCCGTGATGTGATTTATCATCTTGAAACCTATGATGTTACTACCATAAGAGCTTCTACCCCGATGTATCTTTTGGCAAGAGTCATTAAATCTATGGGAATAAAAATGGTGCTTTCCGGTGAAGGTTCTGACGAGCTTTTTGGTGGTTATTTATATTTTCATAAGGCTCCAAACGCTAAGGAGTTCCATGATGAAACGGTAAGAAAACTTGGAAAACTTCATCTTTACGACTGCTTAAGAGCCAACAAGGCATTAATGAGCTGGGGAATTGAAGGCCGTGTTCCTTTTCTGGATAAAGAGTTTATGGATATTGCAATGACTGTCAACCCGCAGGATAAAATGATCAGCGTTCCGGAAGGCAGAATCGAGAAATGGGTACTGAGAAAAGCTTTTGAAGACCTTCTTCCCGAATCTATCGTATGGAGACAAAAAGAACAGTTCTCCGATGGAGTCGGATATTCATGGATTGACACTTTAAAAGACGTTGCAGAAAAAGAAGTAACCGATGAAATGATGGTGAATGCAAAATTCAGATTTCCGCTGAACACTCCACAAAATAAAGAGGAATACAGATACAGAACTATTTTTGAGGAGCATTTCCCAAGCGAAACTGCAGCAGCAACCGTACCTTCTGTACCATCTGTGGCCTGTTCCACTCCTATTGCCCTGGAATGGGATGAAGCATTTAAAAAGATGAACGATCCGAGCGGAAGAGCCGTAAAAGTACATCAGACATCTTATGAAAAAGAAGATTCAGAAGTCACGATTTAAGTTTTGGTTATAAACAGATATTAAAAATCAGCATCGTTTAAACCTGATTCCTAAGCCCTGAAACGGACGGTCTAAAAAATAAATTTTATCAATCCTGTAGCAATACAGAATTTTCTTTTAGATTAAATACAATAATATCACATAATTTAACTGACAATCAAAAATATTATCTAATAAATAATTATATTTGGAAAACGAAAAATCAATTTTATAAAAATGAGAAGAAACATTACTATCTTTTTCGCTTTATTATCTATAAATTTTGCTTTTGGTCAAGGTAAATTCGGCAGATATCTTAATTCCAAAAAACTGGCTTTAACTTATAAAAGCGTAAAGGATAAGGAAAAAGAAGATTATTACCAACAATATTACTGGCTGGCAAAAGCTGAACAATTAAAAACATATCCGCACCTTAAGGATGTAAAACCTGTTGTTTTGTATGAGTTTGTAAAAAAAGTAAATCCTCAGAACCCGACAAAAAAGCTGGATGAAAGAGGAAAAGAACTGAGAGAAACAGCTGAGTTATCTTTAAATCAGTATTTTAAAAATAAAAATTTCGAGAATAATGCTGTACTGATGTACAACCTTGAAACCTATGTTGATCCTTCCCAGGGTGAATATTTTACAAAAGTAGATCCTGAAAAAATTAAAGAACTGGTTCCGAAAGAATTATTCGCTTTCAACTCTCTGAATAAGAAGACCATGGAAGAGAAAACCTATTATCTTTGGATCGATAAGAAAAAAGATGACTTCAATATTGTTGACATCATCCCTGAGGAAAAAGAAAATAAAGCGTTCTACGCAAGGCTGAAACAATACCTTCCGAGCTACAAGTTTTCAAAATATGTTCCTTCAGTGAAAAAAGGTAACAAAACAGATAAAACCGATGTAGATTATTATTACATTATGCCTTTTGAGCAAAACACTGATAATATTGAATATAAAACAAAAGATTTTAAAACTTTCGTTCTGAGCCAGTACAGAAAAGCCGGCGATGAATGGAAAGGAGTAGAAAAACCTAGAAAATAAATGAAAAAGTCTTGTGAAATCTCACAGGACTTTTTTAATTTTATAGATATATTATCTCTTTAAATTTATTTTAAAGATCCAGCCGATACAAAAATGTCTGAAATAAATTCATCATCAACCAGTATAAAAAAAATCCTGCCTCTGATTCTTGCCACCGCAATTTTCATGCAGATGCTCGATTCAACAATCCTGAACACCTCACTGCCTTCCATTGCAAAAGACTTGAAAGAATCGCCGCTCAATATGCAGAATGCCATTATCAGCTACGTTCTTACCCTGGCTGTTTTTATGCCTGCAAGCGGATTTCTGGCAGACCGATTTGGAACGAAGAAAGTTTTTATTTTTTCATTGGTACTTTTCAGCTTAGGCTCCTTTTTTTGTGCTATTTCGCAAAACCTTACTCATTTGGTCATTTCACGGGTCATCCAGGGAGTTGGCGGAAGTTTAATGACACCCGTCGGAAAGCTGGCTCTAATTAAAACCTTCGATAAAAATGAATTATTAAAAGCCATGAATTTTGCCATTATCCCGGCACTCATAGGTCCTGTTTTAGGTCCGTTGGTTGGAGGCTATATGGTAGATTATCTTTCCTGGCACTGGATATTTTTAATTAATATTCCGTTTGGGATCATAGGAATTGTTTTAGGGTTAAAATACATGCCCAATTACAAATCCGATGTTTTAGATTTTGATTTAAAAGGCTTTATGATCTTTGCAGCGGCTTCTCTCCTGCTTTCTATTTCCCTGGAACTTTTTGGAGATCTTCAGAATACAACTCCCGTTTTGGTAGTCTTTATTTTAGGATTCCTTTTTATGTATTATTATTACAGGCATGCAAAAAGAGATACCAACCCTATTTTCCCTCTGAACCTTCTCCAGGTGAGAACATTTCGGGTGGGAATCGTAGGAAATCTTGCCACAAGATTGGGAATAAGTTCCGTTCCTTTATTATTGCCATTAATGATCCAGATCGCCTACAAACAATCAGCGGTCACTTCCGGCTGGATCATTGCGCCAATGGCCTTAACAGCCATGTTCGGAAAATCATATGTCATTAAAATTTTAGACAGATACGGTTATCGCCAGACCCTGATGATGAACACCTTCATTATCGGCACTTTGATTTGTTTACTTGCCATTCCCAATATTCATACTTCTTTATATTGGTTTGTACCTATTATTGCTATTCTGGGATTTTTCAACTCTATTCAGTTCACTTCAATGAATACGATTTCCATTGCAGACCTGCGAAATTTTCAGACGAGCAGCGGTAACTCATTATTATCCGTGAATCAGCAGCTTGCAATCGGCTTCGGAATCGCTTTCGGCTTAATTGTTTTAAAAATATTTGAAAGCACAGATCTCATTAAAGGTGAGATTCATAATGCTTTCCGCTATACATTCCTTACTGTAGGAATTCTTACGATTCTGTCCGGTTTGGTTTTCAGGAGACTTCATATTTCGGATGGGAAAAATATGAAATCGAAGGAGTAATTTTTTTGAGCAAAAAGGCTAAAGGCTAATAGCTAAATCGTGAAATCGTAAATTTGTAAAATCGTTTAAAGAGGGAACGGTTTAACCTCTGTCATTCCGTAGGAATCTAAACTTAATAATGTTGGGAATCTTAGTAAGAAAAATAAATAACCTCTAAAGTTCCTAGAAATATTACTTTGAAATCCTATAGTTTCCCGATTTTGCAAATTTACGATTTCACGATTTAGCTATTCAGCTTTTTAGCTCTTCCACAATCCCACCTCAACTACTTACCACAGATCAATGCAATTGATATTTAACTATGGTAATTTTGCTCTTATAAAATCAACATTATGACAACTAAAAAAGTAGAAATCGTAGTATCTCCAAAGCCTGCGCACTTTGTAGGTGACGGCTTTAGAGTTCATAATTTTATTCCAAGTGCCAATAAACTGGATATGAAGAGGATGGATCCCTTCATTATGCTTGATTATAATGCTAAATTTCATTTTAACGGATCTGAAATTCCAAGAGGTGTCGGTGTACATCCGCACAGGGGTTTTGAAACTGTAACCATAGCTTATCAGGGTAAAGTAGAGCATCATGACAGTGCAGGCGGAGGCGGCATTATCGGAGAAGGAGATGTACAGTGGATGACGGCTGCCAAAGGTGTTCTTCACAAAGAATATCATGAAACCGAATGGTCAAAGAAAGGCGGAATTTTCCAGATGGTTCAGCTTTGGGTAAATCTTCCTGCTAAAGATAAAATGAGCAAACCGAAATACCAGGCTATTAAAAATTCAGAAATGAAAAAGGTAGATCTGGGAGAAAACGGGGTCGTTGAAATTATTGCCGGTGAATATCAGGGAAATAAAGGTCCTGCTTTCACTTTCACTCCGGTAAATATGATGAATGCAAAGTTAAAAGCCGGTGGAAAAGCAGAATTTAATTTTCCTGCTCATTTCAATACGGCTGCTTTAGTAATTGAAGGAAGCATTATAATAAACGGAGAACAAAACATACTTGCCAACCATTTTGCTTTATTTGAAAATGAAGGCGAGGCTTTCACCATTGAAGCTTCGGAAGATTCCATCGTATTAATTATCAGCGGTGAACCTATTAATGAACCTATTTACCCGCACGGCCCTTTTGTAATGAATACTAGAGAAGAGATCATGCAGGCCTTTGAGGATTACAACACCGGAAAATTCGGGTATCTGGAAGATTAAGGCTGATAAATTAAACTAATCTTAAACTCAGGAAAGGTATTTAATTATTACTTTTCCTTAACTTTAACTAATTATAAACTGATTAAACACAAAGACGCAAAATTTTTCATTTTATTGCTTAAAAAAAACAGTATTCTATCTATTTTGCGTCTTTGTATTTAACTAAAAAAATAAAAATTATGAAACCGGAATTTGAAAATATACCTCTAGTAAAAACGGGAAAAAGATTTGAAATAGAAATCAACGGACATTTCGCTTTTATTGATTATCGTGAAATGGGTCACCAGATCGCATTGGTACATACGGAGGCCGAGCCGGAATTGGCAGGAACTGGCGCTGCTGCCGCTGTTGTCGAGAAAACATTACAGTATATCGAGGAAAATAACAAAAAACTACTTCCTTTTTGTCCTTATGTTTTCGCCTACATTAAAAAACACCCGGAGTGGAAACGTATTGTAGATGAGAGATTTGAAGGCTATGCCCAGCTATAATGGCATCAAAGTACGATCAACATTGAAAATATTAACTAAATTAGCTTATACTAAATAAACAGCAATCATGTCAAACATAGGACTTATCATTGAAGAGAAAGCAGCAGATATAGGAAATTTCCTGGTAGGCAGACTTTTACCTTTCCGTGAAAAAAGAGCAGTGGGACCATTCGTTTTTATAGACCATATGGGACCTTCGGAGCTGAAAGATTATCAGAACCTTGATGTTCCGCCACATCCGCATATCGGGCTTTCTACCTTGACTTATCTTCTTGAAGGATCTATTTTCCACCGCGACAGCATAGGAAGTGCCTTGGAAATAAAACCGGGAGCCGTAAACTGGATGACAGCCGGAAAAGGTGTGGTACATTCTGAGAGAACCCCTGAATATTTACGACATACAGATAAAAAACTTCACGGATTTCAGATCTGGGTGGGACTTCCCAAACATCTTGAACAGAGCGAGCCTACTTTTCATCATATTGAAGCGGATGAAATTCCGGTGTGGGAAGAAGGTGAGATTCAATATAAATTAATTGCAGGAGAAGCATTCGGAAGAAAATCTCCGGTTCCTGTACACAGTAAATTATTCTTTATTGAGATTAAAACCAAAACGCCTCAAAAAATAAGCATCGGAAAAGATCTGTATGGTGAAGCAGCAATGTACGTTCTGGACGGAACTGTACACACAGAAGGAAATACCTACGGCTCAAAGCAGCTTTTAATCGCCAAAGACACCAAACTTTGTGAATTTGAAATGAGTGAAAACGGAACGGTTTATCTTTTCGGGGGCGAACCTTTCGATGAGGAACGTTTTATATTCTGGAATTTTGTAAATTCAGACAAAGAATTACTTGACCAGGCTAAAATCAACTGGAATGATCAGAATCATGATGCTTTCCCTCTGGTGCCCGGCGATGAGAATGAATACGTTCCACTTCCAAAAGCAATTCTGAACAGAAAGTAAGAATTTAAGAATGAAAATATTAGCATTTGCAGGGAGCACATCTTCCACCTCTATCAACAGGGAACTGGTGAAATTTGTTTTGAAAAGCTTTCAGGATGAAAACATCAACCTGATTGATCTTAATGATTTTTCCATGCCTGTTTTCTCCGTAGATCTTGAAAAAAAAGGATTTCCTGATGAAGCGCATCATTTCCTAAAGGTGATTGAAGATTGTGATGTGATTATCTGCTCTCTTGCAGAACATAACCGATCTTACAGTGCCGCTTTTAAAAATGTTTTCGACTGGGCTTCAAGGATCAACGTAAAGGTTTTTCAGAACAAGCCTATGCTTCTGATGAGCACTTCTCCCGGAGGTTATGGCGGTGGAAACGTGATGAACACTGCAAAGACATTTTTCCCGCAATTCGGGGCCGAAATTAAAGACACGTTTTCTTTACCGAAGTTTTACGAAAATTTTGATCTGGAAAGCGGTGTGATCAATCCCGATATGCTTAAAGAATTACAAGATAAAACGGAAAACTTTAAAAATCAGTTTAAAAACTAATGGTAAAAGGGAGATTAGAGGCTTTCAGTGATGGGGTTCTGGCTATTATCATCACAATTATGGTACTTGAATTAAAAGTGCCGGAAGGTGGTAGCTGGGCCAGCCTTAAACCTCTCGTCCCCAAATTTTTAGCTTATATTTTCAGCTTCATTTATGTAGGAATCTACTGGAACAATCATCATCATTTGTTTCAGGCTGTAAAAAAAGTTAACGGAAGCATTCTCTGGGCCAATCTTCATCTGTTATTCTGGCTTTCACTGATGCCGGTAGCAACAGAATGGATCGGGGCAACCCGTTTTTCAAAAAATCCTGTGGCAGCTTACGGTATAGGATTGATTATGTGCGCTATTGCCTATACCATTCTGGAGAACCTTATTTTAAAATCAGAAGGTGAAAATTCAAGGTTAAAAGAAGCCATACATTCCAAATCTAAAGAATATATCTCCATTATATTTTATATTTCCGGAATCGCCACTTCATTTTTTTATCCTTATATTGCCATAGGTTTTTATTATATCGTTGCTTTAATATGGCTGATTCCTGACAAAAGAATTGAAAAATTATTAAAAGAAGATTAATATGGAAACACACGAATATATCAATGGGGAGATCACCGTCATATGGCAACCCAAAAAATGCATCCATTCGGCTATTTGCGCAAAAACTCTTCCAAAAGTTTATCACCCGAAAGAAAGACCGTGGATAAAAGTGGAAAACGCAACTCCCCAGGAACTTAAAGATCAAATAGACCTATGCCCTTCCGGAGCATTAAGTTATAAATTCAACACAGAAAAGTAATGGCAGTAACCGTAAAAGCGATTTTAGGAAAAGAAAAATATTATACCGAAGTAACAGCCGGAGAAAACCTGCTTATTACAGACGAGCCGGTCGATAAGGGCGGACAAAATAAGGGCTTCAATCCTTTTGAGATTTTAGCCACCTCTTTAGCAAGCTGTACGGCTGCTACCCTGAAAATGTATATCGACAGAAAAGAATGGGATGTAGAAAAAATAAATGTAGAAGTGGAGCTGGAAAATTATCCTCTTACCCAACTTGCCGTTTTTAAAAGAAACATCAGCTTTGAAGGCAACAACTTTGATCCGGAACAGATGAAAAGACTTCATCTGATTGCAGATGCATGCCCGGTACATAAAATATTAACTCACGACATAGAAATTCAAACCAAATTTTCATAGTATGACAGAAGTAAAACAAAACAACGACGAAAAACACGGAAGTTTTGAGGCTTTCATAGACGGAAACCGCGCAGGACTCATGACCTATACCTGGGCCGGAGATGAGAGATTCATCATTGACCATACTGAAGTAGGAGAAGATTATAACGGTAAAGGTGTTGGTAAAGAAATGGTTTTGGCTGCCGTAGATTTTGCAAGAAAGGAAGGTAAAAAAGTAATTGCCCTTTGTCCTTTTGCAAAAGCCACATTCCAGAAAAATGAAGACCTTCAGGATGTCCTGGTATAAGTAATACAAAAAATCAATTATAAACCTTTCAGAGTAAATATTCTGAAAGGTTTTTTCTTTTTTACCAGACTATAAAAAAACTATATTTGTAAAATTTTAATTGCAAAAATATGTCTCCAATTATATTACTGTCTATCATTATCGTCTATTTCGCACTGCTTCTCTGGGTAGCTTATAAAACAGGAAAAGGGAGTGATAATGAAAGTTTCTTTATCGGAAACCGTAAGAGTAATTGGATGCTGGTTGCTTTCGGGATGATCGGGACTTCTCTTTCAGGAGTTACCTTCGTGAGTGTTCCCGGTGCCGTGGGAAAAGACAGCTTTGCTTATTTACAGATCACTTTAGGGTATCTCATCGGTTATATTGTAGTTGCTTATGTTTTACTTCCTTTATATTACCGTTTGAAGCTGACCTCCATTTATGGCTATCTCCAGCAGAGGATGGGTCAGCTTTCTTATAAATCCGGGGCATGGATCTTTATTGTTTCAAGGCTGGTAGGAGCCACAGCGAGGCTGTATCTGGTGGTGAATATTCTCCAGGTAACGATATTGGACAGTCTGGGAGTTCCCTTTATTGTCACTACTTTAATTATCCTTGCGATGATTATTCTTTATACCTATGAAGGCGGAGTGAAAACCATTGTCTGGACAGATACTTTACAGACCTCATGTATGCTTTTAGGACTGATTATCTGTACGGTTTATATGCTGAATCATTTAGATTTAAGTGTGGGACAAAGCTTAACGGCAATGGGTGATAAAGGCTACACCAAAATATTTGAAATGGATTTTAATTCTCCCGGATTTTTCATAAAGCAAATCCTTGCAGGAGCGTTTATTACCATTACCATGACGGGAATTGACCAGGAGATGATGCAGAAAAGTCTTTCTGTGACGAAGCTTAAAGATTCCCAGAAAAATATGGTCACGTTGGGTTTCATCTTATTAGGGGTAATCTCATTATTCCTTTATATGGGCGGCCTTCTTTATCTGTTCGGAGAAAATCAGGGAGCGCATTTTACAGAAGTTATCAATGACGGAGTGACCAAAAAAGAGTTTTTATTAAACGGAAAAGATATTTTCGGGGATAAAATCTTCCCTGAAGTTGCTTTAAACCATATGCCTCCTTTTATTTCCATTATATTTATCATCGCTTTGATCTCAGCTTTATTTCCAAGTGCAGACGGTGCTATGACGGCTCTTACCTCATCTTTATGCATTGATATTTTCGGGATGAAGGAAAAACCATGGGAAGCTAAAAAGAAGGAAAAATTCAGAAAAAACATCCATTTGGTGGTGGCATTTTCTTTCCTGATTATGGTGGTTATTTTTAAAATCATTAATGATAATTCCATGATCGGACTGATCTTAAAGCTGGCAGGATTTACATATGGGCCACTTTTAGGGCTTTTTGCCTTCGGGATTTTCACAAAATATAAAGTTGAAGATAAGCTGGTGCCTTACATTTGTATCGCTGCGCCTATTATTTCTTATTTTATCGATAAATACCAGGCTGCTATCTTCGGGAATTTCAAAATCGGACTGGAGCTATTGATTATCAACGGACTGCTTACGTTTTTTGGACTATGGCTCATCAGAAAGAAGAAATAATTTTAAGTTTCGGCTAAAGCCATTTGATTTATATTTTATTTGTGAACGGGCTAAAGCCCGCTCCTATTGATATAGAGAATAAGATTATTGACACCATAAAAAAATATTAACCATGAAAAAAATTATTCAACTTTTATTATTCGTCTTTGCATTCGGTATAATTTCAGCTCAGGATTTTGAAGTTTCAACCTTGAGAATCGGTCCATATAAGATTTTTATGGAAAAAACCGACGCTGAAAAACTGGCGGGAACAAAGCTCAAAATGACTGACGGCCAAACCAAAAATTCCGTTAAATACAACGGAGAATTGATACTCATCGATCTTTATGAAGGTTATGTGAGTGAAGCCAAGCCCAGTGTGCCTACCATTATGAACATCTCAACAACAAGTAAGAAGTTTAAAACCAAAAGCGGAATTGGAATCGGAAGTACTAAAGACGACATCATCAATGCCTATAAAGACTATCCGAGTTTCAGTGTAAACCCTGCCTGGGATGATAAAGGAGTAAAATTAAAGAATGCAGGATATTTCACGCTCAATGATAGTGATGCGGGAACTGCTCTGTCATTTAAATTTGTAAATAATATCGTTGTCGAAATCACAGTATATCTGGATGAGGGCTGCTAAAAGAACAGATTATTTTAAACGATTAAAAATCCGGGTTTTACATCCGGATTTTTGCATTTCCGTAAGCCAGTAAAAAATTGTAAATTCGCGTGCAAATAAATCTTATATAATGAGTAAAAGTATCGAAGAGTTAAAATCTCTTACTACGCAAATCAGAAGAGACATTTTAAGAATGGTTCATGCTGTAAATTCCGGTCACCCAGGAGGAAGTTTAGGTTGTACTGAATACTTCACTGCCCTTTACGGAAAAGTAATGAACTATAATCTTCCTTTCACGATGGAAGGTAAAAATGAAGATCATTTCTATCTTTCAAACGGACATATTTCTCCGGTTTATTATTCGACTTTAGCCAGATTCGATTTTTTCCCAGTGGATGAATTGAGAACTTTCAGAAAATTAGATTCAAGATTGCAGGGCCACCCTACGACTCACGAAGGGCTTCCGGGAATCAGAATCGCTTCAGGTTCTCTTGGTCAGGGATTGTCTGTCGCTCTTGGTGTTGCTCAAGGTAAAAAATTAGAGGGGGACAATTCTCTTGTTTACTCTCTTCATGGAGATGGGGAATTACAGGAAGGCCAGGTATGGGAAGCTTTGATGTATGCTGCAGCAAAGAAAGTTGATAATATTATTTCAACAATCGACTACAATGGCCGTCAGATTGACGGTGATACAGATGATGTATTGAGCTTGGGAAATCTTCATACAAAACTTGAAGCTTTCGGATGGATTGTTTTGGAAGAGAAAAACGGTAACGATCTTGAAGCGGTGATTGCCATTCTTGAAAAAGCCAAAACCGAAACAGGAAAAGGAAAACCTGTTGCAATTATCCTTCATACAGAAATGGGTTACGGAGTAGACTTTATGACCGGTACTCACGCATGGCACGGAAAAGCTCCTAACGATGAGCAATTGGATACGGCTTTCAAACAATTATATTTAGAAGCTCCAGCTGATTACTAATCATAAGTAATGAGTAAAAGGTAATTAGCAATAAAAATAATAAGTAAAAAAATGAAATATACATATACAGAAAAAAAGGATACACGTTCAGGATTCGGAGCCGGATTAGCTGAGCTTGCTGACAAAAATCCTAATGTAGTAGCACTTTGTGCAGACCTTATCGGTTCTTTGAAAATGGAGAAATTCATTGAGAAAGCACCGGAAAGATTTTTTCAGGTAGGAATTGCAGAAGCTAATATGATGGGATTGGCTGCAGGCCTTAGCATCACAGGAAAAATTCCTTTTACAGGAACCTTCGCCAACTTCTCTACATCAAGAGTGTATGACCAGATTCGTCAGTCTATCGCTTATTCCGGAAAAAATGTGAAAATCTGTGCATCTCACGCAGGTCTTACTTTAGGAGAAGACGGGGCTACGCACCAGGTTCTTGAAGACATCGGGATGATGAAAATGCTTCCGGGAATGACTGTGATCAATCCTTGTGATTATAACCAGACTAAGGCTGCCACTCTTGCGATTGCAGATCATGAAGGTCCTGTATATTTAAGATTCGGAAGACCTACCGTACCTGTATTTATTCCTGAAGATATGCCTTTCGAAATCGGAAAAGGGATTATGCTGCAGGAAGGTACTGATGTAACGATCGTTGCAACCGGCCACCTGGTTTGGGAATCTCTTGTTGCTGCTGATGAGCTTGAAAAAGAAGGAATCTCTTGTGAGGTGATTAATATCCATACGATTAAGCCTTTAGACGAAGAAATCATCTTAAAATCAGTTGAAAAAACCGGAAAGATTGTTACTGCTGAAGAGCACAACTATATCGGAGGTTTAGGAGAATCCGTAGCAGGAATGCTGGCAAGAAAAAGACCGACAAGACAGGAATTTGTAGCGGTAAATGATACTTTCGGAGAATCTGCAACACCTGCAGAACTGATGAAGAAATATAAAATTGATTCTGCTGCCGTGAAAGAAGCGGTGAAGAGAATTTTAGCATAAATATTTTCTTAATATAAAATGAAAAGCATCCAAAAACGGATGCTTTTCTTGTTTTGTTTTATCCATAAGTCGGTTATCTAAACTTCCGGTCTTCCTCTTTTATTGCCAGGTCATTAATGCTTGCATATCTTTTCTGCATCAGGCCGTTCTCATCAAATTCCCAGTTCTCGTTTCCGTATGCTCTGAACCAGTCGCCGTTTTCGGTCTGATATTCATATTCAAAGCGGACAGCGATGCGGTTATCAGCATGAGCCCAATATTCTTTTTTAAGTTTATAATTCAGCTCCTTTGCCCACTTCTGACGGAGAAAATCGACGATTTCGACTCTTCCGTTAACAAATTTATCCCTGTTTCTCCATTCGCTGTCTGTTGTATAAGCTTTGGAAACTCTTTCGGGATCCTGACTGTTCCAGGCGTCTTCTGCCAGCTGGATTTTTTCTTTTGCCGTTTCAAGGGTAAAAGGCGGAAGCGGATGTTTCTGTTCCATTTAATTGATTAGTTTGGTGATTATCTTTTTTGACTTCTCTATTAATTCGTTTGATTTAAACAGCTGGCTTTCTATGATGCTGCTTTCGAAAAGAAGGTAAATGTGCTCAGAAAGGTCCGGATCATTCAGCAACTCATGAAAATAGTTCCTGAGATCAGATTTATGGCTTTGAATAACACTTAGAATTTTAGTATTATCCACCGGAATTTCGGATAGTATATTAAGAAAACTACAGCCTCTGAAATTCTCTTTTTCATTCATATAAATCAGAAAGTCGAAGGATGCGGCCACTTTTGAATTTTTGCCGGTTTCTGAAGCCGTAAAACCGTTCAGTTCATTAAACCAATACTCATGTCTTGCATTAAGAAATTCAACGCACAAATCCTCTTTAGATTTAAAATGCTGGTAAAAGCTTGCTTTAGCCACACCTGCTTCCGAAATGATCTGATTGATCCCGGTAGAATTATATCCCTGCGATGAAAACAATTTCAATGTTGTCTCTACAATTCTTTCTCTTGGAGTTGCCATACCTTTCTTTAATTGATAAAGCAAAGGTAAAGTAATTTTACAATATACAGACCAGTCTGTCTATTTTTTTAAAAAATTATTTTCTCTTAAAATATCGTCAGAGCTTGAGATTAATGGTTCAGAAAAAAGACCTTCAAAAATGAAGGCCTGGTTGATATTATTTAAAAAATTTCCATTTCGGGATGATCGCGAGCATTCCAAATCCTGTAAAAAGGAAAAGATTGGTCACATCCGTATACAAAAATGTAGACAGGTAATAATTGTGCATAAAGAAATGCAGCACCAGCAATACCGGGAAGGCAAAGATTCCCGGTTTTCTGTAAAAGAACATCAGTACCAGGCTGATCACCATCAGCAGATCTATCGAAAAAATAATATAGAGATACCATCTTGGGATATTAAGGTATTCATGCTGCAAGTATTCATCCACATCAATTCCCAGACCCATTATTGTAAACAGCATTAAAGAGGCAAATGCCAGAATAAACCCCCATCCTTTCTCAGGACTTTCGTCAAAGTAACTGTATTCTTCCATAGGTACAAAAATAAAGAACTTATGAATAATTTCATAAGTTCTTCTATATTTATTCGTTTAAAATTTGATTAAACAGAAATAGCGTTAATCAGTCTGTTTTTGTCGCTTAAGTACTCTTCCATAGAAATCATACTTTCTGTTCTCATTACATCCTGGATGTCATCTATCTGGTAGATAATTCTCTTAGCATCTTCAGTATTCTTAGCTCTCACCTTACAGAAAATATTATATTTTCCTGAGATTACACTCGCTTCGATTACATTAGGAATAGTTGATAACTCTTTTAAAACCTCCTGAGTACGGTTTGATTTGGTTAAAAGGATTCCTATGAAAGCTGTAAAATGATAGTCTAATTTACCATAATCGATATTAAGGGAAGATCCCAAAATAATACCTGCATCCTCCATTTTTTTCACTCTTACGTGAATTGTCCCTGCAGAAACATCCATTTGTTTTGCAATTTCAGTAAAAGGCATTCTTGTGTTTTCTACTAAGAAGTCAAGAATTTTCTTGTCTATTTCGTCAAGTTGATAGTTCATATTAGTTAAATTACAATTTTCTTAAAAAATCAATGTATTTTTTGCAAATTTATAAAAAATAATTTAACAATGAAAATTATATCAAACATTAACAATAATTAACACATATGATAAAAATCATTAAAATATTCAAATTATTTACCGTCTGATTTTACAGAATCTGTTTTTATTTCTGTTTTAGCATCGGCCTGTTTTTTATCTTTTTTCTTCCTTTTAAATAGAGAATTAAAGCTTTTACTCCACACAATACCCCCACCATAGGCCTGATTCGCAGAACCATTTGTTCCCGCTCCAGTAACTCCCATTCCAATATTGGTAGGTTTTGAATAGCCTCTTAAGACCAGACTTCCGTCATTCTTTTTAGAAATATCATATTCAATTGAACCCTCTCCTGAAAGGTAATTGGCCTCAGTACTTTCTGTTTTCGTCAAAGGAATCCCCAATCCGGTCTTCACTTTTATTCTTGGAGAAAGAGCAAAGGTAACCCCTGCATTGGCCCTGTCACCCGTATTTGAGTTCTGGTCTCCTTTCACATAATTAAGGTCAATCTGGAATTCATTACTCATGGTATTCAGAACGGAACCTAATTGTTTTAACAGCATATTATAACCGGAAGATTCTGCAACACCGGCAACGTTTACATCTACTCCACCTGAGTTTGAAACGTTAAAACTATTTAACAATAATATGGAACCAAACTGTAATACCTTCTCGCCATCCTGGCTCATTTTTGCGGCTAAGGTCTCTTTTACCTGGCTTGAAACGTCTAAAGCAGATACATCCAGATCTATCTTAGGATCTACAAGAGATTGGGTGATATTGGCCTGTAAAAGTATACTGATCGGCTGTATATTCCCCATATTCAGGTATTCTCCCGCATTGGAAACCATTCTAACATAATTGGCCGTAATACTTAATGCCGGCTTCATCGCATCGCCATCCCAACGGATGCTGCTTCCTTTCTCAATCTGGAAGGTTTTATTTAGGATCGCTTTGGAAACAAATGTTCCGTTATCCACTTTATAGGTCCCGTTCATTGCAATATTGCCCTGTCTGTTCATCTGGAACCTTAAATCATCCGCGATTCCTTTCACGGTAATATTTCCTACGTCATCTCCTACCAAAACATTTACAGTGGTTCCTTTATCTACATCCAGGTCAAAATCAATATTCATGTTGGCCCCGGTTTTTTTCTTCTCTTCAAGCGTGATCAGACCGTCTTTCCCTTCTTTCAGGAATCTCAGCATCTTAAATTCTTCAACATTGGATGTAGAGCTTGAATTAAAGGTGAATGTACTTCCATTCAGTGCTTTCATATTAGGAGTTGAAAGACTCAGCCCTGAAACAGGTCCGTCAACGTATAGATCTCCCTGTCCGTAAACCCTTCCCCAGAATAAATCAAAATCTTTCTGCGTAGTATTCAGTACCAGCAAATTATCAGCCCTCATTACGAGGTTGACTCCCATCGAAGAAAGCGTTTCAAACTGTATCGCCCCTGAAATTGTCCCTTTTGAATTGGACCTTCCGTCATGAACTCCGATGTTATTAAGAATCGCCAGTCCTTTGGTTAGAGGGATCACTGTATCGTCAAATGAATAATCAACTCCCGTAAACAGAAGTTTTAATCCGAATTCTTTCAAGGCAATATCTCCGCTGTAATCCAGATCGCTCAGCTTACCGTTTATTTTAAGGTCTCCGGTAGCTTTTCCTCTTAGGTTTCCGAATATAGACTGTACAAACTGCTGGGCAAACGCAAGATCAAATTCGCGCATTTCCGCTACAAGATCTATAGTAGGTGAAGATGTATTATTATTAACGGTACCCGTTAAATGCAAATTATTGTTGCCTATGATTCCTGCTGAGGTTACTTTTACATCTACATCATAAACATTCAATGAAAATCCGTTGGTTGCTGAAATGGTAACGTCGCCCATATCATTCCCGTTCATCTTAATATCATCAATCGTCAGATCAATTAACGGCTGCAATGTGCTCTTATCCATTCTGATTTTAACGCTTCCGTTGGCAAGGCCTTTAAGATCCATGGTATTTCCTCCTGACTGCATTTCCAGAAGCTTTTCAATTGCAAAGTCTTTAATATCTGCATCTACATAGAAGTCTTTAGCAGATTTAAATGTAGATTCTTTGATGAACAATTCGCTGTTGTCCGAAAAAACCCTCAGATTCCTGATTTCAAAATCACTGGTCTTTTTTCTGTAAGTAATGGAGTGGTCAAGTTCCGGGCTTGTATCTATCGCCCAGGTTACTTCATTAAATTTCACCTCCGTCGGCTCAAACCTGAATACATAATCTCCTGCCGGGTTGGTTGACTGGTTGACATTAATTGCATACTCTTTCAGCTTATCATCCAGTTCGTCTTCAGGGCTTCCATGTTTGAAAGTAGTGGCAAGATGGAGAATGCTGTTATTTTCATTTCTTCCGCTAAGTGTGAGGTCTTTGATCACATTTTTATTGTATTCCACCCTCTTTACTTTTGCATAAAGCTGCTCATTGAGATTAGCCGTATTTATTCTTACCAGTACGCTGTCTACCATAGCACTATCACGGGTAATATTATCCCTCTGGTTGATTTTGTAGGCAGGATTAGCTTCTGCAAGGGCTTTATCGGCTTCCGTAATTTCGACTTCTTTGGTCATCACATATTTTAGAGACGCAGCATCAACATTCAGAATAAGGTTGTTTGAATTCCCATCGTATTGGCCTTCTACCACAGCTCCCTGAGGCAGCTTTAAATCCGGCATAAAATAACTTACCAGACCTTGCTGAACATCAAAATTCATAGCAAAGCTCTGACCTCTGTATAATTTTCTCGGTGGGGGCCCTACCAGGATTTTTCCTAATCCGTTTTCTACCATTCCGGCTAAATCTGCAAGGTTATATCTTCCTGAAATTTTTCCGTTAACAGCTCCCGGAGCATTGACATCAATGACACGGTTACCACCTTCTATAAAGGTTTTCACCTTAGCATTCGGAATAATATATTTTTGGGTTGCCGTAGCAAAATTCACATTATTTGCCTCTACATCGAGGATAAGGTCATTAATGGATGACATTGACATTTTACCGGCTACCTGACCGCTCACAATCTGATTTCCCGGCTTATCAGTAAAATAATTCATGTTCAGATAATTGACATCGGCATTGACGTCCATTGCAATTCTTGAAGTACTGAAATCGATCAATCCTTTTATTGTAGCTTTCGCCTGCTCATCATTTACTGTAATGATACCATTGTATTTTTTATGATCCAGCAAGCCATCCAGATAAAGATTATTGATTTCTTTATTCATGATCTCAATCTTTGAAACCTGGGATTTTGTGGTCAGACGCATGGTGTTGACATCGAAACTCTGTCCGTTAATATCAAATTTCCCGGAGATTAAGCCTACTGATTTATTTTTTGTGATCACAGAGGTATTCAGATCCGTAACTTCAGCATATCCTGAATATTTTGGTAAAGCCGTACTATAATCGGTAAAAGAAAACTTGGTAATTTTTGCCTGCCCGATCCCGGTTATTAAATTTCCGCTGGGAACATATACCTGCTTAGGATTTACACTTGCTGCCCCGTTATATTTCAGCCTTCCGAAATCATCTGCAAAATTCTTCATCTTTGTTGAAATAAATGAAGGCATCATTGCTTTGAGATCTTTATAGGTAAAATCGGCTGCAAGGTTATTGGTTTCAATCTGGAAATTGCCTTTAAGAATATTTTTCACCTTCATTGTGTGAGTGGCAATATTCACACTCGGATTTCTGATCAGGAAGTTTTCCAGATAGAAATTATTCAATGGACCTGTCATTTTTCCGGAAACGTTGAAAGGTTCGAAATTATCCCAATTGGTTACAAAATAGCTGATATCATACCCATTAAGCTGGCTTCCCTGATTAAGATCCATGTCCCATCGTACTTTGTCGGCAAAATCAGCCCATGAACCTTTATTAAGATTGAATTTTATGTTTCCCTGCAAAAGACTGTGGTCTGTATTCAATGTCAGATCTTTAAGAGAAAGGAAGTCTTCCGTCATAGACAGTTCTGTGGAGAAAGTATCTACAAAATGAGATTTCCCCCATCTTTTCGTGACGAAGGATAAATTATTTATGAGTGCGGAGATATTGGCTCCATTGACTTTCACATTAGGAGCTTTCAGATTGAAATTGGTCGCTGTAAGCCACTTTCCTGCTTCTCCAGGTGAATTCAGATTGACAATAGAAACTTTTGAATCAATGATCTGCAATCTGGAATTTAACTGAAACGGCGGTTTACTGGGATCTCTTTTTTTCCCGCTGTCAAATAGTTTTGTGAAACGGATAAAGTTGGAAATGCTGTCTCCTTTATAAGTAATTACTTTTATTTCTGCATTTTTTAACGTCAGGGAATTAAAACTTAAAGAATTGTTCTTCCCAATATTAGTGGCTAATGAAAACCAGTCTGAATTAGCAATAAATTCTTTGGACTTAATAAAATCGTAGCCTTTATAATCTTTAATCTTTAAGCCTTTTATGGTCACATCTCCGAAAAAATCCACTTCTACGCTTTCGGTAGACATTTCTGCTTTAAAGTCTCTGTTGACGATCTGTAATGCCTGATCCGCCGCCCATTGTTTGGTGACAGGAAGATTGATTATAATGATCACTGCAACGATCAGAGAAACTCCCAGCCAGAAAAGAATTAATAACAGTTTTGCCCACCATGAATAGCTGGTAATATCTTTAGCTGCCTGCTTTCCAAACTCCTGAGCTGTTTCTACCGGATGGTGAATCGCATCTGAGGCCAGTTCGGATGCTTCTTTTACCGTTTCTTTTACATTATCTTCAACATTCTCAACAGTTTTTCGTACCTGATCTCCCAAGTTATCAGCTACAGATTTTTTATTCTCATTTTCGTTATTATTCTCTAACTTTGCCATTATTATGAGCGAGTCTATAATTTTAGGTATTGAATCGTCTTGTGACGACACATCAGCAGCCATCATCAAAGGGAATTCCATTCTTTCTAATATTGCTGCCAATCAAGCAATTCATAAAGAATACGGAGGTGTTGTTCCTGAACTGGCTTCACGGGCCCATCAACAAAACATTATCCCTGTCGTTGAAAAATCTCTGACTAAAGCAAATATACAACAAAATGCAATTTCTGCTATAGGATTTACACGCGGACCCGGACTTTTAGGTTCTCTTTTAGTGGGAACCTCTTTTGCTAAATCATTGGCAATGAGTTTAGACGTTCCTTTAATCGAGGTAAACCACCTTCAGGCCCACATTTTAGCCCATTTTATTGAGGATGCAAATCCTATGCCGCCGAAATTCCCTTTTTTATGCCTTACGGTAAGTGGTGGCCACACCATGATTGTTTTGGTGAAAGATTATTTCGACATGGAAATTATCGGAAAAACCACCGATGATGCCGCAGGTGAAGCATTTGATAAAATAGGAAAAATCTTCGATCTGGATTATCCCGCCGGTCCTATCATCGATAAACTGGCAAAAGAAGGAAATCCTGATGCATTCAAGTTTAATAAACCTAAGCTTGAAAATTATGATTACTCTTTCAGCGGAATAAAAACGTCCGTTTTATACTTTATCCAAAAAGAGGTCAGAAAAAATCCTGATTTTATTAAGGAAAACCTGAATGATCTGTGTGCATCGGTTCAGAAATGTATTATTGAGATCTTAATGAACAAACTTGAAAAAGCTGCAAAAGATCTTGAGATAAAAGAAGTTGCCATTGCCGGCGGAGTTTCTGCCAACTCTGCTCTGAGAAAAGCAATGGAAGATAATCACACAAAATTAGGCTGGAACATTTATATTCCAAAATTTGAATATACAACCGACAATGCTGCGATGATTGCCATGGTTGCCCAATTGAAATTTGAAAGAGGGGAATTTACGGATTTAAGGACGAGTGCTGTCTCGAAGTATGACATATAAGCTTTTGCTGAACCGCAAATTTGTAAAACTGTAAAATCGCAAAATGGCAGAAAATGTATCAATTTTATTTTGAAAAATTAGAGGTATGGCAAAATGCCAGAAAGTTGGTCAAAGAGATTTATTTGGCAACACAAACTTTTCCTGAAAGTGAAAAACTTGGAATTACAAATCAAATCAGGAGAGCGTGTACAAGTATTACAGCCAATATTGCTGAAGGTTTTTCAAGGAAATCAGATAAAGACAAATCCCGCTTTTTAAATATTGCTTTTGGATCAACCATAGAAGTAATTAATTTTTTGATTTTATCAAACGATCTAGATTTTCTAAGTAATGAAAATTACAATAGCTTAAGAGAAAAATCAGAATTCATTTCTAATCAGATCAACGCATTATACAATTCTATTAATAAAGAACTTTAGATAGACGATTATCTGCAATTAACGGTTTTACAAATCATCAATTTAACGATTTAACAAGAATGAAATTATTTTACGGCCACATAGAAGATAACAAAGTAATCATCAATGATGAAGAGCAACAGCATATTCTGAAAGTTCTCAGGATGAAGGATGGTGAAGAAATTCATGTTACAGACGGGAAAGGGAGCCTTGCTTCCGGGACCCTGATGATTGAAGGTAAAAAAGCAGGTATTGAGGTTTCGGCTATTAAAACAGATTTTCCGGATTTTGAGTCTAAGCTTCATATTGCAATTGCACCGACAAAAAATATTGACAGAATCGAATTTTTCGTAGAAAAAGCTGTAGAAATGGGTATTTCTGAAATTACATTTTTGCTGACTGAAAAAACAGAACGTAAAAATATAAATATTGATAAAATCAGAAAGCAGGCTATTGCGGCTTCAAAACAGAGCTTAAGATTTCACTTTCCGGTTATTAATGACGCTGTAAAATTTTCTGATTTTTTAAAGAATACCGAAGTAAAAAATACTTTTGTTGCTCATTGCAATGAAAACCTGGAAAGAATTGAATTGAAAAATATTTCTAAAACAGGTTCTTATACTTTTCTTATTGGCCCGGAAGGGGATTTTTCTGATAAAGAAATTCAACATTTAACGGATCTTAAAATCAAAGCAGTATCTCTCGGAGATCAAAGATTAAGAACAGAAACGGCAGGAATATTTGTCGCTGCATGGAATTATTTAGCCTAAAAACCGATTCCGTTATCCCGGATATATTTTTCAAAAATCTGTTGCCCGCTTCTCATGGAATTGACTGCCCAACGAATTTTCATTCTTATCAGCTTTTCCTCACTCAGTTGATAATCAATATCTGATCGGAGTAATTTCTGTTTTAATTCATACATACAGATTCCTGCTGCTACAGATACGTTAAAGCTTTTTGTGAATCCATACATCGGTATTGCCAAGGTTTCATCGGCAAAATCCAGCACTTCTTCAGAAACTCCTTCCAGCTCGGTTCCAAACACCAAAGCAATCGGTTCTGTGATCTGATAATCGGGAAGCATTACAGCATTTTTTTCGGGAGAAACTGCCAGAATTTTGTATCCCCGGTTTTTAATTTCCTGTAATGAGGAAATGTTTTTGGGCATTTTTTCTACTTCTACCCAGGTTTCAGCACCTTTTGTAACGGTAAGATTGGGATTGAATACATTTTCTTCTTCCAAAGCCACCACCTTATGAAATCCGCAGGCTTCCACTGATCTTACAATCGCTGCTGCATTTCTGAACTGGTAAACATCTTCCATCACCGGAAGAACAAAATCTGAACTCTCCGGGGAAAAGTGTTCAATTTTCTTTAACCGCTCTTCAGTTAAAAACTGTTTTAAATACTCAAAAGTTTGTGCTAAATCTTTCATTCATTTTCAAATCTTTGCAAATTAACGTAATTTTGAAGCTATGAACCAAACAGGCTCAGATTCTTTATTAAAAAGTATTACATGAAACGAAAAGTCCTGCTTATATATACCGGTGGAACCATCGGGATGGAGAAAGATTATGAAACCGGAAGCCTCCGCGCATTTGATTTTGGAAATATTTTCGAAAAGATGCCCGAAATGAAACTGATGGAATGTGAAGTATTTGTACACCCTTTCTCAAAACCTCTGGATTCCTCTGATATGGGCCCTGAAGAGTGGAAAATCATTGCTAACTATATCCATAAGAACTATGATGAATATGACGGCTTTCTGGTACTTCACGGGACAGATACAATGTCTTATACGGCTTCTGCTTTAAGTTTTATGCTAAAAGGTTTGAGAAAGCCGGTTATTTTAACCGGTTCACAACTTCCGATTGGGGATTTAAGAACGGACGCCAAAGAAAATCTTCTGACCAGTTTATATTATGCGAGCCTGTATGAAAATGATGAAGCGGTAATTCAGGAAGTGGCCATTTACTTCGAATATAAGCTATTAAGAGGAAACAGAACGCTTAAATATTCTGCGGAGTACTTTGATGCCTATTCCAGCCCCAATTATCCTATGCTTGGTCAATCCGGTGTTCATCTGAATATTATTAAAGATAACCTGTACCGCTGCGATCCTGAGGTGGAATTTCATGTGGATGATTATATTTCCGAAGATATCTTATTCTGGAGAATTTTTCCGGGAATGCATTTAAGCCATTTTAAAGAAATCCCGAAAATGAAAGTACTGATCCTTCAGGTTTTTGGCTCAGGGACTATTTTCAGTACTGAAAAAACGCAGCAAACCCTTCAGGAGATCAGGAATAACGGAACTGAGATTGTAGTGGTGAGCCAGTGTATTTCAGGTGGTATTTCATTCGGAAAATATGAGAACAGTAATATCTTCTCGAGAATCGGAGCTATCAGCGGAAAAGACATGACAGCTGAGAGTGCTATCACAAAAGCGATGCATTTAATTGGCAATCCGAAATACTCCGGAAGCTTTGCCGATAACTTCTCAAAGAGCCTTTGTGGAGAAATTGCAGACTAATTGCTTTAATTATTTGGTAATTCAATAAAATACCTTATTTTTGCAATCTCAAATAGAGAGGTGTCCGAGTGGTTGAAGGAGCTACCCTGGAAAGGTAGTATACGGGTAACTGTATCGAGGGTTCGAATCCCTTCCTCTCTGCAGATAAAAACCAGGTCAAATTGATCTGGTTTTTTTGTGTTGATTATAATAATCGATAAATATGAATGATTTTTGAGCTACCCGATAGCCTCTTTAATTTTTATTGGAGGATAAACGCTAAGACGCTATTTTTTTTCCTTTCAGGCTGTTTTTAAGGCGCAAGGATTTTATCTGCGATAAAATTGAACACTGCCAATATTTTTACGATAAGTTCAATTTGAATTAAGTTGAGAGATGATAGTTGAGAGTTGAGAGAAAGAGCAGAACTAAATATAATAGATAAGTGATAATTGATAAATAATCATTGATAAGAGATGATTGACAATGATTCGGAG
>NZ_JBGFFD010000010.1:0-112004 GCF_041224435.1 Chryseobacterium tongliaonense | reverse complement strand
ATAAGCATGATTGAGAAACCTGTTCCCACAGCCTGTGCCCATGCAGGAAGTGCTGTATACTGAAGGTGGTGAGGACCAGCCCAGATATATACGAAAATTAATGACCAGAAGTGAATAATAGACAGTTTATAGGAGAATACCGGTCTGTCTGCTGCCTTCGGAAGGAAGTAATACATCAAACCTAAAACCGGAGTTGTCAATACGAATGCTACTGCATTGTGACCGTACCACCATTGTACGATAGCGTCTTTTACCCCTGCATATGCTGAATAAGATTTCCAGCCAGTGAATGATAATGGAACTTCTAAATTATTAAAGATATGAAGCATGGCTACTGCAATCCAGGTACCGATATAGAACCAGATGGCTACATACAAGTGTCTTACCCTTCTCTTCGCAATAGTTAAGAACATATTGATCCCGAAAATAATCCATGAGAAAGCGATCAGTATGTCAATCGGCCATTCGTGTTCTGCATATTCTTTAGAGGTGTTGATCCCCATAAAGAATGTGATAAACGTAGCAACGATCATAAGTTGCCATGTCCAGAAATGTAGCCAAGATAATGTATCACTGTACATTCTCGTTTTTAATAATCTCTGTAATGAGTAATAAATACCGGTATAAACGATATTACATACAAATGCCCAGATTACGGTATTGGTATGAAGCATTCTGATTCTACCAAAACCAAATGCACCATGAGTGTTTATTAACCCTTGAATATTGCCTGATGCAAGACTTTTGATGGTGGTATCATCTGTACCGAATAAAAATTCCGGCAATTCCGGGTAGAAAAGCATTAATGCCGCCGTAAGCCCGAACGTAAATCCTATAAGACCGAAAACTAAGGTCGCATAAAGGAACGCACGGACAATACTATTGTCATAACTAAACTTTTGTGTTTCCATATCAACTATTCACTTTTTTCTTCAATTTTATTATTTTCTCCTTTTTCTTTTTCGTCTGATTTGTTGCCAGTATCTTCTTTTTCCTTTATTTCACCGGAGTCAAAGAGAATTCTTACAGCCGGAGATTCATCATCCTCGAACTGTCCTTTCCTGGCGTTGACTATAAAAACGACCAAGAAAATTGCAGCTAAAGAAACACTGCATAGGATCATTAAATATAGAATATCCATTTGACAACAAAATTAACCTATTTTCGGGGTTCAAATTTAGTGAAAAATAATGACATTCATCACGAAATGCGGATTTCAGCTAATTTAAAATCAGTCTAAATAAGGGCTTTTAAGGCTGTTTTTTGAAGTATTTTCTTCCCAGTATCCAGGTTGAAAGTGTGGTGAATGTAACCACCGTTATCGAACTTATTGGCATGAGGATTGCTGCAAAAAGCGGATGCATATGTCCTGTAACTGCGTAACTTAAACCAACGATATTATACAGGAAACTGATTATGAATGTCATTTTCACAATTGTGATCGAACCCTTACAAACATTCAGATAATGGTCGAGACTGACTACTTTTTCACCATTCATAATAACATCTGAAGAAGGAGTAAAGCTGTTGGAATCATCAGAAATGGCAATCCCTACGTTGCTTTGCTTTAGTGCTCCTGCATCATTTAAACCATCTCCAAGCATCGCTACTTTCAGGTTTTGGTCCTGAAGTGTTTTAATATAATTCAGTTTATCCTCAGGGCTTTGATTAAAAGCCATAGCCTGATAATTGGGAATCAAATCCTTCAGCTGATTTTCTTCAGAAGAATTGTCCCCGCTCAGGATAAAGATTTTATAATTTGTAAGTTTTTTGAACAGATCTTTAAGATTTTCCCGGTACTCATTTTTAAAGATAAATTTACCTATAAACTCGTTGTTTTTACTAATGTAAACGGCGGTCTCCAGGTTTTTGGCTTCCTGATTGTTGTATCTTGCAGAACCTATTTTATAAATATTTCCCCTCACATTGGCTTCGTAGCCTTTTCCTGAGATTTCCCGGAAGTTTTCTACCGGAAAATAGCCATCCTGGATTTCTAAAAATTCATACAGGGATTTTGAAAGCGGGTGATTGGAGTTTTTTAATAAAGTCTTGATATTCAGTAAATCAAATTCCTCGATCTCAGATCCTTCGTATTTGATGTTCGATTTCCTCCTGTGAGTGATGGTTCCTGTTTTATCAAAAACGATTGTATTAAGTTTTGCAATTTTCTCGATTGTCAGCGTATCTTTTACATAAAATTTATTCCGGCCCAAGATTCTCATAATGTGTCCGAAAGTAAACGGAGCAGACAAGGCAAGTGCACACGGACAGGCAATAATCAGAATTGCGGAAATCACCTGGAACATTTTTTCAAGATCGATAAATGACCAATAGATCCCTGAAATCAGAGCAATGCCTAAAATGATGAATGTGAAATATTTACTGATATTATTGGTCAGGGTGTCCAATCCGGTTTCATGTTTCTTGAATGCTTCCTTATTCCAAAGCTGGGTTAAATAACTCTGGTCAACATTTTTAATCACTTCAAGCTCCAGGGAAGAGCCGATCTGCTTTCCACCGGCAAAAATTTTATCTCCCGGCTGTTTGCTGATACTTACACTTTCTCCGGTAATAAAGCTGTTGTCAATATTCCCTTCTCCGTTGATCAGAATGGCATCAACGGGGATGATTTCCTGATTTCTTACTAAAATTCTGTCTCCGACTTTGATCTCTGAAAGTAAAATATTTTCCTGCTTACCTTCAAAATCTACCTTCGTAACGGCGATCGGGTAAAATGATTTGTAATCTCTGTCATAGGAAAGTGCATTGTATGTCCTTTTCTGGAAAATCTTACCTAAAAGCATGAAAAATAATAGCCCGCATAAGGTGTCAAAATAACCCGGACCGTAATCTGTCACAACTTCATACACACTTCTTCCGAAAAGCACTAAAATTCCCAGTACAATCGGAACATCAATATTGACGATCTTATTTTTCAGTCCGTACCATGCAGATTTGTAATAATCAGAAGCTGAGTAGAATACAACAGGGCAGGCCAATAAAAACATAAGCGTTCTGAAAAGCCCCTTGTAATGGTCCATCCAATAATCCTCTCCACCCACATATTCAGGGAAGGCAAGGAACATTCCGTTACCAAAAGCAAACGCGGCAATTGCAAATTTTACAAGCAGCGATTTGTCAAGATGATCTACATTTTTATCTGCAGTTTCAAGGCTGATAACAGGCTTATATCCGAGATTAGTTAAAAAATTAGCTAATTCGCTTAATTTTAAATCGTTATGATTGAATGAAACTTGTAAGGTCTTTCTGGTGAAGTTGACCTGAGAATATTTGATGTGCTCGTTTAAAGTATGAAGGCTTTCCAATAGCCATATGCAGGAAGAGCAATGTATTACAGGGATTTTGAAAGTAACCAGACTGGTGTTTCCTTCAGAGAAATCAGTTACTTTTTCGAAAATTTCAGGAGTGTCCAGATAATCAAACTGAGAGGAGTTTTCATCACTGGGACGAATCCCGGCTCTTTTATTTAATTCGTAAAAATTACTTAAATTATTGGTATTCAGAATTTCGTAGACCGATTTACAACCGTTGCAACAGAAAATTTTTTCATCGAAAAGAATTCTTTCCTTTTCTATCCCTTGACCACAATGAAAACAGTTCTCGCTCACCTCCATAAATTATTGACGTACAAAATTATAACAATTTTTTTTGTTTATCGAGTTAAAATGTTCTATTTTTGTGATAAATGTCATAAAAAATGCCGCAGGAACAACAGATCGCGATAGAGGAAAGATTTGCCAGAGTTTTTAATGATAAATCATTTAAAGAAAGACTTTCTAGCACAGATTTTGAAAAATACATTAACGCCAAAAAGAAACTGAGTTTTCAGAAACATGATACTATTTTCGAGGATGGAGAAACCCCGAAAGGAGTGTATGTCCTGGAAAAAGGTGCGGCTAAACTTTCAAAATCCGGAGCTTTCGGGAAAGATCAGATCTTAAGATTTATCAAAGAAGGAGATATCATCGGATACCGTTCTCTGCTTTGCGGGGAAAATTTTCAGGCTAAAGCAGAAGCGATGACAGACATTGACTGTGTTTTTCTTCCTGCAGATGTATTTATGTACCTTCTGGAAGTAGATTCCCAATTGTCATTTGTAATGCTCCAGAAAATCTCATACGAGTTGGGAGAGTCTTCAAATACCATCACATTCCTGGCCCAGAAAACCGTAAGAGAAAGATTAGCGGAAATACTGTTGCTTTTAGAACAGAAATTAGGCGTTGATCCTGAAGGGTTTATTAAGATCTCTTTGACGAGAGAAGAAATTGCCAATATTATCGGGACAGCTACTGAAAGTGCCATTCGTTTAATTTCCGAATTTAAACAGGATAATCTCATCGAAGTAGACGGAAGAAACATTAAAATTCTGAATCACGATAAACTCATGAAACTAGGACACGTAGTTTTATAAAATCATACAAAAACTTAAGTCGGCGCAAGCCGACTTTTTAACTTTTAAAAAATAGATACATTATGTCTGTTCATTCTGAAATTAAAAAAGTTACGACTGAAACCTTGCGTAAAATGAAATTCGACAAGGAAAAGATAACAATGCTTACGGCATACGACTTCACAACAGCTAAAATGGTGGATGCCGGCGGAATTGATGCCGTATTGATCGGAGATTCTGCGGCCAATGTAATGGCAGGTTTTGAAACAACTCTTCCGATCACTTTAGACCAGATGATCTATCACGCCCAGAGTGTGGTAAGAGGGACCGACAGAGCTTTGGTTGTAGCAGACTTACCTTTCGGAACTTATCAGAGTAATCCGGAGAAAGCTTTGGAATCTGCCGTAAGAATGATGAAAGAAGGTGGTGCGCATGCAGTGAAAATCGAAGGTGGAAAAGAGATCTCCAAATCAATAAAGAAAATCATCAATGCCGGAATTCCGGTGATGGGGCATTTAGGGTTGACCCCACAGTCGATCTATAAATTCGGAACCTATAAAGTAAGAGCAAAAGAAGAAGCGGAAGCCGAAAAACTGATCAGCGATGCACAGCTTCTCGAAGAATTAGGATGTTTTTCTGTCGTTCTTGAAAAAATCCCGGCTGAATTAGCTAAAAAAGTAACAGAAAGCATTTCAATCCCAACCATCGGAATCGGAGCCGGAGCTCATTGTGACGGGCAGGTTTTGGTATACCACGATATGGTGGGAATGAATCAGGGTTTCAGCCCGAAATTCTTAAGAAGATATCTTGATCTTTATACGGAAATCACTGGTGCCGTTGCCCAATATGTAAAAGATGTGAAAAACGTAGATTTTCCAAACGAAAAAGAAAGTTACTAATTGATGAAAAACCAACAGACTATACAAGGAGTTATTTCCGTTGTTGCATTGATCTGCCTTGCAGCCGGATGGTTTAATTTCTTCTCTCCGGAGGTCAGCAATATACTTTCCAGAAGAGTATTTTATATCCTGATAGGAATAAGCTTTGCTATTCAGGCTCCTTTTCTTTCAAACAGAAATTTTGTTTACCCGATGTATGCTGCTGCCGCACTTTGTATTATCGGAGCATTTTTACCATTGGAATCAAGATTGGCAGGAATGAAAACATTAGGACTTCTCGGTGGAATTATTTTATCATTATCCAACAGACCCAACAGATAAATGGAGGAACAGATTGTTTATGAAGACAACCATCTTCTGGTGATCAATAAAAAAGTCGGTCAGCTTGTACAGGGAGATAAGACCGGAGATGAATCATTACTGGAGTCAATAAAAAATTTTATAAAAAAAAGAGATGCCAAACCGGGAAATGTTTTTCTCGGTTTGGTGCATCGTATAGACCGACCGACCTCAGGATTGGTGATCTATGCTAAAACTTCCAAAGCGCTTTCCCGACTTACCCAGATGGTGAAAAACCGGGAAATAAAAAAAACGTATTGGGCAGTTGTAGCCAAAGAAATGATTCCTCAAAGTCAAAGGCTGATTCATTATTTAAAGAAAAACGAAAAAAATAACAAAGCGATCGTTTTTCCAAAAGCAACGGATGGTGCCAAAGAAGCCATTTTAACCTATCATGTTATTAAAAGTCTGGATAATTACCTGCTTCTTGAAATTGATCTTGAAACCGGAAGACATCATCAGATTCGGGCACAGCTATCTAAAACCGGAGTTCCGATAAAAGGAGACCTGAAATACGGCGCGGCGCGTTCTAATCCCGATGGCGGAATCAATCTTCATGCTAGAAAACTGGAATTTATTCATCCGGTAACAAAAGAAAACATTCAAATCACAGCTCCTGTCCCGCAAAACGACGCAATCTGGAGAGCCTGTGAAGAATAATTTTGATAATTAATAGCATAAATGATGATCAGGTTTCATTTGTGTTTCATCAGTAAGTGAAACGACTCTGCTTATCTTTAACTTAGATTCTTCTGCTTTATTCTTGTCTAACCTTGCGATAAATTAATTTATATAAAATACAGACTGCTCAAACCCGAAGCAGTCTTTTTTTATTTCAAAATTTTGTCCATTCTAAAAAAATAGCCTAATTTCGTCCCATACTTTAGGGGTGTCTGTAGCAAACAGACTGAGACTTTACCCTTTGAACCTGATCTGGATCATACCAGCGTAGGGAAAAGTGAGATGACTTTTGTTGTACATTCCATTGTACGATCATAGCCATTCCTAAAGTTGATGTAATACAACATAGGAATGGAACTTATAATCAATCACACACGAAAAACTTTTGATGTACTTCCCGAAAATCTGGAAGCATTGATGGCTTTGGAAGCTCCGGGCCGCAAAAAGGGGATTGCTGTTGCACTCAACAACCGCATTATCCCCATATCGTCATGGCCGGATACTCTGCTTCAGGATCAGGATTCAGTTTTAATTATCACTGCCACACAAGGCGGTTAACTCATACCCATTAATACCAAAATTACTTATGGCGCATTCAATTACACGTTCGCCTTTTCCGAACTCTAAGAAAATTTATGTTGAAGGAATATTATATCCTATCAGTGTAGCAATGCGGGAAATACATTTAAGCGCAACAAAGCTTACCAACGGAACGCTTGAGCATAATTCTCCCGTAACCATTTATGATACATCAGGACCTTACACCGATGAAAATGCAGAAATTGACATTTTAAAAGGCCTCCCGAGAATAAGAGAACAATGGATTCTGGACAGGAAAGATGTACATGTTTTAGATCAGATTTCCTCAGAATACGGAAGGACACGTCTGGCAGACTCCCGTCTTGATGAGCTTCGTTTTTCCTATAATCATAAACCGAAAGTAGCAAAAGAAGATCAGGAAGTGACTCAGCTTTTTTATGCAAGACAGGGAATCATTACACCGGAAATGGAATATGTTGCCATCAGGGAAAACCAGCGGATTGAGCAGCTTGAATCGGTTTCAAAAGAAATGTCTTCCCAGCACACCGGAAACAGCTTTGGAGCAAACACCCCTAAAAATAAGATTACTCCCGAATTTGTAAGAGACGAAATCGCAGCCGGAAGAGCAATCATTCCCAATAATATCAATCATCCTGAGAGTGAGCCGATGATCATCGGGCGGAATTTTCTGGTGAAAATAAATGCAAATATCGGAAACAGCGCAGTTTCATCAAGCATCGAGGAAGAAGTGGAAAAAGCAGTCTGGGCATGCCGTTGGGGAGCAGATACGATTATGGATTTATCTACCGGAAAAAATATACATGAAACAAGAGAATGGATCATCAGAAACAGCCCGGTGCCGATTGGAACCGTCCCGATTTACCAGGCTCTGGAAAAAGTAAAAGGAGTTCCTGAAGACCTGACTTGGGAAATTTTTAAAGATACCTTAATAGAACAGGCTGAGCAGGGAGTTTCTTACTTTACAATTCATGCCGGAGTTTTGCTGAGATATATTCACCTGACAGCTAACCGCGTAACGGGAATTGTTTCCAGAGGCGGATCTATTATGGCAAAATGGTGCCTTTATCATCACAAAGAAAATTTTCTGTATACCCATTTCGAGGAGATTTGTGAAATTATGAAGAAATATGATGTCGCTTTTTCTCTGGGTGATGGTCTTCGCCCCGGTTCTATTGCAGATGCCAACGATGCGGCACAGTTTGCAGAGCTGGAAACTTTGGGCGAGCTGACAAAAATCGCATGGAAACATAATGTACAGGTGATGATAGAAGGTCCCGGGCATGTGCCGATGCATATGATCAAGGAAAATATGGACAAGCAGCTGAAAGAATGTCATGAAGCACCGTTTTATACATTAGGACCACTGACTACAGATATCGCTCCGGGTTATGATCATATCACTTCCGGGATAGGAGCGGCGATGATTGGCTGGTTCGGATGTGCCATGCTTTGTTATGTAACCCCGAAAGAACACTTAGGACTTCCGAATAAAAAAGATGTAAAAGACGGGGTAATTACCTACAAGCTGGCGGCTCATGCTGCAGACCTGGCAAAAGGGCATCCAGGAGCGCAATACAGAGACAATGCTTTAAGTAAAGCCAGGTTTGAATTCAGATGGGAAGATCAGTTTAACCTTTCTTTAGATCCGGATACCGCAAGAGCTTATCATGATGAAACACTGCCTGCAGAAGGGGCTAAAATCGCTCATTTCTGCTCAATGTGCGGACCTAAATTCTGCTCGATGAAAATCACCCAGGAAATAAGGGAATCAGCAGAAAAAGGAATGCTTGATAAATCAATGGAGTTTATCGAAAGCGGAAAAGAAATTTATCTGTGATCATCGTGATAACGCCGGAAGAATGTCTCCCTGATGAAACAAAGCATATCAATGAGATGTTTCCGGAAGGGCTGGATATACTTCATGTGAGAAAACCTCTGATAAGCAAGCAGGAGATGGAAGTTTTTTTGAATAGGATTGATGAAAATTTTCTCTCACAAGTGGTATTGCACAGTCATTTTGAACTGGCTTCAAAATATGATATTTCCAGGTTACATATCAGAGAAGCTGATCGGCAGAATAAAATATACCAGGAATATATTCAGGATTATATGCTGTCTACTTCTGTGCATGATATTCAGGCTTTTAATGCTTTGGATGATCATTGGGAATATGCATTCTTAAGTCCGTTTTATCCGAGTATCTCTAAAAAAGGGTATGGTGATGATACGACAATCCGGGAAGAATGCAGACAACGGAATAACCGGAATGTAAAATTAATTGCTTTAGGTGGAATTAATGAAACAAACTGTAGTGAATTGCTTCCTGAAAATATCGATGGAATCGCTCTGTTGGGAGCGGTGTGGCAGGATAACCGTCCTGTGGAAGTTTTCAGGAAATGCAGGAATATAATGACCATTCAAAATTGATCATGGAAAAAATACAATATATCTCTCAGGGAAATACAAGAGAAGAGCAGGAATTGAATATCCGTAAAGCACTTGATGCCGGCGTACAATGGGTTCAGGTACGCTGGAAAAATGCTTCTGAAAGTGCACTCGAAGAACTTTGTGTTAAAGCACAGCTACTGTGTTCAGAATATCAGGCAGTTTGCATCATTAATGATCATGTACAGCTGGCTAAAAAAATTGATGCTGACGGTGTGCATTTGGGACTTGATGATACTTCGGTACTTGAAGCGAGACAAATTCTCGGAAAGAATAAAATAATCGGTGGAACAGCGAATACAATAACAGATGTACTTCAGAGAATAGAAGAGCAATGTGATTACATCGGATTGGGACCATTAAGATTCACAGATACAAAAGAAAAACTGAGTCCTGTTTTAGGATTTGAAGGGTATCAGCAGATTCTTCGGGATCTGGAAAAATCGTCGATCAGTATTCCAAAAATCTATGCAATAGGAGGAGTTGTTTTAAACGATATAGAATTATTACAGCAAACCGGAATTTACGGAGTGGCTGTTTCCGGGCAGATTACCCGCCAGCCAACCATTGTAAAAGAATTTATAAAACTCATGAAATGAATCAGAAACTAACAATAGCAGACAGAATTTTTGAATCCAGGCTTTTTCTGGGAACCGGGAAGTTTGGAAATTTAGCGGAAATGACCCAATCAATCATAGCTTCAGAAACAGACATGGTAACGATGGCATTAAAAAGAATAGATACCGGCTCGTCTGAAGATGACCTGTTAAATGCTTTGAAACCAACAAAAACCCATCTTTTGCCCAATACTTCAGGTGCCCGTACTGCGAAAGAAGCAGTATTGGCTGCCCAGTTGGCAAGAGAAGCTTTGGAAACCAACTGGGTGAAATTGGAAATTCATCCCGATCCGAAATATTTATTGCCCGATCCGATTGAAACCCTGTATGCCACAGAAGAGCTGGCCAAACTTGGTTTTATCGTCATGCCTTACATTCATGCAGACCCGGTGCTGTGCAAACGCCTGGAAAATGCAGGGACAGCAGTCGTGATGCCTTTAGGAGCTCCAATTGGAACGAATAAAGGACTTCGAACGCTTGATTTTTTAGAAATTATTATCAGCCAGAGCAATGTTCCGGTTGTGGTAGATGCAGGAATAGGAGCGCCTTCGGATGCTGCAAAGGCAATGGAAATCGGAGCTGATGCCGTTTTGGTGAATACAGCTATTGCCGTGGCAAAAGATCCCGTGAATATGGCATTGGCATTTAAAGAAGGCGTTATTGCAGGAAGAAGAGCTTATGAATCAGGATTAGGAGTGATCAATCAGCATGCTGAAGCTTCCAGTCCGCTAACTTCTTTTTTGTTTGAATAAGATGGGTTATGATGAAGTTTGATGAGGTTTTTAAGAAATACCATTGGGAAGAAATAAAACTGAAACTTGAAAATGTCACCCTGTCTGATGTAGAATACAGCCTGCAGAAAAAGCAGAAAACAGTAGATGACTTTTTAAATCTGATTTCAGAAGCTGCGGCTCCAAAACTGGAGGTAATGGCGAATATGGCACAATCAATTACCCGGAAACGTTTCGGTAAAACCATCCAGCTTTACGCACCACTGTATCTCAGCAATGAATGTCAGAATATCTGTACCTACTGTGGTTTCAGTTTAGATAATAAGCTTAAAAGGAAAACCCTTTCTGATACGGAGATCATCATAGAAGCAACGGTGCTTAAATCAATGGGCGTTAATCATGTGCTACTGGTAAGCGGAGAAGCGAATAAAACCGTTGGAATCTCTTACTTTCTCAATGCTGTCCGTTTATTGAAACCTCATTTTGCCAATATCTCAATAGAAGTGCAGCCTTTATCAGAAGAAGAATATGAGTGGCTGCATCAGGAAGGAGTACATTCTGTGCTGGTTTATCAGGAAACTTATCATCAGGAAGTCTATAAACATTACCATCCGAAAGGAAAGAAATCAAACTTTGATTTTCGCCTTGAAACACCAGACAGAATCGGAAAGGCAGGAATTCATAAAATAGGTTTAGGTGTTTTGCTGGGGCTGGAAGACTGGAGAGTAGATAGTTTCTTTAATGCTTTACATATTGATTATCTGCAAAAACAATATTGGCAGAGCCGTTTCTCTGTGTCGTTTCCGAGGCTCAGGCCAGCGGAAGGAATTATTGAACCTAATTTTATCATGGAAGACAAAGACCTTTTACAGCTAATCTGTGCCTACAGAATCTGGAATGAAGATCTTGAAATATCAATTTCAACCAGAGAAAATGAAAAGTTCAGAAATCATATTGTGTCTTTAGGGGCAACAGCCATGAGTGCAGGATCAAAAACCAATCCGGGAGGATATGCAGTTGACAAGCAGTCTCTGGAACAGTTTGAAACCAGTGATGAAAGAAGCATGAATACGATAAGGCAAATGATCAAATCCGCGGGATATGATCCTGTAATGAAAGACTGGGATTCGGTGTATAACGGATTTAAATAATTGACAATGAAAAATGAAGATCTTTTTTCAAGATACAGCCGCCAGATATTTATTGACGAAATAGGTATGGAAGGGCAGAGAAAAATCAGAGATGCAAAAGTACTTGTCGTTGGCGCCGGAGGGTTGGGAAGCCCTGTGATTCAATATCTGGCAGCAGCAGGAGTGGGTACTCTGGGCATTGTAGATTTTGACACCGTAGAATTGCATAATTTAAACCGGCAGGTTGTTCACAATGAGTATAGTGTAGGAATTTCAAAGGTAAAAAGTGCTGAAAAGTTTGTGGAGTTGCTTAATCATCAGGTAAACTGTATCGGAATTGAAGAAAAAATAGAAAGTTCCAATGCAGAAAAAATTCTTTCACAATACGATATTATTGTCGATGGCTCAGATAATTTCACCAGCAGGTATCTTATCAACGATATAAGTGTAAAAATAAATAAACCTTTGGTCTATGGAAGTATCCTGGGTTTTTCAGGTCAAGTGGCTGTTTTCAACTATAAAGGAAGTAAAAATTTAAGAGATCTTTTTCCCGAACCACCATTTAATGAAGAGGTTCCCGATTGTGACAGCCTTGGAGTGCTGGGCTCATTACCCGGGATCATCGGAAGTATGATGGCGCATCAGGCTTTGAAAATAATCACAGAGCTGCCCGTTACGGTCAATCGGATCACATTGATAGATACTTTAAACTGGAGATTTCAGAATCTGGATTTTTAAATTATATTGTTTTAAAAGTTCGGCGGCGGGCAAAGCCCGCCGCCGAACTTAAGTAATATTGAAAATGAATTACTGCCCCTGCTGCATTACTCCGCCGTTATCTTCTTTCTTAGTGCTGTTTAAGATATTCGGGGCTTCTTTGGCCAATTTGTTTTTCTTTGGAATTTTATAATTGATGGATAATCCGAAATTTCTCGTGCTATATTTTAAAGCTTAGACATTCTTTATATTCTGTTAGACAAAAAATGAATTTTGTCATTTTTATTTATTTCAGTGAAGAAAACTCAGTGAAATCATATTCTGCGGAAGAGGTAAAAAGCTGCCGTAATATTGCTGCATGGCCATTTCCGGCAATCACAAGAATTCTGTCTTCACCATTGTGAGGAATGTTTTGAATATTGCGAAACATTCTCAGATTTCTGCTGTACCAATAAAGCGCAAGCATATCTGCACCGTCATATTCTCTCAGTTTGAAATCACCACTCAAATAAGCTCCGTATCCGTATTGATGGCTTTCTTTGGAATTCATATAAGTAAAAGTGTCTAAGAGAGATTTGAAATTTTTAGGCTCAGAACTCTTGTAGAAGGCAATAAACTGTTGAGATATCGGATCATCACTTCTGAAATCATAATCCTTACTGAGGTCTTTAAAAAATGCAGAATCAGTTTTCCCAAACTGTTTTTCAAGGTCATCCAGAACAGATTCAGCGTCAATGCTAAACAATTCGTTTATTTTAAGCTCATTGGCTATTCTCATAGCCAGCTGATAACGCTCATCTCTTTTGTCGCGGTGTTTACCTTCATTGTATTCCTTCAGCTTTTGATTGGCATTCCAGCTTGGCCAGGCTTCAATTGCAATCTTTGTTGGTTTAAATTTTTTGATATATTCTACAAGTTCTGTGACTTCTTTTGCTGTTTTGGGAGAAAGTACATCTATCTGATCTTCCTTATTGATTTTATGGGCATCCAGATTAGGATAATCAAAATGAAATGAGCCGACAACCAAAACTTTCGTCTTTGAATTTGTAAAATAATCTGAAGGCTTTTTTTGAGCAAATACTGAGGTAGAAAGGCATATAAGAAAAATATAAATAAAAGTTTTCATAAGTTTATTTTTTTAAAATTAGTATTAAATTATTGTGCACGGTTTTTCTCTTCGAAATTCACCGCTCTGTTATTTGATTTTATTTTCTGGTTTCCAAAATTATAAGTGATGCTGAGCGTCATTCTTCGGGCGTCCCAATAGTTGTTGAATGACTGTGTATTATCTGTAAAATACATATCAGCCTTAAGTCCGGACTGCCTGAAAATATCGCTTACCGAAAGATTGATCTGAAGAGCTTTTTCCACAAAGCTCATTTTGATTCCTACATCAAAGCTTGCCTTGTTCCTTACAGAAAGATACCCGTCCCTGGATGGCAGATTATTCCAGTAGTTGATAAATAACATGAATGTTTTAGCCTTATTTAATTGAAATGTATTGTTGAGGGAATAATAAAACGACTGCCCGTTCTTAGGAACTAAATTGAACTGTGTAATCTGAGTCTCATTATAGCTGAACGAAGTGGAGATATTGCTTTCCCAGATTTTGAAGAAAGTATCTGTATAATTCAGATTGATCCCGTAAATATTCTGATTGTAGTAATTTTCATAAGTGCTGGTAAGATCAATGCCGTTCAGAAATGAAATCTGGTCAAAATTATTTGTTGTTCTCTGGTAATATAGCTGGGCAGAAAATTTATTTTTAAAAATATAGTTGAGTTCGATATTATGATTAAAAGAAGGCTGCAGGCTCGGATTTCCCGAATAATAGGTGTTCGGATTGGAATACCACCGGAAAGGATCTAAAGCCTGGAAATAAGGGCGGTTGATTCTCCGGGAATAATTAATGCTGAACTGATTGTTATTATTGGCTTTATAAGACAGATAGGCTGTTGGGAAAAACTTACCGTAATTGTTTTCGGACTGAGATTGCGTAGTAGGTGAGAATCCGTTGGTTTGTGTATATTCATAACGAAGGCCTGCCTTGACAGACCATTTTTCGCCAAGATCTTTACTGGCACTCAGATAGGCAGCATAATTCTTTTCATCATAATCAAACTGATTACTTCTGGCAGGATCCATAATATAATCACCATCGATTAAATTGAAATATCCAATGTCCGAATTATTGGAAAACTGACTGTATTTAGCTCCGGTTTCCAGTTGGATTTTTTTGAAATTTAATGTTAAATCTGCCTGACCGGAATATATTTTATAATCCACAGATGAAAGATTTCTTACCACTTGTGTTGAATTGTTGGCAATATTTCTTGTAGTAAAATTAACTTCAGTATCCGGAAGGTTTCCATAATAATTGGCGCCCAGGCTTAGCTTATGCTCTCCTAATTTCTGGTCAAGGTATAAATTCAGCATTTGTGAAGTAAAAGTAGAACGGTGCCTTGAATCTGTATCTGTTTGTAAAATGGGGGTATTGTTGGTGAAATAGTTTTGTTTTGAGCTGATATCCATATCATAATGTCCCTTCGAAATATCATATACCAGTCCTACATTGGAATTTTTAGTGAGAGAATAATCAAAATTGGCATTCAGACCCAATCCGTCATTCATATCCCTTCTTTCATTTATGTTTACAGAGGAATTTTCACCTGTTATTTTATAATTTTCTACTGATCTTTTGTGGCCATCGTATCCCATCAGTTTTACAGAAGCTTTTATTTTTTCATTCTGATAGTTTGCTCCTGCCACTGTACTGAACGCTGCATATGTTTTTTGAGTATAATCGGTGTTGAGGTAACCATTCCATCCAAGATTCTGGTTTTTTTTAAGAACGATATTGATAATTCCACTGTTGCCCTGAGCTTCATATTTAGCAGGAGGAGTGGTAATCACTTCAATTTTCAGAATATTTTCAGAGCGCAGATTTCGAAGGTAGTTGATCAACTCTGACCCGGAAAGATTAAGCATCCGGTCATTGACCATTACAGAAACTCCATTTTTCCCCGCTATGGAAAGAAGACCTTTATTTTCATCTACCTGTAATAAAGGAGTGCCGGCAAGAACCTCAGTTCCGGAACTTCCTTGTGAAAGCATAGAATTCTGAACATTGTAAACAAGACGATCCACTTTACGCTCTACCAGATTCTTTTTACCATTCACAGTAACCGTTTCTATTTTGTAGACTTTGGCGGTGTCTTTGGTCTGTGCTGCTGAAAAGAAACAAACCAGGGATGTTATAAATAAAATGTGTTTTTTCATATTATAAATGACAGATTAAATGATAATTATATTACATTTCTCAGACAAAAATATGGGATGAGAGTTGTTGGTAAAACAGTTTTTAGATGAAATGCGGAATTCTGTGTATCAAATAAATTTCGTCGGAAAAAAACAGGTTTTTGTCGAAAACGATCGATGAATTATGCCTTTAGAGATTTATATTTGAATATGAATAAAAAGCAAATTATCTGGCTTCAAATTATTTACTGGGGGTTCGATTTTATAGGAACTGTCATTACTCCTAATTTTTTTGTCCCGGAGACCAACCGTCGTGAAATACACATTCTGAGGATTACATTTTTTATTGTAAAAATCAGCACATTTTATATTTCGTATTTCTTTATTTTTCCAAAGGTTTTTAAACTTGAGAAATTGTATTCGGCAGTTTTCGTTTTTATACTGACTCTGCTGTGTTTTGCCAGTATGAGATATGCTTTGGAAGAATTGATCCTGCCTCCTACTCTTGGCTTTCGCAATTATGATGAAAATATAGGGCTTCTCTACTATTTGTTCGATAATATATACAATAGCTCTCTGACTACTTTTATTGCCGGCATTTTATGGATACTCGAGAAATATGGTGTGGCTGAAAATGATAAAAAGCAACTTCTGATCGAAAAGAAACAGGCAGAACTTCAGGCGCTGAAAACCCAGATCAATCCTCATTTTATTTTTAATTCTTTAAATAATATCTACTCGCTTGTCTATCAGAAATCAGATAAAGCCCTCCCTGCTATTGAAGAGCTTGGACAATTGTTGAGGTACAGCACAAAAGATCTTGAAAAAGACACCATTTCTCTGGATAAGGAAATTGGATATATTGACAGCCTTATCGCTCTGGAGAAGCTTAGGATCAGAAATCCGGAACTGTTGATCATTGAGAAGAATATACAGCATCCTCATCTGAAGATTTCCCCGATGCTGCTGGTTCCTTTTGTGGAGAATGCTTTTAAGCACGGCGATTTTCGTGATAAAGGTTTTAAAATGAAAATCTCAGGTCATGATGAGGTTTTGCACTTTTACCTTTTTAACTATAAAACACAAAAAATGAAAGATATAGTATCCGGAATTGGTATTCAGAATGTGAAGAAAAGACTGGAAATATTATATCCCAAACATGACCTTGAGATCAAAGATTCAGAAACGGAATTTATTGTAGATTTAAAAATTGATTTAAGAAATGAATAAGATAAAATGCATCATTGTAGATGACGAGTCATTGGCAATCTCTCTTTTGGAACATTATGTAGAAAAAATTCCTTTTCTTGAACTGGTTTTTTCTACAGAGGATCCGATACATGCTTTGGAATATCTGCAGAAAAATGATTCAGACCTTATCTTTCTGGATATTCAGATGCCGGAGCTTACAGGAATCAATTTTATGAAAATTTTGGGTGACCGGCAAAAATATATTCTGACGACAGCCTACTCGGAATACGCATTGGAAGGATATGAACATAATATTGTAGATTATCTTCTGAAGCCGATTTCTTTTGAAAGGTTTCAGAAAAGTGCATTGAAGGCTCAGGAACGTTTTTCATTTCAGGAAAATAATGCGGAATCACATTTTTTCGTTAAATCATCCGGACAGTTGCACCGGATCAATTTTAATGATATTTTTTATATTGAAAGTATTAAAGATTACGTGAATATCAGAACTGCCACAGAAGAGTATATCGTTCTGGATACCCTCAAATCACTGGAGCAGCAGCTTAATGAAAAATCTTTCGCAAGAATCCACAAATCATATATTATTAATCTGAACCAGATTAAAAGTCTGGATATTAAAAAAGTCACTCTTTTTTCAGATAAGGAAATTCCCATAGGAGAAAGTTACAGACCCAATCTTTTAAATAAAATCAAATAGAAATCTCAAATAAAAAAAGCAACTCCAATCGAAGTTGCTTTTTTATGATTAAATAAGTCTAACAATTAATTTTCCTGTTGTTTAATTAAGTTAAGAGCAGAACCTGCTTTAAACCAATCAATTTGTTGATCGTTATAAGTATGGTTAGCCATGATGATGTCTTTAGTTCCATCAGCATGTACAAACTCTAAAGTTAATTGCTTACCTGGAGCAAACTGATCCAAATCTAGGAAGTTAACCGTGTCATCTTCTAAAATTTTATCATAGTCAGCTTCATTGGCAAAAGTTATTCCAAGCATACCTTGTTTTTTAAGGTTTGTTTCATGGATTCTTGCGAAAGATTTGACCAATACGGCTTTTACACCAAGGTGTCTTGGTTCCATGGCTGCGTGCTCTCTTGATGATCCTTCACCGTAGTTCTGGTCACCCACAACGATAGTAGGAATTCCGGAAGCTTTGTAAGCTCTTTGTACGGCAGGTACTTCGCCGTATTCACCTGTCAGTTCGTTTTTAACATGGTTGGTTTCCATGTTATAGGCATTTACTGCTCCGATTAACATGTTGTTTGAAATATTATCAAGGTGACCTCTGTATTTCAACCATGGCCCTGCCATAGAGATGTGGTCGGTAGTACATTTTCCGAAAGCTTTGATTAAAACTTTAGCTCCTTCAATGTTTTTACCGTCCCAAGCCGGGAATTCTTCCAGTAATTGAAGCCTGTCTGATGTAGGGCTTACATTGACCACTACTGAAGATCCGTCTTCAGATGGAGCCTGGTATCCGTTATCATCTACAGCGAATCCTTTTTCAGGTAACTCATAACCCTGAGGTTCGTTTAATCTTATCTGCTCTCCGGATTCATTCGTTAAAGTATCTGTAATCGGATTGAAATCCAGTCTTCCTGAGATCGCAACAGCAGCTACCATTTCCGGAGAAGCTACAAATGCGTGAGTATTCGGGTTACCGTCGGCTCTTTTCGCAAAGTTTCTGTTGAAAGAGTGAATGATAGAGTTTTTCTCTCCTTTTTCAGCACCTTCTCTATCCCATTGTCCGATACAAGGTCCACAGGCATTAGTAAAGATTCTTGCGTTTTCAAATTTTCTGAAAGAATCTAAGAAACCGTCTCTTTCTGCAGTGAATTTTACCTGCTCAGATCCGGGGTTGATCCCTAAGATCGCTTTAGGCTTAACACCTTTTGCAACCGCATCTTCAACGATTGAAGCAGCTCTTGATAAATCTTCATAAGAAGAGTTGGTACAAGATCCGATCAATGCCCATTCAACCTCAAGAGGCCATCCGTTAGCTTCAGCCTTAGCTCTGAATTCAGAAACAGGAGTTGCCAAATCCGGAGTGAAAGGTCCGTTCAAATGAGGAGCCAATTCAGAAAGGTTAATTTCAATTACCTGATCAAAGTATTGTTCAGGATTTGCATATACTTCAGCATCACCGGTCAGGTGTTCTGCAATTTTGTCAGCTGCATCCACTACATCCTGTCTTCCTGTAGCAGCCAGATATCTTCTCATTGAATCATCGTATCCGAAAGTAGAAGTTGTCGCTCCGATTTCAGCACCCATGTTACAGATAGTACCTTTACCGGTTGCTGAGAGAGACAGTGCCCCTTCTCCGAAATATTCTACGATACATCCTGTTCCACCTTTTACGGTAAGAATTCCTGCTACTTTCAGGATAACATCTTTTGCAGACGTCCACCCGTTCATTTTACCGGTTAATTTTACACCGATAAGTTTAGGCATCTTAAGTTCCCAAGCCATTCCTGCCATTACATCTACGGCATCAGCACCACCTACACCGATGGCTACCATACCGAGACCTCCTGCATTTACGGTGTGAGAATCGGTACCGATCATCATACCTCCGGGGAATGCGTAGTTTTCTAAAACAACCTGGTGGATGATACCGGCTCCCGGTTTCCAGAACCCGATTCCGTATTTATCACAAACAGAGCTCAGAAAGTTGAAAACCTCAGAGTTTTTGTTGATCCCTTCCTGTAAATCTTTATCAGCACCTACTTTCGCCTGGATCAGGTGGTCTGCATGTGCTGTTGAAGGAACTGCAACCTTAGATTTTCCGGCCTGCATAAACTGCAAAAGAGCCATCTGTGCAGTGGCATCCTGCATAGCTACTCTGTCCGGTGCAAAATCTACGTAAGAGTTTCCTCTCTCATGTGCTTGTGTGGCATTTCCTTCCCAAAGGTGGGTATAAAGGATTTTTTCTGAAAGCGTAAGCGGTTTTCCCACGATTTGTCTTGCCGCAGCAATCCTTTCCGGGTAACGTTCGTACACTTTTTTGATCATATCAATATCAAAAGTCATATCTCTTAGAATTAATGTTTATACATTTATGTTTATCTGCAGCCGAAGTATTAATGCCCAACCTGAACCAACTCCTTGATAGGAGGTGTAAACTTAGTCAGGTCGATACCCTCCACTGCAGCTTTATATTCATCTATATTAGGAATTCTTCCAATGATAGCAGATAAGACAACAACAGGTGTTGATGCAAGTAGAGATTCTCCTTTTTTACGTTCGGAATCTTCAACTACTCTTCCCTGGAAAAGACGGGTAGAAGTTGCCAATACCGTATCTCCTTTAGCTGCTTTTTCCTGATTACCCATACAAAGGTTACATCCCGGACGCTCAAGGTACATTACATTTTTGTATTCTACACGGGCCTCGCCTTTAGGAGCATTATCATCAAATTCAAAGCCGGAATATTTTTCCAATAATTCCCAGTCTCCTTCTGCTTTTAATTCATCAATGATGTTATAAGTAGGTGCAGCCACTACTAATGGAGCATTAAATTCTACTTTACCCTGTTGCTTTTCAAGGTTTCTTAGCATTTGGGAAACAATTTTCAAATCTCCTTTGTGAACCATACAAGATCCTACAAAGCCAAGATCTACTTTTTTATCTCCACCATAGTAAGAAAGAGTTCTGATCGTATCGTGGGTATATCGTTTAGAAACATCATCGTTGTTTACATCCGGGTCTGCAATCATAGGTTCTACAATGGCATCAAGATCTACAACCACTTCAGCATAATATTTAGCATTCGCGTCCGGAGTTAAAGCCGGTTTTTCACCTGACTTAATCTCTGCAATTCTCTTATCAGCTTTATTGATTAATCCCTGAAGAACCTGGTTATGATTATCCATCCCTTTATCGATCATGATCTGGATTCTGCCTTTCGCAATTTCCAATGATTCAATCAGGGTATTGTCTTCGGAAATATTGATGGAAGCTTTAGCCTTCATTTCTGCAGTCCAGTCTGTAAATGTGAATGCCTGGTCAGCAGGAAGAGTTCCGATGTGAACCTCAATGATTCTGCCCTGGAATACGTTTTCTCCACCAAACTGTTTAAGCATCTGAGCCTGGGTTGCATGAACTACATCACGGAAATCCATATGCTCTTTCATATCCCCTTTGAAGGTTACTTTTACCGATTCAGGAATCGGCATAGATGCTTCACCGGTAGCCAGTGCAAGAGCAACAGTCCCAGAGTCAGCCCCGAAAGCAACTCCTTTAGACATTCTTGTGTGTGAGTCACCACCAATGATGATAGCCCATTCATCTACCGTAATATCATTAAGAACTTTGTGGATTACGTCAGTCATTGAGTGATATTCACCTTTCGGGTCACGGGCAGTGATCAGACCGAAATCGTTCATGAATTTCATCAGCTTTGGAATATTTGCCTGAGCTTTTTTATCCCATACTGAAGCGGTATGACAACCTGATTGATAAGCCCCGTCAACAATTGGCGAAATCACTGTTGCTGCCATAGATTCAAGTTCCTGAGAAGTCATAAGACCTGTGGTATCCTGTGAACCAACAATGTTTACTTGTACGCGAACATCCGAACCGGCGTGTAATACTTTTCCCGGTGTTATGCCTACGGCATTTCTGTTGAATATTTTTTCTACTGCTGTAAGACCTTGCCCGTCATGAGAAATTTCTTTTGATGGAGCAAAAACAGGTGGTGTTTCTATTCCTAAAAGTTGTGCAGCAAAGGTCTGTAGCTTTTTACCGAACACGATCGCATATGATCCGCCGGCTTTGATAAATTCTATTTTTTGAGGAGTGAATGCTTTAGAAATGTCAATCAGCTCCTGATCACCATTATAAAGTTTCTTCTCTTTTGTATTGATGGTAAGAACAGTTCCCGTAGCAACAGAATATGCCTCTTCAAGAATTGGTTCTCCATTTTCGTTACGAATCGGGTTCCCTTCTGCATCCAGTTTTTTTACCCAGTTTTTAAGGTCGATACCAATACCTCCGGTTACGTCAACAGTGGTAAGGAAGATCGGGGAAATCCCGTTTGTTCCTCCAACGATCGGAGCAATATTTACGAATGGGATATATGGGCTTGCCTGTTTACCGGTCCATAAAGCCACATTGTTTACTCCTGACATTCTTGATGAGCCTACACCCATGGTGCCTTTCTCAGCAATCAGCATCACACTCTTATCCGGATGCTGCGCCTGAAGTGCTCTGATTTCTTCCTGCGCCTGAGGAGTAATCATACACTTGCCATGGAGCTCACGGTCTGATCTTGAGTGGGCCTGGTTACCCGGAGAAAGTAAATCTGTAGAAATGTCACCTTCACCGGCGATGAATGTAACTACTTTAATTTCTTCCGGAACATCCGGTAGTTTAGTAAAAAACTCTGCTTTTGCATAGCTTTCAATGATTTCTTTTGCGATTTCGTTACCGTTATTGAATGCTTCCTTTAAACGGTTAGTGTCCGCATCATAAAGGAAAACCTGTGTTTTAAGAACATTTGCTGCTTCTTTAGCAATAGCTGCATCATTTCCCAGAGCCAGATCCAGCAACACCTCAATTGATTTACCTCCTTTCATATGAGATAAAAGTTCAAAGGCAAAAGCAGGTGATATTTCTTCTATTACGGATTCACCAAGAATGATCTCTTTTAAAAATTTAGCTTTTACACCCGCTGCACTTGTTGTTCCGGGTAAAGTATTGTAGATAAAAAATTTAAGAGAATCTGCTCTGTCTGCATGATCTGAATCTTTAATCTGGGCAATAATTTCGCTTAATAATTCAGCACCATCAATCGGCTTTGGATGAAGCCCATGGTTTTTTCTTTCTTCAATCTCTTTGATGTAATCCTTATAAATATTCATATAGAAGTCTTTTCAATATTAAATTCAGATTATAAAGCAGTTATCTGTACTGCCATTTTTTCTATACCAGTCTGTAAAAATTACAACAATGCCATTTGAGATGTCGCATTTTGAACCACAATACGAACCGGAGTAGAATGAGTATAATCTACACCTCGTTTTAAAATTGTAAGATAATATCCGTCTCAAAAACGTTTTAGAAATTATCAAACGCCTAAAAAGTGTTCCCAAATTTACGAAATTCTAATATTTTATCTAAGTTAAATTATTTAGATTCTTTATAAATATGTTTTTTATATTTTCTATTTTTGGTCGTATTTTTGCAGACAAATGATGAATATGAAAAATAGTGCGTGTTTTTTTGGAATCTTTATTTCTGTATTTGTTTTTTCACAGACCAAATCTGTAAAGAAAATTCCGGCAAAAAACGTTGTTAAGACGGGCGTTAAAAAAAAATCAGAACCTAAACCTAATCCTGATTTGGTAGTGATCAATCCAGAAGTTCCCGTTTTGATTCCGCAAAAAAGAGACGGAAAGTTTGGTTACATTAATCAGAAAGGGAAATTTATTGTTGAGCCGGAATATCATATCGCAATTTTTTTTGCTGAAGATTGCAACCTTTTGGCTTCACCGAACGAAAAAATAAGAAAATTCGGAACTAAAAATTATGGTACCGTTGAAAAAGATCTTATTTCATACAGAATTGACAAGACCGGTAAAAGAGTTTATCAGTACAAAAGTTCGGATCTGGGAAAATGCAAGGTAGAATTTAAGCAACAACAATATCAGGCTTATATTTTAAACGGATTCTATGGGATTATAGAGCCTTCACAGTTTGTAAATGCTGCTGATTACAGGCAATACCAGATTTATCCCCAATACGAATATCTTCACATTATGGAAGGAGATGATGTCTCAAACCCTATGATTGTAGCTTCCCAGAATGATATGTTTGGAGTGATAGACGTACACAATAAAGTTGTTATTCCATTTGAATATACCAATATCAAAAGAAACTTCAGCTGGAAATTGGGGAAAATGTTTGAAGTGACCAAGGACGGAACCAATTATTATTACATCGACTCTTCGAATAAAGCATATTAAAATTTAGCTTCAATTCATAAACCAAATCTGTGTAGCCCATATTCCGCATCTTATAACTCAAATATTTTTTGTAATTTTGCGGCTGAAATAAAGGGGTGCTGTAAAAGGCTGAGATTATACCCAAAGAACCTGGAACGGGTAATGCCGTTTAGGGAGACTTCGACTCTTCAGAGCGTCGGAATTGTATAATATCTTATCGATCCCCTTTTATTCATTAAATTTTAAAATTTATAGAATGAAAGGATTATTTTTTTTAGGGCTTACCGCAAGCTCACTGGCTTTTGCCCAGACTCAAAACAGAGATACTTTAAAAATCAAAGAAATTGAAGCCGTTAATTTCACCAAAAGGCTTCCCGTTGCTAAAGAAATCATCAACGTTCAAAAAGATCTTGACAGCAAAAATCTTGGACAGGATCTTCCGATTCTTTTAAAAAATCAGACCTCCGTTATTTCTACTTCTGACGCAGGAAACGGAGTGGGCTATACCGGTTTCAGGATACGTGGTGTTGCCGGAAGAGGAATTAATGTAATGATGAATGGAGTACCGTTTAATGATTCCGAAAGTCAGGGAACTTTTTTTGTCAATGTTCCGGATTTAACGAGCTCCGCCTCACAGATCGTGATTCAAAGAGGTGTAGGAACTTCCAATAACGGAGTTTCAGCTTTTGGAGCAAGTATCAATGTGATCTCCAAAGATCCTGAAGAAAAGTTTTATGTAAAAACGGATGACAGCTACGGATCATTCAGTACGTATAAATATTCTGCTGAAATAGGCTCCGGGAAGTTCTGGAAAAACCGTCTTTCCGTGATGGGAAGATACACTCATATCCAGTCTGACGGATACATAGACCGGGCTTCATCAAAACTGGATTCTTACAATTTCACCGCATTATTTGAAGAAGGAAAAACAAGATTGCGTTTAATGGCTTTTGGAGGAAAGGAAAAAACCTATCAGGCATGGAACGGAATTGACAGAAAAACCTGGGAAACCGATCCTAAATTCAATTATTCGGGAGCGATTTATGATGCCAACTGGGAGAATATTGTCGGTTTCTATAATAATGAAACGGATAACTACAGACAAAATCATTATCAGTTGCTCTGGGAGCAGGGGATCAATGACAACTGGAATCTGGAAACAACCCTGCACTATACAAAAGGAAAGGGGTATTATGAAAACTATAAACAAGGCGACCCTTTTTCAAGATATAACCTGCCGAATATTATTGAAGGCAATGAGACCATAGAATATTCTGATTTTATCAGAAAAAAATGGCTGGATAATGATTTTTACGGGGTGGTTTCCACTTTATACGGGAAGTTTGATAACCTTGATCTTAATTTCGGAGTTGTAGGAAACCAGTACTATGGGAGACATTTTGGAAATGTGACCGGAGTTTTTTATCCGATCGATGAGCATGAATATTACAGAGGACGTTCAGTGAAAAACGAAGTGGCCGGATTTGCAAAAGCATTATTCAGAGTCAATAATTTTGAATTCTTTGGTGATCTTCAGCTCAGAAATATCGATTACGATACAAAAATCATCATGGCAGGTGATGATGAAGGAGCTAATCTGAAAAAAAGCTGGCTGTTCTTCAATCCAAAAGCCGGTGTAAATTATAAAATAGGAAACGGGAAAGTATTCCTGTCTTATGCCCATGCACAACGTGAGCCGAACAGAGACGACCTGATTGCCAACAATGATGTAAAAGCCGAAAAGCTTCACGATTTTGAAGCCGGACTGGAAAAGCAGTTCGGGATTGTATCCGTGACGGCCAATCTGTATTATATGTATTACGTGAATCAGTTGGTTTTAAATGGTGAGCTTAATAATGTAGGAGCCTTCATCAGAACGAATTCAGGGGAAAGCTACAGGAGAGGTATTGAAATCGGAGCATTGGCAAAACTGTCAAAGCAATGGGAAGTTTCCGGAAACGTAAGTTTAAGCCAGAACAGAAACCAGGATTTTAAAATAGAAAATGAAACGGAAGTTAAAGAACTGGGAAATACACAAATTTCCTTCTCTCCGGATGTTGTTGCCAATCTGGGATTGAAATATAACCCTAACAAAAATTTCCAGTTTTCTTTGATGAATCAGTATGTAGGAAAACAGTATCTTGATAATACGGAAGACAAAAACCTACAGCTTAAAGATTATCTTCTTACCGATTTTAATGCCCAGTATGAGTTCAGGATTGCCAATAATGATATTGCTTTGAAGCTTCTGGTTAACAATATTTTTAATAAAAAATACGTGAATAATGGTGCGGTTTACGATGGAGAGCCTTATTATTTTTCCCAGGCCGGAACTAATTTTATGTTCGGGATCAGCTGGAAAATTCAGTAACACTCATTATGGATGTTTTACCTAAGTATAAAGTAAAATGTTAGATTAAATTTTTTTAAAGACTGCTTCGGCGGTCTTTTTTTTACCGATAATAAAATCTAATGGAATTCAATGTTTTGTGATAAGAATAAATATTTTAATCCTTAAAACTAAAGATGTAAAAGGAATAATTAAATTCAGATGTTGAATTCAAAAAAAACATTTCAGCGAACAGTTTCAACAGTCCCTTTTTATACAAACAAATGTCTCAAAAAGTCATGAAAAAGTTATAAATTTGCTACCAAATGAATATTTCAGCTTACATTTTAGAATATCTGAAACAATTTGGTTCTGTTACAGTTCCGGGCTTTGGTGTGTTTTCTCTTGAAAATTCCAAGGCTGTTATCAACTCAGAAAACGGAAGCATCCTTCCGCCCGCAAGCCGCATTGCTTTTATTTCCGATTATGAGGCTCAGTCTGATAAGCTCGTTACTTTTATGAGCACTCAAAAGCAGATGCCTCTGGCGGTTGCCAAAAGTGATTTAAAGATTCAGACCGATTTCTGGAAGAAGAAACTTCAGGCAGAACAGGTTCTGGAAATTCAGAATCTGGGAACGATTTTTATTGAAGACGGACAAACCCATTTTAAAGGGAACAGGCTACAATCTGATCACCCCAATTTTTATGGCTTGGAAGAAATCAGAATTTCTGAAATGACGAATGCTGAAAATTCGATACATCCTGAAAACACTGAAAAAGATTATAAATTCAATAAATCTATTCTGTGGATTTTTCTTTTTGCTGTTCCTGTTTTAGGATTGCTTTATGTAGGGTATACCCAGCAGGAGCTTATATTCGGAAAGAAATCTTTTGATAAAGTTTCCGTACAGACTAAAACAAAAAGAATAGAAAAAGATACGGCAATGGTTAAAAAAGACTCGGCTCAGATTAAAAAATCAGATTCTTTGAAAAAAGATTCATTGATAAAGCCTGTCGTAAAATCAACAGGAATTCATTCAAACTCCAGAAAATAACACTAGGACTAAATGGGAAAAATAAAAAAAGCGTCAGAATCCCTGACCATTATGACCAATATCGTACTTCCGAACGAAACCAATTCTTTAAGAAACCTTTTTGGAGGTGAACTTTTAGCAAAAATGGACCGTTGCGCATCTATTTCTGCAGCAAGACATTGTGAAAGAAGAGTTGTAACAGCTTCTGTAAATCACGTGTCTTTCAATCACCCGATTCCTGAAGGGGGAGTAGTGGTTTTGGAATCCAAAGTTTCAAGAGCTTTTTCCACATCGATGGAAGTATATGTAGATGTTTGGTTGGATGATCCTATTAATCAGAAGAAAGTCCATACAAATGCGGGTATTTATACTTTTGTGGCAGTAGATGAATTCAACCGCCCGATCCCGATTCCTGAAATGGTTCCCGAAACGGAAGAAGAAAAAGAAAGATTTGCCGCAGCTTTCCGTAGAAAAGAATTGTCATTAATTCTTTCCGGAAGAATGAAACCTCTGGAATCTGTGGAACTGAAAAAGTTATTCCAGGAGCCGGAAGCACAGGAGCCTAAAAAAGAAAAATAAATTATATTCAAAATAAAATCAATGCTTTTAATTTTTGCTGAGTGTTAACGCCTTTGCGAACTTAAAAGCATTTTGTTTTTTTAATCCTTGCGGACTTTGCGTTAAAATTAATAAAAAATGAAGATTCTACTTTTAGATAAAAACCATCCTCTTATTACCGAGCAGCTTTTAGCAAAAAACCATATTTTGGAAGAGGATTTCACTTCTTCTTACGATGAGGTTTGTCTTAAAATTTCAGATTATGATGGGATAATCATTAGAAGCAGAATTCCTCTGGATAGGAATTTCCTTGAAAAAGGGAAAAATCTTAAATTCATCGCGAGGGTAGGAGCCGGAATGGAAAATATCGATGTTGAAGTAGCTGAAAAGCTGGGAATTCAACTCATCAATTCCCCGGAAGGAAACAGAGACTCTGTTGCAGAACATGTAATTGGGATGTTGCTGATTCTGATGCACCGTCTTTTCATTGCTTCTCAGGAAGTCAAAAACGGGATATGGAAGCGAGAAGAGAACAGAGGTGATGAGTTATTGGGAAAAACAGTAGGTCTGATCGGTTATGGGAATATGGGAAAAGCGACTGCCAGAAGATTTTCAGGCTTTGGGTGTAAAGTAATTTTCCATGATATCCTTCCTGGTCTTTCGGATGAATTTGCTACACAAGTTAGTCTCGAAGAATTGAAAAAAACAGCAGATGTTCTGAGCCTGCATATTCCTATCACTCCTGAAACCCATTATCTGATTGATGAAAGTTTTATTTCTGAAATGGATAAAGACTTTTATTTTGTCAATACAGCGAGAGGAAAAAATGTGGAAACTAAAAGTTTAGTTAAAGCATTAAAGTCCGGGAAAATAAAAGGCGCCTGTCTCGATGTTCTGGAATATGAAAAATCTTCCTTTGAAAATCTTGAAACCGAAAATGAAGATTTACAATACCTTCTGAGTTCTGAAAAAGTGATTGTTACTCCTCATATTGCAGGATGGACCCATCAGAGTAAAGAAAAACTGGCACAGGTGATTGTGGATAAGATTTTAGCAGCTTATTAGGCCGTAAAACAGTAAAATTGCTGATCTGTAAATTGTTCTTACTTTCACGATTTTGCAGTTTTATAATTAGGCTTTTCTGCCTTTTGTCAATTTTGCAAATCCGTGATTTTGCAAATTAACAATTCTCTTTATGTTAAATAATTCATAATATACCCCGAGTATTAAATATTTATTTTGAGTTTTATTAAATTGCCGCTCATTTTTGAAACTCATGAAGAAGCGTAATTTTGTATTAGTTATCACTGTTTTTTTATTTCTTTTTTCCTGTAAAAATAAATCCGAATCCAAAGAATCTGTCACTGAAAATACGACGGGTCTTCCTAATTATGGGAATGTAGATTTAAGCAAAGTCTTTACAAAAGGCGATGAACAGCTTTCTGATAAAAATTCACTTGTTCGGTATATTGACCAGTATTATAAAAAAGTCTGGGAAGGGAGTGACCTTAGCGGCGGAATCCTGGTCGCTAAAGGCGATGATATTTTGTATGAAAAGTACAGAGGCTTCGGCCGGGAAGGAAATCAGATGCCCATTGATAAAGATACTCCTCTACATGTGGCTTCAGTTTCAAAAACAATGACGGCAATGGCAATGATAAAGCTGATAGAAGCCGGAAAAGTAAAATTAACAGATCATATAACACAATATTTTCCGGGGTTTCCTTATCCGGGAGTAACTGTGAAATCGCTACTCTCTCAAAGAAGCGGACTTCCGAAATACGAGTATTTTATCACCAAAATTCAACCGGCTCCGGCTGAGCTTTCAAAAACTTATATCACCAATCAGGACGTGCTGAACATGATTATCAGATATAAACCTGAACTGGCCAGAGATACGGAAACAGGGTTTATGTACTGTAATACCAATTTTGCTTTACTGGCATTAGTAATTGAAAAAGTAACAAAAGTTCCTTTTCCACAGGCAATGAAAGAAATGGTTTTTGCTCCTTTAAAGATGAATCATACTTATATTTTCCAGGAAAAGGATATTCCCACCGCAGCTCAGTCTTTTTACTATGGCGGAAACAGATTATATCCTTTAGACAGACTGGATCTTATTTATGGGGATAAAAATGTCTATACAACGCCGAGAGACCTTCTCAATTTTTCAAAAGCAATGTATTCCAAAGATTTCCTTAAACCGGAGCTGATGCAGATGGTTTTCACGCCATATAGCAATGAAAAGGCAGGAATGAACAATTACGGCTTAGGATTCAGAATGAAAATTTTTGATAACGGAGAAAAGCTGACTTATCATAATGGCTGGTGGCACGGAACCAATTCGGTGTTTGCTCATTTATTAAAATCTAAAGTAACCATTATTGCAATCGGTAATAAATACTCAAACAGAGTGTATACGGCACTTGCCTTATCCGGATTATTTGAAGATTTCCCAATGCAGAAAGATAAGCTTCACAGCGTAATGGATGATAATCAGGATTCTTTGAAAAACGGACATGAAGTTTTTGGAGAATAATGTTTATTTTTGCTTAAACGTATTCATGAAAAGATTTCTTTTATTATTCATTATCGGTTTTCTTGTACAGTCCTGTGCAAGAGTGGGTTCACCTGTAGGAGGGCCGAAAGATACCTTAGCTCCCAAATTTCTAAGTTCGAATATTGATACAACAAGAATCAATGTTCCGAGGGATATTAAAGAGCTGCGAATTGATTTTGATGAATATGTAACGTTAAAAGACATCAATAAGAATCTGATTATTTCACCACCGATCAAAAAGATCAAACGTATTTTACCGTCCAATATCGCGAATAAATACCTGATTATTCAATGGGAAGATACTTTACAGGCCAATACAACCTATAATTTCAATTTCGGAAATTCCATTACGGATAATAATGAAGCTAACGTTTTGCGTTACTTTAATTTTGCATTTTCTACAGGTGATAAATTAGACGATTTATACATCAGTGGAGACGTAAAAGATGCAATAGCCATAAAACCGCAATCTACATCAGATAATAAACTTGTTGTGGGCTTGTATAAGGTTCAGGATACAATGAATTATAAGCAGAAGCCGTATTATATCACAAAAGTAGATGATGATGGTTACTTTGAGCTTAATTATTTATCTCCGGGAAAGTACAAAATCATCGCATTTGAAGATGAAAACGGAAATTCAATATATGATGCCGGAAAAGAAAAAATAGGCTTTCAGAAAGACCCTGTAGATGTGCAGTCTTCGATCTCCGGATTGAATTTAAAAATTTATCCGTCTAAAAAGCCATTGAAATACGGTGAAATGAAAGAAATACCGGGTGGAATTGTAATGACCTTTGACGGGCATCCGAATGATGTAAAAGTTCTTTCCTTAAACGAAAAACTTCAGGATATAAAAGTTACCCATCAGCCTAAATCGGATTCGGTGAGAATCTGGTTCGATGCAGTGAAAAATAATGTGGGGCAAACAACGACAGAAAATTTAAAGTTCAGTTATGATGCTGATAAAAAGCAGGATACCGTTTCTGTGTTTTATAAGTATAATACGAAAAATGCGATGGATGTTATCAGTGATAACGGTGGATCATTGCTCGCTCCAAAAACGGATTTTAAAATCAGTTCCAATTATTACCTGGATAAAATCAATTCAGATAAATGGATCCTTAGAACGGAAGGAGACAGCCTGAATACTTTACCTTTTACAGCAAAGATTTCAGAAACAAATCCTTATCAGATTTTGGTTAATTCTGATTTCATAGCCGGAAAAAAATACCGGCTGACCATTCCTAAGGAAACGGTTTTATCTTTTTATGCTAAAAATACCCAATCTAAACGTTTTGATTTTGAAGCGGATAAAATTGAAAATTACGGTAGCGTAACTTTTAAGCTTCAGAATGCTCCTGCTACCAATTATTGGATCCAGTTATTGGATACTTCTGAAAAAGTGATTTATCAGAAATATACAAAAGGAAGCGAGGTTAAATTCGATATTTTAAAGCCTTCAGAGTACATTGTAAGGATTCTCGTAGATAATAATGATAATAAATATTGGGACGAAGCTGATTTCCAGAATGAAATCTTTGCAGAAGACTCCTACGTTTTCTATAAAGTTGCTGTAGTACGGCCATTATGGGATACCAATGAAAACTGGGATTTAAAGGATACGCGGGTACTCGATACCAAAAACCTGAATATTCCGAAACCGCCTAAGGAAACTGAAATTGAAGATAAGAACCTGAAATCCGGGAATGCTGTTGTAAAACCTATAAGATAATAAAAGACAAGTTTATGAAGACGGTAAAGAAGATTGTATTCTGGAGCTTGGTTGCTTTTGCTATCATTCAGTTTATTCCTATAGACAGAAATAATAAACCGGTTGACCATACAACTAATTTTGTTGATTCCAAAAAGACCCCGGGAAAAATCAGTACATTGATTAAAGGGGCATGCTATGACTGTCATTCTGATGAAACGGTTTATCCTAAATATGCTTATATCGCTCCGGTTTCATGGTCTGTAAAGAGCCATATCAATGAAGGGCGGGAACATATCAATTTCTCTGTCTGGGAAACTTATAATGCAGACCTGAAAGCCAATATGATTAAAAATGTCGTTCAGACTCTTCAGAATAAGACAATGCCCATGCCCGGATATATTGTCTATCATAAAGAGGCTAACTTATCGGAAGCGGAAAGAGTACTTCTCGAAAACTATTTTGAAGAAATGCTAAAATCCAAAACCTATTAAATCCATTTTTCAAGTCTTTTAAATTTTCACAAAACATTTAGATACGCGTAATCTGAAAAATCTACGAGAGTTATAAACACTACGTTTTTAATCATCACAGATTTGCACAGATGATTGCTTTTTTAAAAAGTATTAATTACAAGTCTTGAAAAAAGAAAATATGGTTTGAATACAACCAATTTGTATAAAAAGTAAAGCGGGTCAAAACCCGCTTTTTTATTTTTAAATCTTTAAACAGATTTTATATACTGTTCAAAAAATTTCTTTTGAGAATCGAAGGCTATATCTTCCAGATTGATTTCATTGATGGGGATCCATTGTGTTTCTGAGATTTCCGAAAGCTCCAGACTTACCTCAAATTTTTCTGAAACCCTGTATTCATAAAACAAATCAATCGTATTATAATCGATTTCCTTATATTGATAAATATTGGGAAGACTTGTCAGGTATTTTAAATTTGAAATATTGATATCCAACTGAAGCTCTTCAAATAGCTCTCTTCTGCAGCTTTCTTCAGCACTTTCCCTGGGATCTACAAATCCTCCTGCAAGATCCAGTTTACCCTTTTTAGGCTCCTGGTTTCTTCGGGTAAGATAAACTTCATTTCCACATCTTATGACTACGGCTACAGCACCTGCCACATTGTTATATAATCTGAAGTCACAATTAGGACAGCTCCATTTTTTTTCACCATCCCATTGTAAAGATTCTTTGCCACAGCTGGGGCAATATTTCAATAATCTCATCTGTTATAATTATTTTTTTCAAAAGTCAGATGGAACTCCGTTTCATTAAGCAATATTAATATTTCTCGGATGATAAGTCAGGATCACATCCCTAAGCTCCTCCGTTTTCAGATGAGTGTAAATCTCCGTAGTAGTAATACTGGAATGTCCCAGCATTTCCTGAATATAACGCAAATCTGCCCCGTTCTGTAACAGATGGGTTGCAAAAGAATGTCTGAAAGTATGTGGAGATATTTTCTTGCTTACACCGGCTTTATCAGTAAGTTCCTTGATAATAAGAAATACAATAACTCTTGACATAGAGGTTCCTCTGCTGTTAAGAAATAAAGTGTCCTCGTATTTTTTATTGATTTTACTTTTCGAACGTACCTCTCTGATGTAATTTCCCAGTAATTCTGCCGTGTAATCGGCTAAAGGAACGAAACGGGTTTTATTCCCCTTTCCATGTACCTTAATATAATTTTCTTTAAAATTGATATTGGAAATTTTCAGATCAATCAGCTCGGAAACCCTGAGCCCGCAACCATAAAGAACCTCGATAATACATTGGTTTCGCTTTCCAAGGTCTGATGAGATTTCTATTGCTCCGATAATCCTGTTGATATCCGGCAGGCTTAAAGTGTCGGGTAAATACAATCCCAACTTAGGCCCTTCCAGCAACGCGGCAGGGTTGTCTTCACGGGCTTCATCTTCTAATAAGAACTTGAAAAAAGCTTTTATTGAAGAGATCCACCGTGCCTGAGACCTTTCGCTGAATTTTTGTTTGGAGAGATTGAAGATATATTCCTGAAGGTTTTCGTACCCTATCTTATCAGGGGCAAGACCGTCAAGCTCTTCATCGGCGTATTCCTTTAATTTTTTAATGTCCCGAACATAGGCGTCGAGAGTGTTTTCTGAAAAATTTCTTTCGAAGCGAAGAAAGATTTCAAAATCCTTAATTTTTTCATCCCAAGTCATTTGTGCTTTATTTTTTTAGTTCACAATCAGAAATTTGCTCTATTTCAATATTATGGTTTCTCAGGAACGATATTCCATCGTCATCCGAATACTCATTAATGTACACGAGTCTGGTAATACCTGCCTGTAAAATCAGCTTGCTGCATTCTTTACAGGGAGAAAGCGTTAAATACAACGTTGCCCCTTTTGCAGACTGAGTGGAAGCTGCCAATTTTAATATGGCATTTGCTTCTGCATGCAGTACGTACCAGTGTGTTTTCCCGTCTTCATCCTCACAACAGTTTTCAAACCCCGAAGGAGTTCCGTTGTAACCATCTGAAATAATCATCCTATCTTTTACGATAAGAGCACCTACCTGCTTTCTTTTACAGTAGGAGAGTTTTGCCCACTCCTGAGCCATTTTAAGATAAGCTTTATCAAACTTATTCATACCGCAACATTGTTTTTTTCGAAATAATTTGAGTTTAATTTTTTTTAGAAGCTAGGCTTTCTTTTTTCTATAAAAGCGGTAACTCCTTCTTTTTTATCGTCCAGTTCAAAAAGTTCTCCGAAATATTTAATCTCAGTGTCAAAACCTTTATCCGTGTCAGATAAATTTACGGCATGGATAGCCTTTGATATTGCCATTGGAGAGTTAAAGGCAATAGTTTTTGCTAATTCTTTTGTTTTTAATAATAAGTCTTCAAGAGGATATACTTCATTAACCAATCCGATTTCCTTTGCTCTCTGGGCAGGAATCATTTTGGCTGAGAAGATCATTTCGTTGGCAAGGCCTTTTCCGATAAGCTTCGGAAGTCTCTGAGTTCCTCCATAACCAGGAATTAATCCCAATGTTACTTCCGGAAGTCCGAGCTTCGCATTTTCCGATGCATATCTGATATGGCATGCCATGGCAAGCTCTAATCCGCCGCCTAAAGCAAATCCATTGACTGCTGCAATGACAGGCTTAGACAGGTTTTCTATTTTGTTGAACAGAGAAGTATGGCCCGTTCTGGCCAACTCTTCTGCTTTATCTTGTCCGAAGTCGCTAAACTCCTTAATATCAGCTCCGGCAACGAAAGATTTCTCTCCGCTTCCCGTAATAATAATGGCTCTGCAGTTTGTATCCGAATCTAATTCATCGAATACGGCGCTGAGTTCCTGAATGGTTTTTGCATTTAATGCGTTAAGGCTTTCAGGTCTGTTTATGGTAATAATAGATACTTTATCTTCTTTATTTAATAATATATTTTCGTAACTCATTTTCCGGTTTAAAATATTATTTTCTGCAAATTATAATTTTTTTACAAAAAAAAGGAAAAAATCTTGACTTTTTTTCCTTTTAATTGAATTTATGTTCAATATAATTATTTGGAATGATTCATCATATTTGCGTCAATATTGATGTTTAGTTGTGATGCTACTTTCATGCCAAGTTCTATATTACTCCTGAAAAAGTGACATAATTGTCGGTTGATGATCTCATCTCTTTTCGGCCCGTCAATTCCTCTCATGCTTCCTACTATATTATTGATCAGATTTTCCCTGTCTTCGGAATTCATTGCTTTGGTATATAATAATCCTGGTTGTGTATAGTGGTCGTCATCATTTTCATTTCTGTTATAGCTGGCAACATGGGCACTGTCAAGTTCATAATCATAGCTTTTATAAGCAGAATCTGCTTTAATATTATCAAAACTGTTTGGATGGTAATTCGGTTGGTCACCATAATCTTTGGCATCTGCCATAAAACCGTCTCTCTGATAATTGCTGGTTGCAAAAGGGCAACGGTTCACTTCAAGCTGATGGGCATTGACTCCAACTCTGTACCGGTGTGCATCCGGATAGGAGAATAATCTTCCCTGCAGCATTTTGTCAGGAGAAAAACTGATTCCATTGATTAAGTTGCTGGGTGAAAAAGTAGATTGCTCTACATGAGCAAAATAATTGACAGGAATTTCATTCAGCTCCATTTCTCCAACTTCAATTAAAGGAAAATCTCCCTGGAACCATACTTTGGTTACATCAAAAGGATTCCATCTGAAATCTCTGGCCTGCTCTTCGGTCATTACCTGTATGTATAAAGTCCATTTCGGGAAATCACCGTTTTCGATAGCATTACAAAGATCTTCCTGTGCAAAATCCGGGTTTTCTCCGGCCATTTTCACGGCATCTTCATTGGTGAAGTTTTTTATGCCCTGTTTTGTCTTGAAATGGAACTTTACCCAGACTCTTTCGTTGTTTGCATTGATCATTGAGAATGTATGAGAACCAAAGCCGTGCATATGTCTGTATCCATGTGGTGTGCCTCTGTCTGACATTAAAATAAGAACCTGGTGAAGAGATTCAGGATTCAAACTCCAGAAATCCCACATCATCGTAGCGCTTTTCAGGTTGGTTTTCGGAACCCTTTTTTGAGTATGAATAAAATCCGGAAATTTTTTGGCATCCTTAATAAAGAAAACAGGAGTGTTATTTCCTACCAGATCCCAGTTTCCGTCTTCCGTGTAAAACTTCAAAGCAAATCCCCGCGGATCTCTTGCAGTATCTGCACTTCCTTTTTCACCTCCTACCGTAGAAAAACGGGCAAACATTCTGCAGGAATTTCCAACTTTAGAAAAAAGTTTTGCTTTTGTATATTGACTGATATCATGGGTTACGGTGAAAGTTCCGTAAGCGCCGGTTCCTTTCGCATGAACAATTCTTTCCGGGATTCTTTCTCTTACAAAATGAGCCAGATTTTCCTGAAGAATAAAATCCTGTAATAATACGGGACCTCTCGGGCCTACTGTTTGGGAATCCTGATGTTCAAAATAAGGAGCTCCGCTGCTTAACGTTAATTTTTTAGAATCCATATACTTAAGAATTTTTTTAATTTATGATCGTAGTAAGAAGCCATACTACGGGTAAGAATTATCAAATTTACTTCAATTTTTAATTGCTGAAAGCAAAAACATCATATCTTTGTAATAGATAATATTAATCAAATGAACATTCAGCAACTGGAGTATCTTATCGCTGTAGATAAGTATAAACATTTTGGTAAAGCAGCTCAAGCATGCTTCATTACGCAACCTACGTTAAGTGCAATGATACAGAAATTTGAGGATGAACTGGATGTAAAGGTTTTCGACAGGACTACGCACCCGATCCGTACCACAGATGTAGGGCTTCAGATCATCGATCAGGCAAAGGTGATTATAGAATCTGTCAATGAGCTGAAGAATAAAGCCAATCTGCTGAATAATATTTTAGGAGGTACCATCAATCTGGGAATTATTCCTACGGTTTCTTCCTTTATTTTACCAAGTGAAATCTTTAGCTTCCTGGAACAGAATCCGAAAATTCAGATGAATGTAAAAGAAATGACGACGGATAATATCATCAAAGCTCTGAAAGCCGGAGAACTTGATGCCGGAATTATTTCAACGCCTTATGATACGGCTGATGAATTTTATCAGGATTTCCTTTTCAATGAAGAATTAATGATTTACAGTTCGGATACGGAAGCAAATAAGAAGAATACGTATGTGATTCCTGAAGAGCTGAATGTAGAAAAAGTATGGCTTTTGGAAGAAGGAAACTGCTTGAGAAGCCAGTTTGAAAATATTTGCCACTTAAAGGAAAATACCCTGAAGCCGAAGAACCTGGACTTTTTAGCTTCCAATATTCAGACGCTGGTACATATGGTAGATAAAGTAGGTGGGATTAGCATTTTACCAGAATTAGCTTTAAGCCAGCTTTCCGATGAACAGAAAAGTAAAGTATTCAGATTTAAAAAACCTTTCCCTTACAGAGAAATAAGTATCATTTATTATAAGCCCACTTTCAAACAAAAAATTATTGATGAATTATCTTCTTCTATCCAGTCATCATTAAAAGAAAGATTGAATTATAATGAAAATCCAAAAGAATTCGTAAGCATAAAACCACAATAGTTTTTTTCCTTTATTTCGGGCTAAGCTCCTAGTTTCAAGAAAATTGCAATTAACGGGTAAAAGTTTTGAGTATTAAGAAAATAGTACTTAACTTTGCAAACGTTTACGAACGAGGAAAAATTTGACCTGATTGCAACCTCTATAAAAAAAGCTAAAACAGTATTTCTTTTTGAGCTTTCCGGGCAATTATTCGTTTTTTTCCTCATATATTAATTTAATAAAACAAGAGAATAATATGTCTTATTTATTTACGTCTGAATCAGTTTCAGAAGGACACCCGGATAAAGTTGCCGATCAGATTTCCGACGCTTTAATCGATCATTTTTTAGCTTATGATAAAGCATCAAAAGTAGCATGTGAAACACTTGTTACTACAGGACAGGTGGTTTTGGCCGGAGAGGTGAAATCAGATGCCTATCTTGATGTTCAGACGATTGCCAGAGAAGTTATTAACGGAATCGGATATACAAAAGGTGAATATATGTTCAACGGGGATTCTTGCGGAGTTATTTCTGCAATCCACGAGCAGTCACCGGATATCAATCAGGGAGTTGACAGAATTGTATCTGACGAAACTTTTGAAAGCAAAGCCAATGCACAGGGAGCAGGTGATCAGGGAATGATGTTCGGTTATGCGACTAACGAAACGGCTAACTATATGCCTTTAGCACTGGATCTGGCACACACTATCCTTAAAGAGCTTTCTGCGATCAGAAGAGAAAATAAAGAGATTGAATATCTTCGTCCGGATGCTAAGAGCCAGGTTACGATCGAATATTCTGATGACCACAAGCCGGTAAGAATTGATTCTATAGTGGTTTCTACCCAGCATGATGATTTCGGATCAGAAGAAGAAATGCTGAATAAAATCCGTGAAGATATTAAAAGTATCCTGATTCCAAGAGTTGTTGCTCAGCAGACAGAAGAAATCAAAGCATTATTCAACGACCAGATCAAATACCACATCAATCCTACAGGAAAATTTGTAATCGGAGGTCCGCACGGAGATACCGGTCTTACAGGAAGAAAAATCATCGTTGATACCTACGGTGGAAAAGGAGCTCACGGTGGTGGTGCGTTCTCAGGAAAAGACCCTTCAAAAGTAGACAGAAGTGCGGCTTATGCAACAAGACATATTGCTAAGAATTTAGTAGCTGCGGGAGTTGCGGATGAAGTTCTGGTACAGGTTTCTTATGCGATTGGTGTTGCTGAACCATGTGGTTTGTACATTAATACTTACGGAACTTCAAAAGTAGATATTCATGATGGTGAAATCGCTAAAAAAGTTTCTGCCATTTTCGATTTAAGACCTTATGCTATTGAGCAGAATCTTAAACTGAGAAATCCTATCTATCAGGAAACAGCTTCTTACGGGCATATGGGGAAAGAGCATTATATCGCTGATAAAACGTTCAATAAAGGACATAAGAATGAGATCACATTAAAAGATCTTGAATTCTTTACCTGGGAGAAATTAGACAAAGTAGAAGAAATTAAAGCTGCTTTCGGTATTTAATTTTTTCTTAAGAAATAAATAGACTGCTTTATCTTCATCAGATAAGGCAGTTTTTTTTAATTTTACACTTAAATAAATTAAAGATGATGAATTTTCGATTCGCAATAACCATTCTATCCCTGTTTTTACTGAGTACGGCTGCGAAGGCCCAATATACCATGCATAAAATGATTAATGTAGGGTATGTGTACCAGAATCAAAGCTTTGGGGAAGTAGGTGGTAAATTGCTTTTCCTGAAAAATGATGATGTTATTTACAGATTGGGAGGTTCTGCACTAATGGGCTCTGCCGATTCCAAATTTGCGATTATGCCTAAACTTCAGGCTGATGTTTTGCTCAATTTTGAAAAAAATGTGGATTTTTACCACTCATATTATTTTTTGATCGGTGCGGAAGGAACTAATAAATACGTTGCTCCTAAAGTTGGAGTGAGTCTTTTCGGGTTGCTGGATCTTACTGCAGGTTATGCTTTTTCTGTCGGAAATGCTGAATTAAACGGAAAAAAACTGAAAGGAATGAATGTTAATTTCACACTAAATATCCCTACTGTATTCATTCATGACATGTTTAAGTAAGTTTTTTTAAATATTTTTGGTAAAAATTTAATAATAGGTTAACAGTTATTAAAATTTTATTATATTTACATCCATAATAAAACGTACCGCTTATTGATTGGACTCTATTCTTTAAAACTGTTTTGCATTTATGGTTAAAATCAGATAAAATATCTGGAAGATCGCCTGACCGCAAATTTTTTATTATTGAGAAGAGTTATGAAATCAAAATCGGATAGTTTATTAATTTCCCTTTATCAAAAAGGAGACGAAGGTGCTTTATCAGCCCTCATCCATCGTCATCAGAGAGAACTGTTTACATTCATTTTTTACAAGATTAATGATGAAGATCTGGCAAATGATATTTTTCAGGATACATTCATGAAGATTATCGTAATGCTGAAAGAAGGACGTTATAATGAAGAAGGAAAGTTTATTCTTTGGGCAAAAAGAATTGCTCACAATCTTATCATCGACCATTTCAGATTAAAATCCAAAAATATCAAGGTTTCGGAAACTACTTTCGAAACTGATGAATATTCTATTTTTGATTTGATCAGAGAGCCTTCCGAAAATATTGAAGACCAGCTGGTTTCAAGACAGATTCAGGAAGATCTGCTGAGAATGCTGCAATTCCTGCCTCAGAATCAGCAGGAAGTAATTAAATTAAGATTTTTTGACGGATTAAGTTTTAAAGAAATCGCAGACCATACCGATATGAGTATCAATACTACATTAGGAAGGGTACGATATGCTTTAATTAACCTGAGAAAAATCATGGAAGAGAATAATATTATACTTACGAGATAATAATTCTTGATATTTCTCGTTTTAAGGAAAACATTTTAGCCTATGAAAAAAAATGATTCCTTAAAAGTGAAAGCTTTGAAACCGAAAAAACAAACAATTGATTTTTTACTCAACTTTTCAAAAAGTCTTGAAATAGTTAAAGCTAAAAACAAGAATTATCCGATTTCCAAAAATTAAAAGTATTAATTTTGTGCTGTATGAAAATTCAGCACATTTTTTTTGATCTCGACAATACGCTTTGGGATCATCGCAAGAACGCTTACCTTACTATCAAAGACCTTTTTGAAAAAGAAGAAATCACTTTAAAATATGCCATTGATTTTGAAGAATTCCATTCCGTTTATCATGATATCAACGAAAGGCTCTGGGAACAAATAAGAGATGGAATCATCGGTAAAGAATATCTGAGAAAGCATCGCTTTTATGATACTTTTAAACATTTTGGAGTAGAAGATGAAAATCTTTCAGAGTTTTTTGAAGAACATTTTTTAGATAAAATCCTTAATCATAACGAATTGGTGGAAGGGGCAGCTTATATTTTAGACTATTTAAAGTCAAAAAATTATACATTACACATCATTTCAAACGGTTTTCAGGAAGTTACAGAGAGAAAATGTATCTTATCAGGAATTGATAAGTATTTCCAAACCATCACCAGCGCAGATTCGGTTGGGGTAAGAAAACCTAATCCTTTAATTTTCGAATATTCTTTAGGCCTTTCCAATGCAGATAAGGAAGAGAGCATTCTGATCGGAGACGACTGGATTGCAGATGTAATCGGTGCCCAGAGATTCGGAATGGATGTGATTTTCTTTGATGTGTACAGGGAAAACAGACCGGAAGAAAATTTAAAATCAATCACGCATCTTTTGCAGATTAAAGATTATTTATAATATGAAAGCTCAACGACAGACACCGGCTTCTCTTTTCAGGGTTTTGCCATTCATCTTTTTGGGGTTACTGGGTGGTATGGTTATTATGGGAACAATGACCTACGTAATGAATCCCGTTACCGATGTTAATTTTGATCTTAAGAACCCTTTCCTGGCCATTATGTTAATTGCTATGATTGGCGGGATTTTCGGAAGCAATATGAGATACAATTTCCTTAAAGATAAAATTGAGATTCAGGAAACTATAGAGAGTAAGGTTGGAAAGATCCAGCGTGCAATAATTATGAGATTTGCCTTTGTTGAAGCACCTGCATTATTGGGGATTGTTTTCTATTTAAAAGAAGAAAACCTTGTTTTTCTGATGTTGTCTGCCATGATGGTTCTTTATTTTTTAACTTTAAGACCGTCAAAAGAAAAAATCTTGGATGACATGAATCTTACTTCTGCCGAAAGACGGGAGTTTGAATAAATATATTATTGTCAAAATTTCATTGAATAAAAAAACAAAGACCGCCTTATGAGCAGTCTTTTGTTTTTTATTGTTTGCAGCAAGGAATCAGATTCCTAAACTTTCTCTTACTCTTTTTATGGTTTGAGTTGCAATCGCTCTTGTCTTTTCAGCACCTTCCTGTAGTTTTACTTCCAGTTCATCCAGATGGGTCATATAATAGCTGAATGTTTCTCTTTCCTTAGCAAAACGGGTTAGAATCAGGTTTAAAAGCTCTGTTTTTGCGTGCCCGTAACCAAAGTTTCCGGCCAGGTATTTTGCTCTTAATTCTTCCGTTTGTTCAGGAGTTGCAATCAGCTCATAGATGGCAAAAACTTTGTCTGTAGAAGGATCTTTCGGTTCTTCCAGAGATTTGGAATCTGTTTCTATGCTCATTACCTGTTTTTTCAGTTCTTTATCAGGCAAGAAGATATTGATGATATTCCCTCTGGATTTAGACATTTTCTGTCCGTCTGTTCCGGGAACATATTTTGTATTCTCCTGAAGCTCAGCCTGAGGAAGTACCAGGACTTCACCCATCTGATTATTGAATCTTGAAGCTACATCACGTGCAATCTCCAAATGCTGAAGCTGATCTTTTCCTACAGGAACGATCTCTGCATCATACAGCAAAATATCTGCAGCCATTAAAATCGGGTAAGTAAATAACCCTGCGTTTACATCCTGAAGACGGTCTGCCTTATCTTTGAAAGAATGGGCAAGTGTTAATCTCTGATAAGGAAAAAAACATGATAAATGCCAAGATAGTTCACAGGTTTCAGGGATATCACTCTGTCTGTAAAAAAATGTTTTTTCGGTATCTAATCCACAAGCAAGCCAAGCCGCAGCAATCTCGTAGGTATTTTGTCTTAGTTCTTTCGCGTCTTTAATCTGCGTAAGTGAATGCAGATTGGCGATGAATAAAAATGATTCGTTTCCTTCCTGTTTTGATAGCTCAACAGCAGGAATAATTGCCCCTAAAAGATTTCCAAGGTGTGGGGTTCCGGTGGCTTGTATGCCGGTAAGAATTCTTGACATTTGTTTTATTGTTTATAAAAATTAATGAATTGCAAATTTAAGAGGTTTGTGGGAATAATGAATCTAAAGATTAAAAGATTAAAAGATTAAAAGATTAAAAGATTAAAAGATTAAAAGATTAAAAGATTAAAAGATTTTTTGGATAAACATCGGCGGGAAATAATTATTCAATAGGAGCGGGCTTTAGCCCGCTTTCACAAAAATAAGCCTTCCAATCAGGCTTTAGCCGAAACTTAAAAACTCCTTCAGGTGGCTGAGGCACTCGAATCCACCTGAGATTTTGGAATTGTTAAGGAATTAAAATCCTATCACCTCCGAATTTCGGTTCAACACCCAGAATGAGATCCCAATATACTTTCGCTTTTGCAACATATTCCCGCATGTTCGTCTTAAAGCCTGCATATTTATTCACATCATTCGCATTGTAACCGTAAGCTTCAATTCCGTTTTTACGGGCTAAGAAGACTGCTCTTTCGTTGTGGAATTTCTGTGAAATAATAACCAGCTTTGTTTGTCCGAAAATTTCTTTCGCCCTTACTACAGAATCCAGAGTCCTGAAACCTGCATGATCCATAAATATTTTATCTTTCGGAATACCATATTTCATCAGGGTAAGCTGCATATCTTCCGGCTCATTATAATCTTTCGTGCTGTTGTCGCCACTTACGATGATGTACTTTATCTTTCCGCTTTTGTACAGATCTATTGCTGCCTGAATCCTGTTATAGAAATAGGCATTGGGCATTCCGTTGCTCAGGTTTTTACCGGTTCCCAAAAGTAATGCTGTTTTGGTTTCGGGAATATCTGAAATTTTGTATGATACAAATGCATCACTTTCCTTTCTGATGCTGTAATTGGCCCAGGCAATAAAAATAATTCCTGCAACGAGAAGAAGCAGGAAAATTTTAAACAGAGTTCTGATTATTTTTTTCATTCGATAATGTCTTCTAAAACTCGAGTCCGTTCGGGAACGCTTTCTTTCTGAATATTAACAACAGTGCTGCTCCTACCGTAATGGCTGAATCGGCAACATTGAAAATATATTTGAAGAATTCAATATGCTTACCGCCGATTAAAGGTACATCTTCAGGAACGTTCCAGTCTACTAAAGGAAAATGCAGCATATCAACCACACAGCCTTTCATGAAAGTAGAATACCCTTCACCGAAAGGAACGATCTTGGAAACTCCGCCGTACCCGATCCATCGGTCGATGCTTGGATCATAAACGGTTCCGCTGTCAAAGATAAGTCCGTAAAACATACCGTCAATAATATTTCCGATAGCTCCGGCAAAAATGATTGCCATTGGAATTAAAAGATAGTTGGAAGCTCCCTGCTTTAACCATTTTTTAAACATATAAACCATTCCGCCGATCAGGAAAAGCCTTAAGATTACCAGAAAATATTTTCCAATAACCCCGCCGAAATGAAGTCCATATGCCATTCCCGGATTTTCCACAAAAGTCAGTCTGAATCCTGGAAAAACGCTGACACTGTCGTCCAGATTGAAATGGGTTTTAATATAAATTTTTGAAGCCTGGTCGATTAATAACACCAAAAATGTGATGGCTAATATTTTTTTCATTACAATCCTTTGGGTTTAAACGGTTTTGCTATTTTCTCGTTTTTCCTGTCAACAATCTTTTTAATTGTTTTCTGGTTGTGGTGTGTATTTTTGGTATGAAACTTTTCAAACTTAATGTTCATCTCTTTTAAAACACTTTTCAGGGCATTAAGTTCCATTGCATTTTTAGTGTGTACTATGATAGATTCCATTCTCTTCAATTTATTTATTTTCTGGACAGCTCATCCAATCTTTTCCTGTCTTTTGCAGACAGGTCATTGATGCCGTTTTTGCCCATTTTACTTAAAAGCCGGTCGATTTCTTTTTCCCTTTCGCGTTTATCGGAATTAAACTGGTCATCTATGGTGTAGTTTCTCTGTTTGTCTGGAAAGAATCTGTTTTTGATCCAATCCCTGTTGAAAAACAATAGAACTACAGCAACGATAATTCCTAAAATTAATAATTCGCTCATGGATATAAATTAAAAATTAGGTTTATAAAGTATTTCATGAAATACGATATAAACCCAAATTTATTTTACAAACCTTACGGTTATTTCTGCATATTTTTCGCTTCGATGCTCAGTGTGGCATGAGGAACGGCTAAAAGTCTTTCCTTAGGAATTAATTTTCCTGTTACCCTGCAAACACCATAGGTTTTATTTTCAATTCTGATTAAAGCATTTTTAAGATCCCGCACGAATTTTTCCTGTCTTCCTGCCAGAATAGAATTTTGTTCCTTGCTCAGAGTTTCCGCTCCTTCTTCAAAAGCTTTGAAGGTAGGTGAAGTATCATCAGTTCCATTATTCTGGTCGTTGATAAAACTTTCTCTGATCAGCTGTAAATCTTTTTCTGCTTTTTCTATTTTTTCTTTTATTATAGCTTTAAATTCTTGTAAATCAGCATCGCTATATCTTACTCTTTCGTCTGACATGTTCTTTTCTCTTTTTAATAAAATTATGAAATGGAATTTGAAATCCAATAACTATATGTTAATTTTTTTCAACATTTATCTTAAAATTAACCTCATCTATTTCGATTTCGTTAAAATTTGAAAGTGAAGATACAATTTCTATTTTATTTGACAAGACCTCTGAAGAAATATATTCTTCATTTTTCTTAATATCATCAAGGAAAGGTGAATTTTTTTCCACGAAAATATTGATCCTGTCAGTCAGTTCAAAATCCTTGTCTTTTCTCAGGTTTTGAATTCTGTTGATAAATTCTCTTGCAATACCTTCAGATTTTAACTCGTCTGTTAACTTCAAATCTAGTGCCACAGTTGTTTTTCCATCAGATGTTACTGTCCAGCCCGGAATATCCTTAGTGGAGATTTCAACATCGGAAAGGGTGATCTCATATCCCTGAACATCAATTTTTCCTTCTTTTTCAAGGCTTGAAATCTGTTCTGTGGTAAGATTGGCTATTTCACCGCCCACTACTTTCATGTCTTTTCCTAATTTAGGACCAAGAGCTTTGAAGTTGGGCTTAATTTGCTTTACAATTAAATGAGATGCTTCCTCAGCATTAATTAACTGCAATTCTTTTACATTCACTTCCTGCTTGATCAGGTCTGCAACGGCCAGGATCTGCTCTTCAGCCTTAGAATCCAATACAGGGACCAGTACTTTTTGTAATGGCTGGCGTACTTTTATATTCTCTTTCTTTCTCAGAGAGAAAACCATACTGGTGATGTTCTGTGCCAGATGTGTTTTCTCAACCAGGTCCTGATCGATTAAGCTTTCATCAGCAACCGGGAAATCCGTAAGGTGTACAGACTCGCAGATTTCTTTTCCTGTTACTTTATTTAAATCCTGATACAACTGATCCATAAAGAACGGAGCGATTGGTGCAGATAATTTGGCAATAGTTTCCAGACAAGTGTATAAAGTCTGGTAGGCAGAGATTTTGTCTTCCGAATAATCCCCTTTCCAGAAACGTCTTCTGCATAATCTTACGTACCAGTTACTCAAATTATCATTCACAAAATTGCTGATGGCTCTCGCAACTCTTGTCGGCTCGTAATCTTCGTAGAATGCTTTTACTTCTTTGATTAATAAATTTAATTCAGAAAGGATCCATCTGTCGATTTCAGGACGGTTTTCCACTTCTTTTTCCGAATAGTTGAATTCGTCAACATTCGCATACAAAGCAAAGAATGAATATGTATTATAAAGGGTTCCGAAGAATTTTCTTCTTACTTCATCAATTCCTTCGATATCAAATTTCAGGTTTTCCCAGGGGTTTGCATTCGAGATCATATACCAACGGGTGGCATCCGGTCCGTAAACAGAAAGTGTTTCGAAAGGATCTACTGCATTTCCTAAACGTTTAGACATTTTCTGGCCGTTTTTATCCAAAACAAGCCCGTTGCTCATTACGTTTTTATAAGCAACCGAATCAAAAACCGCAGTTCCGATCGCGTGAAGAGTATAGAACCAACCACGGGTCTGGTCAACACCTTCTGCGATGAAGTCTGCAGGGAATGCTTTTTTATTATCGATCAATTCTTTGTTCTCAAAAGGATAATGCAACTGCGCATACGGCATGGAACCTGAATCGAACCATACATCAATCAGATCGCTTTCACGTTTCATTTCTCTTCCTGAATCTGAAACAAGAACTACCTTGTCAACCACATTTTTGTGTAGATCAACCAAAGCATAATTCTGCTCAGACATATTTCCGATCACAAATCCTTTGAATGGATTTTCTTTCATCAATCCGGCTGCAACAGATTTCTCGATCTCGTTGTATAATTCTTCTACAGAACCGATAATCTTTTCTTCTTTCAGGTCATCAGTTCTCCAGATCGGTAATGGGATGCCCCAATATCTTGAACGGGATAAGTTCCAGTCGTTTACATTTTCAAGCCAGTTGGCAAAACGCCCTTCCCCGGTTGCTTTCGGTTTCCAGTTGATTTCTTTGTTTAAATTAACCAGCCTGTCTTTTACAGCGGTCATTTTCACAAACCATGAATCCAATGGATAATACAACACGGGTTTATCAGTTCTCCAGCAGTGAGGATACGAGTGAACGTATTTCTCTACTTTGAAAGCTTTATTTTCAGTTTTTAATAAGATAGCCAGTTCTACATCCCATGATTTTTCAGGGGCAGTTCCGTCATCATAATATTCATTTTTGATATATTTTCCTGAGAAAACTTCCGGAACATTATCTCCTTTGATGAATCTACCCTGTAAATCTACCAACGGAACAAGATTGTCATTCTCATCTTTTACCAACATCGGCGGAACTCCGGCATCTTTTGCAACTCTGGCATCATCTGCACCAAAAGTCGGCGCGATGTGAACGATACCGGTACCGTCTTCCGTCGTTACAAAATCTCCCAAAATCACTCTGAATGCTTTTTCAGGGGTTTCAGTGGGTGTAAACCAAGGGATCAGCTGCTCATATTGAGTTCCTGCAAGCTTATCTCCGGTGAATTCTTTTAAAATCTGATATGGAATTGTTTTGCTCTCCGAAGTATAGTTGGCAAAATCTTCATCAGTTCCGGCAACATATTTCTTACCGAAGTTCTTTTCTAAAAGTACTCTCGCTAAAACAACCGTTACAGGCTCAAATGTATACTGATTGAATGTTTTTACAACAACATATTCAATATCTCTTCCTACCGCAAGGGCAGTATTGGAAGGCAGTGTCCATGGGGTGGTCGTCCATGCCAGGATATTTACATCGCCGTCTACATCGCTGAACAATTCAGAAGATTCTTTCTTTACATTAAACTGAGCCACGATCGTAGTGTCTGAAACATCACGATATGTCCCGGGCTGATTTAGCTCGTGAGAAGAAAGTCCTGTTCCTGCTTTCGGAGAGTAAGGCTGTATGGTGTATCCCTTGTACAACAGATCTTTGGTATACAATTGTTTCAGCAGCCACCAAACCGTCTCCATATATTTTGACTTATAAGTGATATACGGATCATCAAGATCTACCCAATATCCGATTTTCTCAGTAAGGTTATTCCACACGTCCGTATAACGCATTACCGCTTCACGACATGCTTTGTTGTAATCTTCAATAGAGATTTTTTTGCCAATATCTTCCTTTGTAATTCCTAATTCCTTTTCAACACCCAGTTCTACAGGAAGTCCGTGTGTATCCCAACCCGCTTTACGAAAAACCTGTTTTCCGTTCTGAGTCTGGTAACGGCAGAAAATATCTTTTAACGCTCTCGCCATTACGTGGTGAATTCCGGGCATACCGTTTGCTGAAGGCGGACCTTCATAAAATACAAACTCAGGCTGACCTTCGCGGATTTCAACACTTTTATTGAAAGTTTTATTTTGTTTCCAAAATTCCGATACGTTCTCGGCTATATCAATAAGGTTGAGGTTTTTATATTCTTTAAATTGGCTCATTGTAAATATCTCAATATCGTTGATTAATTAAGTTGGCAAATTTACTAAAATTTGTCGGTTTATAATATATGTTTTATTTTGATATCATCTATTAAAAAGTTCAATTTCAGAAATATAATAACGAGCTGTTTTTTTAGTGTGAATCGTAAATGGTAAATAAGTCAATTCTTCATAACTATTTAAGATGAATTCCAATGACATTTTAACCAGAACTCATAACAGGATTTCCAATAACTTTTTAAATATGCCGCATTTCTATACGCAATCATCTGTGAAAATTTGTGCAATCTGTGGTTAAAGAAATAAATCGTAAAGAATAAAAAACCATTCCTCATTATTTAAATTTTGTATATTTAAATAGATATAAACCCAATGCTGTATGAAAATATTTTATAAACTGATGCTTTTTGTTTGTATCATCAATAGCATCATCACACAGGCTCAAAATAATTATCCACAGAATTATTTCCGGAACCCTTTAAATATTCCCATACAGTTGGCAGCCAATTTCGGAGCGGTAAGGACCAATCATTTTCATATGGGATTGGATCTGAGAACCAACAGCCAGGAAAACTTATCAGTGGTTGCCGCAGCAGATGGCTATGTAAGCAGGATAAAAGTGGAACGGTACGGCTTTGGGAATGCAGTGTACATCACACATCCCAATGGTTATACAACCGTCTATGCCCATTTAAACAAATACTTCGACAAGCTGGATGAATACGTAAAAGAAAAACAATACAAAGATGAAAAATGGGAGCAGGATATTACCTTTTCTCCTGATCAGTTTCCGGTAACCAAAGGGCAGCTGATCGCTTTGAGCGGAAATACGGGCGGCTCGGCAGGACCCCATTTACATTTTGAAATAAGGGATACCAAAACGGAAGAATGTCTCAATCCTTTGCTCTTTGGTTTTGATATTCCGGATAGCATTGCTCCGGTTATCAGCGGGCTTTATTGGTATGACCGGCGTTTCAGTACGTATGAACCGGGCGCAAATGGAATTACTGTTAAAAAAGCAGGAAATACCTATACAACGAATATGGTTCAGGTAAATTCACCGTCAATAAGCTTTGCTGTTAAAGCTGTGGATAAAGCCAATAAAGGGTTTAATCTTGGAATTTATCAGGCAGAATTATTGATGGATGGAAAGTTGGTGTATGGTTTTTCCATTGATAAGATAAGTTATGATGATACCCGCTATCAGAACGGCTGTATAGACTATACCAAATTTATCAGAGATAAAATGAATATTCAGCATTTGTCGGTTTTACCTGGGATGAAACTTCAGAATTACAGTGTTCCGAACATGTCAGGAATTATAAATCTTCAGGATGAAGAAGTTCATAACATTGAAATTATTTTAAAAGATGTAAACGGAAATACAAGCCGGCTGATCACAAAAGTTCAGTTCAATACAGCGTCAGATAAAGTTTCTTCCACAGGTAAAACGGTGATGCCGGGCGACGGAAAAACGATTACAACCGAAAATGCAGAGATCAGTTTTAGCAGAAATGCAGTGTATGATGCCTTGAATTTTAATGCCTATGAAAAATTCGACACTGATTTGAATGCGGTTTCAAATAATATTGTTTTGCATAATCCTTACATTCCTATTCATGACAATTATATGTTGAGAATAAAACCCAACAGAAAATTAACCAACGCAGAAAAAGATAAAGTGATTATGATGCTTGACTACGAAAGCGATAGGGATGTAGTAAAAGGAAAATGGGATGGTGACCAGGTAGAAGGGCAATTCAACAGATTAGGCACGGCAAAATTAATCCTGGACAATAATCTTCCGTCTGTTTCGCCGGTTTGGAAGGATGGTGCCCTGATTAACAGCAGCTCTTTACGGTTGAAAGGTACAACCAGGGTTGGCGATATTGTTTCATTCCGTGCAGAGCTGGATGGAAGATGGCTCCGTTTTGCCAGGGTAAAAGATGATTTTGTTTATACTTTTGATGAGAAGTGCCCGAAAGGTTCAGGCCAACATACTTTAAAAGTAACGACAACCAATACTGCCGGAAATACAAATACACAAATTTTTACCTTTCAGAGATAAGATCAGTAGCTGAAAATCGTGAATACATTTTACCTGAATACATTCTACAATATTTATTTAATAAATTTGCTCATTAAAAATTAAAATCATTGGAATTTCATCCGTCAATCGAGAAAGCAGGTATTCAGGAAATAAAAGCATTCCAGGAGGGAAAACTTCAGGAACTGTTGATTTACCTTGAAGGGAATTCTCCTTTTTACCAAAAGCTGTTCAGGGAAAATAATATCAAAACTGAGGCTATCCGTACTTTGGAGGATCTGCAGAAAATCCCGACAACCACAAAGAATGACCTGCAGCAATACAATCATGATTTTTTCTGTATAACACCGGATAAGATTGTAGATTACAGTACAACTTCCGGGACACTGGGAGATCCCGTTACTTTCGGTTTGTCCGACAATGACCTTGAAAGGCTGGCTTATAATGAAGCGATTTCCTTTGCCTGTGCAGGAATACAAAAAGGAGATGTTGTACAGATGATTACAACAATTGACAAACGGTTTATGGCAGGCCTGGCCTATTTCTTAGGTTTAAGAAAAATGGGTGCAAGTGTGGTCAGAATGGGACCGGGAATTCCGGAGCTTCAATGGGATTCTATTTTCAGATACCAGCCGAAATATCTGATTACCGTACCTTCCTTTCTTCTGAAAATGATTGACTATGCCGAAAAACATGAATTGGATTATAAAAACTCAAGTGTCTATGGGGCTGTTTGCATTGGAGAAAGTATCAAAAACCAGGATTTTACAGATAATATCCTTTCACAGAAGATCAAAGAAAAATGGGATATAAAACTTTTTTCCACCTATGCGTCTACCGAAATGAGTACAGCCTTTACAGAATGCGAATTTCAGATCGGAGGCCATCACCATCCTGAATTAATCATTACGGAAATTCTTGATGATAACGAAAATCCGGTGAAAGAAGGTGAAAGCGGAGAGCTGACCATCACAACATTAGGGGTTGAAGCAATTCCTTTGCTGAGGTTTAAAACAGGAGATATTGTAAAAGCACATGATGAGCCCTGCGAATGCGGAAGAAATACGATGCGGTTAGGCCCTGTAGTCGGAAGAAAACAGCACATGATTAAATATAAGGGAACAACTCTGTACCCACCTGCCATGAATGATATTCTGAATGATTTCAACAATATCTTATGCTATCAGATCGTTATTCAGTCCAATGAAATCGGGTTGGATGAAATTATCATCAGATTAAGTACAGATAGTGAGTCTGAGAGTTTTGTGAATGAAGTAAGAGACCATTTCCGGGCAAAACTAAGGGTAAGCCCCAAAATCGAAGTGATAGATTTCGATATTTTATCTAAAACAGTGTACCACCCAAACAGCAGAAAACCGATTACTTTTGTTGATTTACGATGAAATTAAATCTGGCAGAAAGAGTAGAGAAGTTTTACTTTTTATAATATCTTTGGGCTCTTAAATATTAGAATTAATAAACTATGAAAAAATTATTTTTGTTGATCCTTTTTACGGTGTCAACAATCGTTCTTGCTCAAAAATTTAAGATTCAGAGCGGAGATGCAAAATTCTTAAAAGGAACTGAAGTTGTAAATGTTGTTTTTGATTACACAGATATGAAGCTGTTGAAAGAAAACTATACCGAAGCAGAATACATTCCAAAAAGAATCGAAGAACTGAATAAAAAAACTGAAGGAAGCGGAGATATCTGGAAAAAGCAGTGGGAGAGAAGTAAAGAAGAGCTTTGGAATCCTAAATTCATTATGTTATTCAATAAAATCTTGTCAAAAGAAAATATTAACACAAAGCTTAAAGAAAATGCGCAAAGTCCATATACTCTGATTGTTAAAGTGAAATGGATTTATCCGGGTTGGGATGCCGGAATCATGAAGCAGCCTGCAAAAGTGACTACACAGCTTACTTTTGTGGAAACGGACTCTAAAAAAGTGTTGTGCGATATAGAAAGCACTGACGCTCCGGGAGATCAGTGGGGAAGTAATTTTAATAATGAAACCAGAGTAGGAGAAGGTTTTGCCAAAACAGGTAAAACCCTTGCCCAGAGAATCGAAAGAGATTTAAAATAAAAAAACGGTCTGAATTTTCAGACCGTTTTTTTTTATTGCTGTTTCTGCTGTTCCTGTTTCTCCAGTTTAATCAGGTTGGCAAGATTTTTAATCACAGTATCATGCTTCTTCACAAACGGATTGTCTTTATTCCAGACATAACCCGCTAAAACCGCACATATTTTTTTCTTTACGTCCGGGTTTTCCGGTTGGTGGAAAAATAATTCCTGAAGATTTCCCGTATACCATTCCTTCACATACGTAGTGAAAACATCCACACCATATAAAATATAATCCGTGTAATCGGTCTGCCAGTCGATTTTCTCACCGTTCAATTGTCTTAAGGCCAGTTTTGCGGCAAGCATTCCGGACTCAGTTGCAAAAGCCATTCCTGATGAAAAAACAGGATCAAGGAATTCCGAAGCATTTCCCGTTAAAGCAAATCCGTCACCGAATAATTTCTTTACCGAGCAGGAATAATCTTTCAGATGTTTCGGTTCAAAAAGAAAATCTATATCTCCGAAACGTTTTACATAATAATCGGAAAGAGAGATTGCTTTTCTCAAAGCTTCTGCAGGATCTCCGGTTTCGGATAACTTTTCAATATAATCTGTAGGCCCTACAATCCCCACACTTGTATTTCCGTTGGAAAAAGGAATTACCCAAAGCCATACCTCAGTTTCTATAATATCGAAAGAAATCAAAGTTCCCTCTTCTCCTTCTTCTCTGTTGACATCTTCTACATGAGCAAAAATGGCGGAATGTGGAGAAAGCTTTGACGGTTTTTCAAGATCAAGAAGACGGGGCAAAACCCTTCCGTAACCACTGGAATCAATTACAAATTTGGCATGGATCTCTTTGGTTTCTCCGTTTTTATTTTTTACGGTAGTGACAGAATCTGTTCCATTAAAATTAATACCAATAACTTCAGTTTCAAATTCAAGGTCAATACCTTTATTAATGACTTCATTAGCTAAAGTATTATCAAAATCAGCTCTGGGAACCTGCCACGTCCAATCCCATCCTTCACCGAATTTATCACTGAAATCAAAAATGCAAACCTCGTCGCCTCTTAAAAAACGTGCACCCAGCTTTTTTTCAAAACCCATTTTATCCAGCGCGGGAAAAAGCCCGGCTTCATCAAAATGGTCCATCACACGGGGAATCAGGCTTTCACCGACAACAAGTCTTGGGAATTTTGTTTTTTCAACAACTTTTACGTTGATGTTGTTCTTCTTTAAATATGAGGAAGATACGCAGCCGGAAGGTCCGGCACCGATTACAAGAACATCAACAAATTCTTTGCTCATCTTTGATTTTTTATTTTAATAATAACTTCTATCTTTGCCGCAAAATTAGTGACAAATAATCAATATTTTATAAAATTATCTATTATTACTTTTAATTGATGAAAATAAATAGCTTTTTAGAACTGAAAGATTTTCAGAATATCGTCGTAAATAATGAAAAAATAGAACTGGATGATACACTTTTAACCAGAGTGGATGCGAGTTTTCAGTTTTTGAAAGAATTTTCAAAGAATAAGGTAATATATGGTGTGAATACCGGCTTCGGTCCGATGGCACAATTCAAAATCAGCGATGAAGACACGCATCAACTCCAATATAACTTGATAAGAAGCCATTCTTCAGGAATAGGAAACCCTTTACCGGCACAGGAAGTAAAAGCCTGTATGCTGGCAAGACTGAATACCTTATCATTAGGAAATTCAGGGGTGCATCATTCTGTAATTAATTTACTTAAAGAATTAATTAACAGAGATATTACACCATTGATCTTCGAGCACGGAGGAGTTGGAGCAAGCGGCGATTTAGTTCAGCTGGCTCACCTTGCCTTGGTTTTAATCGGCGAAGGAGAAGTGTTCCATAAAGGAGAAAGAAAATCTACAAAAGTGGTTTTTGAAGCGGAAGGTTTAGAACCGATAAAAGTAGAGATCCGTGAAGGGCTTGCTTTAATGAACGGAACTTCCGTGATGTCCGGAATCGGGATTGTAAATGCTTATAAAGCCAATCAGTTAACCGAAATATCCATTCAGCTTTCCTGTGCAATCAATGAAATCGTTCAGGCTTATGATGACCATTTATCAGAAGCATTGAACGGAACCAAAAAACATTACGGCCAACAGAAAATTGCAGAAAGAATGCGTACGCATCTATCTGACAGCAAGCTGATCAGAAAAAGAGAAGATCACCTTTACACTCATTTTGAAGAACAGGAAAAAGTATTCAAGGAAAAAGTTCAGGAATATTATTCATTAAGATGCGTTCCGCAGATTCTGGGACCTGTTCTGGATACGTTGGAATACACCGAAAAAGTCCTTGAAAATGAGATCAATTCTGCCAATGATAACCCGATCATCAATGTAGAAGATCAGCATGTTTATCACGGCGGGAATTTCCACGGAGATTACATCTCATTAGAAATGGATAAGCTGAAAATTGTTGTTACCAAGCTGACCATGTTGGCAGAAAGACAGCTGAATTACCTTTTGAATGCTAAAATCAATGAAATCTTGCCTCCTTTTGTAAATTTAGGTAAATTAGGATTCAATTTCGGAATGCAGGGAGTTCAGTTTACAGCGACTTCTACAACAGCGGAAAGCCAGATGCTTTCTAATTCAATGTATGTACACAGTATTCCTAATAATAATGATAATCAGGATATTGTGAGCATGGGAGCGAATGCTGCCGTAATCTGCCGAAAGGTAATTGAAAATGCTTTTGAAGTATTGGCAATTGAAGCCATTACCATTGTTCAGGCTATTGAATATCTTGAATTTAAAGATAAAGTTTCATCTTCCACAAGAGAATTGTATGATGAAATAAGAAAAATTATTCCTGCGTTCTCCAATGATATGGTAATGTATCCTTATCTGGAGGAAGTGAAAAAATATTTAAAAACAGTGTAATTATTATCTGTAATTAATTGTCAATAAATAAAGAGGAAAACGATAGACTAAAAAAACTAACACTAAGACATGAAATGTGCAATTGTAACAGGAGGTTCAAGAGGAATAGGAAGAGCAATCTGTATAAAACTGGCCGAAGAGAAAAACTATCACATACTCATCAACTACACTTCAAACGAAGCTGCAGCCAAAGAAACGCTGGCTAAAGTTCAGGAACTTGGATCTACCGGGGAAATCCTGAAATTTGACGTTGGAAATGCCGAAGAAACCAAAGCCGTTTTAACAGAATGGCAGGAAAAAAATGAGGATTCAATCGTAGAGGTAATTGTGAATAATGCCGGAATTACAAGAGACGGCTTATTTATGTGGATGCAGAGTGAAGACTGGAACAGCGTGATCAATACAAGTTTAAACGGGTTTTTCAACGTAACGAATTTCTTTATTCAGAAATTGTTGCGTAACAAATACGGCAGAATCATCAATATGGTTTCGGTTTCCGGAGTGAAGGGAACTGCCGGACAAACCAATTATTCAGCGGCAAAAGGAGCTGTAGTAGGTGCTACAAAAGCATTGGCACAGGAAGTTGCTAAAAGAAATATTACGGTAAACGCCGTAGCTCCGGGATTCATCAGAACAGATATGACCCAGGAGTTTAATGAAGATGAATTGAAAGCCATGATTCCTGCCAACAGATTCGGGGAAGCAGAAGAAGTCGCGGATTTAGTTGCGTTTTTAGCATCTAAAAAATCTTCTTACATTACAGGTGAAGTAATCAATATTAACGGTGGAATTTACTCTTAAAATAATATAGCAGTATATCAATGTACCAGTGTAACAATGCTGGTTTAGTTTTAATACTATTGTTACATTGTTAAACTGATACATTGTTAAATTAATAAAAAATGGAAAATAGGGTAGTAATTACCGGAATGGGAATTTATTCCTGCATCGGAACCTCTCTGGAAGAGGTAAAAGATTCCCTGTATCAAGGAAAATCCGGGATTGTTCTGGATCAGAACAGAAAAGAATTCGGTTACAGATCAGGTTTAACGGGGCGTGTGCCAAAACCTGATTTAAAAGGTCTGCTCAACAGAAGACAACGTGTAAGTATGGGTGAGGAAAGCGAATATGCTTACCTTGCTACCGTAGATGCATTGAAGCAGGCCCAGATCGGACAGGATTTTCTGGAAGCCCATGAAGTGGGTATTTTATATGGAAATGACAGTGTTTCTCAGGCGGTAGTTGAAGCAATTGACATCGCCAGAGAAAAGAAAGATACAACCTTAATGGGTTCGGGCGCGATTTTTAAATCGATGAACTCTACGGTTACCATGAACCTTTCAACCATATTCAGCCTGAAAGGGATCAATCTTACCATCAGTGCAGCATGTGCTAGCGGATCCCATTCTTTAGGATTGGCTCATATGATGATCAAGAGCGGTCTGCAGGATATGATTATCTGTGGTGGTGCTCAGGAAACCAATAAATTTTCTATGGCAAGCTTCGACGGGCTCGGCGTTTTTTCAGTAAGAGAAGACCAACCTGAAAAAGCTTCGAGGCCATTTGACTCCGGAAGAGACGGTTTGATCCCAAGTGGGGGAGCAGCAACCTTAATCGTTGAAAGCCTGGAATCTGCACAAAGAAGAGGAGCACCAATTTTAGCGGAAATTATTGGCTACGGCTTTTCTTCCAACGGCGGGCATATTTCCACACCGAATGTTGACGGGCCGGCTTTAGCGATGGACAGAGCTTTGAAACAATCCGGCTTAACCGCAAAAGATGTAGATTATATTAATGCCCATGCGACTTCCACACCGATTGGTGATGCGAATGAAGCCAAAGCTATTTTTGAAATCTTTGGCAGTGAAATTCCGGTGAGTTCTACGAAATCAATGACAGGGCATGAATGCTGGATGGCAGGAGCAAGTGAAGTGATTTACTCTATTCTGATGATGCAAAACGATTTTGTAGCCCCGAATATCAACCTGGAAAATCCTGACGATGAGGCGAAAAGGATAAATTTGGTCGCCGAAACAAAAAGTCAAAAAATTGACGTATTTTTGTCGAATTCTTTCGGATTTGGGGGTACCAATTCCGCATTAATTGTTAAAAAGTTTGATTAAAAACATGGAAAGAGAAAAAATTGTTGCCATTGTTAATGATTTTTTAGTTAACGAATTTGAAGTGGATGGTGATGAAATAAGCAATGAAGCCAACCTTAAAACCACTTTAGGATTAGATAGCCTGGATTATATTGACATGGTTGTAATTATTGAATCTAATTTCGGCGTGAAATTAGGAGAAGCTGATTTTAAAAAAATGATCACATTTGATGATTTTTACACAACGATTGAAAATAAAATTGCTAACAAAAACGCATAATTATTGATTAAAACTTTATTCTTTTAATAATGTAACAATAGAACAATGTACCAGTGTAACAATGAATTTAAATTATTGTTGCACTGGTACACTGATAAATTGGTAAACTGCAATTATGAACAAGTGGAAAGGTAAGTCTAAAGGGACCATATCAGGATATAAAATATTTGTCTGGTGCATTAGAAATATCGGGATCAGAAGTTCTTACTTTGTATTGTATTTTGTAGCAAGCTATTATTTTTTATTCCTGAAAAAAAGCAATCAGTACATCTTCTATTATTTCCGCAAAAGATTAAATTATGGCTTCTGGAAAGCGAAAATTTCGGTATTCAGGAGTTATTTCGGCTTTGGAAAAGTACTGATTGATAAAACAGCAATTTCGGTAGGGCTGAGAAACCGTTTTACCTATGAATTCGATGGGGTTGAAAATCTGAAAAACCTGTTGGCAGAAAAGAAAGGCGGTGTCTTAATCAGTGCCCATATCGGAAACTTTGAAATTGCAGAACATTTTTTTGCCGATATCGATTTCGACTGTCAGATCAATCTGGTAACAACAGACCAGGAAGTCACCGTAATTAAAGAATACCTTGACAGTGTCGCTGTTAAAAAAAGTAATATCAAATTCATCTACGTAAAAGAAGATATGTCGCATATTTTCGATATTAATAAAGCTTTATCCGATAACGAGCTGATCTGCTTTACCGGTGACCGCTATTTTGAAGGCTCAAAATATCTGGAAACAGAGCTGTTGGGAAAAAATGCCAAATTTCCTGCAGGCCCTTTCCTTATTGCTTCCAGGCTTGGTGTTCCTGTAGTATATGTTTACGTAATGAAAGAAAACAACCTTCATTATCATTTATACGCAAGAGTTGCCCAAAACGTAAAAAAACGTGATGCACAGGGACTTCTTAATTCTTATGTACAGAACCTGGAATCCATGCTGAAAAAATATCCCCTTCAATGGTTCAATTATTTCGATTTTTGGGACGATATTGATTAATTTTTCTAATTTTACCCCGAAAACAAATAACAAACTCAAACCATCAAGATGTATCAAAGTTAAGATCATTAGATTTTATTTTGCTAAATGGCGTGTCTTTACACATAAAAACATTTGGTATTTGAAAAATCTTTGCTGCTTTTGCTTTAAAATTATATCTTAATCTCTAATATCTATTTCTCCTTTGAAAAAAGAATACGACATACTTGTAATCGGCAGCGGATTGGGAGGCCTTGTTTCAGCTCTGATTTTGGCTAAGGAAGGCTTAAAAGTATGCGTTCTGGAGAAAAATAATCAGTATGGTGGCAATTTACAGACCTTTTCACGGGATAAACTGATTTTTGATACCGGAGTTCATTATCTCGGCGGACTTTCAAAAGGCCAGAACCTGCATCAGTATTTTTCTTACCTGGAAATCATGGATGACCTGGAAATTGAGAAAATGGATGAAAGCGGCTTTGACAGAATTTCGTTTGATGAAGATGAAACGGAATATCCTCACGCCCAGGGTTATGAAAATTTTGTTTCACAGCTTACCCGGTTTTTTCCTGCTGAAAAAGACAATCTGGAACGGTATTGTGAAGAAATCCAATACGTATGCAGCCAGTTTCCGAGATACAACCTGATTGGAAAGGATAATTATAACGAAGAAATTTTACACCTCAATACCAGAAGATTTATAGAATCCGTTACTTCAGATAAAAAATTGCAGTCGGTTTTATTAGGCTCGAACTTTTTGTATGGCGGAGATTCTGAAAATATTCCTTTTTATGTGCATGCACTGACGGTGAATTCCTATATTCAGAGTGCGTATAAATGTGTAAAAGGTGGAAGTCAGATTTCAAAACTGCTGATCCGGAAATTAAGGGAATACGGAGCAGATGTGCACAAGCATTCCGAGGTTTCCGAAATGATTTTTAATGAAAATGAAATACTCACATCCGTTAAAACAAAATCCGGGAAAGAATACGCTGCAAAGCAATTTATTTCCAATATTGAGATTCGTTCCGTCGTTCAGCTGATAGGAGAAGAGAGACTGAAAAAATCTTTTCTCAACAGGGTTTTGAGCTGGGAACCTGTTTCATCCTGTTTTAGTGTTTATCTGGTTTTAAAACCGGGTAGCATCGTGGGATTCAATTATAATATCTATCATTATTCATCTGAAAACCTGGTATGGAATGCTCACCGTTATCAGAAAGAAAACTGGCCGGAAACATATATGCTTTCTTCTGCTCCTTCAAAACATCATCCCGGATTCGCAGAAAGCCTGACCGCGATTTCTTATATGGATTTTGATGAGGTTAATACCTGGAAAGACACGGTGAATACTGTTGCTGATGAGCATGAAAGAGGGAAGGAATATGAAAGGTTTAAACAGGAAAAAGCGGATAAAATGATTGATGCTTTAGAAAAGAAAATTCCGGATCTAAGAAAATCGATCAGGAGCGTATATACCTCTTCACCATTATCTTACCGTGATTATATCGGAAGCTTTGAAGGAAATATGTACGGTTACAACAAGAGCTCTGAAAATCCTTTGAAAACAATGGTTTCTCCAAAAACTAAAATCAATAATCTGTTTCTGACAGGACAATCAGTTAATATGCATGGAATTCTGGGCTGCACTATCGGTGCCTTCAGTACATGTGCGGAGATTTTGGGAAAAGAGCTGATCAATGAGCGTCTGGCAGAAATGATTAAAAAGAACAATGAAGAAAAATAGAAACCCTTTTGCCATTCAAAATGAAGCAAAACATAGCAGAGAATCCCGATTATTAAAAAAAGATTTGTTTTTCTGTCTGAAAAACAGGGGATTCGCCTTGATTTTCTTCAGCCTTTTTCTCATTCTTAGCCTTATATCTTGTGGAGTCAGAAAATCCATTCATCATATCCCGGATGTAAAACAATATTCTTTAGAGATCCCAAAAGTTAATACGATCAATGATTCAACCTTTACTTATAAACAAAATTATTTAACCAAAAATAAGCAGAAGCTCTGGGAGCTTTACATTAAAGGAAACCCGCTTCAGTTAGGATATAACAACGGCGCACTTACACAGGATTTAATGCAGAAACAGGAAGAAATTTTCTTTTCCAAAGTGGAAGGCTTTGTTCCGTCAAAGTTTAAGCAAAAACTATTGCGTGGATTTTTGAAATGGTATAACCGGAAAATGTATCTCAATATAAGAGAAGATTACCAGGCTGAATTATATGGCCTGTCACAATATTCATCGGATAAATATAATTTCATCGCCCCGAAATATTTAAGAAGTTTATATCTGCACGGGGCTCATGATATCGGTCACGCGATGCAGGATCTTGCGATGGTAGGATGTACCTCATTGGCAGTCTGGAGTGAAAATACGGAAGACGGGGATTTATTGATCGGGAGAAATTTTGATTTTTATGTAGGAGATGAGTTTGCAAAAAATAAGTTGGTTGAATTTATAGAACCGGAGCAGGGAATTCCTTACATGTCGGTGAGTTGGCCGGGAATGATAGGGGTGGTTTCGGGGATGAACAAAGAAGGAATCACAGTAACCATCAATGCCGGGAAATCTAAAATCCCATTGACTGCAAAAACGCCGATTTCTCTGGTAACAAGGGAAATCCTGCAATACGCGAAAAACATTGATGAGGCCATTGCCATCGCAAAAAAACGGAAAGTTTTTGTTTCGGAATCGATTCTGGTGGGAAGTGCCAATGATAAGAATGCTGTTATTATTGAAGTTTCTCCAAAGAATTTCGGAGTTTATAAAGTACAGAATTCAAGCCGGGTTTTTTGTACTAATCATTTTCAGTCGGAGGCTTATAAAGATGATAAAAAAAACCAGAAACATATTCTGGAAAGCCACTCTGAATACCGTTACGAAAAACTTCAGGAGCTTTTGGAAACAAATAAAAAACTGAATCCTGAAAAAATGGCAGTCGTTTTAAGAGACCGGTCAGGGTTGAAGGGCAAAAAAATAGGCAATGGAAATGAGAAAGCGATCAATCAGCTTTTAGCGCATCACGCGGTCATCTTCTCACCTGAAAAAAGACTGGTCTGGGTATCTTCCAATCCTTATCAGCTCGGTGAATTCGTATGCTATGATTTAAATAAAATTTTCTCTGACCAGCGATTGAAAACCGGTGAACTGGCCACATCACCGCTGAATATTGCCAAAGATCCTTTCGTAAACTCTGAAGAATTTGAAAATTACGAGCAGTATAAAACGATGAGCTCAGAAATAAATGAAGCCATTGACAATGTAAAAGGGATGGCCTTTACGGATGATTTTATACCTTATTACCAGTCCCTGAATCCTGATTTCTGGTTGGTATATTATCAGGCCGGAAAATATTATTTCAGCAGAAAAGAATATCAGAAGGCCGAAGCAGAGTTTAAAAAAGCTCTGACTAAAGAAATTACAACGGTTCCTGATCAGAAGGCCGTTGAGAAGTATCTGAAAAAAACACAGAAACATATAGATTAATAAGGCGTCCTGCCTTTTTTTTATTTTGACTCTGAAAATTTTTATTCCTGATAATAAACCTGAAAATTGCTATTTTGATGATCAATTTTCAGGTGATTTTAATTTGTGGTTTTTGAATGGTTTCTCGTGTTTGTTTATTGCATTTACATTGATATGTTTTATTTGTTTTTGTATTTTTAATGATTTAATCTATTCTTTGTTAAAATATTTTGTCAGGTATTGAATAATTATTTATATTCGTTCCGCTAATACCATTGAATGATAAAAATCTATTTTTTAACTGCTTTATGTTTTTTATTACTGTTTTCCTGTAAAGATGACGAGAAAATAGAAGGTGTAAAAGTTGAAAGTTCTTTCGTTAATTTTGACATTAACGCTGTTCCTTACGCTAAATTATCCACGTATTCTTTTTTTACGGGAGAATTAAAAAACTTAAATCCATCAAGCAAAGTGATTCCCTATGAACCTGCAAGTTCATTATTTACAGATTACGCTTCTAAAAAAAGGTTTGTCTGGATGCCGGAAGGTACCAAGGCAACTTACGATGCAGATGATAAAACATTGAATTTTCCTGTCGGGACTGTTTTAATAAAAAGCTTTTATTATACAACCATACAGCCGAATAATACCACTAAAATTATTGAAACCCGGCTGATGATCAGAAAATCCAGCGGATGGGTATTTGCAGAATACCTGTGGAATGACGATCAGACGGAAGCAAACCTGATAACGGGAGCTGATTTCACAAGTGGAAGTTCCAAGAATATTACTTTCAAAAAAGACAATAATAATGTGATTACAACAGATTACAGGATACCATCAGAATCAGAATGCTTTGCCTGCCATAAACTGGATAATAAACCTGTACCCATCGGTGTAAAACCTCAAAACCTGAATACGGGTTATGCTTATTCGGGAGGAATCAAAAATCAGCTGCAAAAATTAGTGGATGAAGGTTATCTGGTAAGCTATCCTTCCAATATAGTTTCCACTGTAAACTATAAAGATACGAGCAAACCTGTAGACATCAGATTGCGATCTTATCTGGATATCAACTGTGCCCATTGTCATCAGCAAAATGCACGCTGCGATTACCGGGCAATAAGATTAAGCTTTAGCCAGACGACGAGTCTTAGCAATATGGGAGTTTGCGTTAATGCAGATGAGCCTATCGATCAATCATTAGAAAAAATTATAACCCCGGGAAACCATAATAAATCCGTCATGAACTTCAGGCTTAATTCCGTAGATGAAAGCAACAGAATGCCTTTATTGGGAAGAACAGTCGTGCATGATGAAGGAGTTGCCCTGCTGCAACAATGGATTAATTCTCTGAATCAGTCCTGTCCGTAAATTTATATAATCAAATTGAAGAAAACATGAGAAAAAATTTATCCTTTTTTGTTGTATTGTTTAATATGACATGGGGATTTGCCCAATTGACGTGTGCTTCTGCTATAGATCTCACACAAGGACCTCATACCGCGCCGCCGGTTACGGGTACTGCACCCACTGCGACATGTGGTTTAGGAACTGCCGGCTCAGCCGGATTATGGTACAAATATACCGCTGTTCAAAACGCAAATATTACCATTTCCACGGTTGTCGGAGGACAAAACGTTGATACACGTGTCATGGTATACAAAGGAACCTGTGGCGCATTAAACTGTCTTGCTTCCAATGATGATTTTTCGGGAACTTCCGCACTGGTTACCTTTGCAGGAACCGCCGGAACTACTTATTACATAGCCTTTGACAACAGATGGTCAAGTTCAGGGTTTAATTTTACAGTGACTGAAACGGTAGCTGCACCCGACAGGCTTTCGTTTACTCCAACACCGGTTGCTGCGGCCGGAAATATGAATCATTGTGTGGTAGATATGAACGGGGATTATCTGGATGATATCGTCTCTGTAGTAAGTGCGACGCAGATCGTTATTTCATATCAACAGTCAGGGGGCGGATTTAATAATGTGACCTATACAGTACCCAATACGGTAATAACACCAAGCTGGAGCATTGCGGCCGGGGATTACGATAATAACGGCTTTAATGACCTTATCTACGGCTCAAGCAGTGGAGTGACTTTTGTAAAAGCCAATGCCAACGGAACAGGTTTTACATCCGACAGAAAACCCCAGTCATACCTTACCCAGCGTACCAATTTTATCGATATTAATAATGACGGAAAGCTGGATGCTTTTGTGTGTGATGACAATGCTCCAAACAGATTTTACATCAATGACGGAACCAATATGAACCATAACCAGGGCGGATTGGGAGATTTCCCTTCCGGAGGAAATTACGGCTCGATCTGGATGGATTATGATAACGACGGAGACCTGGATATGTTTATTTCCAAGTGTAGCGGCGGAGGTTCTGGGCCAGGAGGAAATATTGATGAGCTCCACCGGAATAATGGTAACGGAACTTTTACCAATGTAGCTTCTACAACCAATATGGCAAACCCGGTTCAGACATGGTCTGCTGCATGGGGGGATTTTAACAACGACGGCTGGATGGATGCCGTAGTTGGAATCAATTCTGTTTCTAACGGATTGAGCAAGGTAATGAAAAACAACGGCGACGGAACTTTCACCGATGTGAGCACAGGTTCGGGGTATGATACAACGAATAGCTTAAGCAGGGAATACGTGGCTTACGACTTTGATAATGACGGATTCCTTGATGTATTGGGAGCCGGAAATACAATTATGTTTGGTGACGGAACCTTTAAATTCACACCGAATGCCAATACCTATACTTTGCATTTCAACAACAGACCGATCGGGGATCTGAATAATGATGGTTTCCTGGATATTCAGAATGGAAATACCGTCCTGATGAATAACGGGAATACCAATAAATGGCTGAAAGTAACCCTGCAGGGAACCCAGAGCAACAGAAACGGAATCGGGGCAAGAGTGGAAATCTACGGGCCTTGGGGCAAGCAGATCCGTGATGTACAGAGTGGTGTGGGATTCAGAAATATGAATACGCTAAATGCCCATTTCGGAATAGGACAGGCTACAGAAATCACCAAAGTCATTGTAAAATGGCCTTCCGGAGTGGTGGATGTTATTAATAATGTAACCCCGAATACAACGGTATTTGTTTTGGAAGGTTCAACATTGGGAGTACATGATGTTCAAACCCCTAAAGAATTATTTACGATCTATCCGAATCCGGTGAATGACGTAATCAATTTTAAGCCGATTCAGGATTTTATACCTGTTGATGCAAAACTGTACGAAACAAGCGGAAGACTGGCATTACAGGCTAAAGTTGAGAGAAATTCAATTTCTGTTAAATCATTAAATTCCGGAATATATGTTTTGGTGGTAACCGATAAAAACGGAAAAATATATTCTCAGAAAATAACTAAAAAATAAAGTCTATAACCTATTGATATTACCATTGCTGCAAAGTCGAAAGGCTTTGCAGTTTTTTTGTTTTCTTAAGATAAAGATTAATTATTCTCAGGGTTAAACTTGCTCAGAAAAAGAAAAGCAGCCACCCCTGAAAGGACAGACATAGCACTGGCCAGAATAGCACTTCCGATAACATACTGAAGAAGATTGTTTTTAATCAGTTCAAAGTTCAGTTCCTGACTGAGAATATCACTGTTTCCATGCACGAAAGGTGCTCCCAGAAACAATGCCGCAGCAATGATAAAAGGAATAAAGGGTGGTAAACTCACATTGGAAGCAACAAAGGCCAATACCTTATTCAGTTTGAAAAGAACAGCCAGCGAAATCACCAGTAAGGTATGGAACCCCCAAAACGGAGACAGGCCGATAAAAACTCCTAAAGCAATAGAGAAAGCTTTCGTGCGGTTGCTCCCGTCACTTTCCAGAACATCTTCCTTTAAAAATCTCTTAAAGCTTTTTTTTTTGAAATTATTCACAAAATTTCTCGGAATAATATAAAACAAAGTGATCGTAACCAAAATCGTATTCAGAATGCTGATTCTTGTAAAATCTTTAAATGGCCTGAAGTGGGAAACCCTTTCAGAAGGGTCATATAAAACTTTTACCGGAACATTTTTCACCGGGATATGCCTCCATGCTGATCTTACAATTATCTCGATCTCAAATTCAAATTTCGGGGTAAAATATTTTTTAGGAATTCTAAGTAAAGGATAAAGACGATATCCGGATTGAGTATCTTCCAGCTTAATCCCGGTTTCAAACCAGAACCAGAAGTTGGAAAAACGGTTTCCGAAACTGCTTTTTTTAGGAATCCCATCCTGGGACATATTACGGTTTCCGATCAGTAAAACATCTTCCTTTTCCTGCAGTAATGCTTCTACAAAAACAGGAATGTCATCCGGATAATGCTGACCGTCCGAATCAATCGTGACAGCAAAATGATAACCCAGTTCTTTTGCCTTTCTGAACCCGGTTTTAAGACCGTTTCCTTTTCCTTTGTTTTCAGGTAAATTGATTACCGTAATTCCAGTATATTCATTTAAAATCTGAAGAGTCGAATCTGTAGAACCATCGTTTACCACAATAATGCCTGAGGTATAATCCAGAACACCATCAATTACCCTTTTCAGGGTTTTTTCGTTATTGTAGGTAGGTATTAGAATGCAGATTTTCTTTTCGATTATTGCATTCTGTACTTCAGGAAGAGTCATTGTTTTATTTTAATGAAGCTTTATCTGTTACCGTAAAGGTCTTGGACTGTGCCGCAAATTTTTTGATATAATTTTTTAAGGCAGTACTTTGCTTGCTGTAATTGTTAAGGATAAATGCCTTATCCTCTTTTAAACCACCTCTGTATCCTACAATTTTGGGGATATTTTCCTGAACACTTAATCTGATCACCCTCAGTTCTATATTATTAGGATTGCTTTTGACCAGGTTTTCAAGAGTAGTGGCACCGGTTTTTACAAAAGATTTCCGCTTGCCTTTTTCGGTCGTGATCTTAGCTTCCATGATCTGGGCAGCTGCTTTATAACCGGTTGTCACAGCATCAGATCCAGATTGTTTTTCAGCAGTACTGATGAAACTCCGGGTATTTTCATTAGACTGATTCGCTTTTGCATAGCTGTTTCTTAAAGTTTCCAGATCGGTCTGAAAGAAAAAAATAAAAGCAGTTAAGAATGACAGGATAAGTTTCATAATGTCAATTTTTTATAGTTCACTGACATTTTCAATGCAATAGTCTCGCCAAATGAAGTGGTGTTTTTTACCTTCACTTCATCTTCATTCTGATCAATATCCAATTGGAGTACTAAATCAGGGGTTTCAAACGGATTGATAATCGCCATAAATTTTACATTGGATGCTGACTTCAGAAATAATTTTAAACCGGTAAATTCTTCTGTAAGCTCCTTTACCATCTGCATCATACAAACTCCCGGAGTAACCGGATTTCCCGGAAAATGACCTTTAAAAATATCATGATCCTTATTCAGGGTGATATGGGCAATAAAGCTTCCGTTTTCCGTTTTATCGTGTGATTGTAAAGTGTAAAAATCCGTAAGAATAGACTGCATAATCCTATTTTTTCAAGTTAAATGTATAATAAACCCCAGCCTGAAGCAAAACATTGGTTCTGTTTTCACCATTGCTGTAAGCCACTTCTATAATTCCTTTTTTCACCCTTGCTTCAATTCCGAAATTAGGTGTAATATCATAGCCTGCACCCAGTAAAAAGCCTAAATCTACATTATTGGAAAGCTCAAAGCCTTTATTGTCAATGACGAAATCAATAGAAGGCCCTACATGGACATTGAATTTATTGAAATAAAACTTGTTAACCAGCTGAAATGACATATAAGACACCTTCGGGTCATAAGTTTCATTGCCAAGCTTTATTTTACTTCCCTGTCTTGAATAATTCAGTTCAGGCTGAAGCGCATAAAATTTTGTAAATCTGATGTTTCCAAAAACCCCGATGTAAAAATCTGCAATAAAATCTGTTTTTTCTTTCTGTAATCCGGATTCAAACGGATCATCATCGTCATCAAACCAGTTGTAAACACCTCTGTCAGATTCTGTAAATTTAGCAATATTAAGACCGGCTCTGATCCCGGGATTGAAGGTTACCTGCGCAAAAGACAGACCTGAGATGAACGTAATGAGTAAAAAGTATAGTTTTTTCATGAATAATTTTATTCGGTTTCGGTTATTTGAAATAGTTTTATATTGATTTTAAAATCTTTGTGCTGAAGATTTACACTATCCGCGAAGATATGTTTTTTTGCTTCAAAACTGAAATCGATTTTTTCCTTATTATTTTTGGTGTAAATCAGCTGATGAAGCAACCCGTTTTTCTTATTGAAGAACAGATAATATTTTCTTTTATCAATCTCTGAAAGATAAATTTTAGAATGGGTATTTTCAAAGCTTCCGGTCACAGGATATTTCTGCTTCAAAAGCTGTTGAAAATCGTTTCTTAAAAAATTGATAACGATTTTTTTATCCAGATCGGGAAGAACATAGTTAAGCTTAAAATCAGTATCGGAAATCTCAAAATCGATCAGCTTGTTTCCGAAATCAGAAGTTAATGCGACACGGTGCGTCGTATCATTCAGCTTTTTGATGATCAAAATTCCGCTTATATGATTTTTATAAATATCCATCTGGCATTTATAAACGTAATCTTCATCAGACGAAAAATAAAGGTTTTCAACGGTTTTCTCAGAGCTTGAAACTGGCGTTGCCTCCGTGAGCTGATAAGTTTTACAGGAAACCAGACTCAAAAGAAGAAAACTATAAAGAAAACTCTGAAGCAGGGATGGGCGCATTGATCTTTGTATTTTTGAAAACAATATTGGTAGTGTCTCCGGATGCCTCCGTCATATTGACTTGTGAAACCGTAGACTGGCCTTTAGGAAAACTCAGTTCGATCTGTTTGATATATTTTAATAATTGGGAAGATTTCGGGATAAACTTAGCGATGTTATAACCCGAACTTTTAAAATAAGTTACGGTAAATTCAGGATCATTAAACATTTTCCCGTTTGAGCTTCCTACAATCAGCTTATTGATCTTTTCAAATGTTTTGCTCTTGGCATCCACAGAAGATTTTTTCCCCTGATCGTTAATGAAAATCTTATTCTCTTTAAAAACAATGCTGTACTGATAAGGTTTTGTGTACCTCCAGCTTAATGTATTGGGTGATTTTAAAGACATTTTCCCGTAAGTAACAATACTTTTATCCAGAAAATCCAGTTTTTTGGTTTGGGTAAAATCACTTTGCAGGGTTTTGATCTCTTTGGTTTCCGAAGAAACTTTAGTTACAAAAGCCTTTGCTTCCGCTCCGCTCATTGCCGTATTTTGTGCAAAAAAGAAACCGGAAACCAGTAAAAATGCTCCGAGAGCTATATGTTTAATCATTTTTTCTTTAAATTTATAATTGAATCGATGGTAAAAGTCGAGTAATTTTTATCCTTCAAAAATAGCAATAAATCTACCAACACTTGGTACGTCTTTTCTGAAGTGTCATGCAGAAGAATGATGCCTCCGGGTTTTATTTTTCCGGTCACTCTTTTGTAGATCTTCTTTTCATCGTCGATTACGGTATCCAGCGAACGGATATTCCAGCCGATACTTTTTTTATCCGTTTTTCTGATGGCTTTTGCAATATTTGGATTGGTAACACCGAAAGGCGGCCTGTATAAATCAGTTTTAATATTTCCGGTTTTGAATATTATTTCGTCACATTTTTCAATTTCCGCAATCATTTTCGGAGTAGATAAAAATCCGGTATTGTTTGAATGAGAAAATGTATGGTTTCCAATGGTATGGCCTTCTTTAATGATCCTTGCAAAAGTTTCAGGGTATTTTTCAATCTGTTTTCCGATGCAGAAAAACGTTGCTTTGATCTCGTGTTCCCGAAGCAGATCTAAAAATTTCGGTGTAAATTCATTCGGGCCGTCATCAAAAGTAAGGGCGACTTCTTTAGTCTTCGTTCTTTTATGGGTAACGCTGTTGACAAAATATCCGAGTTCAATATCAAAAGACCCCCAGACCACAACAGCTGAAAAAGCCAGAAAACAAAATACATAAACCCAAAGACTCCCCTGAAACGCATAAATAAATACGTTGCAGAAAAGATAGAAGAAAATGAATGGATAATGTTTCATCTTTTTATGATTTGAATTTGAAAAAACAAAGTATAACGTAGAGTCTAATCTTAATATTCTTAACTTCTAAAGTGATTCTTAATGTTTTAAAAAGCTAACCATTAAGTTTCTTTTAAGCTATTAAGATAATTAAGGCCGTCCTCTTTTGTCAAAATACTAGACAAACTTTGGTCTGCAATTTAGCGATTTATGGAACCTGATCTTAATATTCTTAACTTCTAAAATGATTCTTAATGTTTAAAAATCTAGTCATTAATTTTTTAAGCGATTTTACAGTTTTACAAATCAGCGATTTCGCCTTTCAGCCGTTCTATTTAACTTTCCCTAACAACACCAAACTGTGATCATTTCCCAACAGGTGATTATAAAGAAGCACATTTTTAATGTTTTCTTTCTTTGTTGAATTGATCATCATGACTTCAGGAATCTGTTGACTTTTAAGGATATGACAAGCCATAAAAGTTGAAAAACCGCTTGCCGTATTAAATTCACCACTCAGATGTTTATAATACAATAAAGCTGAATCCGGAAATACATCCATTGCTTTTTTATAATAACCATCAGATTCTGAATCTCCACTGAAACCCAGAATTACGGCGTCAATATCATGGGATGTAAGATTGTTTTTCGCCAGAAAATCTTCAATAAAACTTTGAACTTTTTCTGTTTCCAATCTGTTACTGATTCGGATATCATTTAATTGGGCATAGGAATCTTCTGTTTTATTTTTTCCTAAAACGAAGAAGCTTGAGCCTTCACCCCAGATAACACCTTCTGTTTTTGAATTCAGAAAGTCACAAGGTAGATCTTCTGTTTTTTTGATGGTGTTGTTCAGCTGATAAAGCTCCATTGTTCTATCGGTCTGCTCATCGGTAGAGCCTACCAGAACATTCTCAGACTCTTCATCGTTGATCTGAAGCTTTGCATCCAGCATGGAAAATTCCAGTGAGGATGAGGTATTTACGTAAGTGAAATTATAAGCATGACATTGAAGACCTAAAGCGATCTGCCCGGCAACGGTATTATGGGTAGATTGAATAAAATAAGTCGGAGTCAGAAACTCTTCACTATTATCAATCACATTTTTTAAAAACTTTTCAGAATCTTGCGAACAGCCCATTCCGGTGCCTACGATAATCGCATCCGGCTTTTCAATTCCGGCTTCTTTTAAAGCATACTGGGACGCTACGGAGCTCATTTTTACGGTTTTAGACATTCTCCTGATCATCGCAGGCGGAATGAATTCCTTGTAATTGGGATCAATAGCTTTTATAATCGAAATCCCGTTTTGAGGTTTCAGATTCTGGAACAGATTTTCATTTAAAGTGTCCTGAGCGGAAATGCAGGATGCACTGTTGATGTAGACTGCATTCATGATTTAGAGAAAATTAATGTTGAACAATTCCCTCCAAATCCAAATGAGTTGGAAAGCACATGATGGATATTTTTCTCTTTCAGTTCTGTAACAGGTATCAGATCAAATTCTTCCATCCGGGTTTTAAAATTCAGATTCGGGAAAATGATATTATGTTGCAGGGCCAGGATTGAGTAAACAGCTTCAATTCCTGCAGCCGCAGCCAGAGTATGACCTGTAAATGCCTTTGTAGAGCTGAATTCCGGGACTTTATTTTCTCCAAAGATCCTGATCATCGCAATTCCTTCAGAAAGATCATTATTAGGAGTTGCCGTTCCGTGAACATTAATATAATCAATATCTTCTTTTTGAAGCCCGGAAATTTTTAAAGCCTGTTGCATCGCTAAGTAAGCTCCTTGCCCGTTTTCTGAGGAAGCCGTCTGATGATGGGCATCATTGGCATTTCCATATCCGGAAAGGTAACCTAAAACTTTTTTATTTTCTTTCTTTACCACCTCATCAGATTCAAGTACTAAGAAAGCGGCAGCTTCACCTAAGTTTAATCCTTTTCTGTTATTGTCAAAAGGAGTATTGTAAGAATCTGTGAGGATCATCAGGGTATTAAAGCCATTCAAAGTAAATTTTGAAAGCGAATCTGTACCACCCACGATCACACGGTCTAAAACTCCGTTTTTAATCAGTTTTGCGCCAATCATAATGGCATTGGCAGCGGATGAGCAGGCTGTGCTGATGGTAGAAACCATTCCTTTTAACCCCAGAAAATCTGCAATGGCTAAGGATGAGTTTCCGGCATCATGAGCGTCAATATATTTTTGCTTTTCAGGAAAGTCTTCGTAAGAGTAGAAATACTTTTCAGTGACATCCATTCCACCTACGCTGGTCGAGGAAATCAATCCGGTTTTGTATTCGTTGATATCCGAAATCCCGGCATTTTCCAGGGCTTCTTTTGCGGCAACCATTCCCAATAAAGTGGTTCTTGTGACATTGTTGTCTTCATCAAGCTGAAGCTGTTGTACAAGTTCTTCATTAGATTTTTTTATCTCACCTGTTTTTATTGTTCCTGCATGGCGGGTCTCAAACATCTGAATATCTGAAATACCGTGTTTGCCGGATTTAAGCGAAATAAAATTTTCCTCCACATTGTTTCCAATGGAAGAAATGATGCCCATTCCTGTTATGGCAATTTTTTGACCCATTTTATTTTATAATGTAACGATGCAGTAATCTGACAGTTTACCAATTGCCAGACTGTTAGATTACTACATTGGTATATTAATTTATTTTGTTCTGTTTTCTTCAATGAATTTCGCCATGGTATCGATTGATGCGAAAATTTCTTTTCCTTTTTTAGGATCGGATAATTTGATTCCATAATCTTTATCAAGAAGAACGATCAGTTCTAAAGCGTCAATAGAATCTAAACCTAATCCACCACCAAATAAAGGATCCGTATCTTTAATTTCATCAGCAGAAACATCCTCAAGATTAAGGACTTCAATAATTTTGTGTTTTAATTCGGTTTTTAAGTTTTCCATAAATATTAATTTCTTTAATAATGTACCAGTGTATCAGTATAACAATGTAACAATAATTGAAATGCTTTTATAATTGATAAACCGGGACATTGATATATAGTGTTACATTTTTTATAAGGTTAGCAAATATACAAAAGCTTTATAACTTTCCTGATAGAGTTCTACCCAGCCGCATAATACCTTTTCGGCTTTTCTGGACTGTAAAATCTGTTGGGAATAGTCGTTTAAAAATTTCTCATCAAACTCATCCAGAACAAAAAAGGCATTTTCTGTCTGCATCTGATGCCTGATGCTGATCTCACCTACGCAGATATTGGGTAAAGTGTACACGAAAACTGCCGGGCTCGGAAAAAAACTTTCCAGGGAATTAATACTTTCCTGATATCTGAAATCCGTGTCCAGACTGGATGATTTGTTGGCGAATACCAATGCCGTTCCGTTGTTGTCCTTATCTTTCAGAAGCATTTCTGCAGCAAGAAAAGCCAACTTACTCAGGTTATCCATTTTATGAAATTTAGGATAATTAAGTTCTAAAGCTTTATAGGCTTCTTTTGCAAAATCTGAGAAGGATTCTGTTTGGCTTTCAAAAATAACCTCTTCATTGACTGTTATTTTTGAATTTTCTATGGTGCAAAGGTCTGTTTTCTTCATGATTCCATTTTAACATTTTCCAAAACAATTGCCGCATTACACCCACCAAAGCCTGAAGCAGTCTTCAAAATATATTTGATTTCCGCAGGTTGGTTTTCTTTTATAATATTTAAAGGTTGGGAGGTTCCCGTTTCTTTAAAGTTTTTAGATGGAATCAAGGTGTTGTTTAAAGCAGATTCCATAGAAATAATACTTTCTAATAATCCTGAAGCTCCTAAACAATGGCCGTAATATCCTTTCATGCTGTTTAAAGGTACATTTTGAAGCTCCATTCTGTTGAAAGCAATTGCTTCCATTTCGTCATTATATAAAGTTGCCGTTCCGTGGGCAGAAATAAAATCGATCTGCTCTGCTGAAACACGGGCTTCTGTCATCGCGTTTTTAATACTTGCATACAATCCGTCGCCGGTTCTTGACGGGCCGGAAATATGATTGGCATCGTTGATGGCCGAGTCGCCTGAAACTTTAAACCTGAATTTTTCATTTTCAGGTGTTGAAGTAATATATACTGCTGCTGCTGCTTCACCAATATTAATTCCGTTACGGTTTTTGTCGTAAGGTTTGCATGGCTCGCTGCCGATAGCCTGAAATGAATTGAATCCGGAAATGACAAACTCTGATATTTCATCTCCGGCGATAACAAAGGCATCTTTATATTTCCCTGCCTGAATCATGTTTTTTGCAACCGAAATTGCCATTACTCCTGAAACACAGGCATTGGAAACTACAATAGGTTTTGTTTTAAATCCGAAAAAATCACCAATTTTTTGAGCAAGGGAAGAAAGATAAACGCCTTCCGGTAATGCGGTTTGATTTTTCAGCAGACTGATATTCCCTTTTGTAGTCGAAAGAATGAATGCTGTCTCATCTGTGATGTTATGTTTTTCCACTAAAGGTTTTAAACTTAACAGCAGCATTTTTTCCAGACGGGTAAAATCCTGATGATTAAAATTCCGGCTGAATTCTTTTTCCAGTTGTTCAGTATCAATCACAGATGTGTAAAAAGCATTCTGATTTTCAATGATTTTATGTTTTGCTACACCGGATTCACCTTTTAATAATGCATTCCAATTGGAAGTAACATCAAATCCTAAAGGAGTGACGCAGTTATAATCTGTAATATAAATTTCCTGCTTCATTATAATCCCATTTTATCTTTCCAGGTTTGAAAAAACTCAGGATTATACAGACATAAGTTTCCGTTGGAATCTAAAAATACCTGGATGGTTTCTCCACTGCAGACCAACTTGTTATCCTGATTGAAAATCTCGTATTTATAGATCAGCTTGGCAGAGGTTGAGTTGACAAAAGTCGTTACAATTCTGAAGGTTTCGCCATATTTTAAAGGCAGAAAATGTTCACAGGTGCTTTTTACGATCGGGGTTACAAATCCGGCATTCTGAATATCGAGATAAGTAAGCCCGTGCTGTCTTCCGAAAGCTTCTCTTCCGTCTTCAAAATAGACAATATAATGTCCGTGCCAGACAATTCCCAAAGGATCTGTTTCATTAAATCTTACCCTGACTTCTTCAGAACATTGTATTATTTTCTTTTTAGACTGCATTTTGTTTTCTTCTGATGTGTATTTTACTTGTTAGGTTAAATATTATGGAGTTTTCTTTCGTAAAAAATGGAAATGGTTACCATAACAAGATAAAATAAAAATAATAAAGCCAGTTCTTTGGCTATTCCTCCAATTCCACTGTCTCTGAGGATGATATCGTAATAAGCATTCAGACCCCAGTTCATTGGGGAGAATTTGGCAACATGCTGCATAAATTCGGGCATTAGGAATACCGGAACCCAAATTCCTCCGATCGCTGCAAGAACAACAACGGAAGTCGCTCCAAAAGGGGCAGACTGTTCCTGGGTATCTGCTAAAGTTCCCAATAAAACCCCAAAACCGATTGCTGCCAATCCGGCAAAAACAGTAACTACAATTAAATGGAACATTTTTCCGGTAACATCAAACTGCGGTAAATCCATATAAGGAAAAAGGTAGATTCCTACGGCAACCATCAATAAAAACTGAATGATGCAGATGATAAGATAAGTAAATGTTTTTCCCAGAATATGAATATAATATGGTGTAGGACTTATTCTGACCCTTACACTGGTGCCCTGGCTTTTTTCTTTCACCAGATTAATGGAAAGCGGAACAACAATAAAGAAGATGGCAAAAAGTGCCCATGCCGGAACATTATGCTGCACTGAATTCGGCATGATTTCGGCGGCTCCTTTTTTAGGGGTGATTTCTTTAAAGCTGATTAAATTTTTATTTTCTTCAAGATTGTCTGTAGTCCCAAGCTGATCCTGGAAAGCTTTGTAAATCTTTTTGTTTTCAATTTCAAAGACCATTTTATTCACGGAATTCATTACAGAATTTTTGAATCCGGCATTGGTTGCAGGGTCAAAATACAAATGAATTTCCTTGGTTTTTGAAACTGTTTTCTTAACTGCTGCAGAGTCGGTTTCTATTCCAAACGAGCTCACAATCGTCTGTACTTTGGAATCGATATTGGAATTGAGATCTTTCGTTAAGTTTTCGGGAATCACAATAGCCATCTGATAATCTCCTGAAAAAACGGCATCTTGAGCCGATTTTTCATTGAAATTCGTCAGTAACTGGAATGTTTTGCTGTTTTCCAGTTCTTTTTTTATGCTTTTTGCCACTTCAGACTTATCCTTATCAATAAAAATGATCGGAATTTTTGATCCTTCAAGGTTTTTGAATGTGGAATCCTGAATTAAAGTAATCGTTACAATCAGCAGTAAAGGCATTACGAAAATAATGACGATCCCACCGATATCTCTTTTTAATAAAAGGATTTCCTTGATAAAGCTTCTCCACAATTTATACAACAACATCTCTTAATTCTTTTCCGGTTAATGAAATGAAAACGTCTTCCAGGTTTTCTGCACTGGCAATCTGAGAAACAAGTTCTTCAGGTGTACCTACCGCATGGATTTTTCCTTTATCGATAATGGCAATTTTGGTACAGAATTCTTCCGCTTCCGAAAGATGGTGGGAAGTATAAATAATACACGTTCCGTTTTTATTGAGCTCCTGCAGGAAATCAATGATCACTTTTTTAGACTGTACGTCAACGCCTACGGTTGGCTCATCCAGGAAAAGGACTTTAGGATTGTGCAATGTTCCTGCGATAAGATTACAGCGGCGTTTCATTCCGCCAGAAAACTGTTCCACTTTTTTATCTGCAAATTTTGACAGGCCCATGATTTCCAGCGATTCGTTAATGGTTTTATGGAGGTTTTTATGTTTTAAACCATATAAGCTTCCGAAAAACAGCAGATTTTCTTTAGCAGTAAGAGTCGGATAAAGTGCGTATTCCTGTGGAACAATTCCGATGATCTGCTTTATTTTAAAGCTGTGCTTCTGTGGAGATAATCCGTTGATTTTGAATTGGCCGGAAGTGGGTTTTATCAGTCCCGAAAGCATGGAAATCAAAGTGGTTTTTCCGGCGCCGTTGGGTCCCAGAATTCCATAGATTTCATTTTTTTCAATATTCAACGAGATATCATTGACAGAAAATTCTTCTGCGTTCTTGTATTTTTTATACAGGTTTTTTATTTCAATGATATGATCCACCTTAAATCGCTTTTTTAAGTTTTTTATAGAAAGCTTCTTCCAGATCGGCAAGATGAAGCATCGATTTTGACAGTTCCTGGTAAATATTACTTTTTGAATTTCTGTTTTTATAAACTCTGGCAATATCTACGGCAAAGTCTCTCCAAAGGTCACCGATTGATGTGATTTCTTTGGATAGTTCTTTGAGTTGGTCATTCTTAAGGATTTCTGCGGCTTCCTGTAAAAAGGCTCCATAAATAAATCTGAAACCGCCACCGCCGGTTCCGATCTCCTCCTGCATTCTTATGAGTTGTCCTAAATAGTGATTGGTCACTTTGGTTCCTTTTTTCTCAGCCCATTTCGGGATGCTTTTTGCGACCCAACGCATTGCTTTCACTCCGATAAGAGGAACGGGAGCCAGCATATTTTTGCAGGTATCATGGATTCCTTTTTTAATGGCCCCTTCCAGGTCTACGTTTTCGGGAACATAGATAGGATAGTACATATGTCCTTTAGGAGGCAGGGCACCTTTGGCATATCGCACTTTTTCCAGTTCTGCTTCGGAAAGAGAGGTCACATAATCCATCACAGGATCACTGATCAGGAATCTGCCGTCTTCTTTTCCGTACACCACAAGATTGTGGGCATTGAAGTGGAATTTGTATTCTTCAGGAAAGTAAGTAAGGTTAAAAACGCCTACCTGCAAACCCGTTGGTATATTATTTTCCAGATTTCTTTCTAATGCGGTCTGCGCATCTTTAGGATTTGAAAATTTTTGTCTTTTGATTTTAATTCCCAATCTTTTGGCTGCTTTACTGAAAATAGCGCCGGGCATCGGGCGATAGCTGAATCCGGGAGCGAAATTCACTTTCAGAAAAGGAAGGTATACGAAAAATAGTCCGGAACCGATTCCGAAGATCATAGGTTCACTTAATTTTAAACCCTTATAGCGTAATAAATTGGAGGCAACACCATTTTCACAATGTGCGGTCTGGTGATGTTCAAAGTTCAGTTTCATCGGTACATTTTTGTTTTTCCGGGGAGCGAGGAATGCTGCATGGATGTATGCTTCATTTCATCATTTTCCGTCGAAATTTTTTAATTCTGTCACTGTGATTCCAAATGCATCGGCATATTTTTTCAGCACAGTATCGCTCAGTGTTTTAAATATTTTTGGTTTGGTGTGTCTTTTTACCCGCCATTGCCACATTCCTACGTAAGAGGCAAGCACACTTAGGTCCATTTTATTCAGTTCCATAAAATAGATAACAGGACTTACGGTGTGGTTGGCAACATTTTGTCTGGCTTCTTCTATTCTTTCATTGATGAGCTCCATCGATTCATCCAGAGCTGCTTTTTTAGCGTCCCATCCGATGCTGTTTGCTGTGGTGTAGTTGTCGTTTTCATCAGTAACATACAGTATTTCTGTCATGTTTGCTGATTTCAGATTGCTTTCATCCTGAGGAAGGTTTTGCTTTTTCATCTGTATTATTGTTTTATTTCCTGAATAAACAAATTAATTTCAGCTCTGATTAATAATTCATCCCGGTTGAAGGTTTCACAAAAGATATGACAGATATTTTCGTATTGAGAGATCAGGGATGCTTTTGAAATGATCTTATCGCCCGCTTTCGGTAACGAAAAAATTTCAATCTTCTTGATGTTGGTAATGAACCCAATCACCTTGGTGTCGGCTTCAGGATTTTCAAAGAAACTTTGCCCGAGAATTGACGAGCAGGTCTGGGCTAAATTTTCGATCAAACCTGCTTCAGCAAATTCATTCTGGTGAACAAAAATATTATCCTGAAGGATTTCAAAGGAAGTAACAACTTTTTCTTTGGTGAGTTCCAATATATAATCTGTCATCAGCATCGGAGCGCGATGGGGTAAAAACTGATGTATATTGATGATATTGTCTTCCTTAATTTCCATTAAAATTATTTTACAACGGTTTTCATCTGGGAACTTGCAATGGTTTCATCATTCATTTTAGTAATGATGTTCACCAGGGTAACTCCCATTACTTCATTGATAATGGTAACTTCCGATTTCAACTGGTCTCCTGCTTTCGGCAGGGTTTCCGTCTCAAAAGATTTAATGGCACCAATATATCCGGTAGGAGCTTCCTTACCCAGCAGATAATATTTGTATCCGGTGTGTAAAGCTACACTCTGAGCCTGATGCTCGATTAATCCGGAAGCCTGAAAAATTCCGTTATGAACAAAAATATTATCTTCCTGTATTTTGAATCCTGATATCAGGTGATTTTCAGAATAATCTGAAACTTCATCTACCATTACAAAAGGAAATCTTTGCGGAATAAGGCTTTCTACAAAATTTTTGTCTGATGTAGGGAGTTTAATTTCCATTAGCAAACAGTTAGTAATGCACAAGAATACGCAAATCTTCCACTTTCGGGAACGCAAAGAAGTACTTTTTCTCCTTTTTTCAGCTTCCCTGAATTCATTAATTGCTCCAAGGCAATGAAGATAGATCCGGCACCAATGTTTCCGACCTCCGAAAGATTGTAGAACCATTTTTCCCAAGGGAAATCCATTCCTTTTTTGGCAAATTCGTCTTTTAAACCTTCTTTAAAGTAACCTGAAGAAATATGTGCCAAAACATGATCTATTTTTTCAGGGTCTAAATTGTGCTTATCAAAAGATGCTCTTAAGCTTTCGGCACCTTTTACCAGAATATATTTATCTAAAAGTTTTGTATCTTGTTTTAAAGCAAAGATAGATTGCTTTAGCCACTCGTCAGACGGATAATCTGCCCATGATTGTAAACTTCCGTCTTCCTGTTTCTCACAACCGGCATACATACAGGCTTCAATTTCGTGAGAATAAGAGTAGAAATCAATGAATTCAATCTTTAAAGAAACTTCATTCTCTCTCGGTTTGTTTTCCAGTAAAAAAGCTCCTGCACCATCGGAAAGCATCCATCTCAGAAATTCTCTTTTGAAAGCGATAATAGGTCTTTCTTCCAGCAGGATTAAATTTTCTGCTTCATGGTTGAATTTATCGGCAGTCATCCAGGCAGACATTCTTTCAGATCCTGCACATACTGCATGCTTATGAACACCTGCTTTTACGGATAGAAACCCGTAATTCAACGCATTCATCCCTGAGTTACAAAGGCCGGTTGAGGTATTGATCGCTATGGATTTTCCAACGTTTAATTCACCGTGAACCATTGACGCATGGGAAGGCTGCATCTGATCCGGAGAAGTGGTTCCTACGGACAGTAATTCCATATCTTCTTTTCTGAAATTCTCATCAAAAAGTCCTTCTACAGCTTTAGCCGTGATCTGTGCGTTGGTATGGGTTGGTTTTCCTTCTTTGTCTAGAGCGTAATATCTCGTTGTAATCTTATTGTTTCTTAAAATTATAGCTTTAGCCTTTGACGGAGCGCCGTTTATATAACCAAGATACGTTTCCATTTCATCATTAGAAACCGGTTCATTGGGCAGGTATGTTGATGCTTTTGTTATAAATACGTCGTTCATTCTATTTTAAATTAATTCCTTGTAAATATTTTTCCTGTTTTTTTCTTTTAAACCAAAAAATTGGTGTTGTGAGCAAGTGTAGTACTAAAACTACGGGTGATATAATCCATATCGCTGCCATCAAATATACCTTAAAGAATTTTATCAGCAATGGTCGCTTCTCTTTTTTCTTGATAATCAGATTTGACCAAACTGTGAAAATTTTATTCCCTACTTTTTCCACTCTTACCAGGAAGGGCCTGATTTCAACAGCTCCGTTTTTTACCAGCTCCGGCTGAAGATTATTCAAATCATTATTACTGAAATGTTTTTCAATGATCGTACCATATTTTACGGATCCGGTGATTTCTTCATCGGATACTCCGGCAGCCGGCAGCATTCCTGATTTCTCTTTCTGCCCTGTTGTCATCCAGCGAAGGATGGTCAGTACACTTGTATAATTATCATGGCGGTCTACCAAAGCGATATTTCCAACCAGTTTTGCCTTAAGGTCTCTCAGATAAACTTTTAATTTTTCCTGAGAAAGCATCCACATATTTCTTGTTCCGGAAATGGTGACAACGGGAGTATCTTTCAAAATGCCTTCCGCATAGCTGCTCTTCAAAAATGAAATGATCGGAATAGATGGTGTTAAATACCAAACCTGATATCCGAATATAATCAGATCAAATTTTTTAATCAATACCTCCTCCGGTGGCGGAAGAATTTCACTTGGGATCTGAAGGTAAGATTCCGGAAATGTATTGAAAAAAACATCACTCGACCAGGGAAAAGCAAAGTCTTCCTTTAACTGAATATTGTAATAGGTAACGTCATATTCATCCTTTTTTGCTTCAAAAGGTTTAGCCACATTCTTCACAATATCTTCCAGCTGTCCGGTTTGTGAGTAATATATAACCAGTATGTTTTTTTTCATTACTATTTTTTAGCGTTTACAAAAATATGCTTTTCATATTTATTATGGAGTCTTAAATATTTTTAATGATTCTGAACTAAATTCTACTATATAATCATCATTGTTAAATGAATTATTTTTAATATTCATGAAAATGATGATTTCAGGAAGATCCGGTATTCTACTGATGTCGTAGCTTTCATCTGAGACCAGAAGCACATTGATTTCTTTGCCCGGCTCTGAAATATCTTTTATATAACTGATCTTTCTTCTTTTGACTATATAGCTTTGTGCTGCAATTTCTCTTTTTTCGGGATCAGCGATTAAGCTGAATATTTTTCTGCCGGCCTGTTGTAAGGTGAGTAAAACATCTGTCTGCCCGTAATCGTCTGCAATATGAAGAATGGTCGCATCTTTAGGAATATGCTTGTTCAGTTCAAAATAGACAGATTTATTGGTTTTGAAATCTTCTTTTACCTGTTGTACGACTTCAGTTTCTTTGTAAAGAAAGCTTAAGAAAAGTTTCTTCTTAAAATAATTCTCATCTTCTATCTCATTTCTGAGTTTTGCAAATTCTTCCCGGAAATATGCATTGATCTTTTTTGTCCTTTCGGAATATGTTTTCCCGAATTTAAGATCGTCTTTATGAATCCTGTCTCCTACTTTTACCGTAATGCTTCCGTCATAAATAACAAAATCTCCCTTCGGCAATACTTCTGAATTTCCGTGTATATAAACGGGAACCACATCAAGACCAAATTCTTCAGCAATATAAAAAGCGCCTTTATGGAATCTTTTGATATCGTTGCTGTAAGAACGCTCTGCTTCTGGAAATATCATTAAAGAATAGCCCTCATTTATTTTTTCTTTGAGTTGAGACATTCCGTTTTCTATGCCCTGGGAAACAGGGAAGAAACCTAAAGCTTTTACCAGTTTTCCGAATACCGGGGAATCATATACCCAGTCATTGACTAAATACACGATCTTATGGGTTGCCATGGCAAGAGCCAGAGTATCCAGGAAAGAGGTATGATTGGCAATAATCACAGAAGGTTTGCTGAAATCTTCTTCAGGGTTTCTAATAATGGTTTTCTTTACAAACGGAGTGATGTGCAAAACCGATTTTAAAAATAAAGCGATGCACTTTTTTATCGTATCCAAAGTTCTTCCTTTGGCCTTTCTTACAAAGAAATGTCCGAAAAAAGAAAAGAAAATTCCGCCTAAACCATAATATAAGAATGACAGGACAGAGCGAACAAATAATCTGAATGTAATGGGTGAAAGTCCTTTTTTTGCCCGGTTGGTAATTAAAAGCCTGAACCAGAAAGGATATAAGGTAGAGGTGATAATAATAACGGAGAACATTCCTATTAAAGCAACCAAAGCCAGGGAATGTAAAGCCGGGTGTTTGGCAAAAATTAAAGAGCCGATCGAAAGTATTGTTGTGAAAACCGCTAAAATAATCGAAATCCTGTAGGTAGGAAGTTCGTTTTTTCCTGTCGTATGCTCTTTCTGCATGGCTTTTGTAAGAAATATACTGAAATCGTCACCAACTCCGAAAATCAATGTACAGACCACTGTACTGAAAATATTTAATTCTAATCCTAAAAAATACAGAATACCTGCCGTTACAACTCCGGTTAAAACAATCGGGAACATGGTAAGGACAGTCAGTTCAAAATTTCTGAAAAAGATAATAATGGTAAGGATAATGGCCAGTAATGAATAGTTGATCAGCGTGTTGAAATCTCGTTTCAATAAGCCCAGGAAGTTTTCATTCATCTGCTGGCGGTCTATTGCCAGGGCATCATGTTTTTTCTCTACATCTTTTATGAAGGCATTTCTTTTATTTTCATCTACTTTTACAATATTTGAAACGGTGTAAAATCCTTTTTCATTACTTAAAAACTCCGAAACCTGAAGAGCTTTTACTTTTTCATAATCTTTAAGGCTCAGGGTAGAGTAATTTTTATTTAAAGTCTCGTTGAATTGGGCAAAGGCAGAACTGTTGAATCCAAACTGAGTTCCGATATCAATTAATTCGGAAATAGTCTGGTTTTTTTTCTGAGTATCCCAGAAATTTTTCCAGATTTCAATCTTTTTCTGCTGGTCCTTTTCTGATAAAACGACATTTCCCAGCGAATTGTAGCTTAAAATTTTTCCCTGCTGCTTTTCTCTTTCGAGAAACTGATTCAGTTGAGAATTTCGGGCTAAGGCTTCCTCTTCGGAATTACCGTAAGAAATGGTATAAATAGATTTTGAAGTGAGATCGGAAAGTTGCTGAAGTTTGGCTTCACTTACCTTTAAATCTTTCGGGATATAATTTAAATCTCCGATATCTTCATTGAAACCTACATGCCTGAAGCCAAATAAGCAGGCAATGATCACCAATGAACAACCTATGATCAGAGGTTTGTTTTTTTCGTAAGGATAAGAACCTATTTTATCAATAAAATTGGTGTTGGGTTTTCCCTCTTTCTCTTTAGGATGATAAAGCTGAGGTACGATAATTAAAGCCGATATGGAAGATAAAATAACGGTTATTGAAGCAAAAAGACCGAGATCCTTCAAAGCTTCCGAACGTACAAAAATCAGGCAGAGAAAAGATACTGCCGTGGTTGCACTGCTTAGAATAATAGGCTGCGTGATCTCTTTATAAAGCTCTTCAATATTGTTGTTGTGCTTGTAATGGGTAAGAATATGCAGGGCATAATCTATGGTGATTCCTATTAATATAGCGCCCACACTTAATGAAATGGCAGAAATTTTATCTTTAATAAAATACAGGATCAGCAATGCCAGCAAGACTGAAAAAACAGTAGGCAGGAAAATGATAAGCGGAGTAAAAATATTTCTGAAATAATAAATTAAAAGAATCAAAAGTACCGTCATTGAAATAATCACGGTATTCTGGATGTCTTTTTTGATCTGTTTGGCATTGGCTACGGCAATAACCGGTGATCCGAAATAGCTTAACTCTGTTTTTCCTTTAAACTGCTTGTTGATGCCGTCTTTTATCTCATTGAGTTTATCTACGAAAGCTTCATTGTTTTTGGTATCGTTACTTTTATTTTTAGGATCAATAAAGAGTAAAAGATGTTTGCCGTCTTTTGTAACGATATAATTGTCTTCAAGCCTGAAATCTTTACTGATATTGAGTGCGTTCAGTTTTTTTATCCCTAAAAAAGTAAACCCGAGCGGGTCTTTTTTTATAAATTCTTTTGTTACGAGGCTCGTTGGCGATACCAATGAAACATAGTTGTTTTCCACTTGCTTTGTAATGCTGTCTTTTTGGAGCTTCCTGCTGATTTCCTGATAATCATTTTCATCCAGAAATAAAGGCAGGTTTTGGTTGACAAAATCAAAAGTCTCAGAAATCTCGTTGTCATTTACTTTCCCCTGAACAGAACCGATGTATTTCTTAAGCGGCGAGATGTTCTCTAAAAAACGATCAGCCGTTTCAGAAAGCTGAAAATTGTTTTCTGCGGATTTGTTTTCTATAATAACGATGATTTTATCTGAAAAGTTAAGTTGTTTGAGAACTTTTGCTGTAAGATCGGATTTTTCGCTTTTAGGAATGATCTGATTGATATCTTCTTCGAAATTAATTTTTGAAGCAAAAAAAATGCATAACAGGGCAATTCCTGCTGCAGCAAGTACAGAAAGGAGCCTGTTTTTGGAAATCAGATAATATAAAAATATAAAAAAACGATGCATTACATTATAAAATCGAGTTTGCAAATTTAAATTTTTAAGAATTAGATCAAAACTTTTAAGGATAAGTTTAACTGAAAATCAATAAAATATTTCTAGGTGAAATGAAAAAAACTTCTACTTTTGCAAAAGTTCCCTATTAATAAAATACATTTTAAAACAAAAAACTCCTTAAGTGAGGAAACTTGGATTTTAGTATGTTTAAAATATTTGATGAAAAACTGAACGGATTTTTATTTGTAATAATTTTCCCTTTTCTGCTATTCTTTATGTCCTATTACGGGTTTGAATCTTCCTATGTAAGATTGAAATCAATGGAAAAGGCTCCGGACTTTATGTTCTCATCGGTGTATGCCTACAGGGTTATTCCCAATTACCTCAGTATTTATGTTACGGATGTTCTGAATTATATTATAGACCATTATCTGTATTCGCTTAAAAGTTTCCTGCTGAAAAACGGGACGGTATTTTATCACAGCATTTTCCTGATCAACAGCTTCTTTTTTATTCTGTCTTCCATTGTATTGAATTCTGTTTTAAAACTTAAGCCTGTTGAGATCCTTCTCGATACTAAGATAAGAAGGTTATTTCATCTGATTGCTGTTTTTATCATCGTTATTGTACAATATGTTCCTACCAACTGTGACTGTATTGCGATTTTCTTTTATCTGGCCGGTATTTTATTTACCCTGAAATATTATGAAGACAGAAAATCATCAGACCTTTTGATCCTGGGCCTTATTATTTTTATTTCAACATTTGTAAGGGAAACAGCCTGTTTGAATATCGCTTTTTTTGCAGCACTCTTTATTGATTTTGATCTGCTGAAAAAGAAAAATTTAATATATATAAAAGAATTGCTGATGCTTGTCGTTGCCTTTATTGTGCCCTACATTGGGTTGAGGTTGGCGATCCCTCAGGAAACATCTTTCTTTGAAGGAATTTATTTGATTAAAAACTTTACAAGCCCTTACAATCTGGCCGGGCTGATGTTTGGAATAATAGGATTGTATTTTATGTTTCTGTTATGCGATGAAAACGGAAAGGCAGTTTTTAAAAAATATCTTTTTTTCTCTTCGCCTTATCTTGTAATGATTACTTTAGTAGGTCTGTTTTGGGAGACAAGGCTTTTCCTGCCTTTGACTATTACGGGATTGATATTGGCTTCCTATCAGTTTAAAAACACCCACGTATCACAATGAGTTTATTACATCCGTACTATATAATTGCCATTATCTACATGCTTATTTTCAGCTTTCAGGAAGTGTATCGTGGAGGGGTAGATAAGAAATGGCTTTGGTTTTTAGGAGGCTATCTTATTGTTTTGGCCGGGCTGAGAGATAATGTGGGACCGGATTTCGGGAGTTATAAAGGGATTTATATATATTCTGATACCAAAGATTATATCTCTATTTTCTTTGCGGCACTCCATCTGGAACCTCCACAGCCAATGGAGCTTGAATGGCTCTTTGTACTGATCAATAAAATATTGCTTAATATATTCAATGCACCGTTTTACATGCTTACCCTTGTTATTGCGGCACTTGCAGTCTTTTTTAAAGTTGAATACATCAATGATAATACATTTTATCCGTTTACCTTTATTGCGCTCATGTTCATTCCCGGTTTCTTTATTGGTGAAAGCGGACAGATCAGACAGAATTTAGGCTCTTTCGTTGTTTATTTTGCCATCCGGTTTATCAAAGAGCGGAAACTGTTTTATTATCTCCTGTGCATCTATCTGGCGGGCGGGATTCATAATGTTTGTTATGTTTTTCTCCCGATGTACTGGCTCGTTCGTTTTCCTTTGAATAAAGCCTGGATGCTGGGATTGATCATTGCTTCCATTCTGGCTTCTCCATTTGAGGTCTACAGGGTTTTCGGAAATTTTTTAAATAATGTAGCTGCGGATAATATGCTTGTTGAAGGATTTAACGGATATGTGGATGAGACGGCAGAACGACTCAACGGAGGATTTGGAATCCCGGAAGCTATGATGGCAATTCTTACCTTTTTCCTGTTCACCTTCGATAACAAAATGGTTGAGAAATATCCCTACTACGAATATCACAGGATGTATGCGGTAATAGGAATCTGTTTTTATTTTATTTTCAGGAATAACCCTGTTTTTTCTTCAAGGCTTGCCGGCGCATTTATCGGGTTTGCCTATATATTGATCCCTAATGCAATGTATGTGGTGAATGTCGGAACGAAAAGACTGATCCACACATTTATTATTGCGCTCGTGGTTTTTAATTTCTTTGTATTTGCAAGTTTTAAAAATATTAAGGCAGGAAGGTTTACCATAGACCTTTACAAAAATCATATTCTACCTTAGTTTTTTAATTTAAGATATTAGGGCGGCTTTTTTAAGGCCGTCTTTTTTGTTGCTGATTTTATGATGAATAACCAGGATTTCTGTGTGTCTGAAAATTAATAATGCTATTTAAAATTAATAACGATAAAAGTGTACTTTTGTGTCGCCGTTAGCCGAAAGTTAATTTTTCATTCATATGATGTTTGCTTTGATTTATTTATATATTAATTTATTTATTGTGAAATTATTTATATAATTAATTGATAATTATTGGTGAGGGTTTAAAATTTGTAGTTGTGTTTAAACACCAAAATTTAAGGATATGAAAAAGAATGTAATCAAAAATGTGATGGCAGTTTTTTGCCTGGTATCGATCAATGCCTATTCCAGAAGTAATCTTGATTCTGAAGAAGGTCTGTCATTAAATAAACAATCAGAAAACAGATATTTATCAAAAACAGATTCCTTAATTAAAACCAAGAAAATCAATAGAGAAAAAACTATACTTTTTACTAAAAACCACATTAATTTACCCGATTCAAAAGATCTGGTAGCTGGTGAACTTGTTGTTCAGGACTGGACAAAAGCGCCCAACAGCTATATATTTGATCCTGCTCAGAACTATGGCGGATTGTATATCCCGGTACGGAAAGCTTATGCCATGTGGGATAATGATCAATACATCGGTGGAAGCGGGATTCCTGCAGGAAAAATAACTGCTGATGTGCTTTGGGAAGATGTTCCGGGGCTGATTACCTGCGGCGTAGATTACTCTTTGGAAGTTTTGGGCTCAGGAGAAGATGCTAAAATAAAAGTTCCTGTCAACAAAGCTAAAGAAGGAAATGCAGTGATTGCATTCAGGGTCGATGGCGAAGTTTTCTGGTCATGGCATGTATGGGTAACGGACGATCCTACCAATGGGTCCACTTATAAAAGCTTTGCAGGAGTAAAGAGAGAAAAAGATGACGGAACGGTAGAACTGATACCGGACTCCGACTGGCAATGGATGGACAGGAATTTAGGAGCAGTAAGCGGAACAATCACCGGTACGGAATGGAACAGAAACGGAGGGCTGTTGTATCAATGGGGAAGAAAAGATCCGATCCCGCCTCTTGTATATCGGGGCAACGACTTTTATGAAGTATCAGGTTCCATAGGGCATGTAAGGCACAGAGGAGCTAAAAACTTTACCAATGCGATCAGGATTGATGATCTCAGAAAATTTGTTCTGCTTTCCAATGCTGAGGTGACGGCTAACATTAAGCTGTCGGTGAAAAATCCATTAAGCCTTATCTACGTTAATAAAGATGATAATTCCGGTCCCGCCTACTATAATAACAATACCAATTTGATGGTTAACTGGTTTGGAAGGTCGATAAGCATGAAAGATAATCGCCTTCCGGAGCTTAATTTATGGTCTGACAATTCCAGAGGGATCATTGATGTAAATTACAATTCAGATAGCGGAGCCGAACCTTATAGGAATAAATCCTCCTATGATCCGTGCCCTAACGGGTGGAGGATACCATCAGTACTTGTCGCCAACCTTACTTCGGGGACATATGTAGATGACATCAGGATTGATTTTTCCCCTTATGGAGTAAGAACCGGTCTTTCTAAAAATACCTTTGAATTCAACAAGTATCATATTATAAAGCCTACAGACAGTAATACACCAAATTTCATGAAAGGATTTAAGGTATATTCAAATATAGGATTTGATCTGTCTGATGTAAACGGTTATAATATGGGAATATTTCCCGGAACCGGGCAACTGGCTCTGATTTCTCAGGCGGGACAGTACACTGATCAACATCATATAGGACTGTGGACGGCTACTATGGCCAGGATGTTTGATACTACACCTGCTACCACGGCAAGAGCATTGTTTATGCTTTCCGATAAATGGCAGGCAGATATCCCGGATGCTAATTTCCCTGCTGTAAAAGGAAGATTTCAGTATATGCCTTTAGCAGGAATGAATACTTCAGATGCCAACGGATGCCGATGTATAAAAGATCCTTTGTATATTGTAGATGACTATGATTTTCCTACCGAGTTTTTTAATGCTGATGTTGAATACAGAGACGGGATTGATCAGCCAAACACCTATCAGGTTGTGAAAAGCTCCTCGGCAACAACAATTGAAATCCCGGTAAGTAAAGCATTTTCGGTTCAGAGCGAATTACTCAATAATCAGGATATTCTGAACCCTTCGAGTTTTAATAATTTAAAAGCAAATGTACTCTGGACGACTAACGTGAGCCTGATCAACAAGGTTTTAATAGCCAATCCTGCACCATCCTCATTGGATGCGATTGCAGACTCTAAGATTCTGGTAACGGTAAATGCTAATCAAAGTGGAAACGCAGTCATTACACTCCATAATGGAAGCATCAGTAATCCGGTTTATTGGAGCTGGCATATCTGGGTAACAGATACACCGGTCAGTTCTTATGGCTATACTACTGAACTTCCGGCAGGAAATGTGACCAATTATATCAATTATACAGATAAAGCAGATGTCATCCTGCAGACCGAATTCATGGATAGAAATATAGGTGCTACAGATGCTTTTCCTGTGCCTGTCAACCCATTTACACCTACTGCTGCTGAGTTGGCGAAAATAAGGACTTCCACAGGCTTGCATTATCAATGGGGAAGGAAAGATCCTATTCCTGTTTTTCAGAATGCTGATAACAGAACTTCTTATAATGTGTTTTTAGGAAATGCAGCAGCTAACGGTTCCATAACGTATACCACGCTTTCTGCCACTACATACAACAATGCATCGGGAAGTTATATTATTCCCTATAATGCTTATACCGGCGCTGCCAATTCCAATATTCTGATTGGTGATAAAATTTCAGACAGAATTGCCAAAGTTTTATCCTATTCCGTAGAACATCCTCTGGTATATATGGTTCCCGGTACTTTTGCAGCGTTTAACGGTTCAACACCAAGTTATACAAATGGGACCGACTGGTTATCAACCGAGCCGAATTTAGCAGCTGACAGATGGGGCAGGGGTGGTAAAAAATCTCCGTTTGATCCATGCCCGGCCGGCTGGAGGATTCCTGATCTGTCCGGAGTTGCCATTATATCCGGCAAAGACTTCGGGATGACACCATGGTATAAAAAAGATAAAAATGTAGCCACTTCTTACAGTGTCATCAATGATTACTTAGGGGTAAGGGTGAAAAACAGTACAGGTACTACTATAGGATACACTTATAATAACCCTGCTTATCCGGTGGGAAATTATCCGAACTCAGGTACAAGAGGGTTTAGAAACGTAATGGGAAATCAGCCCGCTCAGGGAACCTACAATTCTATTAATTATCAGTATCCGGGTGTCTGGACCGGGGCTTTATTGTCAAACTATATCGGAAGGCCAATTAATATCTTATTTGATGCTGCCTCAAGCGCAAACCGGATGATTGCATTCCATGACAACAATGACCCGTATTTCGGGATGAGTTGCCGCTGTGTAAAAATAAAATATGACTCAGACGGAAATGAAGAAGGCGTAATCCCAAGATTGCAGGTATCAGACCTCGCTTCTGCAAAACCTGCAGATGTTTTCACTAAAGAAGTTATTGCAGAACGTGTAAAAGAAAATAAAATAACACTATTTCCCAACCCTGTAAAAAATGTTCTTTATATTGACGGATCGCCCGGTAAAGAATATTATTATCAGATTTACAGCAGTTCAGGACAGCTTGTAAAGTCAGGGAAGTTTTTGAACGGGCAGACCGACGTTTCTTCTTTAGTGGCTGGAGCTTATGTAGTACGGATTAATAATTCTGAAACCATTGTTAAAATTATAAAGCAGTAACGAAAACATAAATAAAAGAGTTAAAGAGAGACGGAATAGTCCAGAAATACTTTACAAATTCATATTTTTGAATGCACTAAAATTATGAATGTAGGTAAAAGACTGTTTTGCCTCTCTTTTTGTTTGGGTAATTAAAATGTAAAACACAATATGAGCGCGAAGAAAATTGCAAAAATTTTTAATGTCAAGGTTTTTATTTACTTACTGATTGCCGTTACGGCTCTTTATGCACTTGTTTTCACCCTGATCCATAACTTAAAATCAGATGGCTACATTCTCGGCGACTGGTTGATCAATTATCAGGACGGGGGTTTTAAAAGAAGAGGGCTGTCCGGAAGTTTTTTCTTTTTATTACAGGATATCACAGGGATAAAACTCAATTTTCTCGTGTATTTTTTTCAGGTGATTATCATTTCACTTTTTTTCTATTACTATTTTAAACTGATCAGATATAAAGAGACTACCTTGCTTTATCTGTCATTATTATTATCCTCAATAGGTTTTGTAGGGCTTTTCAACTGCGTAGATTATGTAGGGAAAAAAGAATTTATCGTATTCTTTCTGTTTGCCTGTTTTACCTATCTTCTGGATAATGATAAGCTTACGAAGTACAAAGAATATGCGGTGTGTGCAGGTCTTTTTGTAGCCATGTTTTTCCATGAGATCACCATCTTTTACACCTCTTATTTTATGATCGCCTTATATCTGAAGACCGGGAAATTCGAGCTTAAAAGATATCTGAAATATGCCATTGCTGTGCTGATTCCTGCAGTTTTGATTACAGTTTTCGGGAAAGAAATTAATGAAGGGTATTCACTGGAGATTTTAAAAGACAGAGGAGTTATTCTTACAAGAGGTATCTTTTTCTGGGATATTGATGAAAGAAAATATATAAGCCAACATTTTGATCAGTACAAGCTCTATTTTTTAAGTTTTGCTTTAAGTGTATTTCATCTGGGATTTTATTTAAAATATCTAAACAACCGAAAGATAATATCTATTTTACTGACAGGAGCATTTTTATTTTCACTTCCTTTATTTTATCTGGCCATAGATTGGGGAAGATGGATGTACATTCATATGATGTTTATTATTGTGCTTTTTGCGCTGCTGCTAAAGAGAGGAAGCTCTGCATATGCCTCTGAACCTATTGTGATTAATGCAAAATTTTACATCATTTTATTCATTATAATCGTTTCATTAATCTACAGAGTAGAGATGTCCGGAAGTGGATTTACGTTCGAAGGATTATTCTATAGGGTCTTCATTGCCCCTGTAGAATTGTTAAATAAAATGATATAACAAAAAGTATCTAATAAAAAAACTTTACTTTTGCAAAAATTTTAGAATGTCGAAAAATTTAGTAATCGTAGAGTCCCCGGCCAAAGCAAAAACTATTCAGAAGTATTTAGGAAAAGATTTCGAAGTGAAATCCAGTTTCGGACATATTCGTGATCTTCCTAAAAAAGGGATGGGAATCGATCTTAAGACATTCAGTCCGGATTACGAGGTTTCTGCCGATAAAAAGAAACTGGTAACGGAATTAAAGTCTGCCGTAAAAAAAGCTGAAATGGTTTGGCTGGCTTCCGATGAAGACCGTGAAGGAGAAGCTATTGCATGGCACCTTGCAGATGAATTAAAACTGAAGCCGGAAAACAGAAAAAGAATTGTTTTCCACGAGATTACTAAAAATGCCATTCTGAAAGCAATTGAAAACCCGAGGGATATAGATCAGAATCTGGTTAATGCCCAACAGGCAAGAAGGGTTTTAGACAGAATCGTAGGTTTTGAAATGTCGCCGGTTCTATGGAAAAAAGTAAAACCCGGATTATCCGCAGGAAGAGTGCAGTCAGTTGCAGTAAGACTGATTGTTGAAAGAGAAAAAGAGATCCGTGACTTTACTCCGAAAGCAAGTTTCAAGCTGGACGGAATTTTCTTAAACAAGACCGAGCAGGAAATCGCTGCCAAGCTTAAAAAAGATTTCGACAAAGAAGAAGATGCTGAAAAATTCCTGGAGCAGGCAAGAACTGCAGAGTTTAAAGTTCTGAATGTTGAAACCAAACCCGGAACACGTTCCGCATCAGCCCCTTTTACGACCTCTACCTTACAGCAGGAAGCTTCTTCAAGATTAGGATATAATGTGACCAATACGATGCGTCTGGCACAAAGGCTATATGAAGAAGGATATATTACCTATATGAGAACCGACTCGGTAAACCTTTCCCAGGAAGCCATTGAAGGAGCCAAAAAACAGATTACATCAGAATACGGAGCCGAATATTCTGCCCCGAGAAATTATACCACCAAATCAGCTTCTGCACAGGAAGCCCACGAAGCGATCCGCCCTACGGATTTTGGAGTGAAAAGCATTGGTGATGCCCAGTTAAACAGGCTGTATCAGTTAATTTACAGAAGAACTTTAGCTTCTCAGATGGCTAATGCCAAAATTGAGAAGACAGTGATCGAAATCGGAAATTCAAAACTGCCACAGCATTTTGAAGCACAGGGAGAAGTGATCATTTTTGACGGTTTCCTGAAAGCTTACGGAATCGTTAAAACTGAAGATGATGATGAAGAAAACAACGAAAAGCTGTTGCCAAAAGTAAGTGTAGGAGAAGTTTTAACGTATAAAACAATTACAGCTACTGAAAAATTTACAAGGCCAAGCGCAAGATATACCGAAGCAGGTTTGGTAAGAAAACTTGAAGAATTGGGAATCGGCAGACCATCTACTTATGCCCCGACGATTCAAACCATTCAGAATCGTGAATATGTAGACAAAAGAGAAATTGAGCCGCAAACCCGTGAGGTAGTGAAAATCTCTCTGGCAAAAGATAAAATTAAAAAAGTAGTCCTTGAAGAGAAATTCGGTGGGGATAAAAATAAATTCCTTCCTACTGATATCGGAGAAGTGGTCAATGATTTCCTTACTGATAACTTTAAAGAAATCCTTGATTACGGATTTACGGCAAGAGTAGAAGAAGGTTTCGATGAAATTGCAAACGGAGATCAGAAGTGGAAAGAAATGATGACGGATTTCTATTCCAAATTCCACCCGAGAATTGAAGATGTAGAAGAAAATGCAGACCGCGCCACAGGAGACAGATTATTGGGAGTTGACCCAAAGACCGGTAAAAATGTACATGCAAGGATCGGAAGATTCGGAGCGATGATTCAGATCGGGGAAACGGAAGATGAAGAAAAGCCTGTTTTCGCATCATTAATGACCGGTCAGAATATTGCGACCATTACTTTTGAAGAAGCTCTTGAACTTTTCAAATTACCTTTTGACCTGAATGAATTCGAAGGTCAGACAGTATCTGTAGGAGTCGGAAGATTCGGACCTTATGTAAAATGGGGTGAAACCTATATCAGCATTCCGAAAGGAGAAGATCCTCTGTCAGTAGATCAGAAGCGTGCAGAAGAAATTATTAAAGAAAAGAAACTGGCAGATGCTCCGATTGCGACTTATAAAGGAGAACCTGTAACCAAAGGAACCGGAAGATTCGGACCGTTTATCAAATACCAGAGTATTTTTGTCAACGTTCCTAAAAAATATGATTTCGAAAACCTTTCTCAAAGTGACATCAATGAACTGATTGATGCAAAACTGGAGAAAGAAGCCAACAGATATATCCAGCAGTGGGAGAAAGAAAAAATCTCTATTGAAAACGGAAGATGGGGACCTTTCATCAAATTTGGAAAAGCAATGTTCAAAATTCCGAAGAAAAAAGATGAAACGAAATACGAAGCTGAAGAACTGAAAACAGTATCTCTGGATGAGGTGAAAAAGTGGATTACTGCACAGGATAAAAATGCTTTTGCCGAGAAGAAGAAACCGGCAGCAAAGAAAAAAGCAGCTCCTGCAAAAAAGAAATAAATAGTATAAAAATATAAGCCATTAGCAATCTGTGTTAATGGCTTTTTTTATGACGCATAAATGATTTAATTTTGATAATTATATACCATTTACACTTATTTTTTCTCGCTTCTGATCGGTTTTTATTGTAAAGAAAATGAGGAGTCAGGTCTGTCAAAGATGAGCAAAGTTTTTAATCTGTTAAAAATAGATTTCAAAAGAATGCTTCATGGCAGCCTTGCTGTTTTTCTTTGCTTTTCTTAAAATATAACAGCAGGATTTTAAAAGCTTTGCGTTAATAAAAAAATGATGAGTGTAAAATAGTATATAGTTGCCTTAATTTTAATATTTTTGGTTTTTAAGACTTGATTAGAGAATGAATTTTGAAGATTTTATTATTTCACCACGAAATTTCAAAACTGAAAGTTGGCAGATTGGAAGCAAAATAACCAAGGAAATCAGGGAAGACAGTGTTGTGCTTCTTTTTGTTTCAGACTACAGAGGAGCAAACGGTGATGCGGAAGTACAGGATTTTACAGCAGTAAGAAAAGAATTTTATAAACTTTCCCAGCTTGATTTTGAGATTCCTGTTGTGGATCTGGGAGATCTGGTTTCGGGAAAATCGGTGCAGGATTCCCATTATATTTTACAGGAAGTCCTGTCAGCCTGTCATTATAAAAGAGCAATTCCCGTAATTATCGGCGGATCCAATGATTTTGCATTCTCATTATTTTCAGCATTAAATTTTCATCAGAAAAATATTAATTATACACAGATCAGTAATATCATCTCCCTGAAACAAGGCGAAGATATCAATGAACATACTTTTTTAAGCAAAATTTTAGGCGCTAAAAACTTTTCCATAAAAAACTATCATCACTTAGGATATCAGAAACATTTGAATGAAGTTGATTCCGTAAAGCTGATCAAAGAAGTGGAATTTGATATCATCCGTCTGGCGGAAATGATGAACTCTACAGAAAAAACAGAACCTTTTTTCAGGAAAACAGATCTGGTGACGGTAAACTGTGATGCAGTGGAAAGCTTCAGCGATCCTTTTTCCATGAATCCTCAGGTAAACGGATTAAACAGAAGAGAAATCTGTGCCTATATGAAAGAGATCGGACTAAGTGAAAATTTAAAATCGGTAGGAATTTTTAATTACAATATTTACTCTGAAAACCAGTTGAATCATCAGCTTTTAGCCCAGATGATCTGGTATCTGATCGAAGGAATCAATATTCAGAAGTCTCACCCGAAAGAAAGGCATTATGAAGTTTTTTATGTATTGATTGATGACCGGCAATATGCTTTCAAACGGGATACTTTCAGCAATCTGTGGTATTTCGGGGACGATGAAAATATAGACAACTGCATCCCATGTTCAAGGAAAGACTTTGATGAGGCCAAAAAAGGCTGGCTGAATGCAAGACTGATGAAAATATAATTATTTATGACAAACGTTCCCTCAAAAGTTTCCATAATAGTTCCTGTTTATAATGTCGAAAATTATCTGGCAAAATGCCTTGACTCCTTAGTTAACCAGTCTCTCGGGAATATTGAAATTCTGGTGGTGAATGACGGAAGTAAAGACAGTTCAGAACAGATTATCCAAAAATATGCTCTACAATATCCGGGTAAAATTCAGGCTTTTACTAAAGAAAACGGCGGGCTAAGTGATGCGCGTAATTTCGGTATTGATCGGGCTACCGGCGATTATATCGGTTTTGTGGATAGCGACGACTATATTACGGAAACGATGTTTGAAGAAATGCTGGATCTGGCAATAAAACATCAAGCAGAAATGGTCATCTGTAATATTCAGAAAGTAGATGAGCACGGAAACATTACTCAGAAACTCACCCAGATTCCCAATATGCCGGAGAAAATTGATCTTGAAACTCATTTCTCGGTTTTCTCGGATCTGAGTTATTTTGCCTGTAATAAGTTATTCAGAAAAGAACTTTTTGATCAGAAAAGATTTAAAAAAGGAGCCCATTTTGAAGATATCCAGCTTATCCCGCAGCTTTTACTGGAATGTAAAACAATCGCGCAAACCCAAAATTTCCATTATCAGTATCTTGAACGCAAAGATTCTATTACAAAAACCCATACAGAAAAGGGATTGGATATGCTGAATGCTGTGAAAGATGTAGAATCCGCTTTTGAAAAATCTCAGTACTCGGCAAAAAAAGAAGCCTTAAAAAATTTTCAGATCCTGGAAGGTGTTTATAGCTATCTTGCCTATCTTGCCTTTGTGAAAAATGAAGAAATTTTTTATAAAATGGCTGATAGATTGAAAATTTTCAGGATAGAAAGGGATATTAAAATTAAAGATATATTGAGCTATAGTCGTTTTGATAAAAATTATATTCTATCTTTGCCCCTGAAAAAAAAGATTTTTTATCTGTTATTTTTTGCAGGGCAAAAGAAACTGATAAGAAAGTTAATGTAAACACAAATGCAAGTGCTATTGTTTCGATACAGTAATAAACTGTCATATCGATAGGCTTTTATAAAGAATTTTGTAATAAATTTCTTGCCGGAAACAAATGGATGCTTAATTAGAAAAAAAATGAAGAATTTTGAATTGTTCTTAAGCGAGATAGGAATTTCTATTTTTTACGTAAAAATAGGATTAGGTTTTTTATTCTCTTTCTTAATCACTTTTTTCTCCATTCCCACAATTACCAAGATCTCCAGAAGAAAAAACCTAATGGATGAGCCTGGTGTAAGAAGTTCCCATCTGAGGAAAATCCCTAACCTTGGTGGAATTGCTATTTTTTATTCCATTGGAATTTGCGCTTCCATTTTTGCTTACGAACTTTTTGACCTCTATAAATTTTTATTTGCATCATTAGTCATTCTCTTATACGTTGGTGTAATGGATGATATTGTGGTGATGAGGGCCTATAAAAAACTCGTTGCACAGATTGTGGTATCTGCTTTCATTGTTACGGGATCTGATATAAGGATAAGAAGCTTATTCGGAATATTCGGTATTTATGAACTGGATTATGTAGTAAGCATCATATTCAGTATTGTCACATTTATTATTCTGATCAATGCTTTTAATCTGATTGACGGGATAGACGGCCTGGCCGGAGGATATTCTGTGATCTGCAGTGCTCTTTTCGGGATAAGCTATTATAGATTGGGCGAATATAATTATCCGCTGGTTGTCTTATCAGTAATCATTATTGGAGCGGTTCTGGCATTTTTATACTATAATTTATCAAATTACCGGGCCAATAAAATATTCATGGGCGATACAGGTTCCATGCTGCTGGGCTTTTTGCTGGCATTTACAAGTATTTGTTTCATGGATATTTTTATAGACAAGGAGTTGCCGAATGTACCGAGGTATCATCTGCAAACAGCACCTGCAATAGCGGTTGCCATATTGATTTTACCGATTGTAGATACCTTAAATGTAATTATTGTGAGGCTTTGCAATAAAAAATCCCCGTTTGATGCAGACAAAAATCATATTCACCATAAGCTCCTGAAACTAGACTTTACACACAGAAGATCCACTTTTTATATTATTACCTATTATCTTTTTATAGTAGCTGTAGCCTATTATCTGAGACATATAAGTGTAAATGTATTGTTGTTGATTATCGTTGCGTTAGGCTTTATAGGTGCTTATATCCCTGATTTTGTCTATTATTTAAGAAATAATAAAAAGTAACAATTAAATCTTTATTTTTACAAACAATATTGAAAATTATGATGAAGAATTTTAAATATTTATTACTGATATTACCCTTTTTTATTACCTCTTGTGTATCCAAGAAAGATGTGCGCTATATGCAGCCCAATGAGAGTCTAGTTATAAACGAAGAGGGCCTTGTTCCCTACAATATTCCTGTTTACAGGATTACTAAGAATGATATCTTAAACCTTAATATTGTCACGACCCCCAAAGGAGATGCCGCCCAGTTTTATTCTTCCCTGAATACATCAGGAAGTACAGTAACCCCGGCAACCAATAATACCGTTACTGCAGGACGTGCAGGAGCCGGCGGCGGGGCCAACACCGGTGGAAATATCAATTTCTATTTCAACGGGTTGAAAGTAGACAGCAACGGAGATGTAAATGTTTTTGGAATCGGATATATCAAAGCGGAAGGAAGAACGATTGAAGAAATTACCAAGGAAATCCAGGAAAAAGTAAATGAGAATTTTCAGGAAGGAAAATCACAGGTAAGATTAAATACAGACGGGATCACTTACTACATCCTTGGAGATGTTGAAACAACCGGGCTTACAGGTGAGAAAGTAGTACATAAAAATACCCTTACCATTACTGAAGCTTTAGCCATAAACGGAGGTTTAAACAGAACCATTGATAGAAAGAATATAGTTATTCACAGAAAATTACCGGAAGGAATCAAAATAGCAAAAATTGATCTTACACGTGAAGATGTGATGAATTCACCTTATTACTATGTACAGAACGGGGATGAGATTTATCTTAATACAAGAGCAAAAAACCTGAACGGATTTGGAAAAGACCCGGTACAGGCTATAACAACGGGAGTTTCATTACTTACTACAGCTTTGTCTCTTTATTTAATTCTAACAAGACTTTAATATCATGATTCCAGGAAAAGAAACTACTGTTGAGAAGAATGATTCTCAAAAAGAAAAATACGGCTCTTTTGCACTATTTGATATTGAGCATTTCCTTAGAAGAATATTGAAAAACTGGTACTGGTTTGTCCTTATGCTGTGCATCGGGTATGCTATTTCTTGGGTATACGGTAAATATTACGCACAGAATATTTATGCATCAAATCTGTCCTTAAGTGTCTCCAATAATACGGCAAGCTACTTTACTCCCAACCAGTCTATTAACTTTATCTGGGGCCAGGGAGGAAATCAGGACGGGATTTACCTGAAGAAAATGCTTTTATCCCGGTCTCATAATGAGTTTCTGGTAAAAGAATTAGGTCTTTATGTAAGTTATTCTACCAAAGGATCGATAAAATCTACCTATCTGGATAAAGATGACTCGCCGGTTTTTTTACAAATAGATAAAACACATTTACAGCAGATCAATTATCCCATTACGCTGATGCCTAAAAGTGGAGATACTTATGAAGTTGTTTTGCCGGAAGAAGGTGAATCGACCAATCTATATAACTATGAGGTTGAAGGGTTCCAGAATATTCAGAGATATGCAAGGCCTTCGAATAAAATTGTAAAAATAGGTGAATGGTATACCACACCCAATTTAAGATTCAGATTACTTAAAAATCCTGTAACCCCTAAAATAAAGCTTGATAATATTATTGTTAATCTTAATTCCGTAAATCAATCTGTTAATGATATTATTTCCACGATTGGAGTAGAATTTGATAAAGAGATCAACAGTATTATGATTATCAGTAAAACAGGATTTAACCTGAATGGTACTGTAAGTTTCTTAAACAGATCCGTAAGTCAGCTGCAGAAAAAAAGACTGGCAGACAGAATGACTGTTGATAAAAATACAGATCTGTATCTTCAGGAGAATCTTAACGGAATAAGAAAGAAGCTTGATTCCAGCGCTACAGTTCTCAATTATCTTAAAACCTCAGAGAAGCTATATGATATCAAAGACAGAGATGAAAAATCATTGACGAAGATCAAAGAGCTTGAAGGTAAAAAAGCAGATATTGAAAGTAAAATGAACTCATTGAATGAGATCAGAAATTCTCTTGAGACACAGAATTTTGATAAGATGATCGGTACCAATGCTGCCGGTTTTGAAGATGGAATGTTTACAGCTTCTGTGAGTGAGCTTAAAGCTTTATACACCAAAAGAAGAGAAATGGCTTCAATCTATACGCCAAATTCTGAGCCGATGAAGGAGATCAACAGATTGATCAGTGAAGCAAAGCTTGGGTCTTCCAACTCTTTAAGGAATTACTATACCAGATATTATACTGAAATTAATAAAATCAATCAGCAGGTTGCCGAAGCCAACGGAGATTTAGCTTCATATCCTGAAAAAGAAAGAAGATATCTGGATGCAGAGAGAGGGTACAATATGATTGAAGCGACTTACAACAGCTTACTCGGAAGACAGAATGAAACCAAGATGAGAATGGCTACCAACCAGTCTGACATTTCTGTAATTGACCCTGCGAAGAATGTAGGGCAGTCACCGATCGGGCCTAATGTAAAAGGAACCAAATTGGCTATTATCGGCGGTTTATTGTTACTGCCGCTATTATTTATCCTGGTTGGTGAATTGCTGGACAGCAAAATAAGAAATATCAAAGAATTACTGACTGCCACCAGAATTCCATTGCTGGGTGTAATCGGTAAAAATAATAATGATAATATGCTTACCGTTCTGGAGCAGCCGAAATCTTCTGTTTCAGAGGCATTCAGGGGAGTCAGGGCAAATGTGAGGTTCCTGTCCGGGGAGAACGAAAAAAGCAAGGTGATATTGGTTACTTCATCCATCGGGGGTGAAGGGAAAACCTATGTTTCAATCAACCTGGCTTCGGTACTTGGATTAAGTGACAAGAAAACCATATTGTTAGGAATGGATTTAAGAAAGCCAAAAATTTTCGGTGATTTTAAAATCGATAATAAATACGGGATATCCAATTATCTTACAGGAGAGGTTTCCATAGACCAGATCATCAATAAGACCAGAATCCCGAATCTTGATGTGGCCACTTCAGGGCCTATTCCTCCGAATCCATCAGAATTATTGATGAGTGACAAAAATATAAAATTCATTGAAGAGCTTAAGAATATTTATGATTTCATTATTATAGATTCTCCGCCTGTAGGGCTTGTAGCAGATTCTTATGAATTAATGAAGTATTCTGATGCCAATCTTTATGTCGTTCGTCATGAATACACGGAAAAATACATGCTGAAAATGATTACGGAAAAGTATCATAATGATGAAATTAACCGTTTAGGATTGGTTTATAATGATTATACCGTGAAGCAGGGGTATGGCTATGGATATGGTTACGGTTATGGATATGGCTACGGATATGGCTATTTTGATGAAGATAAAAATTATAAAGAGCCGTTATTTATTAAAATAAGAAATAGAATACAATCGATATTCAACAGAAAATAATATTTTTGGAAACCCTCATTTAATGGGGGTTTACTGTATAACTTCCATTTAGAATCTATTAAAAAAAGAATATTTTCGGCAGTTTGCCGTTTACTTTATAACAAATTATGTTTTTTTGTTTATTTTTAACGAAACATTAAGATTATCATTAATATAAAAATGTTTTATATTTGCAAAAATTAAATTTTAAAATAACCATAAATCCGTATTCTTCTATGAATAAAAAATTATTGTTTAGCTTCCTTGCCGTCCTAGGAACAATGGTGAGTGTTAAAGCACAAAGAAACGAATTAGGAATTCGTCTAGGTATGAGTAACCTAGTGGGTGATATAGGAAGAACGAATTATATTTTACAAAAACCGTTGGATTTAGATAGAGCTTCAGATTGGGGAGTTCCGTTTTATGGAGGTTTATTATATAGATTTAATTTTAATCCTTACCAAACCGTTAGATTGGATCTTGGATATAACCAGGTTCAGTTTAGCGATAAAGCTGCTAAAGAAGATTACAGAAGAAACAGAAACTCATACGGGAAAAATAATATTTATGAAGCGAGCTTAATGTTTGAATACAATTTCTTTCCGATAAATAATGAGCAGGTAAGTATGGTGAGTCCTTATATATTCGGGGGTATCGGAGCTTTGATGTTTGATGCGCCTAAAGCTACTTTAGTCAATGATTTCAAAAGAGATCAGGATGGGGTGGCAAGGGCTCCGATTAATGAATTGGATTTTACCACAAGAACGGAATATTCGCTTGGAACCAAAACAACCATGCAGATTCCTTTCGGTTTAGGGTTAAAATATAAATTCAACCACAGTTGGGCAATATTTGCGGAAGCAACATTTAGATATACATTGACAGATCAGCTGGATCATAGTAAAATCCTTACCAAAGATGTGAAATCTTCTTATAACGGTGATATCCTAGACCCGTCAACAGGAGGTTCTCTATTACAGACAGGAGCTTATTATATCGTTTCAAAAGAAAGAGAAGCTGCATTTATCAGAGAAAGAAATATAGGAGATACAAAATCCAAAGATTGGTTAAATACCTTTAGTTTAGGGCTTACCTATTCTTTCGGAAGACCTCCGTGTTATTGTGAATAATATGTCGTTGATAAAAGATAAAATAAATTCTGAGAATTTACCAAAGCATGTTGCCATTATTATGGATGGTAACGGAAGATGGGCAAAATCTCGTGGCGAAGAAAGAACCTTTGGTCACAAGAATGCCATAGATGCAGTAAGAAATGCCATAAATGCATGTAATGAGATTGATATTCCTTACCTGACACTTTACACATTTTCTTCTGAAAACTGGAACCGGCCTACAGATGAAGTAAATACTTTAATGAATTTACTCACAGAAACATTATTGCTGGAAGCCGATGAAATCTTCAGTAAAGGCTTAAGAATGCATGTCATTGGTAACTTAGATAAATTGCCGCCACTGGTAAAAGAGCAATTGCTTCGTGTGGTGGAACTAACAAAAGAAAACACAAAAGGGAATTTAGTATTGGCCATCAGCTATGGCTCTCAGAATGAGATACTGAATGCCGTGAAAAATATAAGTTCTGATGTAAAAGAAGGAAAGGTAGATGTAGAGAATATAGATGAAAAATTATTCGAAAGTTATCTTTATACAAAAGATTTCCCTCCTGTAGATTTGCTTATAAGAACCAGCGGTGAAATAAGAATAAGCAATTTTCTCCTTTGGCAGATCGCCTACGCAGAACTGCAGTTTTTAAATGTTCTTTGGCCGGATTTCACAAAAGATATTTTCTTTCAGTGTATTGTAAATTATCAAAACAAAGAAAGAAGATATGGTCTTACAGGTGAACAAATAAAAATTCAGTAAAATTTAAGAAAAGAAAGACTACGATAAAATGAAGTTTAGACTATTACCCATCATTATGTTTGTTGCTTCTGCACATTTTTATGGACAGGTAACTCCACAGGACAGCACAAAAGTAACCAGTCCCGTACATGCAGAAAACCAAACAGGATCCTACATACTAAAAGATATAGTTGTAGATGGGGTTAAAAAATATACACCTGCTCAAATCTTAAGATTTACAGGATTATCTAAAGGAGAAAGTGTTGACATTCCGGGGCAGAAAGTGAGCAATGCCATTAAAAAGCTTTGGGATACACAGTCATTCTCTGAAGTGGAGGTTTATGTTCAAAGTATTGAAGGAGAAACAGTAGTTTTGAAATTTTACTTACAGGATCTTAAAGAACTGGGAGAAGTTAAATTTTCCGGAAAAGGAATCGGGAAATCGAAAAGTGAGAAACTGGCCAAAGATAACAACCTGAAGCCGGGAACCAAAATTACCCAGAACCTGGTTTCAAGCCTTAAAACCAACATTCCTAAAGACTACATCAAAAAAGGATTTGCAGATGCTAAAATCTCAATTCAGGATAAAGTAAATGCCAATGATCCTGCTTTAGTTGACTGGACGATCAATGTTGATAAAGGGAAGAAGGTTAAAATCGATCACATCGAGTTCGAAGGAAACGAAAGTGTGACCGATGCTAAACTTAGAAAAAAAGCATTCAAAGAAACCAAACAAAAAAGATTTGGAATCGGGGGGATTTTAAAATCTTCAAAATTTATTGAAGAAAAATACCAGGAAGATAAACAAGGCTTAATAAGCTACTATAACTCTTTAGGATACAGGGACGCAGCGATCGTGTCTGATTCCGTATGGAGGAATAAAAGAAACAATTACGAGATTAACGTAAAACTTAAAGAAGGTAAAAAATACTATATCGGTGATGTTACTTTCACAGGAAATACCGTTTATGCTACAGAATACCTGCAAAGACTTCTCGGATACAAGAAAGGAGATATCTATGATGCAGTAGGATTCAACAAAAAAGTAGGAGAAGACGGGGGTAAAGAAGATGATTCCGATATCAAATCCGTTTATATGAACAACGGATACCTTTTCTCTAACGTTACACCGGTAGAAAAATCAGTTTCCGGAGATTCTATCAACCTTGAGATCAGAATTAACGAAGGCGAGCAGGCTACCTGGAACAGAGTGACATGGCAGGGAAATACAACTACCCATGACCACGTTATTCTTAGAGCTTTGAGAACAAAACCGGGAGAATTATTTAAAAAGACGGAAATCAAAAGAACTTACTTCGATTTAGCGGGTATGTCTTTCTTTGATCCTCAGCAGATCGGTCAGGATATTCAGCCTAACCAGCAGGATAATACCGTAGACATCAACTGGAAATTAGTAGAAAAAGGATCTTCTCAGGTGCAGCTACAGGCCGGTTACGGTGGAAACAGCTTTATCGGAACATTAGGATTAACGTTCAATAACTTCTCATTAAAGAATTTCCTTAGATTCAAAGATTTCAGACCGGTACCTCAGGGAGACGGGCAGGTATTGTCTATCCAGGCTCAGGCCGGACAATATTTCCAGAACTACGGAGTTTCCTTTACGGAACCTTGGCTATTCGGAACTAAGCCTACAGCGCTTTCTGTAAGTGTGAATAACTCAAGAGTGAAGTATTCTGATGTTAACGGAAGTTCTCAGAAATTAAATATCTTCTCTGCTTCCGTAGGATTAAACAGATTATTGAACTGGCCGGATGATTATTTCTCATTATACACGGGAATTCAATATCAGAAATATGACTTTAAAAACTATCCGTTTGACTTTGGAGGTACAACCGAATATTACGGAACAGCAAATAACTTAAGTCTTAACTTAGGATTGAGCAGAAACTCTGCAGGGATCGACCCGATATTCCCTACAATGGGATCCAATATCGAGCTTTCTGCAAAACTGACTCCACCATACTCACTGTTCAGTAACAAAGATTACTCTACAATGAGCCCTACAGATAAATATAAGTGGATGGAATTTTATAAAATTAAATTCAAAGCTGATGTTTATAACGAGATCGTAGGAAAATTGGTGTTGAGATCTTCCGCTGAAATGGGATTCATGGATGGATACAACAAACAGTTGGGAGCTCCGCCTTTTGAAAGATTCTATGTGGGAGGTACAGGACTTTTCGGTGGTAGATATGACGGTAGAGAACTTATTCCGTTAAGAGGGTATGAAAATGCTTCTACTTACGGTGGAGAATCTGAAGATATTACCCAGAGAGGTGGGGGAACAATCTACAACAGGTTTACCCTTGAATTGAGATACCCGATTTCATTAAACCAAACGGCTAAAATCTATGCATTAACTTTTGCTGAAGGTGGAAATGTCTGGAATTCATGGGGCAGCTATAACCCGTTCCAGTTAAAAAGATCAGTAGGTATTGGGGTAAGAGTATACATGGGTGCATTTGGATTAATCGGATTTGACTTTGCGTACGGATTTGATAAAACAGTACTCGGAACTGAACCTTCAGGCTGGAAGACACACTTCTTAATGAACCAATCATTATAATTCATAATATGAAGAATTTTAAAATAGTTTTCACTTTTGTATTATTTTTGCTTTTCAGCTTTAGCAACGCCCAGAAAATTGGAGTTGTAGATACAGAGTATATTTTAAATAAACTCCCGCAGTATAAAGAAGCTGAAGCAAGATTAAATGCACAGATTGATACGTGGCAGTCAGAACTTCAGAACTTACAGGCTGAATATGAAAAGAAAAGATCAGCTTTTGAAAATGAAAGAGTACTATTGGTAGGAGACCAGTTAAAACTGAGAGAAAAAGAAGTAATGGATTTAGATAAAAATATCAAAACCACTACAAGCTTACGTTTCGGCGCCAATGGAGAGATTACTAAATTAAGATCAAATTTGGTAGAGCCTTTTCAGGATGAAATATACAGTGCTATCAGGACTGTAGTAGATAAAAATGGTTTGGGCATAGTTCTTGATAAAAACAAAGACAATGTTATTTCCCATCTGCCAAGATATGATTATACCGACAAGGTATTGGATATTCTTTTAAAGGGGTCAGATAAAAAAGAAAAAACTAATAGCAAAGGTAAAAAGTAATCATTGGAATTAACTTTTACCGAATTTAAAAATCTAAAAACAAATTAAATTATTTATTTACCAATTATGAAAAAATTAAGTGTATTATTTGCAGCGGTAATGATGGTTGTATCTGTAGGTATGGCAAAAGCTCAAAAAATTGCTACTTTAGATGTTATGGGTGTCCTTAACGGTATGCCTGAAAAGAAAAAAGCAGATGCTGATTTAAAAACTTTCTTAGATGCTAAGCAGGCAGAAATAAAAAAGAAAGCAGATGCCGGACAAGCTAAACTAAAGCAATATACAGAAGAAGCTCCGAAAAAAACCGCTGATGAAAACAAAGCTAGAGAAGCTGAATTAGCTACTTTACAGCAAGAAATTCAACAGATGAATGACAAAGCTCAGAAAGATTTTGTTGCTAAACAAGATGCAGCTTACGAACCAATCGAGAAAAAATTAAACGATGTTGTAAGCAAAGTAGCTAAAGCAAACGGTTATGATTATATTATGGATGCTAATTCTTCTGCATTTGTTTTCAAAGCAGGACCAGACGCTACGCCGGCTGTTAAAAAAGAATTAGGAATTCAATAATTCAGGAAATTAACAAACATTTATAAAATAACCATCTCTTTTAGAGGTGGTTTTTTTATTTTTGCCAGATGGAAAAAGAAGTATCAACGACCGTAAAAGTCAGATTCAGTGATTGTGATCCGATAGGGCATTTAAATAATGTGAAATATCTGGATTATATGTTCAATGCCAGAGAAGATCATGTAGAAACATTCTACGGCTTTACCTATGAAGAATATACAAAGAAAACCGGCTGTACCTGGATTGCCATACAAAATGAAATAGCTTATCTCAAAGAAGTAAGATACAATACCCAGGTAGTGATCAGCAGCAAAACCATCGATATACAGGACCGTACTGCCAAAGTAGAAATATTAATGAAAAGTCTTGACGAACAGACAATTCATGCAGTATTATGGGTTACCGTAATTTATTTCAATATTAAAACAAGAAGATCGGAAGTTCATCCTGAAGATATAAAAGAAACATTCCATAAATTTTATGTTGATCTGGAACAAAAAGATTTTCAGCCAAGAGTAAAATTTTTAAGATCTCAAAACGCTAGAAATTCATAATGAAAGAAGCTGGAATATTAGATAATTAAATGTTCCTGAGAATTTCATCAGATAAGATTAATATAAAAAAGTAACAGATGAAAAAAATAGTTGTCATAGGAAGCAACGGGCAGTTGGGTAATTGCATAAGAAAGATCGCTCCGGATTTTGAACTTGATTATGAATTTATTTTCACAGACTCGCAAACATTAGATATTACAAACGAAGATCAGGTAAATACTTTCTTTACCAATGAAAAACCGGATTTTTGTATCAATGCATCTGCCTACACGGCGGTAGACCTTGCAGAAAAGGAAAAGGATAAAGCTTTTGCGATCAATGCGGATGGTGTTGGCTACCTGGCTCAGAAATGTGCAGACCTTAAAACGGTTCTTATTCATGTATCTACAGACTATGTTTTTGATGGTGAAACCAATCTGTGCTATTCTGAAGATGATTTTACCAATCCGATCGGAGTATATGGAGAATCAAAACTGAAAGGAGAAGAGATGGCTCTGGAAGCTAATCCTAAAACAATTATTCTGAGAACTTCCTGGCTGTATTCAGAATTTAATAAAAACTTTGTGAAAACAATGTTGAATTTATTCTCACAAAAAGATGAGCTGGGAATCGTTGCAGATCAGTTTGGGCAGCCGACCAATGCCAATGACCTTGCAGAAGCAATCATGAATATTATTGAAAACCCTCAAAAAACTTTTGGAATCTTCCATTTCTCAAACTATCCTGAAACAACATGGTTTGAGTTTGCACAGAAAATTGCTGAATTGTCAGAATCTCCGGTAAAATTAAACCCGTTAACTACAGAACAGTATCCTACGCCGGCAAAAAGACCGAAAAGAAGCACAATGTGTCTGGATAAAATCGAAGAAACATATAATATAGAACCGAAACACTGGGAAAACAGCCTGGAAGAATGTATAAAAATTCTTTCATAATAAATATACCATAGAATGAAAAATATAGGAATTGCCATATTTGTACTTTTAGTTCAGCTCTTCAATGCGCAAAATGTGTACCTGACTAAAGTTGAAAAAACAAATAATAATACGGATAAATTTTTGTACACCATCAATGAAGAAATAAAAGAAGCCGAATATCTGGGTGAAGTGGAAGTGCAGGGGTTTTCAAAAGATGATGCCGGAATTTTTTCTTTGGTCTATAAAAAAGCAAAAGAAATAGGAGCGAATACATTTTCATTACAGCCCTTTGAGAATATAGACGGGTCTCTCCAGGCTTTCAATCCTTCAAATTATAAATTAAACTTATATTACTTGCCAAAAGAAAAACTGGTTTCACAAACCGGGCATCTGTATTTATTTGCATCATCAGATAAAGAACAGAAAATAAGCATTAACAAAAAAGATTATTTGCTATCTCCAAGATCTTTTTTAGTCATCAATAGTGTACCCGGAGAATTGTATACCATTTCTACAAAAAAGCTTTTAGGCTCAACGATAAAAATTCAGCCAAAGGCCAATGAGATCAACCAGTATTTTCAGGTATCAGCTTTAAAAGTAAAATCAGATACTTCCGGAGTAGGCGGATTAAACCTAAAATCCGGAGATATCGTAGGACTCGAAAAATCTTTTGCGGAATTTTTAACTTTAATTTACTCTAAAAACAATCAACAGTAATTAAGTCATCAGATATATCGGTTTGTACCAAATATCTTTCACAGACATTTCTATACTCTAAGAATTACAGCTTATAGGTTTTAAAAACCTATAAGCTTTGAATGGATTCCCAATGATTTTTTACTTTCTTTCTCCTCCTTTCCCTAATTTTGAAAATTTACCTACACGGTTTAGCCCCTTCCGTCTCATTCTATCTCTAAAAAACAAACATTAGTTTAAGATTAATATTACAGAGAGCCAGTAACTTAAGCTTAAATATGAATTAAAAGTAAATTTTAAGTTAAATAAATTTGGATTGTAAAGGGTATAGGGTGTACTTTTGCCGCACTGAAAACGAGAGTATGTCAGTAGCGCAGGAGAGCTTTTGAGTAAGCATAATTAA
>NZ_JBGFFD010000001.1:717480-929524 GCF_041224435.1 Chryseobacterium tongliaonense | reverse complement strand
TTAATTATGCTTACTCAAAAGCTCTCCTGCGCTACTGACATACTCTCGTTTTCAGTGCGGCAAAAGTACACCCTATATCCTTTACAATCCAAATTTATTTAACTTAAATATTCTGATTGTGGGAAAGTTTTATTTTAAAGTGCTGATATGATTATTTTTAGAAACCTATCCATATTTATCCACATTAAGCAAACCGCATAGTATTTAATGAATTGATTATAAAAAACGCTTTTGAAGAGCTTTATATATAGAGTATCCCATCAGAGATCCGATAGTGTCTGCTACAATATCAAGGGTTTCCATGGATCTGCCCAAGTGCATTTCTTCCTGCAGTATTTCTGTAAGGAATGCATATATAAGGATGATTTGAAAAAAATAAGAGAATTTAATTTTGGGAAAGGTTGCCATAAAGCAGAAACCCAGCATTGCGAATATACTCAGATGCAGAACCTTGTCGATTCCGTTGAACATGAACCAGTACTCATGATTTTCTTCGCCGGGCTTTAAAAGCATATAAGTAAGAAATGCCCAATAAATGGGCAAGATCTTACTAAATATTTTTGAAATTTTATCCAATGATAGCCTGATATTCTTCTGCAGAAAGCAATTCTGAATGATCTGCACCGTCAGCAATTTCTACTTTGATGATCCATCCGTTTCCATAAGGATCTGAGTTTAACAGTTCAGGCTGAGCTTCAAGTTCTGAATTAAATTCAATTACTTTTCCTGAAACAGGTAAGAATAAATCTGAAACTGTTTTTACAGCTTCTACACTTCCGAAAACATCTCCGCCATTAAGATCGTCATCTACAGTATCTACATCTACGTATACGATATCTCCAAGCTCTCCCTGTGCGAAATCTGTAATCCCGATTGTAGCCACATTCCCTTCGATCTTTACCCATTCGTGGTCTTTAGTGTACTTTAATTCTGATGGTGTGTTCATTTTTTAATTTTTATTTTTACAAATGTATTCAAAATTCTATAAGGTTCAAATATCGAATATAAAAAATGTCCCTATTTTAAGGGACATTAATTTTTAAAATCTTTTATTTTATAATCCGCCTGAATCTCCAAACGTAAATGTTGCTGAAAGCCCGGCTCTGATTGTAGATAACGGAAATGCCGTTGAAATTTTGTATTTGGATGTCATCTGTTCATAGAAGACTCTCAGGTTAAGATTTTCTGAAACGTTATAGTCTGCAGAAAGTTTAATATTTAAAAGCTTCTGTCCTCCTGTCACCTGTGAATCATCCAGCAAGATATTGGTGATACTGGTTCTGCTGTCTCTTAATGAGAAATCTCCCCTGATATTAAGATCACTTCCTTTTCCTTTTGCGCCTCTTACATTGGTCATCCCCAATCTGAAGTTCCGGATAATATATCCTACTCTTACCACATACTCGGAATTAGCATCTTCGGTAAGGGTATGGTTTACCAATCCTAATAAAAGCATTCTGTTTCTGTTATACTGTAATCCGAACTGCATATTATTTCTCATGGTAACATCTACTCCGATAAGCGGTGAGAATGATTCAACATATCCTACCTGGGAGAAAGTAAACGGATTGATATAATCATTATTAACATCAAAGGCGACTCCTGTAGAAAGTGAATTAAAATAATCAATGCTTGACTGGATCCCTGTTGCAGTATAAGTCGCATTATAACTGTGTAAAATATCAAATTTAGAGAACTGTCCGCTAATGATCGGGAAGTTCTTTAATCCTGAATAGGTAATCTTCCAGTTTGGTATTGGTAAGCCAGCTTTTTTAGCATCACCGACACTTTTTATGGATTTCCCTTCTACTGCCGCTCTAAATGCAGGTATTAAAACGTATGCATTTGCAATACTATATCCTTCGGCAAAACCATTGGCATCAAGCTGAGCTCCGGGCCCGCCTAATTGTTGCGAGTAAGCTCTTGCATTTTCCCTGATTGCCTGGTATACTGCCTGCCCATCTTTAAATGATGTTTTTAAAAGCATCACAGAATTAGAATAAGTAATTAAATCATTTGCAAAGGTATAATCATGGTTGGCGGTTCCTAAGTTTTGTCTGTTATTAAACCCGGATTGCGAGAAATTCCTGTTATAGTTCTGCAGGGCATTAATATCTATTCTAAAATCATTAATCGGAACCACCTGCAGGTTTGCCCGTAACTCCTTCGTAGACATCCGGATATAAGGATCGGTCATCAAATCGCTGTCACTTACCCAACCATTTTCAAGAACTGTTCTTCTGATATCAGCCTGTGAACCCAGTAGGAATCCAATTGTAGGACCACCCAGGGTTTGACCATAACCATACCAGTTAGGAGCTGATAATAAGCCCGGAAGTACTGTCCCGTTATTTTCAGAATAGTTAACATCCAACTGTTTGAATGAGGTTAAGAAGAACGCCATACTCTGTAAAGGAGTCAGCTTATTTTTGAATTTATACCTCTTATACTTATATCTGTTCTTTTCCCATTGTTTTGTGAACACATTATTCAATGAATCCATTTCCTGTCTGCGTTTCTGAAGCTTGGCAGAAATATTTTTAAAATACTTAAACTGGCCAAAGAACTTCGGAATATCTGCCGTAGCAGTAGCCTGGATCACATTCGTATTCTGACCGACAGACCCTAAGCTTCCTTCAGGGCTGTATAGTAAAGCGGTAGATCTTGCATTCCAGTTATAGGTGAATCCGTATCCCAGTTCCGCATCAATGAAATCAAGGTATGGTAAATACTGGAACGGAAGTTTATAATTCAGCTGTACCCTGTGGTTATACAATACCGGTCTTCCCGCTCTGAATACATTGCCAAAGATCGAAGAATTATCCATTGAATTTACATCCATATTATCATTCAGCGTTCTCATCACAGAGTTGATCTCAAGCTTTAATGATTTTGTAAAGTTGAATCCTAAACCATATTGCCATCCGAAATAGAAGTTTCTGTTTTTAATGGCTGCAGACTCATCATTGAAGTTTCCGCTTAAGATAGATTCAATATTTCTGAATTCAAGCTCGTTATAATTTCTGTCGATTTCTGTTCTGAAAGATAATCTTGTCGGGATAGGATTAAAATTAAATTCTTTCGCCCATCTCAGGTATTTCGTTGATTTCGCGGTATCGCTGATCATCTTGTTGAAAGGTCTGATCACCCAAGGCTTGAAGGTATAATTATAATCTACATATCCTCTCAGATACTGTCTGTAATTTTTCTTGGTATAAATATCCCTGTAGAAGTCATCGTTATAAACAGCTGTTACGGAAATATTTTCTACATCATAGAACTTCGGTTTTTTGTTTTGATTTACCCTTTCCTTATGCATATTCACCACTCCTAAACTTCTTTGCTGGGTGTAGGTTCTGGCTACTTTTTTCAGCTGTTCTTTATTCGCCGCTTTATTAAACTCGACATCGGTATCCAATGGGTTGTATTTAGGATCTTCGATGGTCTGTGAATAAGAATAGTTCAACGGAATTTTCACTCCGGTTTTCTCAGGAAGGAATTTATCTACATTGATCGCGGTATTGATACTGAATGCAGAGTGTGTAGACTGGTTTCTCTCTGCCGGTTTGGAATCTATGCTTCCGAAACCTACTGAGGTATAGGATGCACTTGTATTCACCACTGCAAAATCCCCAAGGTTGAAATTCAAACTTGCATTTCCTGCATATCCGCCATCATTTTCAATTTCTGAAAGACGGATTTCGTTTACCCATAGAATCCTTTCTATAGAGTTGCCGTTTCTATCTCCTGCGTTTCTGATACCAATCACAATGGTAGTCACATTCCCTAAGCTCGGACGTCCTTTGATATAAATATTTTTAAGGTTGTCTGTCTGAGCAAAAACAGGATCCTGAATTCTGTCACTGATATTATTCGGAGAATTTTTATCTCTTCTTATTTTGGCATCTACGAAATTCTGGATCTCCAGATCGACATCATTTTCCATCGGCCAGATCTCCATTGGAGTAGTCGCTGTTTTTGGAGTAAGCTTCATCGATGCTTCATATTCATAATAGTTATCTGCAGCATCACTTCCGAAACGAATGAAGAATTTGGTTTTCTCATCCATATCCGTATCTCTTCCTGTAGGATCTTCAGCGTGTACAAAAAGTTTTAATTTTTTATACCTTCTCATATCCAGGGTTGTATTTTTAAACACCCCTCTTGCTTCAGTTACCGGAAGATTTTTTGCTCTTAAATACAAAGAGCTTTCATTTTGTCTTTGTGCTCCTGCATTTCCACTTAAAATCTGTCTGTCGATTCCCGGAGGCAATACATACGGTGGCTGATTAAGGGCGTTCTCTTCAATATTTACACTTCCTATTTCCAGGTTCTGCGGATCAAGTACATTATCACTTCCTTCATTTGAAGTAGTCTCCCCATATTTAGCAATATTCTTAGGATATTTTCTCCAGTCTGATCTTACAAGATCCATCGTACCGAATCTTAATGTAGAAGTCTGATCAAAGCCGGTTAATAGTAACCTTGCAAATCTTACATTATTAAGAACCCCGGCATCATGGTCTCCGATATTCGCGTCATACTGTGAAACCGGAACTCTGAATAAATACCATTTTACATCGGAAGTCTGCCCGTTCTGGAATGTAGCTTTTACTGTTTTAACATCAACAATATTATTCTGTCCCAATGCCATGCTTGCCTGATCCAGTTTTACAGTATACTGATTATAGTTTTCTGCCTGATCAAGGTTGTAATCCTTATTGATATCTTCAGCATCCGGAGTCTGGGAAGATACTTCCAGAGAGTTACTTTGTGAGTTTCCTTCCGGGCCTCTGAAATATTTATATCTCTGTACCAATGAAGATGCCTGGCTGCCTGTAAACTTCGCAGACAAATAGAATACGAAATCATCGACCGCAGGGTCAGCAAGATTGGTAACCGGGTTGGTAAATGTATTCCCGAATTTCATTGATTCCTGGTCTGAACTTAAACCGTCATATCCTGCATCCTGTATTGTTCTTTCCTGGCCTTCACTGGAGAATGCATATAAAATCGGAGGTTGCTTTGGTTGCGATCCCCAGTTTGAATCTGTTGTTACAGATGGAGACCCCGGAGTCGGCAAACCGTTTTCATACTGCATTAATCCGTCTTTCAAAATATCTTCCGATACATTTCCCAACTGAAGTAATAATTTTGGATCTGCTCCTATATTGGTTCCATCGGCATAAGGATCCATTAACCAGAATTCCACATATTCAATATTTGAATTGACAAAATTGGATACACTGATCGGTCTCATAATCCCTGCCCATCTCTGTTGTGTGGTTTCGGTATTAGGATTTACGTTATAAGGTCCTTTTTCCTGCGGATAATATGAAATATCAAAAGTATTGGTAAATGTCTGCTCACCCGCTACGAAATCCCTGTTGTTGTAAATCTCGGAATACTGAACTCTTCTCGATGCGTGATTTGAAACGGACTGTGGTGTAATTCCCGCAGGCGCTTTTCCTCCTACGCCCCAGAATCTCGGGTCGATATTATACCATGATAACAATCCTCTTCCGTAGCCATTCGTTAAATCATTACTTGCTCCTGCTCCCTGGAATATCGGATCGGTTTGATTTTTTTCCGGTTTTGAAGCAAGGCTCCATGCTGCCGGTTCTTTTAATGATATTTTGGAAGTGGTTTGTTCGAAATCATCAATGTAAGACTGGTCATTCGTTCCTTTATTCAATCCCGGAAGCAAGTAGGCACCTTCCATTTTAAAATTCAGGCTGGAAGGAGCTTCTGTATTGACGAAAGGTATTTTATCCGTTAATCTTGTCAGGAATGGAAGCTGATTGTTGTACATTAAATTGATCCCGAACATGGTATTGTTTACAGCTTCCTGGCCATAATTTACTTTCTGGGTTAATGGCGATTCGGAGTAATTTACAACCGTTCCTCCTAAAATGAAGTTTTCATTAAATCTTCTTTCAAGATTCAATCCTAAGAATCTTTTTCTCTGTGTATTGAAAGTCAATTGATTTTCTAATGAAATATTGATTGCCTGTCCGGACTGCTTTACATTCTCGTTGATAATGGTTACCGTTCCCAACATGTAGTCTACGGTATAGTCAACGCCTTCCGTCAGCTGAACTCCATTCGCAGTTACTTTTACAGAACCTTGCGGAACGTTTACAGCACCTAAGGAAATTCCCTGTCCCTGTGTTCCTTTGTAACGGCCTTCCAAGGTATATCGCTGCGGCAGATAAGTTGCCACCTGTTTCTGCTGGTTATAAAGATCGGCTTGTACATACGTCGGGTCACTACTTCCCAGTACACTTGCCATGTAGCTGCCAAAAGGCTGGGTTTTTGTGAAGATAATTTTTCCGGTTTCCGGTCTTACCGTGATTCCGTTAACAAAGTCAAAAATACCATCACCGGTACTGTTCCCATTATTCTGTAAATCCCCGTTCATATTCAAACGGTCCCAGTTTAATAATTTCAACAAGTTAATATCCTGAACATTGGTGCCCGGAAGATAATTTACCTTACCTCCAGTTTTGGCGTCCCTGTAAAGAACATTAAGAATAAAGCCGTCCTGACTGATCTGCCCGCCGTCTAAAGAATAGATATTCTTCATCATCAACTGCCACATCGGAGAAGCAACACTCACTTTCGTATTGGATCGAAGAACTTTGGTCACCAGCACAGGGCTCTCTTCAGAAAATTCCCCTACTTTATACACTTTGTTACTTCCGTCGGTATAGGAATATGAAACTGCCAAAAGCTGACCGTCATTCAATTTCTGATTCAGGGAAATATACCCTAACTGAGGCTGGAATGTATACTCATTGGCATTCAGCCTTCTTGCTTTTTTATTAAAGATAAAGTGCTCTCCTTCTTCGTAAGGAACCGAAGCTCCCGTTGCATCCGGAAACGACTGGTTTTTTATAAGATCTGCATAATTGATTCCCGCATCTCTCGGGGTACCCATTGCTGTTGTGATTGCCCCGTAAATATTATTATTCGGGTTATCCGGAAGTAATCCGCCTTCACCCAAATCCCTGATCCCGACAATACTTTTCTGGTAAGCCAGATTACTGTTTCCCTGATCCAATACCCAAACTTCAAGTCTTGTGATATTGATTTTCGAATTGATCTGAGGGTAATTAAGCAATGCATTGTCATAGCCGTTGAGGAAGTAATGCCCTAAAAAGTAGTGCTGATTGTCTTCATAATCTATCGCATTAATTTTAAAGGTATTGACGGCACCACCGCCCTGTACAACAATATTCCGGGCCTCACCCTGCTGTTGTGAAAGCACCACCGTTCCGAAGGTTTTACCCAGCTGGAATTCGGTTTTCACCCCGAACAATGATTCCGAGCCCCGTATTAAACTGGTTGAAAGCGGCATATTAACGTTACCGAATTCTACTCTTTTTATAATTTTATCTTCCCCGCCTGCACTTGGTTTATCAACTTCCTGCAGACCTTTTTGCTGAAGGTCTTTCCAACTTCCTTTTGCCTGCCAGACCAGATTCATCCTGTTCTCAAATGCAAAACCGCTTTGGGTATCATAATTGGCTTTCAACTGAAGGTTTTCACCCACTTTCCCCAATAAGCCAAGCTGAATCCTCTGATTGATATCAAAGGTAAAACTGGTTCTGTTCTGAGGTAAAATCAAAGGGTTATCGATCTTCTGGTAGAGTCCGGCAAAATCAAAAGAAGCATATCCGGAAGGGATAATTTCAATTTTATTGCTGCCGAAAATGGTTTCAAACAGCTTATTCCGGATCGTCAATGAAGGAATCAGCCCCTTCTTCTTGGCATCGCTTTTATCTTTACGGAAAAGTAAGTTATACTGATCTGATTTTTCTTTGTAGTAAGCCCTGCTCTGAGCGGCCATCATAAACTCCTTGTACTCTTCCGGAGACATGGCTGTAGGCTGTCCTGTGACGGTATTTCCGATTTTCGGATAGACATAGTACATTCCCGTTTTGATATCATAAAACGCCTCATACTGAGTAGGGTCTGCCACTTCATAATTTTTCTTTATAACAGCAGTGTCCCGTACCTGCTGAGCAAAGGTATTTACTGATATGCACAGGAACGACAGGAACAAAAATATATTGAGATACTTATTATTTGCCACCAAATGTTAAATGTTTTTTAAAATTTGTTTTACCAATTCTTCTACCGAAATACTTGGATTTTGTTTGATCATACGATCTGCGATTTTCTCACTCATCCTTTTAGGAATCCCTAAAACTTCTAATGCAGATAACGATTCTTCCTTAATTTTATTATTCACAAATGTAGAAATATTTTCTTCCGGGTTGCTGAATTTTTGGACCTTATCCTTCAAATCCACAATGATCCTTTCAGCTGTTTTGGCTCCGATTCCCTTAGCTTTCTGAATAAGGGCACTATTCCCTGAAAGTATCGCCGAAGCAATCTCATCAAGGCTCAAGGTGGATAGTAAAATAAGGGCTGAAACTGCTCCTACTCCGTTAACGCTTATTAACAGATTAAACATTTCTTTTTCTAAACGAGTGTTAAATCCGAAAAGTAAATGGGCGTCTTCACGGATAATTTGCTGAATAAATAAAAAGGTATCCTGATTCAATGTCAGGGTTTGTGAGGTCATTAAACTGATTCCTACATAGTAACCGACTCCATTGACGTTGATTACGGTGTATGTAGGGGTAAGCTCCTGAACAATGCCTTGTAAAGAAAATATCATTATTAATTTTTAAAACTCCCAAATATAGCAATTTAAACTAATTAATGTTTTCATTTCACACCCGAATGATTTTTAACTTAATTTTTGAAGCGAAATTCAATCATTTCCCTAAAAACAAAAAGACTCCAAAATTGGAGTCTTTTTGTTTTTTTATAGATAGACCTGTCGTAAGAATTATCCTATCTGAAGGCCCATATAATCATTAATTACATAAGAACAGCCGTTATCCATGAGTTCTTCTTCCGAATGGGTCGTTGTAATACCAATTACCTTCAGGCCGGCATCGTAAGCTGCCTTTATCCCTCCCATCGAATCTTCAACCACCAGACAGTCTTTATTACCTATCTGTAATTTTTCAACTGTTTTTAAAAATATCTCAGGATCTGGTTTTCCTTTTGACACTTCAACTCCACCGGTAATTGCATAGAAATAATTTCTGATATTCAAACCGTTTAAAATAAAATCAATGCTTGACGGAATTCCCATAGTTGCGAGACCGGTTTTAATATCTGCCTGATTCAGTTTCCGGAGAAAAGGGGTTAACCCGTTAACTTCCCGGATATGATCTTTGTATAAATCCTGGTAAGCTTTTTCTTTTAACTGTCCCAGCTCATAGATCCTGCTTTCGGATAAATCATCTCCAAAAAAACGGATGATCATTTCATCCAGTGTTCCATGATTCTGAGCACCGAAATGCTCCCGTTTAATATCAATTCCATGGTGTCTCAGAAATATAATCCATGACTCTTCATGGTAAGGGATGTTGTCTACAAGAGTGCCATCCATATCAAAAATGATCGCCTTTCCATCAAACTTCATTTCTACAGCCCGGTATTGTATGATTATTTTTTACTGTCCTTTTTCTCTCTTCTCTGAGCATCCAATACGGCTACTGTTGCCAGGTTCACAATCTCATCAACGCTTGAACGCATCTGCAATACGTGTACGGGCTGCTTTAATCCCATCAGGATTGGCCCGATCACCTGGGCAACTTTCATTCCTCTGATGATTTTGTAGGATAAGTTTGCACTTTCAAGATTCGGGAAGATAAATGTATTGGCAGGAATCTCACCTAATTTAGAGAAAGGATAATCACTCAAATGATCTGCATTCATTGCAAAATCAGGTTGAATTTCTCCGTCCACAATCATTTTCGGATATTTCTCATGAAGAATGCTTACCGCTTTCGCCACTTTTTTAGAGGTATCGGCAATGGCTGCGAAGTTTTCAAAACCAAGCATCGCAATTCTCGGTTCGATTGCAAAAGATTTCACGGTAAATTCAGCCATTTTAGCAATATTCACAAGATCTTCAGCGGTAGGATTCTGATTGATGGAAGTATCAGCAAAGAAAATCGGCTTCTTCTCAGATAAAATCATCATCATCGCTGCTACTTTATCTACTCCTTTGTCTTTTTCGATAACTTCTAAAACCGGACGTAAAACGGAAGTATAGTTTTTAGAAAAACCTACAATAAGAGCATCTGTATCGCCATGTTTCAACATCAACGGACCGAAGTAATCTCTCTGACGAACATACCTTTTCGCCTTGTACTCGTTCATGCCTTTTCTCTGACGGAGCTTCCAAAGGGTTTCTCTGTATTTTTTTCTGTTTTCTTCCTGATCATCATCGCTGGGATCAATAATCGGAATATCCAATTGAATTCCGAAGCGCTCCATTTGCTCTTTGATGTATTTTTTATTTCCTAAAAGGCTGGGGAAAGCAATTCCTTCTTCATAAAGAATCTGAGCTGCCTTCAATACATTGTATTCTTCAGCATTTCCCAGGGTAACTCTCTTAGGGTTTGATTTTGCACGGCTCTGCATCATTCTTACCAGCTTTTCATCTCTTCCCATACGGTCAAGAAGCTGGTTTTCATATTCTTCGAAATCAGCGATCGTTTTTCTCGCAATACCGCTTTCGATAGCTGCTTTGGCCACAGCACTGGAAACTTTAGTGATCAGCCTGTTATCAAACGGTTTCGGAATGAAATATTCTCTGCCGAACTGTAAATTCTGAACGTTATAAGCAAGGATTACAGCTTCAGGAACCGGCTCTTTGGCAAGATCTGCAATTGCATGAACTGCTGCCAGTTTCATTTCTTCATTGATTCCTTTTGCCTGAACATCCAATGCTCCACGGAAAATATAAGGGAAACCTAAAACGTTATTTACCTGGTTAGGATAATCACTTCTTCCTGTTGCCATGATAACATCTTTACGGGTTTCGATGGCTAAATCATAAGCAATTTCCGGATCAGGATTTGCCAGTGCAAAAACGATAGGGTTTTCATTCATGCTTGAAAGCATTTCCGGAGTCATCACATTTCCTTTGGATAAACCGACGAAAACATCAGACCCTTTTACGGCATCTTCTAAAGTATCGATGTCTGTATTCGCAATAAAATCTATTTTTTCCGGCGTAAGGTTTTCTCTTTTATGATTGATTACGCCTTTACTGTCGCACATCAGGACATTTTCTCTCTTCAGTCCTAAGGAAATGTACAGATTGGTACAGGCAATGGCTGCCGCTCCGGCACCGTTAACCACCATTTTCACTTCTTCGATTTTCTTATCTGCAATCTGTAAAGAGTTGATCAGTGCTGCAGCAGAGATAATAGCCGTTCCGTGCTGATCATCGTGCATTAAAGGAATATCCAATTCTTCTTTAAGCTTCTGCTCGATATAAAACGCTTCAGGAGCTTTGATATCTTCAAGGTTGATTCCACCGAAAGTAGGGGCAATTCCTTTTACAATCTGAATAAATTTATCGGGATCTTTTTCATCAATTTCAATATCAAAAACATTGATATCTGCAAAGATTTTAAATAAAAGGCCTTTTCCTTCCATTACAGGTTTTGAAGCCTCAGCGCCGATATCACCCAATCCCAAAACTGCAGTACCATTGGATATTACAGCTACCAGGTTTCCTTTTCCCGTATAATCATAAACGGTTTCGGGTTTATCATGAATTTCCATACAAGGAACAGCCACTCCGGGAGAATATGCTAACGATAAGTCTCTTTGGGAAGAGTGCGGTTTTGAGGGAATAACCTCGATTTTTCCTTTAGGTTCGGCTTTGTGATAATCTAACGCGGCCTGATTAAAGTTCTTTTCGTCGCGGTGGGTTTTACTTGACATAGAATTTTTATTTTAAAGTATATATTTAATATGGTAATCGACTAAACTCTCGATAGGTTTTTGTACAACATTACCAACATTTAAATTGAGCTCTGCAGCAGCAGAACGTAGAATATTTTCGTAATAATAAGCAATAGAACCGATAAAATTGATCTCGGCATCTTTGGATTCTTCATAAGGAAGAACCTGGTAATCGAAGAAATTTAGCATTTCCTCAAAAACCATTTTCTGGAAATAGGGATGATCTTTTCTTTCGACTACAAATTTGTTGAAATTGGCTAAATAAGCATTCGGCCTCGAGGTGTGATACATATTTTTCAATGCCTCATCAATCGTTAAGTGATAGGTTTCTTCAAATTCAGTATGTAAATCCTGAGGAAGTTTCTGCATAAAGAATCTTCTTACGAGCTGCTTTCCTATAGAGCTTCCGCTTCCTTCATCTCCCATCAGGAATCCAAGTGAGGGAAGCTTTATTTTCAGGTTGGTTCCGTCAAAATAACATGAGTTGGATCCCGTTCCCAAAATACAGACAATTGCAGGCCTGCCACTGTAAGCAGCATAGGCTGCAGCGGTAAGGTCTTCCTGGGCAATCACTTCTGCCTTGGTAAAAAACTTTTCAAGTTCTCTTTCAATGGTAATCCGGTTTTGGGGTATTCCACAGCCTGAGCCGTAGAAAAAAACCTTTGTTATTGAGTTTTTAACAGCACTCAGATTGATGTTTTTCTCAATTTCAGGAACGATAAGTTCAGCTGCAATATTATTGGGGTTAAAGCCAATAGTCTCCGTTTTCATAAAGACTTTCTTGAAATCATCTAAAATTACCCAATCACATTTGGTAGAACCGCCATCAACAATAGCAACCATATTTTACATTTTAGTTTAAGGATGCTAAATTATGAATTTATCTTGAAATAGCTTTAAAAACACCTCCAAAGCTGTGAGGAATGCCTACTGTTTTATATCAGTTTTATTTTTATTGAATTGTAATAACCAGTCTTCTATTTCATCTTCCAGATAGGAAGTCTGTAAAATCATAGCATTAATAAAATCATCCGGTACAGGTTCGTTTTTGGAATTTTCAAGGTTCCAAAGCTCATCAGATATATTTTCATATTCCGAGTACACCCGTTTGAAACGAGAATTCTCTCTTTCAAGAGCCTCAATATTTTTCTGTTGAAGCTGGAATTTTCTGTATTTGTTTTGACGTTCCATACAAATATTAGGGTTAATGTGGTTATAAAATGGGATGAGTATGCTTCAATCACGCATTACAAGATAGAAAAAACCATCAACACAAGTAGTTGAAAATGAATTTATTATCAGGTATGTTTTTATTCTGTCTGAAAATTAAAGTTAGAAATAATTTTCATCTAAAAAAAAATTTTAACATCTTTTTTTAGTGTTTAACATATAGTTATACATTTGCATATCATATAAATTTGGATGAGAGAATTAATACTACGCCAGAAACAGATTTTGTTCTTCATATTAGCCGGAGGACTCAGTGCTATTGTAGAAATAGGAAGCTTTAAAGTCTTCAGCACCTATCTTCCGCACTTCTTTCCCCCTGAAACAAATTTCCATGGAATACATTATCCCTTCAGTAATATTTTTTCCACAAGCTGCGGTATTCTTACCAACTATTTCCTGAGCATCTGGTTTGTTTTTGAAAGGGGAAAACATTCAAAAAGAAAAGAGTTTGTATATTTTATGGCGGTCTCTTTTATTTCCACATTATTCAGTCTTGGTTTCTTCCAGGTATTCTACAGTTATATATTTAAAGATAATATCAGTTTGATTTTTTATACCTTAAGTCCTGAAATGATCAGTAAGATTGCAGCAATTTTACTGGTTTCCATCCTTAATTATTCTGTAAAGAAAAAAGTAATTTTTAACGGTTAACCTATGGTAAAGATTTTAAATTATACCTGGAGATTGTGGCTGTTGATTCTGGCTTTTGTTTTAACAATTGTTTTTGGAATCCCTGTTTATATTTTATCTTTTAATAAGAAACATTATAAGTATGCCTACAAGTTTATCCGTTTCTGGTGCTACGGAATGTTTTATGGGATGGGCCTCCGCTACGAGCTGATCAATCTTACCGATAAAAAAGTTGATAAAAACAGGCAGTACGTGGTCATTTCCAATCATACCTCGATTATGGATATTATGCTTCCGTGCATTTTATTTCCGAATCATCCGCTTTGCTATGTCGGAAAAAAAGAACTGGTAAAGATTCCTATTTTCGGAACTATTTATAAAAGGATATGTGTCATGGTAGACCGCGGCAGTGCAAGAAGCCGTGCTGATGTTTACAGAAGGTGTGCCGAAAAAATGGAGGAAGGAAACAGCATTGTTATTTTCCCTGAAGGCGGTGTACCGGATGATACGTCTGTTGTTTTAGACGAATTCAAAGACGGGGCCTTCACCTTATCCTCTAAGCATCAGTCACCTATAGCCGTTTATACTTTCGTAGGATTAAAAGAAATTTTTCCGTTTGACAACTCGAAAGGGTATCCGGGAAAAGTAAAAATATATTTCAATGATATCATTGAGCCTGTAAATACTCAAAAAGAAATGAAAATTCAGGCCTTCCGGGAAATAAAAAAAACATTGTCGGAACATTCTATTTAAAAGAAATAATTATATTTGTTTACGAAATTTTTAACAAACATGTCAAATTATTCTAAACAAACCAACTGGGGACAATTTATTCCATTGGTTACTGTATTCTTTTTCTGGGGATTTGTAGCTGCAAGTAATGATATCCTGATCCCGGTTTTCCAAAAAGCATTTGATTTAAGTCAGACCGAGAGTATGCTCGTACAGATTTGTTTCTACGTGGCCTATACCGTCGGTTCTTTAATTTATATGGCGGTTTCAAAGGGGTTGAAACAAGATTTAGTCAACAAAATAGGCTATAAAAATGGCCTTATCTTAGGGCTTCTTGTCTCTGCAGCAGGAACTTTATTATTTTATCCGGCTGCCAATCTGGGGTCGTTCCCGTTAATGATCTCAGGATTATTTATCGTGGGATTAGGCTTCTCTTTACAGCAGATTGTAGCCAATCCTTTAGCTATTGAAGTAGGGCCAACCGAAACAGGTTCCCAACGATTGACCATGGCAGGGGGAATTAATAATTTAGGAACGACTATAGGTCCGCTTATCGTTTCTTTTGCTATTTTCGGAGCTGCTTCTGCGGCTAATACGGAAGCCAGTATAGAGAGTGTGAAAATTCCTTACCTTATTTTAGGAGTGGCTTTTGTTCTGGTTGCTATCATGCTTAAATTTTCTTCACTTCCTGCGATTACTCCGACGAATCTTGAAGAAACGGATGATGCCGTTCCGGGAGAACACAGAAAATCAGCTTTCCAGTATCCACAGTTGGTGATGGGGATGATTGCTATCTTTGTATATGTGGGAGTGGAAGTTTCTACAGCAAGTAATTTACCGGCTTATATGGAAAAAAGCCTGGGCTTTGAAACTAAAGATGTAGCGCCTTATATTTCTTTATACTGGGCTTCATTGATGATCGGGCGTTGGACAGGTGCTGTAGATGCATTCGATTTCAGTGCAGGATTCAAAAAGATTTTAAGATTCCTTGCTCCCTATCTGGCGTTCGGTGTATTCTTACTGGTAAACGCTATTGCCAAGCATGATCTGTCTCATTTTTATGTGTATGCATTAATTATTGTTGCCATGATCATTTGCGATATTATGAGTAAGGGTAACCCGGCAAGAATGCTGCTTATCTTCTCTACTGCAGGAATTGCAGCCCTATTAATCGGAATGTTTACCACAGGAATGGTTTCCGTATATGCATTTACAAGTGTAGGTTTATTCTGCTCTACCCTTTGGCCTTGTATTTTCGCCTTAGCTATCAACGGGCTTGGAAGACATACCAACCAGGGTTCAGGATATCTGATCATGATGATTATGGGTGGTGGAATCGTAAGCTTCATTCAGGGATATGTTGCGGATTTAACCAATATCCATTTCAGTTATATCGTCGGAGTGGTTTGTTTCGCCTATTTGGCATTCTATGCAATCCGTGTAAGTGGTATCTTAAAATCCCAGGGAATTGATTTAGATAAAATTTCAAAAGGTGGAGGTCACTAACCATACAAAAATATATAAGAAAAAGAGATTTTGGGCAGGTGTATTACTTGCCCAATTTCTTTTGTTTTTTCTTTTTTCAAAATCGGAAATGATGATTTCTTTTTTCGAAAGCTTTTTTGAATTTCAGAAAAAACTTCACCAGCAGTTGTTCGCATGGATTCCTTTTTCTTTCGGGGATGTTATATATGTTTTAGCAGGATTTTTTTGTCTGTATTGTCTGATCGGGTGCTTTAAAAAGAAAAGCAGGAACAGCTCTCTTATCAGTCTTCTGCTCTTCATTAACATTTTTTATTTTACGTATCAGATATTCTGGGGAATGCTTTACTTCCAGACGCCGATTATTAAAAAACTGTCTAACCAGGAAGAGCCAAGTTTAGATAAAGCAAAAAAACTGGCCCTACGATATCTTGAGAAATGCAAAACAACAAGACAGCTGGTAAAGGAAGACCACAAAGGTGTTTTTGTTATTTCTGACCTGTCATCGGTTCAAAAAGAAATACTTTCCAAACAGCAGAAACTTCCGGGATATATTTCAGAAAAGAAAGCTCCCCAGATCAATTCCTTTAAACCCAGCCTTTTTAAGAATGTAATGAGTTTTACCGGCATTTTAGGCTATTACAACCCTTTTACGGGAGAATCCCAATACAATTCTGAATTACCTTCTTCATTCATCCCATTTACACTGGCTCATGAAAGCTCACATCAGCTGGGTTTTGCCAGAGAGCAGGAAGCTAATTTTGTGGGTTTTTTAATTGGTGTTGATTCTCAAAATTTAGAGCTGAGATACAGCACTGAATATTTTACGTTAAAAAGTCTTTTAAACTTTATTGTCGATAATGACCCGGAATTTGTAAAATCTGTTTTAAATAATTATTCGGTAAAAATGAAAAAGGACAGATCTTACGAGAAAAATTTTGTCCTGAGACATCAGGGATGGCTGGATGATTTTTTTGGATTTACCAATAATCTTTTTCTGAAAACCAATCAGCAAGACGGCTCCGTCACCTATTCTTACTTTATCGATCTGCTTCTAAACTATGAAAAATAGGGATAAAAAAAGAATCGTATCAGGCGATACGATTCTAAAAACACAAATGATGAAAAAAAATTTATTACCTTGACTTGTTCCCTCATTCAAGGCGATGTAAAAGTACAATAATATTTATAATTACAAAAACATTTTACTTCTTTTTTTAAACTTTAAGAAAACTTTAAGATTTTTTAAGTTCTCTTGAGTTCATCCATGATTAATGAATTTATTTCACAACAATTAAATGTTTATAGAAAAAATATTTAATATGAATTTTCGTTCAAAAACACACATTACAATAAACCTTTATTTAGGAATAAAATATTCGTAATAAACTATAATTCGTTTAATGAAATAAGAGATTAATAAATGATCTCTACTTTATAAGAAAAACCTTATATTTTTATATTTTAAAACTCAGCTTATCATTTTAACGATGGATTTATAGCAAAGCATAACAGCACACTTAAGCAGGAGTCCTGCAAAATCCCAGTATTAATCGTATATTCCGGAAAATAAGTCATAAATCACCTGAAAAGGAAAAAGTGTTTGGTTTTTTAAAACATCTTTGTATTTTAGATAAAAATATTAATATGTTATTTGATAAACTAATCAACTATTTAAAACTTGATAAACAGGAGTTTCTTTTCCAGTTTAATTCTCATCCGAATTATCCTTCAGCACTCGCTTTTAGTGATACTTTAAATTTTATGGGCGTAAGAAATGATGCTTACGAACTGGATAAGGAATATTGGGATGAATTACCTGAAGAGTTTATTGCCATCGTTGACAATTCTTTTTCCCTGGTTAAGAAAAACGGAGCTCAGTATTCCATTTATTCCGATAAAGCCAAAACTTTAAATAAAGAAGAACTTCATAAAAGCTCAACAGATTTTGTACTGTTGTTTGAAAAGGCTGAAAATGCTGATAAGACAATCTCCAGTTATAAGCCTTTTATCTACATCATTTTAGGAATTACCGTGTTCTATTCTGTATTTACCCAGCAATGGTATGAAGCATTATTTAATATTTTATCCTTAACAGGAGTTTATATATCATTGGAGATTTTCAAACAGAAGTTCGGAAATACATCGGCAGTTATCGGTAGTATTTGCGGAGATACTTCCGGCACTCAGGTGGTAAATTCCTGTAATAAAATTATCAATCAGGACAAAACAAGCATTCTCGGATTAAAATTTTCCGATTTTTCACTGATCTATTTTATCGGAATTGCAGTATTAGGTTTATTCTTACCTGTCACTGCATTTATTATTAAAGGTTTCACCATCGTATCGGTTATAGCCATTGGCTATTCATTATACATTCAGGCATTGGTTGAAAAAACATTTTGCAGGGTTTGTCTTCTTATTATTTCAATTTTGATAGCCCAATTGCTGATCAGCACACTGACTTTTCAAAATACATTTTTTGATTCAGGCAGTGTCTTGCTCACTTTACTTCTGTGGGCTGTTTCCTTTTTTTCGGTTTTATATATCAGCAATATCCTTACGGCAAAAGAAACATTACAGAAATCAAATGCAAAGAATTTAAGGTTTAAAAGAAACTATGATTTATTTAAAAGAGAGCTTACCGAAAATGAAAAAATCAGCTTCAACGACAATCAGACATTTTCTTTAGGAAACAAAGAAGCTAAGATTCGTATTTCGGTAGTTTCAAATCCATATTGTGGTTTTTGTAAAGGAGCCCATGAAATTCTGGAGAGTTTATTGAAAAAATATCCGAATGATCTGTCTGCCCAGATAAGATTCAATTATTTTCCGGAAAAACCCAATGAAAAATATACCGCCCTTCTTTCTGATTTTATGAACATTTATAAAAACAAATCTCAAAGTGATTTTTTAAATGCCGTGGAAACCTGGTTTGAAAATAAGGATGAAAGTAAGATTAAAAGTATAGCCGACACAAACTCCGGACCGGAAGATCTTACCGCTTTAGTCCAGATGTCTGTGGAAAACAGCAATGCAGGATTGAACTTCACTCCTATTTTTATTATTAACGGGTATCAGTTTCCGGACAAATATGACCGCGAGGATATTCACTATTTTATTGATGAACTGATTGAAGATGAGGAAATTTAATATAATCGGAATTGATATATCGAAATTCACTATATTAGGAAAAAAATAAACGAGAATACGGCAGGTTTACACTAAGTCGAAAATCTCAAACCATGACTATGAAAAATTTAAAAAAACTGTCAAAACAGAATCTTGAAAGCATTACCGGTGGTGCTTTGGTAATATGCCTGCTTCCTAACGGAGGATCAGCATTATGCCCTGATTATTGCCCTTTGGAGATCTGCAATGCAGTCCCGGCCAGATGTCTTATTACAGATGACTCTTGCTGGTAACGATAAATATTAAAATTGTTAAGAATGTCGTCATCTTTTTGATGGCATTTTAAATGAAAATGTACTTGATTTTGAAGAAGTTTCCTATCTATAAACAACCGGATGCCAAAGACTGCGGACCGACATGTCTTAGAATTATCAGTAAATATTACGGTAAGAGTATATCATTACAACAAATCCGTAATCTTTCAGAAACTACCCGTGAGGGCAGCAGTTTACTTGGATTAAGCGATGCAGCAGAAGATCTGGGCTTCCGTTCCCTGGGTGTACAGGTTGATTTTACCACTCTTGCAGAAGAGGTTCCGTTTCCCTGTATTGTACACTGGAACAAAAATCATTTTGTAGTTGTTTATAAAATTGATAAGAACAACAAAGTATATATATCAGATCCGAGCTACGGATTAATTACTTATAACAGAGAAGAGTTCATAAAATTATGGATCGGGGAAAATGCGACTGAAAAAACGGAAGAAGGTATTGCCCTTATCCTTGAAACCACACCTGCCTTTTTTCAGACAGAATTTGATGACCATGAAAGCAAGGCCAGCTTTAGCTTTCTTTCAAAATATTTGCTGAAGTATAAATCTCTGGTGATCCAACTTGCTGTAGGCCTTTTGGCAGGGAGTTTATTATCACTTATTTTTCCTTTCCTCACCCAGAGTATTGTGGACGTCGGGATACAGAATCAGGATTTAAACTTTATTTATCTTGTCTTATTGGCCCAGGTCATGCTTTTCATAGGAAGAATGGGAATTGAGGTCATCCGAAGCTGGATTCTGCTTCACCTTTCAGCAAGAATCAATATTTCAATCATCTCTGATTTCTTCATTAAGCTCATGAAACTTCCTATCAGTTTCTTTGACACAAGAATGACAGGGGATATTATGCAGAGAATCAACGATCACCACAGGATTGAACAGCTTCTCACCAGCTCTTCTCTGAATACCCTGTTTTCGCTCGTCAATCTTATTATTTTCAGTATTGTATTGCTGTTTTATGATTACAGGCTATTTATTGTCTATCTGGTAGGAGCCATTTTGTATATCGGATGGATCAGCTTTTTCCTGAGCAAAAGAAAGGAGCTTGATTATAAACGGTTTTCTCAGGTTTCCCAGGAGCAGAGTAAAGTAATTGAGCTGATCAACGGAATGCAGGAAATTAAAATGCACAATGCAGAGAAGCAAAAGCGTTGGGACTGGGAATTTCTGCAGGTAAAATTATTTAAGATCAGGATAAAATCTCTTTCCCTGGAACAATGGCAATCGGTAGGGGGAAATTTCATTAATCAGATGAAAGATATCCTGGTAAGTTTTCTTTCTGCCAAACTGGTGTTAAGCGGGAACCTTACCCTCGGGATGATGCTTTCCGTGCAATATATTATCGGACAGCTTAACAGCCCTTTATTACAATTGATCGACTTTATCAAACAGACTCAGGATGCTAAAATATCCCTTGAAAGATTAGGCGAAATTCATGATAAGGATGATGAAGAAAATAAAGATGAGCAGTATGCTTCTGAGCTTCCTCAACAAGATATTGACATTGAAAATCTTTCATTCAGGTATATCGGCTCTGATGTTTTTGTTTTTGAAAATCTCAATCTCACGATTCCTTATCAGAAAACAACTGCAATTGTAGGTGCCAGCGGAAGCGGAAAAACAACCCTTCTGAAATTGCTGATGAAATTTTATGAGCCCAACCAGGGAGATATCAAAATCGGGAATACAAAGCTTAAAAATGTTTCTCCGAGATTCTGGAGAGATCATTGCGGAGTTGTAATGCAGGAAGGATATGTATTTAATGATACCATTGCCAACAATATCGCAATAGGTGAAGATTATATCGACAAACAAAAGCTTAAAAAAGCGGTAGAAATAGCCAATATAAAAGATTTTATCGAAGGGCTTCCGTTGAGTTACAACACAAAAATCGGGAACGAAGGTGTGGGAGTCAGTGGCGGACAAAAACAGAGACTGTTTATTGCAAGGGCTGTGTATAAATCCCCGGAATACATTTTTTTCGATGAAGCTACTTCCGCTTTGGATGCCAATAATGAAAAGATCATCATGGAAAACCTGGAGCAGTTTTTCAAGGGTAAAACCGCGATTGTGATTGCTCACAGGCTTTCTACAGTAAAACATGCTGATAAAATCATTGTTTTGGACAAAGGAAAAGTTGTGGAAGAAGGAAACCATGCAGAATTAGTAGCATTAAAAGGTGAGTATTACAGGCTTGTAAAAAATCAACTGGAATTAGGAAATTAAATTCCTTTTTTTTAACTAAATTCACTAAACCAATTCTAAAAATTTCAGTTATGAAAAATTTAAAAAAAGTCGCAAGACACAGTTTAAAGGAAGTTCATGGCGCAGGGCCTATTTCAGCCTATCCATGTAATTGTTTCTGCTATATCGGCAGCAATAAAGTATGGAATGCCTGTAACCAGTACTGCCCGGGAGGAGAAGTAATTCCTGGTGTAGAAATCGGCAATTCGCCAAACTGTGATTACAAACTGCCATTGTAAAATTCATTTACATTGGAAACTGAACAAAAATCCTCTTCATGAGGATTTTTAATTTTCATTTGTTATTCTTATATGGAAAAGGAAATTTTAGACACGATAGAACTTCGTTCGGAAAGCGTACAGGATATTTTGACGCAACCGCCACATTGGATGATCCGTTGGGGCAACACCATTATATTTATCATTCTTCTTCTCATTCTGGGGATGAGTTATATGATAAAATATCCTGAGTTTATTCCCGCCCCGATTATCGTTACTTCACAAAATCCACCGGAGAAACTGGAAGCCAGAACCAACTCCAAAATAGAAAAGATTTTCATTAAAAATCATCAGCAAGTAAAAAAAGATGATGTACTGATGGTTATGCAGTCAACAGCCAACTATAAAGATGTATTGACTTTAAAAAAGATCATCGATTCTATTGCACCTAATCAGCTTTCCTCTTTTCCATTGCAGGAAACTTCACATTTCAAACTTGGAGAACTTCAGGGCGATTATAATAATTTTGCAAAAGCTTTTCAGGATGAAGCGCTTTTTACCAGATTACAGCCTTATGCGCCTGAAAATTTAGCCGCAAATCAAAGTATTTCTGAATACAAAGTACGTATTTCTACTCTCAGACAACAAAAAAGTCTTGAAGCGGCAAAGTATGAACTTACCAAGAAAAATTACCAGCGATACCAGGAACTTTACAGTCAGGGAGTCATTGCTGCCATGGAGCTTGAAAATGAAAAAATAAAATATCTTCAGGCACAACAGAACCTTGAAAATATTACGATTTCATTATCCCAGATGGAAGAAGGAATTTCCAACCTGAATAAAACAAAAAGCGGTACCGCCATTAATACGGAAAAGGATAAGATTAATTATTCTTCCCAGACTTTACAACTATTTGAACAGCTAAGGAAATCTTTAAAACAGTGGGAACTCAATTATCTTGTTATCTCATCTACAGACGGTGTTGCCAGCTTCCAGCAGTTTTTTGGTGAAAATCAGTTTATCAAAAGCGGGGATGCTATTTTATCGATTCTTCCTAAAAATAAAGAAACTCTGGTAGGAAGAATGTCCGTACCATCCGTTAATTCCGGTAAGATCACTCCGGGACAGAAAGTTTTAATTAAACTGGATAATTACCGTTTCCAGGAATACGGTATTGTAGAGGGGAAAGTACAGAATATTTCTCTTTCACCGGATGACAAAGGAAATTACTATGTAGATATTATTCTTCCAAAAGGATTAAAAACATCTTATAACAGAAATCTCACTTTTGATAAAGAGCTTAAAGGGAATGCAGAAATTGTAACGCAGGATTTAAGGCTTATTGAAAGGTTTTTCTATCAGATCAGAAAATTACTGGGATATCAAAGCTAAATTCAGTAATCAAAATGAAGAATGATTTATTAATAAAAAAAAGTGCGGCTCTATTTCTGTTGATGGCTATATTGTTTTTAAGTGCTCAGAAACAAATCAGGACATTTCCCGATATGGAAGATAAATTGGGAACTCATTTTCCTATTGAAAATTTTAAAGACAAAAACGGCAAAAACTATAGTCCGGAATATCTCAAAGGAAAAACAACCTTTATTAATTTATGGTCTACTACATGCGCACCCTGCCTTAAAGAACTTCCTTTTCTCAATAAATTACAAAAATATTCGCCTCATTCCCTGTTTATAGGAATCACATATGATCATCCGGAAAAGGTAAATAATTTTTTAATAACTCATGATTTTAATTTCTATCAAATAACAGATGCTGGTCAGCAATTAAAATCATATCTGGTAATTCAACGGCTTCCCATGTCATTTATAGTAGACAAAAACGGAATCATTAAAGAGATCATCGGAATTGTGAATGAGGATAATTCAGAATCAATTCTGAAAAGTTTAAATGAAGAATAAAATAGCTTAAGATAGCTCTTTATAAAATAAGAAAACCGCAACAGATTGTTGCGGTTTTTTGTAGCGAAGACGGGAATTGAACCCGTGACCTCAGGGTTATGAATCCTGCGCTCTAACCAACTGAGCTACCTCGCCGTTTTGGTGGTGCAAATATATAAAATATTTACTAACCTCCAAAATTATTTTAGCTTAAAATACTCCAAAACATCGCCTACATGGTCTGGTTTGTTGATTATCTTATTGTTAGCATCCAAAATAAAATACGTCGGTGTTGCGTGTACATTATAGGTATCACTATAACTGCTGTTCCAGCCTCTTAATTCCGAATCATTGATCCATGGAAAGGCAGCAATTCTTTTGGTATAAGAATTTTTATCTACATCTAAAGAAAGGCCTATTACCTGTATATTTTTTGATTTTAAGTCATTATACTTCTCTAAAAGCTTCGGCAATTCACTTTCGCAATGTGAACATGTAGAAGACCAGAAAACGATCACTTTTTTATCAGCTTTTACATCATAAATTGATTTAGCTGAAGTGTTGACAGCCGACTGGAATTTATAGTTAGGAAAAGCCGCTCCGATTTCAACATTGGCATTTGATTTAAGCGTTGATGCCAGTCTGTCATTAATCGTACATTTCAGATTTTTAGCAAGACCAAGGTATTTATCCTTAAATTCCTTCATCTCATATACATCAAAAATATCGATCAGCTCAGACAAAACAGTTTGTCCGCGTGGAGTTTCCACTTTTAATCGGTCTAAAAGCTTATCTACAGAGCCTGTGACATTTTCGTTCCCTCCTGAGTTTAAATAAGCCACCAATATCGGCCTCAATAAAGATGAGCTTTCAAGCATATCATTTGACTTATCAATGAAATTAATGATCTCCTCCTGAGAAGGCTTTTTAGCTGGATCACTGGATAAGAACTTACTGTTATTTGTATTGTAATAGTAAATAAATGGATGCTGTGCCTGATCAACTCCACTCGCTCCTCCCGATAATCTGCTGATTTCTGTTTTTAATGCCTTTCCAAAATCGGTATCATCCTTATAGTATTCTTTAATCTGGGACAGTGCCGGTAAGATTAACTCTTTTTTCTGAGAACCTTCCTGCAGCTTGCTCATTATATCGTTAGCTTCATCCAGATACATAATATCCTTGATCTTATTATTTTCTGTCTGAAGTTTAATATTTACATTTTTATTTTCAGAAATAAAATTGAAGGTATTATTTGTATTCGGAAAATACACTTTCATCATTCCCATATAATGACTGGGATATTTGAAATTCCAGGTATTATTTTTAGCCTGTTCTTTTGTAAAAATAATATCTTTTGAACCGTTTAATGTATATAAAATTGCCTCTTGATCTTTAAAGTCAGTCGGAGCCTGAACTGTAATACTGAATTGTGCCTGTAGAGAAAAAGCAGATAAAGCTGCTGATAGTATAAATATCTTTTTCATATTGTAAAAATAAAAAAACTCTCCGATTAATCAGAGAGTTTCAAATATTTTAATAAAATTTTTATATTTTCTGGCTGTTATATTTTTTTGTAAAAAATACAATAAACATTACTGCTGCAATTACCAATGCGTAAATGTACATATCAATAGGTGCCGCTCCGGGAGTCGAACCACCACCACCATCACCATCTCCTGGCCTTGGAGGCTGTGCATTGACTAAGAAAACAGCGAAAAGAAAAAGAGCGTATACTAGTTTATTTAAAGTTTTCATATATTTTATTTTAAGATTTTTGTGTTCACAGTTTCTCCCTTATCAGAAACAATTTTTACTACATAAGAGTTTTTAATTGCACTATCCAGTTCAATTACAAAATCTGTAGAAGTACTAACTGCTTTCTTAGAGATAACCAGTTTACCGCTCATATCATAAACTTCAATATCTGCTTTCTTCCAATCCGGATCAAATCTTACAATGTAGTTTGTAATTTCCGGGTTATATACCACTTTTGTTCTTGAAGGCTTAACACTTACCTCACCACCTGCTATTTTTGCAGTTGCTATGAGTGTGCTAGGCGATCCGTAATATAGATCATATTCTGCACCAGTAACCGGAATTACATCACCTTGTTTTGCCTCCGTTACAGTTCCGTTTGGAGCTTTGTAATAAAACCCTATACCGGAAGACAACTGATGTGTTCCATTGCTTACTAATGCCGCATTTTCTCTAATTTCAAATTTATACGACTTTATCGCGCTGCTGTAGTTAACCAGCTTTACGTTCTTTCCTTGGAAATCATTTTCGTTGGCTTCGTTGATATATAACCAATACTTTGCAGTATAATTATTATCATAACCTCCGCTTGGGCTTTCTTCGAAAGTTCCTAAAATATCAGTTCCTGTTGCTGCATACTGAGTTGTAGCAGTAGCAGTGTGCCCTGTACTACCATTAGGATAAACTACATAATATGTAGTACCAATTACTTTACCGTTAGCATCAAGAGCACTAACTCCTAATTGTTTTACGGTACCGCTATTGCTTATTAAGCCTTTATTTGCAGAAACACTGTAATTCGTGTTGGCATCTCTGCTGTAGTAATTAAATCTTCTTAGATTAGAAAAGTTAAGTACATCGGCATTACTGTTATTATTAAGTTTGATGGCAAAAGTACCCAAAGGTCTTATCATCATATAATCAACATCCCCTGTTGGAACCCCAGCATTGAAAGTAATAGCTCTGTATGAACCAGACCCACCCCCGTTTTGATTATATTGAACTCCTGAAACATCAAGTCTTACTCCATAAATATTGCTAAGATTTACTCCGTCACCAACAGCAGCCGGCTCGTTGTATGCAATTCTGGATAAGTCAAGATTTGTAAGGAAAGGATTGGCATACTGATACCAGTTTTTACCAAAGTTTCCTGCCCATGCCGTTCCTGAAGTTAATTCAAAACCATCCTGAAGATATGTGTTATACTTTTCAGCATAATCATTTTTATTAGCTCCTCCTACACCAAAATTAATGGCTGAGCCAGCATTCTGTAAAGTAACACTCATCCCGATATCACTAAGCGGGCGACCTTTTACAGTACGAGTAACATTACTTACATCAAGCCCGGTTCCACCCAAGATCCAGTAAGCATACCCATAAGCCGCATCTCCAAACTTATAAATACTGTTCAGATTTGGCAAATGATGAAACTCTACTTTTGTGTTGTCCCAATGAAGCATATCATTTTTGGAACGTCTGGTAGCATTAAATGTCTTACCTAATTCAGCATTCAAAGTAGCAGGAGTTTTCATGTAGAATGGCATACCAACCTGTTGGTAGTCACCGTGGCGAACCTGTCTGAACTGCTGATCGATAATTCCTGTAATGTTTGTTTGTGTAAGACCGGAAATATACAGCTGACCGTATGTATAAACGGGAGGTGTCGTAGGGTTATTGACATTTACAGATGCATAAGCTGTTTCTTCGTTAAGCATATTAACGAAGTTACCTCCACCGTTTGCTTCTGTTTTTGCAACATTTGAAGCATCAATAGTTGTAAAGGCATCAGTAGCATTTCCAACCACCATAACGTTACCGTGGTTTTCTACCTTACCTGTACCTTTCATCTGCATGCCTCCTCCACTATAAACTAGTGTGCCTTTACTCACATACATATTAGCATTAGTGTCAACATGACATAGTATCTGCGCCTGAACAGACCAACTAATTGCTAAAAGACCAATAGCAAATAAACTTTTTCTCATTGTATAATAGTATTTGTGTGTTAATACAATCTCACCTGCAAAGTTATGTTTTTTTTTTCTTATAAAAAAAATTATTTTATTTATTCACAAAAATATTATCTTCCGTTAATATTATTTCTTTTTCTTCGCCAATTGAGAACATATAATCTTCTAACACTTTTTCTGTAGTTCCTCTCAAACCTCTGGCGCCCAAGCCTTTTTCCATTGTTTCATCTACAATTTTTGCAATTGCTCCATCTGTAAATTTTAAACTTGTACCATCCATTTTGAAAAGTTCTATAAATTGGTTTACAATTGAATTTTTAGGTTCCTTCATAATTCGGATCATCGTCTCTTTTGTGAGTTTTTCGAGATAAGTTATGATGGGAAATCTCCCCAAAAGTTCGGGAATTAAACCGAAAGAACGAAGATCTATTGCATTAATATTAGTTAATATATAATCATCTTCATCCACTTTATTGATTTTTTCAGAACTGAAACCAATCGCCTGCTTGTTCATTCTTCTTTCAATAATTTCCTTGATTCCGTCAAAAGCTCCGCCGGCAATAAATAGTATGTTCTGTGTATTTACCTGGATATATTTCTGGTCCGGATGTTTTCTTCCTCCCTGAGGGGGAACATTTACAATACTTCCTTCCAGCAGCTTCAGTAATCCCTGCTGAACTCCTTCTCCGGAAACATCTCTGGTAATACTCGGGTTATCTGATTTTCTGGCAATTTTATCAATCTCATCAATAAATACAATTCCTTTTTCTGCTTTTTCCACATCATAATCAGCTACCATAAGAAGTCTTGACAGAATACTTTCCACATCTTCTCCTACATATCCGGCTTCCGTTAAAATTGTAGCATCTACAATACAAAAAGGAACGTTCAACTCTCTGGCAATGGTTTTTGCCAATAAAGTTTTTCCGGTACCGGTCTCACCGATCATGATGATATTTGATTTTTCCAGCTCTACTTCCCGGTTTTCATCCTGAGCATGAAGCAGTCTTTTATAATGATTGTAAACGGCAATTGAAAGCTGTTTTTTTGCCTGGTCCTGCCCGATCACATATTCATCAAGAAATTCTTTGATTACTTTTGGTTTTTTTAGTTCTTCCACATTTTCCGCAGGAGAAAATCCTGTTTTAGAAACACCGTCTTTCACAATAGAATGGGCTTGCTCTATACAATTTTCGCAAATAAATCCGTTTTGTCCGGAGATCAGCATTTGCACCTCATTTCTTTTTCTGCCACAGAAAGAACATTGGTTTGAATTCATATCTATAATATATATATGTTAAAGAAAATCGTAAAAAATTTCTTTTTTACGATTTTCCTTTTTTTAAGAATTAATAATTGAGTTTTGAATCTCTGTATACTCTTCGTTTGATAATTTTAACCTCTCATTTCTAAAATTCATATCTTCCATTTTATTTAAAGGAATCAGATGAATATGAGCATGAGGAACTTCCAATCCTACCACCGCGATGCCTACTCTTACACAGGGAATTGCTTTTTTGATTTTCTTAGCCACTTCCTGGGTAAAACCCCAAAGGTTTTTATAGTCCTCACTTTCCAGATCAAAAATCAGATCAACTTCTTTTTTCGGAACCACCAAAGTATGTCCTTTCACTAAAGGCATTGCATCCAAGAAAGCAATAAAGTTTTCATCTTCTGCAATTTTATAAGAAGGAATTTCGCCATTGATGATTTTTGTGAATATTGTACTCATTCTTATCAGATGTTAGATATTAGAAGTTTGATTTGAGTTTTACAGTGTGATTTCCAATACTTCGAAAGACAATTTGTTTCCGTTTGGTAAAACGATTTCTGCCGTTTCTCCTATCACCTTACCCAGCAAACCTTTTGCAATAGGTGTGTTTACGGAAATTTTTCCGCTTTTTAAATCACTTTCGTTATCCGGAACCAAAGTAAATACCTGCTCTTGCTTTGTCGCATTATTTTTAAGTCTCACAGTCGTTAAGATGGAAACTTTTGAAGTATCTAATTGGCTTTCGTCTATAATCTTAGAAGTTGATATAACATCCTTCAGCTTGGAAATTCTCATTTCAAGCATCCCCTGGGCTTCTTTAGCTGCATCATATTCCGCATTTTCAGATAAATCTCCTTTATCTCTGGCTTCTGCAATCTGCTGAGTAATTTTAGGTCTTTCCACAGTTTCCAACTGTTCCAGCTCAGCTTTCATTTTATCTAACCCCTCCTTTGTAACATAGCTTGCCATAATTTTCAAAATTTAGTTTTAGTATAAAAAAATAATCCGACATTTGCCGGACAATGTTTTCGTGTAATAATCGTTTAATTTTTACAAATATATAAAAATTTAAATTGAAATGAAAAAAACTTTTTCAATCTTATCTATTTTAACCTTACTGATAATCAGTAATTTAAGTATAAATTCTTGCAGCAACAGAGAAGACACCGTAAGTTGCTTTCCCAATACCCCAATCAATGTAACCCTAAACCTTAATCTTCCCGCTTATTTTGCTTTAAACCAAGTCGGGGGCTGGGTTTATATTAATGAACAACAATCCGGGACGAGAGGCTTAATTGTTGTAAGAGCTTCAGATTCTACTTTTAAAATTTATGACAGAAATGCACCTCATATCTGTCCGGACAGCAATACGACTCTTGAAGTCAAAGATAACATCAGTGTAGTATGTCCTAAAGACAACGCAAAATGGATCTTACTGACCGGACAGCCTACCGCTGTAGCCAATGTACCTCCAAAAACTTATCTGTATAATTATGATCCGGCTTCTAAAATATTAACCACTTATTATTAATATGAAAGTTGTTATACAGAGAGTTTCCGAAGCCAGTGTAAAGGTAGACGGGAAAGTAGTAGGAGAAATCGGCAATGGCTTTATGCTTCTGGTAGGTATTGATGAAAACGATGAAAAAGCTGATGCGGACTGGATTGTTCAGAAAATTTTAAACCTCAGGATTTTTGGAGACGAAGATGACAAACTGAATCTTTCGGTAAAAGATATTTCAGGAGAGATTTTATGTATCAGTCAGTTTACCTTAATTGCCGATTATAAAAAAGGCAACCGCCCTTCTTTTATCAAAGCAGCAAAACCGGATAAGGCCATTCCGTTATTTGATTATTTTAAAGATGAAATTGCAAAATCAGGACTGAAAACCGAAAGCGGAATTTTCGGTGCGGATATGAAGGTTTCGCTGATCAATGACGGCCCTGTAACTATTGTTATGGATTCAATCACTAAAAACTGATTTACATGTTTCTTAAATTTAAGTATTATTCATTTTTTATACTAATATTTTTTTCATCATACAGCATCGCGCAAAACCGGGAGAACGTTTTAAAAACAAAACTCGATTCAGTATTTTCACAAATATTTAAGGCTGATGAACCCGGCGGAAGTATTCTCATCCAGCAAGGTGATCAGGTTTTATATGAAAAATCTTTTGGGTTGGCGGATCTGAATACAAAAGAGAAATTTTCAGGCAAAACGGTTTCCAATTTAGGTTCGATTACCAAAACATTCGTGGCGTATGGCATTCTCATGCTTCAGGACAAGAAAAAGCTTTCTGTTGATGATAGCCTTTTAAAGTTTTTTCCGGATTTTAAAAATAAGGAAATTGCTTCGAAAATTAAATTACAACATCTTTTAACCCATACTTCAGGGCTTCCGGACAATAGGCATGTGGAAAGAGACAGTATTTTTTATCTGACAGCAAAAGATGAAGAAAATTTCAAACCATTAAAATCTGCAGATTCGTTAGAATTTGAGCCAGGCTCCAGATGGAATTATTCTAATCCTGCTTATAACGGACTGGCTTTAATCATTGAAAAAACAAGCAAGGATAAATGGCAGCATTTTATTGATAAAAATATTTTCCGACCTGCGGGAATGAAAAACAGTACCATTACCGATGGTGCCTATCCCAATAAAAATGTAGCGCATGGGTATATACTTAAAGATAAAGTTTATCAGGAATATGATTATGGTGAATGCCCTACTTTTGCTGCCGCAGGAAATGGCGGGGTCTGGAGCTCAATTGAAGATCTGAAAAAATACATTAAAGCTATTAATGAATGTAAATTCGCCGACTGCTCTGTGATACAATCTTCTAAGACGATCAAAATTCCTGACAACTGGAACAATGAAAAAAACATGTTTCATTCCGGGGTATGGTTTGTGCATAAAGGGTTTTATTCGGAAACTAAAACGGAAGAACAAGTGAATGTCATAGAACACGCTGGAGATCAGGGAGGTTTTAAATCCCACCTCATTATTATTCCGGAGAAAAATCTTTCAATCGTCTGGCTTACCAATAACAATACTTTTATTACCGGGCCTATTCGCAGGATATTATTACAATTAAAATATATCGATTAAAAACAAAAATGTCTTTCAGGATCTGAAAGACATTTTTTACAATAAACTTTTATAAAAATTATTTCGCAGGCACACTGCTGAAATTCATTGCTATTTTCAGATTCATATCTGAACTTGTCTGATTTTTCAATTCATAAACCGTTCTTACGGTTAATCCTGAACTTTTCACCACCTCATCTAAAAATCCGGTATCATTAATATCTAAATTCAGGCTTGAGCTGTCTGTAGAAATATTGGAGCGTGAAGCTACCAGTTTTTCACCGGTTCCGTTGGAAGAAACATATACTTTTATTGATTTAAAAGCACTTAAATTTCCTCCTGAAGGGCTTACTACGGATACTTTCGCATCAGAAATCCTTACATCTTTAATTTTTGCGTTATTATTTCCGCCAAACCATGTCTGTACATTGGAAGCGGTAGCGGTTGAAGAGACTTCTTTATCTGCAGGTACTCCTGTAGAGACCAAAACATTGGCGGTATACGGAAATGTATTCTGTACCAGTGACTGAACGGTTCCACAACTTACTAGAGCTACTGAAGCTACTGCTGCTGTTAAAAATATATTTTTCATAATGTAATTCTTTTTGGAATACCTTACAGAAATTATACCAAAGCTTAGTCTACCTGTATCGAAAAATTACCTTTTGTATTTCCAGAAGCCATATTACTTTTGCCGATAATTAACCAGACTTCGCCTTTACCGGGAATTTCATAGTTTATTTCTCTTCCAAAAGGGCCGTCGTATTCTCCGTTAGGTAATTTTATCTGATTGATCCGGATATTAAAATCTTTTTCTTTTGTTGAGATTGAGGCCTTAATGGACGGTTTTTCATAGTTGGTGATTTTTAAAACCAATTCCTGATTATCTTTTGTGAATTGCTCACCCAATGTGAAGGGAAGCTGTGAAGCATCGGCTGTTCTGATAATCTGGCCATCTTTCTCACTTCTCATTACTCCTTTACGCAAAACTTCTTTGGTAACGGGAGCATTATTGATGATCGAATCTTTTTTCCTGATTGCTGCAGAGTCAGCCTGGGATTCCGGCATAGGTTGTTCGTTTACGATGGTTGAATCTTTTCCAGTTGTTTCGCTCAGGTTGGCTTCCTTTTTACAGGCAATGACAATCAATGGGATTAACAATAAGGATTTTTTCATAATATTATTCATTTAAGGTTTCATAGTAAAGTATTTTTGACAGAAAAGTCGGGGACTCATATTGTTTTACTTTATTATGAATTTGTTTTTTTAAGCCTGCATTATTTTTTTGTTCGGCATATTTCAATAAATCTTTCTCACTGAAATTAGTTGACTTCAAATGATAGTCGAAATTAAAATCATTTCTTTTCATATTCTGAGAAGTTATAAAACCTCCCCAGTTGATGTAACTACAAGCCAAAATTGTTCCATAAAAATACCAGGTCATGGTGTTGAATAAAAATGCATTTCTTTTCTTTCTTTGAATTTTAATGAAAGTTGCCGCCAAACCGATCAATGATAAAATCAAAAATCCGTAGACTCCAAGCCTTTTATAAGTGAAGCCGTAATTCATGATATATTCTGAGTTTTTCAGCATCGCAGATATTATCAATACAGCATTCAGGAAGATCCAGATCTTTGCCAGGGTTTTCATCAGTCCGGCTTTAGGATCAAAATTAAAACTTGATTTAAAATAAAACATGATAACCAGAATCGCCATGATAATAGAGACAATGACTGCATTTACTCTTTCGTGGGTTTCTTCCGAAAGCTGGTTAGGTGTTTTACTCACTTCATAAAACTGTTCGTAATTATACGTAATGAGAAAGAAAATCAATAATATATTTAAACAGAATAAAGAAATCACACCGCTCATTCTTTCAGCATCCAGATCGAGAAAAGAATATGTAGGCTTGAGGGTTTTATTTCTATCCTGAAAATCATTATCCAGGACATGATTCTGTTTATAGACCAATTTTTCAACGGCATAATTCCAGTAATTAAAGGCAATAAAAGTTCCTAAAACAGTAATGAAGAGCAGCTGCCAGAAATTAATATCCCATTCGATATTGGTAAAAAGGTTGGCAAAATGATCACTTCCCGCCGAATAAACTCCAAAGAAAATTGCGATCAAGACTAAAGGAATCAGGACAAAAGCGAATATTTTCTGCCATATTCCTGAAATATTTCTTTTCGGAAGCCATTGATCAAAGCTGAAAAACCGGCAGATAAATGTAAAACAGTTGATTACAAAAACCGGAACCAGTAAAAGGGTTTTCATCTTTCTTTGTCGGGAACGGTAAGACAGCAATAAAAGCGAACTTACAACCGCCAGAAGTGAAGGAAAATCCCGATACCATGCAAAAGCAATGCTTGAAAGAATACTGGTGATAAAAAGGACAAGAAAAGTTTTGGTCCTGTTTTTTTCCGGTGTTTTATATCCGGTAAGCAAAGCATACAGAATTCCGATAATTCCAAGATTCAGACCTATATTTTCGTTATAAAAGACTACAATGAATAAGGCGGTTGTAAGAAATATATAATGATGTGTTTTCATGAGAGAGAAATTAGAAGTTAGAGGTTAGTATTTGGAAATTAGTAGTATACAGGGCTTTGTTTCTGTTGGATAAAGTCTTTCAGATGCTCAAAATTCTGCCACAATAATGTTTCAAAATCCCAATGATAAAAAGGCTTCATATTTTGACCTTTTTTAAATGCACCAATATACATTTTGATATATTCCGGGAGAATTAAAGTTCCTAAAACTATGGCAGCCAAAAGGTGGGCATTCATTTTTCCGTTTCCGAGAAGCAGATACTGCATCGCAATTTCATCTTCAAAATTGGTCCCGCAGCCTGTAATGAGATGATGAACGTCGTGATTTTCCATTTTAGGAATCATCGTGAAACCGTGACGTTTATAAAACTCACCCAGTTTTCTCCCCAGTGAGTCTTCCTGAAACTCTAGCAGTTGCTGCTGGCTGAACTGCCATTGTCTTTTTTTCTTTTTAAAATATTTCCGGTAGAGCTTCTGGGTTTTGTCGTACACGAAAAGCAAAAAGCGGACACGTAATTTTTTCATAGTTTTTATTATTTAGATTATATTAATTCCGATAACAGCATAAAGAATGACCATGGGATATTGAAAAATTTTCCTTTTTATGTTTATTTTCATTTATAAAACCAAAGAACTTTGAATTACAAAGTAAATTTTCAAAAAAATATAGAGATCATCTCCCTAATAATTTTTCCAAAGCATCCAAATGTTCTGTAAAAGCCTGTCTTCCGCTTTGGGTAACCCTGTAGGAAGTCTTCGGTTTTTTACCTACAAATTCTTTTTTCACTTCAATATAGCCGGCCTTTTCCAAGGCGTTACTGTGGCTGGCCATATTTCCGTCTGTAATTTCCAGCAGACTTTTCATTTCTGAGAAATCAACCCAGTCGTTGACCATAAGAACGGACATAATCCCCAGTCTCACACGGCTTTCGAATTCTTTATTGAGTTGATTTATATTAATCATAATGTCAGATCGTAGATTGCAGAATACAGGAAACAGATTTTCTGAGCCGCAAATTTAAATTTTATTTATATTTTTTATGCATAATCAGTCCGTAAACAATATGCAAAACACCGAATCCAAAGGCCCAGACCAACAATCCCCATCCTAAGAAGAATAAGGAAACCAATCCTAATGCAATCTGGCAATATCCTAAATATTTTACATCCGTTAAAGTATATCTTTCGGCATTCACCAGTGCCAGTCCGTAAAAAATCAATGTTGCCGGTGCCACCAAAGGAAAAAGATGATGATACAGTAATCCTAAGCATACAAAACCTCCTGTTACCAGAGGAACTGAGAATGTAATTAAAAGTCTTCTGGTGGTTGCATCCCAGATTTTCAAACCTTTCTTTTTACTTTTATCAGCCGTAAAGAAATATCCGCTGAGAATAGCCACTAATAAGATCAAAGTTCCGATGATAACCAATTCCCTGACCAATGCCGGACTGTAAATATTCCTGTCACCATCAAAATAATCAATTCCTTCTCTCTGAAAAACAAAATACACATACACTGCCCCTGCAATAGCAGCCAGACCGGCAAAAACTCCGGATAATCCGCTTAATGAAATAAACCTGGAAGAACGCTCCATCATGGAACGGATGTGTGACAGATCTTCGTGATAGTTTTTTGAATCCATATAAAAGAACTTTGAAATACAAAGTTATAATTTAATTTTAAACTTCAAAATAATTTTTAAAATTTTCACATTTATTTTTATTTCCCGTTCCAAGTAATTCTTAACTTTAGTAAAAACTAATATGGGAGTTATGAATAAAGAGATATTACGTTCGTTAATTTTCAGGCATCTGGATGGTATCGTTACAGCTCCGGTTGTTGCTTCATTAGTAAAAAAGGATATTCTCTGCTTTATCATTGACAAAGGCAAAATCACTTTAACCGAACTTACTCAAACATTCAAAGCTAATGAAGGCTATCTTAATGTAGCATTACGAACATTGGCCTCTCAGGGATTTTTAGGGTATGCCATCAATAAGGAGAATGACGAGATCATTGTTTCAAAAAACGCCAAAACCCAATACCTGCAAAAGTACTCCCCGCTTTATTTTAAAGCGATTGCTTTTCAAAAAAAATCCGCCAATATCAAAGAACAGATTACTGACAGCTTGTTTATTGATGATTTTACCCAACTCACTCAGTCTATCAAAGACAATTTCGGAATTACATTTTCGGAAGAACCCGATGAAAGAAAGATTCAGGAACAAATTATCAAGCATATTGAAGGCTGCATTATCGGTCCTCTTATTGTTTATCTGGGAATGACAGGTATGTTTCATAAATATTTTATGGAAACTTCTTTTCAGGCCACTGAGTTTCACAAAAACTATGAGAATTTTGAGGTTATTTTAGATTTTCTTACCTACTTGGGTTGGTTTAAAAAATCAGGAGATAATTACAAATTTACAGAAACCGGGATTTATTTTGCCAAAAGGGCCGCCTCTTACGGTGTTACGGTTTCCTATCTTCCGCTTTTGAACCGAATGGATGAGCTTTTATTTGGAAATGCTTCCAGGCTGAGAGATGTTGAAGAAGGTGAAGACGAAATTCATGTAGACAGGGCTATGAATGTCTGGGGAAGCGGTGGTGCCCATTCCAATTATTTCAAAGTGGCCAATGACTTTATTATTAAGATCTTTAATCAGCCTATTCATCTGCAGCCCAAAGGTGTTCTTGACATGGGTTGCGGAAACGGAGCTTTTATCCAGCATATTTTTGAAACTATTGAAAGATATACGCTCCGCGGAAAAATGCTTGAAGAATATCCGCTGTTCCTGGTGGGTGCAGATTACAATCCGGCCGCGTTAAAAGCTACGAGAGCCAACCTCATCAATAATGATATCTGGGCAAAAGTGATCTGGGGCGATATCGGTAATCCTCAAAAGCTTGCCGAAGACCTGAAAGAAAATTATGAAATTGAGCTTTCAGACCTGCTGAATATCAGAACTTTCCTGGATCATAACAGAGTATGGAAAACTCCTGACAATATTTCTACAAAAAGAATAAGTACTTCAACCGGAGCTTTTGCTTACAAAGGAAAAAGGTTATCCAATACCCTCGTTGAGGAAAGTTTAAAAGAACATCTTGAACTCTGGCTTCCCTATATAAGAAAAAACGGGCTTCTGATTATTGAGCTTCATTCTTTAGATCCTAAACTGACCAGTGAAAATATCGGAAAGACGGCAGCTACAGCGTATGAAGCCACTCACGGATTTTCTGATCAATATATCCTGGAAATAGATGTTTTCAGAAAAATATGCATGGAAACAGGGCTGAATATTGATAAAGATCTTTTCAGGAAATTTCCGGATTCTGAGCTGGCAACAGTCTCTATTAATTTATTAAAGATGTAATTAATATTATCATGGCAGATATTTCAATTGATTATTCTCAGATACAGCTGCAAGAAAATATTCCTTTGAGTGAAGAAGAAATCAACCGTATAGCCATTCAAAAAAGAGATTTCTTTAAAGATACTCCGGGTATTTTATTAGCAGGCATCATTATCATTGCACTTATTGCCGCCTTTGTTTTAAAAGATGAATTTATCAATTTTAAACCCTATCATTATGTGGCAGGCATCTGCATTCTGATGACCTTTTATTTCTTTTGTTATTTTGGCATATGGCTTATCTATAAATATTCAGTAAAGAACTGGGAAAAAGATATTAAAGACGGCAAAAACCAGCTGACAAGTATCGTAACTTACCGTCATACAACTGAAAATGATGAATACATTATTACTTTTGCAGGACGACACAAACATGAAAAAATAAAACTTCCGGTTGAGAAAATCTATTATAACCACTATAAAATAGGAACAAGAGTGACTGTAACCTATTTAAAATACAGTAAAATAGTACTTACTCTTAATGAGAATCCATAAAAAAAGTATTGAATGATTTTCAATACTTTTTTATTTTTATTTAGCTCTCAGTCTTTCTTTGATGGATTCAATATTTTTCTTGGCTGAGTCTTCGAGAATTAAACTTGCACTCATATGAATTCTTGCCGGCATCAGCTCGTTAAAATGATCGGTTCCTTCCCACGACACTTTTTTAATTAAAGCCAGAGCTTCACTGCTTCTTGATGCTAAGGTCGTCATGAATTTTTCCAGATTAGCGTCCATCTCCTGAATGTTTTCCGAAACAGAATGATAGATATTATGCTGCTCAGCCCAATCTGCCGATCTGAAATCTGCATCGATTGCCATTGCCGAGAACTGGGATTTTCCTATTTTTCTTTCTACATACGGTCCGATTACAAATGGCCCGATCCCCAAATTAATTTCTGTCAAAGCCAATGCAGAGTCTTTTGTCGCAAAACAATAATCGGCACCACAGGCAATTCCTACTCCACCACCGGTTGTTTTCCCCTGCACTCTTACGACTACAATTTTACCGCAGTTTTTCATAGCGTTCAAAACTTTGGCAAAACCTCCGAAAAATCGGGTGGAAGCTTCCAACTCATCAATCGCTAAAAGCTCATCAAAACTTGCTCCTGCACAAAAAGCTTTTTCGCCTTCACTTTTTATAAGAATGGCTTTAACCTCATCTTTTGCTCCTTCGTCAAGGATGGTCTGAGCCAGTTTTTCCAGAATTGCTCCGGGAAGAGAATTGCTTTTCGGAGTGCCGAAAGTAATTTCAGCGATATTGTTTTTAAGTTCTGATGCTACGAATTCGTTCATTTTTATTTTTATATTGGATTGACACAAAAATAGTAAATACAGCCTGTTAACGAAAATTAAAGCGATAATAAAATAAGTTTTAAACAGATTCTCTTATTCATACGGTTTCAAGCGACAGATTTCCTTTACGTAAAAATACGGAATCCCCAATTTGGTATTTTCTACTCTACCTTCAGTTTTGTTTAAGTCGTTCCTTTGGGATATACAAAAACTATTAACGGCGGAATCCGAAAAGCCACGAACAGAGTAGGAGCATTTAAAAACTGAAAAACTAATTATTATGGAAGAATACATAGGTATTGTAAAACTATTTGCAGGAAATTTTGCACCTAAAGGCTGGATGTTCTGTGACGGGAGAATCATAAGCATCGCTCAAAACACGGCTTTATTCTCTCTGCTGGGTACAACATATGGCGGTGACGGCGTAACAACTTTTGCTTTACCAAACTTAATCGGACGTATGGCTTTAGGAGCCGGAACTTCACAAGGGAAATTCTATCCGCCGGGAATGGTTGCAGGAAACGAACAAACAACTTTATTAGCACAAAATTTACCTAGTATAAGCGGTGGATTTCAATTTAAAGTAGCTAACAAAAATGCTAACTCCGCAACACCTACTTCAGCGTCAGCCATTGGTATTACAGGAACACAGGTAGGAAGAGATTTTAATGCAGTACCAAGTTTTGTAAATGATTCAAATCCTGATACGGCAGTTAACGGACAGTCTGTTTCTTATGTAGGCCAGAATATCCCGATCAATAATATGCCACCTTACCTTGGATTGAACTATATCATCTGTGTAGCCGGTATTTACCCTCCAAGAGATTAATTATTACTACTATTTACTACTATAAATTTAAAACAACATTATCATGAAAAGAGCATTTTTATTAAGTATTTGCAGTCTGCTCATTTCTATTTTTTCTTTTGCGCAGACAAGTACAGAAGTATTCGAAACGGAATCCCACGGCAGCCCAAGTTTTACGGATAACGGAGTGATTTTTAACATCATCTCTCATGTAGGAACTTTTGACATCCAGGGGAATTATCCGGGAACAGGATGGAACGGAACAGCCATTGATAACAGATACATTGACAATTCCAATGACGCTGCATCACCACCTTCCTTCAGTATTAAAACGACTTCAAATTTATTTAAGGTCAACAGGTTCTGGATGTATTTATCTAAACTGAACCTGGATCTGAATGCTGCAGGAACACTTACCGTAACCGGGAAACTGAGTGGGGTAACAAAATTTACCCAGACTAAAACAACAGGTTTTGTAACGTCTATAGCTCCAACAAACGGATATACATTGATTGATTTAACCAATCTGAACGGACAGAATTACTCCAATATTATCATTGATGAATTGCAGATAACTTTAGGCGGAGAATTTCGCTATGCAGGTTTTGATGCTTTCACATGGGTAAAAGACAGCAATATCGTACTGGCGACCAATGATGAAAAAACAGCTGAAAAAGGGCTTAGTATTTATCCGAACCCTACAAGCGGTCCATTGTCAATTAAGGCTAAAGAAAGTTCCAGACTTAATATTTACAGTGAATCCGGACAGCTTGTTAAAAGTACAGATGTAAGAGCAGGGGTAAATGAGATTAATATTTCTGAACTTCCGAGCGGAGTATATATCCTGAAATCTTCCACAGAATCTTATAAAGTCATTAAGAAATAATAGAACTCTATTTCCTTTAAGTCATTTTCTGAACCACAAAAAAACTAAAACCATGAAAACTTTTACCCAAAACTGGATGAGCCATCTCAACGGAAGTAAAAAGCTCTCAGAACTGACGATACCGGGAACACATGACAGCGGTGCCTATAATACAAGTTTAGCGGCTGCCAAATGTCAGACGATGAGCCTTACAGAACAGCTTAATGCAGGAATCCGTTTTCTGGATGTACGTCTGAAACGTGGATATGATGCCGATAAAGACCATGTGTTATGGGTTTATCACGGGATTGTAGATATGGACATCAGCTTTAACGGAAGTGTGCTTGGATTTTGCAGGCAGTTTCTTTCCGAGAATAGCTCTGAAACGATTATTATGTCCATTAAAAATGAATCCAACCCGAAAGGTGATTCCGATAAGGATAAGTTTTATAACGACTTTGTGATTGCGATCAGCCAATTTCCGGGATTATTTTATACCGAAGACAGAATTCCGACACTGGATGAAGTAAGAGGCAAAATTGTTCTGGTACGTAGATTCGGTTTAGGAACAAAGCCTTCTATCGGTCTTGATCTTTACGATAACTGGCCGGAAGATTCCAGCAACTACTTTCAAAACTACGGAAATACCTATTATGTACAGGATGTTTATTACAGCTGGTCAAAGGGAACAGACAAAGCCAATAAATTTAATGAATATGTAAAAAACGGTTTGATTGCCGCTTCCGGCGGAGATCCTAAGACCTTATTCTTTAATTTTACAAGTGCAACAGGAGTTAGCGGTGGAGTTCTGCCATTTTCGTCTACTCCCAAAGATCTGGCTGAAGTTGTAAATCCGTTATTTTTCCAATACCTGAAAGATCATTCTAAAGGAAGATACGGAATTATCCCAATGGATTTCCCGAATAATTATCCTGATAACAGCCAATTGATACAAAGCATAATTTCCTGTAATGAGCTCAATGTAACTACAGCTGTTTAAACAGTACAGGAATGGAATGAACTGAAAAAAGTCCCCGTTCTATGATTCTAATACATAAATGATAAAATCCCCTGAATTATTCGGGGGATTTGTTTTTTAATGCTAAAATATACTTATCGATATAGAATTGCTTTTCTTTCGATTTATACTGCTGGATATATCTCGGATGTTCCAGAATGGTCATGATATCGAAAAGTTTTGCTTCCTTGTTGAGCTTAGCAATAAAATCTGCATTCTTCTTTCCCAGGACAAAAACTTCTGAAGTATCCAGATTCAGGCTGATGTGTTTTTTTAAAGAATCAATCATAAAATCTTTTACGTCTTCAAACAGCTTTTTATCATCATAATAATTGGCATTCAGCCATCCGCTTTTAGTCTTCCTTACAATCGCCAGCGGAAAAGGTGAATTGATATAAAAATCTTTGTAGAATTCTTTCGCACCACCATATTCTTCAATCATATCGTAGATAAATACAGAAGAAATTTCATGAGTATGAGCAGATTTCATCGGAATACCACAAACACTTTCCAAACGTTTTGTATCGGTAAACGGAACTCCTGTCACCCCGGCGCCATGACGGCTCGGATTGATTCCGATAATGAATTTCCTTGGGTTTGAATCATTATAATACTGATGATAAAAGTTTCCCATAACTTCCATCGTTTCGGGATTATCCAGATAAGGATTAAGCACTTCAAAACTTTCGGGAAGATCTCCTTCATAGCTGAGGTTTTTATTGAACTCAATGACATTATCCGCAAAAATCTTATTCATGAAATTATTTATTATTTTAAAGATAATATTTTTAGTTTTAATGGAAAAAGAGATACAAGTAATTCAAATAAGCTTCTGATATTCGGTTTATTTTGCTAACTTCGTTTTCAATGAAAAGAATAATGCCGCTGGTCATTTCATAGTATCAATTCGTTAATATTTTTTGATCAATGATTGGAATTATAATTGAGCTTATCATTTCGTGGCTCCTCCTCAAGTTCGGGGCAAAAAAGGATCTTTCTGTTTTAGGATTTAAGCCCAACCAAACAAGACTGCTTCATTGGAGCATTGGTTTTCTTTTGGCCGCAGCGATTTGCAGTCTTTATCATATCATGACAACAGCATTTATCAATAACGGCTGGATACTGAATAAGCAATTAACATTCTCTACGGCATTAATGAGCTCATGGTGGGTACTAAAGTCCGTATTGTTTGAAGAATTGCTTTTCAGAGGTGCTTTACTTTATTTGGCTATTGAAAAATGGGGAAGTACTAAAGCCTGTATTTTTTCAGCAATCTGTTTTGGCATCTATCACTGGTTTTCTTATAATGCTTTCGGAAATCCTTTTCAGATGGGAATTATTTTTGTGATGACCGCCATCTTTGGGTGGATGCTGGCAGTATCCTTTGCTAAAACGAAATCTCTGTACCTTCCTATAGGTCTCCATCTGGGCTGGAATTTGTTTAATATTGTCGTATTCTCGAACGGCCCGCTAGGCAAACAGCTTTTTATGAAAGCTAATGAGAGCCATCTTGAAGGAATTCCCTCACTGCTCGTTTTTGTATTCCAAATATTTGCATTGCCGCTTTTAATGTATGGATATTTTAAGCTTAAGAACCGAATAAAAAAGCAGCTCCAATTTCTTGAAACTGCCTTGAAAATTTATATGTATGTATTTTTAATTAATCTGAAGGTAAAGCACATTCCCAACAAGCATTATTTCAGCGGTAATACCTCCGGCGGTAATGCTTGTATTTGCTAATCCCGAACAACCAAAGCCTAAAGTATATTCCTGACCGTTTGGAGCCTGAATTTTAACGCGGGACCATCTTACAATATCGGCATCCGCTGAATTAATATATTGACCAAGCCCTAAATCATAAAGCTGATCAAAATTTTCACCGACGAGGTGCCACACATCTATGGGCAGGTAAGTCCCCGGATCGTTGGTCTTGTTATGCAGCCCATATGCCACCGATTGCCCCGCCGGTAAAACAACCGGAGATTCATTGTAAATAATAGGAACACAATCCTGAGCAGCTGCAGCAGAGTTACTATAGATAACAAACGGAATATCATATGACGAAAAATTTGTTATTTTAATGTCATTGGTCTGAGCGTATGAAAAAACACTTAAAAAAAGTAAGAAAAATGAAGTTATATATTTCATGATCGTTGTTTAAATGGTTAGTTTTTAGCAGTACGAAAGCCTGTATTTGCAATATAAATATCCAAAGCCCAATTGATGACCGCATTTTTATCGTTTCCCGTTTTCTCATCTATTTCCGGATCGCTTATTCCTGTAGATTTTATAAGTGCTTTTGCTGATGGCACGAGCAGGTCTTTTCTACGCTCACTTATTTGCGGGAAATTTTTTGCTCTTGCCTCCTGAGCATCAGGCTTGTTTTCAGGTTTGTTTAAATTCTGTAAGGCACTTTTAAAGTTCCGTAAAGCTTCAGCCTGCTGATTTTCCTGAGAAATGGCAGACAAAGTGTCGTTACTGCATGATGCAAGAGACAATGCACATGCCATAATTAAAATTGCTTTTTTCATAGTAATTTTTAACTTTTAATTGTAATAAAAATATAAAATTTAAATCAATACATCTAAATATTGTGAATAAAAATTATTTATAAGTAATTTTAAATTAAAAAAATTACTTATTTACCGCTTATATCTTAATAAAATAGAAATCCCTTTCAGTAAAAACCAAAAGGGATATGAATTATATTTTTATTTGAATTAAATCAATCCAAACTGTTCAAAATGATGGGTAAAGTGCTTTCTGTGCATCAGTTCCCACATTTCTTTATTTAATTTTCCGAATACGAAATTCATATGCTCTGCCTGAGGGTTTTCTTTATAGTAAATAGAAAATCTCTTCAGATTATCAAGGAAAGACTGTTTCGCAGTTTCCAGATTTTTATGTCTTAAATCCAGCAAAGTATCGTCTTCAGCCAGGAAAGGTGCAGGGAAATCTTTCGGCATTTTTCTATGGTTATAAAGTGAATCCTGCCATTTTTCCAGTTGCTCTTCAGGAGTAAAGCATTTTTCAGCTTCCGGCTCGCCTAAACTTACCAAGACACCATGCTCCAGATGCTCAATCATTTGTTGAGGAGACATTTTGCCCCAATTTGACAGTGTATTTTCAGTTAAACCATTTAGAGCCTTCTGAATGGTTTTTAAGTTTAAATCAATGAAAGGAGAATGCTTTGCCACCAATGTTAAAATAGTCGCTACACAAACCACCTCATCTCTTTGATTGACAACCTCAACCAGCCATTTCACTACACCGGAAGGAATATTTCTACCTTTTACACCTCTGTTGATCTTCTCTTTCGCCGTTAGATAAACTGTAATGGTATCGCCTGCATAAACCGGCTTAAAGAATGAGCAGTTTTCCAGACCGTAGTTAGCGATAACCGGTCCTTTTTTACCTGAAACAAATAATCCTGCTGCTGCGGAAAGAATGAAGTATCCGTGAGCAACGGTCTTATCAAAAATAGTTCCCGTTAAACTTGTTGCATCCGTGTGTGCATAGAAATGATCCCATGACACATTGGAGAAATTAACTATATCTGCATCTGTAACCGTTCTTCCTGCCGTTTCCAGAGAATCTCCGACTTCAACATCTTCAAAATATTTCTGGAAAGGATGTTTGTCTGCAAATTTTTTCTCTGCACCCTGCTGATATATTTTTGTAATCGCCGTTAAAATATCCGGAGACCCTTGAATCGCAGTTTTCTGAAGGAAGAAATGAAGACCGTTTAAGCCGCCCATTTCTTCACCGCCTCCTGCTCTGCCCGGTCCGCCGTGCATTAACGTGGGAAGTGGCGACCCGTGACCTGTGCTTTCTTTGGCATTGTCTCTGTTTAACACGAAAATCCTACCGTGTTGGGAAGCCATTTTCCATGAAGTTTCAGCAACAAACTGATCATCATGAGAAATGATGGATCCTACCAGACTTCCTTTTCCTTTTTTAGCCAACGCTGCAGCTTCCTCAGCATCTTTGTATGGCATTAAGGTAGAAACAGGACCGAAAGCTTCTACATCGTGAGAGATATTTTTTTCGAAAGGCTTGTCATTTAAGAATAATTTAGGGCTCATAAATGCTCCGTTTTCATAGTTGGCATCTACAAGCTCATGTTGTCCGTCATAGACAAGCTCAGTTTCTGTTTTTAGGATATTTATTTTTCTTACTACTTCGTCAAACTGCTGTTTCCCCACCAAAGATCCCATTCTGGTTTCCCTGCTGAGCGGGCTTCCGATCTTAGTCTGATCTAAGGCTTTGGATAAAGCATTCTGAACATCACCGATTAAGTGCTCAGGAACAATAATTCTTCTGATTGCGGTACATTTCTGACCGGCTTTTGTGGTCATTTCGTTACGAACCTCTTTGATGAAAAGATCAAACTCTGGAGTCCCCGGTTTTGCATCCAGGCCAAGGATTGAGCAGTTTAAAGAGTCTGCCTCCATATTGAAACGGACCGCATTCCCAGCAACCGATGGTAAAGATTTTAATTTTCTGCCTGTATTCGCAGAACCTGTAAACAATACGGAATCTCCATCCTGAACATAGTCCAGAATATTTCCGGGCTCACCGCAAACCAATTGGATGGCACCTTCCGGAAGAACACCGCTTTCTATCATATCCTGAAAAACCGCATTGGTTAGGTAAGAACCAAATGGAGACGGTTTTACAATTGAAGGAACACCGGCCAATAATGAGGTTGATAATTTCTCCAACATCCCCCAAACCGGGAAGTTGTATGCATTGATCTGAACAGAAACTCCTTCGCTTGGCGTTAAAATATGAGCTCCCAGAAAAGTTCCGTTTGCTGAGATTTTCTGTGTTTCCCCATCTACCCAGAACGGTGTATTGGGAAGCATTCTCTTCGCCAGCCCTGAATAGGTGAAGAAGGTACCGAAACCACCTTCAATATCTACCCATGAATCTGTGTGGGTTGCCCCTGTTTTATATGATAATTCGTAATATTTTTTCTTTCTTTCCAACAGGTAAAGCGCTACTTTTTTCAGCATTTCTCCACGATCATAGAAAGTCATGGAAGACAGGTTTTTATACCCTACCGTTCTTCCGTAATCAAGCGCCTGCTCAAAATTCAGTCCTTCCGTATCTGAAACAGCTACCTGCTCTCCTGTCACGGCATTGTACAAAGGAATTCCGTTTCCGGTACCTTCTACCCATTGTCCGTAGATATAGTTTTTTAACTTTTCCATATAGTATTTGATTTAACAATGTATCAATGTAACAGTTTCAATGACAAGAGCCGTTATATTTGATACTTTTCATTATTAGATTTATTTATTTTTATTCTTTAGTTTCAGAGCTTCTTCCAAGGTGTAGTTTTTCAGCACAAAATCATTCCCGAAAAGATTCTTGGAGTACTCCTCAATCGTTTCAGAAAATCCGGCTTCTTTTCTTAAACTGTTTACTTCCTTAAAGTTTTTAATGGGCCAGATTAATGATATCATTTCCGTTTTTCCATTTTCTGTAACCTTAAAAGAAGTTCCCTGTGTTCCGTAAATCTGTTCTTTTTCTTCCTGTAAAAGCTGTCTGTCCAGCATCATCGCATATAATCTGAAGGGTATTTCTTTTTCTTCAGCAGCCTTTTTAATAACAGGCATATACTGATTGATTTTGGGCGAATGCTGAATAACCAGCCATGCCGTTTTGTTTTCAGGTTCGCCTACCAAAGATTTCCCGGGGTAGCCATATTTTGCTATAATTTTTTCAATTTTAGCAAGGTTTTCTTCATCCTGCTTAATCATGACCTTACTGATTCCAACTGTTACATCTTCTTCTGTAAGATTTTTTGTTTTCATAATTTCCTGCTTTCTTTCAGGAGTGATATTGGATTGAACCAGCTCCCGATATATCTGATCATCATTATCAATCCGGGCCAATTCATTTTTAAGCTCAATATTTATCTGCTTATTCTCAGGTTTCTGAGCATTTATAAAAACAGAAATGAAGATGGCAAAAAATAAATATTTCATATGAATTAATTTAACAATATATCAGTTTAAACAGTTTACCAATGATCAGATCTATTTCGGATCCTGATAAGGAAAGAGCTTTACCAGTCCTTCATACAAACTTCTGTGAAGAATTGTTGCGTGATTATCTGTTTCCATCATTTTATATTCTACCGTCCAGTTTTTCTTATTTGATTTTTTAAGAGTATCATAGAATGTTTCTGCATCTTTTACCATCACCGGATGTTCACCTTTCCCTACAGAAACATAAACAAATTTCTTAGTGTCAGGAATTTTTGATAACAGCTGACCGGCCTGTTTTAAAAGGCTCTCATCATCCCACCATAAACTCGGACTGATGATAAAATAATTGTTGAACATTTCAGGTTTCTTCAGTAAAATTTCCGTTGCCAGAAGTCCACCCAAAGATTGTCCGAACAAATAGGTATCAGTGGTTTTAAACTGATTTTCAACGTAAGGCTTTAATTCTTTTTCAAGAAAATCAATGAACTTATCCGAATGTCCTGTAGTAGGATAATCTTTCTGTAAATCTTTCAGGTCCGTATGAAAGGTAAAATCCCTTTTCCTGTCGATATTGGCAATTCCAACCACGATTGTTTCCGGCATGGAATACATTTGATTAAAGAACTGCACCAATCCTGAGACATGTATAAAATCTTCATTCATACTTCCATCCAGAAGATAGATCACGGGATATGATTTCGTTTTATCAAAACCCTGAGGCAGATAAATATTCAGCTTTCTTTCTTCATTTAAGACCTTGGATTTTAATGTCCTTACTTCTCCGATAGTCAAGGGCTGTACAGCTCCATTCTGCGCTAAAATTGTATAATTAAATGCAAACAGAAAACTGTAGCATATAAGAATCTTTTTGATCATTTTTTATTAAATATTAACTAATTTCAAAACCTCTTCATCAAAACCTCATGGATTTCAGAAACCTATGTTGTTTAATTTAATTGAGATATTATTTCACATCATCCCAGATGCTGTAATCTACAATTTTTGTTGGTGTCTGCTGAACGTATTCGGAGAAGGGTTCACAAGGTAGTATAGCTTCTTTACCTTCTCTTGCCAGTTCCTGATAGAGCTTTGTCCCTTCTGTTTTCCAACGGATCATTTCATCAGAAACATCACGAATGATTTTTGCAGGGCTTCCTACGATTAATTTTCTCGGTTCACATTTAAAATTAGCCGGAACAAAAGCCAGAGCCCCAACAATACATTCATTCCCGATAACTGCTTTATCCATCACTACAGCATTCATTCCCACCAGGCAGTTTCTTCCGATATGCCCGGAATGGATAATCGCGCCATGCCCGATGTGTGCAGATTCTTCTAAAATAGTTTCAATATTCGGGAATACATGAAGTGTACAGTTTTCCTGAACATTGGCTCCATCTTTTATAATGATTTTACCCCAGTCACCACGGATTACCGCATTCGGACCGATATAAACTTCTTCACCAATCTCTACATTTCCGATAATCACCGCCTGTGGGTGAATATAAGCACTGGGTTTTATGATGGGGCGGATGCCGTGATATGAGTAGATGTTCATTTTATTTAATTTGAGAATGTATTAATGTAGCAATATAACAATGTACCAGTTTACCATTTAAATGCTTACAGCATGACACAGAACGATTGGTACATCGTTGCATTAAAAAGCTATACTTTTTCGATTACCATTGCATATCCTTGTCCGACTCCTATACAAAGGGTACACAAAGCATATTTTTTATCCTGTTTCTGAAGCTCTATTGCTGCTGAACCAATGATTCTCGCCCCTGAAACTCCAAGTGGATGGCCGATTGCAATAGCTCCCCCGTTAGGATTCACTCTTGAATCATCATCCTTTAAACCTAAACTTCTTGTTACCGCTAAAGATTGGGCTGCAAAAGCTTCGTTTAATTCGATAATATCCATATCATCTAATGAAAGATTCAGTCTTTTCAATAGTTTTTGAGTAGCTTCAACAGGTCCGATTCCCATAATTCTCGGCTCAACACCAGCTACGGAAGATCCTAAAATTTTAGCTTTTGGTTTTAAACCATATTTTTTTACGGCTTTTTCACTTGCTAAAATAAGTGCAGCAGCTCCGTCATTCATTCCTGAAGCATTTCCGGCAGTTACCGTACCTTCTTTTCTGAAAGCAGGACGAAGTTTCCCCAAACCTTCCATAGAAGATGTCGGCTTGATAAATTCATCTTTATCGAAAACTTTAGGTTCGCCTTTTTTCTGTGGAATTTCAACTTTTACAATTTCTTCTGCCAGTCTTCCGTTTTCCTGTGCTTTTGTAGCTTTCTGCTGAGACCAAAGGGCAAATTTATCCTGATCTTCTCTGCTGATATGATGCATTTCGGCTAAGTTTTCGGCAGTCTCTCCCATTCCGTCGACACCATACAATTCTTTCATTTTCGGATTAACAAATCTCCATCCGAAAGTGGTATCAAACATCTGGCTGTCTCTGCCGAAAGCAGATCCCGGTTTTGACATTACATACGGAGAACGGGTCATATGCTCTACACCTCCGGCAATATAGATTTCACCTTCACCTGCAGCAATTGACCTGAATGCATTGGCAACAGCCGACATCCCGGAAGCACATAGTCTGTTTACCGTTTCACCTCCAATTTTATAAGGGAGACCCGCCAACAAAAGAGCCATTCTCGCTACGTTACGGTTATCTTCCCCGGCCTGGTTGGCACATCCGAAAATAACATCTTCAATTTCCTCAACAGGAACTTCAGGGTTTCTTGCAACAATTTCTTTAATAACTACTGCTGCCAGATCATCAGCTCTTACTTCCGATAACCCTCCCTGCAATTTTGAGATGGGAGTTCTGACATAGTCTATGATGTATACGTTATTCATTTTTACTTATTTAACATTGTATCTGTTCGGAAATGTAGCAATTGGATTGGTAGATTGGTACATTTTCAAATTGATACATTTTATTTATAGTTCTGTTACTTTTTTTCCGATTTTATAAACTGTTCCGACGAACTTTGCAACCAGTTCCTGATTTTGATTGGTAATCTGGATGTCGTAAACAGCTGTTTTTCTTGTATCATTCACCAACTTACTTTCGGCTCTGAAAATATCGCCTTCTTTTCCGGCTCTGGTAAAATTGATGATACAGTTTAGTGCGACTGCCGCATCTCCGGTATTATTGGATGAGAATGCCAACGCAGAATCTGCGAAAGCAAATGTAACTCCACCGTGAACGGTTTTAAGTCCATTAATCATATCTTTCTTAATGGGCATTTCTATTAAACAATAATTTTCTTTTACATCGATCATTTTGATATTCATCCATTGGGAAAAATAATCCTGACCGAACATATAATCTGCAACTTGTCTTGGCGTCATAATTTTTTAATATAACAATTTAGCAGTCAACCAGTTTACCAATGTTTTACAGATTGTTACATTGGTAAACTGATACATTGTACATTTCTATAGTTTATGAAGTAACGGGCTTTGTCTGTATCTTTCTTCCTGATATTCTCCGTAAAGATTTTGCAGGGTTTCGGAAATTTTTGAATAACCAATCTCTTTTCCCCAGCCCAATAATCCTTTCGGATAGTTGACTCCTTTCTGCATCGCCAGTTCGATGTCTTCATCATTGGCAACGCCTAATCTTTTGGCTTCAACCGCTTCGTTGATCAGCATTGAAATAATTCTTAAAAAGATCTGCTGATATAGTGCATCATCCTTTTGGGCAACCGGTTTTTCAGCTCCTTCGGAATAATCATAGAAACCTTTTCCTGTTTTTCTGCCGTGAAGTTTTGCCTCAGACATACGCTGTTGTAATAAAGACGGCTTGTATTTCGGATCGTAGAAATAATCTTTATAAACGGTAGTGGTTACTGCAAAATTTACATCAACACCAATTAAATCCATCAATTCAAACGGACCCATTTTAAAGTTCCCGATTGTTCTCATTGCTTCATCTACCTGCTCGGGAGTTGCAATATTTTCTTCAACAATTCTTAAGCCTTCGCCGTAGTAAGGACGGGCAATTCTGTTAACGATAAATCCGGGAATATCTTTGGCAATTACAGGCACTTTTCCCCATTCTTTCATGAGGTCATACATTTTTTGTGCTAAAGATTTTTCAGTAAGTAAGGACGGAATTACCTCAACTAATGGCATTAAGGGAGCCGGATTGAAAAAGTGAATTCCGATGAAGCGTTCCGGCTTTTTTAATTCTGCTCCTAAAGAGGTAATGGAAATGGATGATGTATTGGAACTGATGATACAGTTTTCAGAAACATAGTTTTCAAGCTCTGTAAAAACCCTGGTTTTGATTTCTTTATTTTCGATGATTGCTTCGATCACCAGTTCTGAATTTTTTAAATCCTGCAGAGTCTCACCTTTAACGATATTATTTCTGATTTCGGTTGCCTTTTCCTGGGCAATTTTAGCTTTTTCAACTAATTTCTGAAGTGTTTTCTCCAGGCCTGAAAGTGCTTTATCAATTTGTGCAGTCTGTGCATCGTATACAACTACTTTACATCCTGCCGTTGCAGCTACCTGAGCGATTCCTATGCCCATGGTTCCTGCACCAATAATTCCAATATTGTTCATGTTTGTATTATGTAAAATGTACAATGTAAAATGTATTTAATTGCAATGTACTTTGTACAGCTTACATTTTACATTGTACAGTTTTTTATTTTCCTTTATAATCAGGTTTTCTTTTCTGTAAAAAGGCGTTTACACCTTCTATAAAATCTTCTGTTTCTGCTGCTTCCTGTTGCAGGTCACCTTCTAGCTCAAGCTGTTCTTTCAATGTATTGTTGTACGACTGGGCAAAAGCTTTTTTAGTTAATTTAATCGCAGCAGTAGGCATATTAGCCATTTTTTCTAAAATTTCCATTGATTTCGGAGCAAACTCTTCTTCAGTGAAGACTTCAGCCACCAAACCATAAGATTTAGCTTCTTCAGCGTATAGTTTCTTACCTGTGAAAGCTAAATAATTAGCTAATTGTCTTCCCAATAATTTGGGTAAGAAATAAGTACCTCCCGTATCAGGAATCAACCCGATATTTGAAAATGCCTGGGCAAAATAAGATTTGTCTACTGCCAAAACAAAGTCAGAAATCAAAGCCAACATAGCTCCGGCTCCCACTGCAGGGCCGTTTACCAAAGCAATAACAGGTTTTCTGCAATGTGTGATTTCTGTAACCAGCGGATTGTAATAATCCACTACAATTTTTCTGATGATATCATTATCATGGTGCTCATTGCCCTGTACGAAAGCATCATCCAGGTTCTGACCGGAACAAAAGGCTCTTCCTCTTCCGGAAATTGCGACACATCTTACGGTTTCATCTTCATTGCAAGACTTTATAAAATCTTTCAGGTCTGATAAAGATGGCTTTGTAAGAGCGTTCATCGTTTCCGGCTGATTGAGGTAAGCAATTTTAAGTTTTCCGTCAAAATGCGTTTCAATGTCAAGTTGTGTATACATAGTTTAATTTTTAAATTTTAATAATGTACTAATTTAACAATATAAAATAATGTAACAATATATCAGCTTAACAATGTAACAATCATTGTAATGCTGAGCATATCGAGGCATCTCATTGGTAAACCGGTGCATCGATTCACTGTTATATTAATCAGTGACATTTAAAATAGTCAAAAGGCTCTAAACAGTCAAGACACTGATAGGAAGCCTTACATAATGTAGACCCGAACCTGCTGATCTGTTTTGAATTCATTGAACCGCAACGCGGACATTTTTTAGGTTTTCCTATATGATGTTCGTCGGCTCCCTTTTCAGGAGGTGTGATTCCGTAAGCGCGGAGCTTTTCTCTGGCTTCGTCTGTTAACCAGTCTGTCGTCCAGATCGGAAACATTTTGGTTACTACTTTTGCATCCCAACCGTTTTCTTTCATGATCTTCATGATGTCTTCCTCAATGGTAAACATGGCGGGACAGGCAGAATAAGTCGGCGTAATGATTACTTCACAAGAATTTTCGCTGGTAATTTTCGCGTCTCTTACAATGCCTAATTCCACGATATTGATTACCGGAATTTCCGGATCGGGAACTAATTCTAATATTTCTAAAGGATTTTTCATTTTAAAAATGTACCAATTTAACAATCTAACAGTCTGGCAATTAATTGTTACATTGGTAAACCGTTATATTGGTATATTTGAAATTTACCATGTACATCCCGGATACGCTCTCTGCATATATTGCAATTCGCAAAGAATGTAACCAAAATATTCTGTATGATATCCTGTTCTTGATTTTGGCTGCATGAATGGATTTACCGGATATTCCAGTCCGTATTCTGCGAAATCTCTTTTTGTAATCTCAAGAAACTCTTCATATAGCTTATCAACATCCGGAACGATATTCAGGGCAATGAGATCATTTTCTCCTTCCACTTTCACAAATAAACCTTTGGTATATTCCCAGATATTTTCAATAGCTTTTACCAGACGTTCACGACTTTCTTCTGTTCCCTGTGCAAAAATCTTCATCCAGGAAGAGGCATGAGTATAATGGTATTTTACTTCTTTTAAAGATTTCTGAGCCAGAGCCGAAAGCTCTTCATCGGCTGAATTAGACAGTGCTTCGTACATCAGCTTCTGATATATGGAAAGCACATATACTTTAAGAATGGTCTGTGCATAATCTTCATTCGGAAGCTCCGTCCAGTGTGCATTTACATATTCATTCTCATATCTCAGGAATGCTAAATCATCTTCACTTTTACCGTTATCAATCACTCTTGAAGCATACTGATAAAAGTTGTTGGCCTGGCCAAGCTCATCCAAAGCGATGTTCGTCAATGCAATATCTTCCTCTAAATAAGGACCTTCACCGCACCATGCAGACAAACGCTGCCCCATGATGAAACTGTCGTCTGCCAGTTTTAATAGATAATTATATAATGGGTTCATTGTTTAATTTTTTGTAAAATGTAAAATGTCGGATGTACAGTGTACTTTTTACAACTGACATTTTACAGAAGACTACATATTTTTTACATCGTTTGGAATGTCGTAGAAAGTCGGGTGACGGTATAGTTTGTCATCGGCCGGATCGAAGAAAGCTTCTTTATCCACCCCTTCCGAAGTCACGATATATTTACTTGGAACTACCCAAACTGAAGTTCCTTCTTTTCTTCTTGTATAAACGTCTCTTGCGTTCTGTAAAGCCATTTCTGCTGTTGGCGCCTGTACTATTCCAACGTGTTTGTGAGATAATCCCGGTTTAGTCTGAATAAACACTTCCCACATATCTAAATTTGCCATATTCAAATTAATTTAACAATGTATCAATGTACCCGTTTACCAATGAGATTCTTCGCTTTGCTCAGAATGACAATTGATTGTTACATTTTTACATTGGTATATTGTTACATTATTATATTACTTCTTTTTGTTGTTTTTCCGCAAAAGCTGCCGCTGCCTCTTTTACCCAGGAATTCTCTCTTTGAGCTTTTCTTTTGGTTTCGATACGCTTCTTATTGGCAGGTCCGTTTCCTTTTAAGATTTCCATAAATTCATCCCAGGGAAGTTTCCCGAAATCATAATGACCTCTTTCTTCATTCCATTTAAGATCTTTATCCGGAATTGTCAATCCTAAGAATTCAGCCTGAGAAACAGTAACATCTATAAATCTCTGACGAAGACTGTCGTTACTTTCTCTTTTCACTCTGTAATTCATGGAAATTTTAGAGTTTGGCGAGCTGTCGTCATTCGGGCCAAACATCATTAAAGCCGGCCACCAGAATCGGTTTAGTGAAGCCTGAGCCATTTCCTTCTGTTGTTTTGTTCCACGACAAAGTGCCATTAAAATCTCATAGCCCTGTCTCTGGTGAAAAGATTCTTCTTTACAGATTTTTACCATCGCTCTCGAATAAGGACCGTAGGAGTTTCCCATCAGCATTACCTGATTCATAATGGCAGCACCATCTACCAACCAGCCGATCGCACCTATATCTGCCCAGCTTAAAGTAGGATAATTGAAAATACTTGAATATTTGGCTTTTCCTTCCAGCATATCTTCGTAAGTTGCGTCTCTGTCAGCTCTGATAGTTCCGTTACCCAGAGTTTCTGTAGCTGAATACAAATACAAACCATGACCTGCCTCATCCTGAACTTTAGCTAAAAGAGCCATTTTTCTTCTCAATGAAGGTGCTCTGGAAAGCCAGTTGGCTTCCGGCAGCATTCCGACAATCTCAGAATGGGCGTGCTGTGAAATCTGGCGAACCAATAATTTCCTGTAATCATCAGGCATTACGTCTTTCGGTTCTACTTTATTTTCGTCGTGAACGTATTGAACAAATTTTTCTAAGTCCATTTCTTTTGTTTTTGTAAAATGTAAAAAGTATTAATGTATTCATGAATACATTTTACATGAAGTCATTAATACAATTAAACGTCATAATTAAGCATCACCACATTTGTTGTCGGGTGACATTGACACGTCAGAACGTAACCTCTGGCTACTTCATCTTCGGTAAGCGCGAAGTTTTTCTCCATGAAAACTTCTCCTTCAAGAACTTCGGCTTTACACGTACAGCAAACTCCGCCTTTGCAAGCAAAAGGTACGGGAAGATTGTCTTTTAATGCTTTATCTAAGATACTCTCTTTTTTAGAATTAAGGTGGAACGAATATTCATCATCATCGATAATGACCGTTACCATACTTTCTATATTGGCAATAGCCTTGAATTCATCACTCATTTCCTCAGAATTTTCTTCATCGGGAGCGGTAAAATATTCAAATAAAACCTGAATGGCAGGTACTTTTTTATCTTTCTTTAAATAATCAGCAATCCCTTTGATCATTTCTGCCGGACCGCAAATAAAGAATGTAGCTTCTCTTACATCGATATCAGCATATCTTTCAAATAAATGATCCAGTTTTTCCGGAGAAATTCTTCCTTCAAAAATAGGGTCTTCATGTTTTTCACGGCTTACCAGGTAAACTACTTTCAGTCTTCCGTTGAAGTGCTCAACCAGTTTATCGATCTCGCCTTTCTTCATGACATGATTCATGCTTCTGTTGCTGTAGAACAAATAGGCGTTTGAATTAGGCTCCTGATAAAGGCTTTCTTTGATATTGGAAAGAACCGGGCTGATTCCGCTACCTGCTGCCAAACCGATATATGTTTTTGTATTGCTTGGGTGATAAGATGTATTAAAACCTCCCATTGGTGGCATTACTTCCAATACTTCATCCATATGAAGATGCTCATTGAAGTATCCTGAAACTTTTCCACCTTCTAAAAGCTTAACCAATACTTCCAGCGTGTTGCTTTTTTCACTTGGAGCATTGCAGATAGAATAAGAACGTCTCTCTTCATTTCCGTCGATCATCATACGGAAATTAAGATACTGCCCCTGTTTAAACCTGAATTTATCCTTCAGTTCTTCAGGAATTTCAACGGCTACATTTACTGCATCATTGGTATCTTTCTGAACTTTTACAGTTTTTAGTTTATAAAATGAATTCATTTTTTCTTTAGTATTCTATTAATTTTTCCACCTTCGCACTTAGGCAAACTGTCCTGGGCATGGATTCTTACTTGTGTTGTAATTCCTACCCGTTTTTTTATTTCGTTTTCTATATTTTTTCCGAAATTTCCGACAAAAATACTATAATCACCGGTATTTATGTCAATCTGCTGAGCTTTTACGAAATCATCATCAATTTCCAGGTCAATATCCAAAGCGATACACATCTGTTCTTTTTCAATCGGAGTTAAATAATAATTAGGAACCACTCCTTTCACATGAGAAAAAGCTTCTTCGATTTGGCTCGGATAAACATTTACTCCTCTTACAATCAGCATATCATCGGCTCTCCCGAGAATCGGTCTCATTTTGACCATTGTTCTTTTTGAATTTTCATCATAATAAAGACTTGTGATATCATTGGTCCAGTACCGTAAAAGCGGCATTGCTTTTTTCGTTAAGGTTGTGATTACTAAAACGCCTTCTTCCCCAAATGGAACCGGCTGTTTGGTAACCGGATCTAGAATTTCAGGATAAAAATGATCTTCCCAAATGTAAGAACCTCCTTTTTCCTCAAAATCTTCCATTGAAACTCCAGGACCGATGATCTCACTTAAACCATAAATATTGGTTGCATGAACGCCTAATCTTTCTTCAATATGATGTCTGATCAATTCCGTCCAAGGTTCTGAACCCAGAACAGCATATTTCAAGCTGATCTCATCTGCAGAAATTCCCCGGTTGGCAAATTCATCAGCGATGGTTAAAGCATATGACGGAGAACAGCAAATCACTTCAGGTTTAAAATCCATGATTAAATCTACCTGTCTCGTGGTCATTCCTCCTGAAATAGGAAGAACACTCATTCCCAATTTTTCGGCTCCGTAATGAAGGCCAAGTCCGCCTGTAAAAATCCCATAACCATAAGCGTTATGTAACTGCATTCCCGGTTTTGCTCCTGCTGCGTTTAAAGATCTTGCCACTACTTCACTGAAAAGATCAACATCTTCTTTTGTGTATCCCACCACCGTCGGCCTTCCTGTTGTTCCGCTTGAACAGTGAATTCTCTGTAATTCATTTTTCGGAACCGTAAATAAACCGAACGGATAGTTATCTCTCAAATCCTGTTTGTAAGTAATCGGAAGTTTCGTGATATCTTCAATCGACCTGACATCCTGCGGAGATAAACCCAATTCATTAAATTTCCCTCTATAAAATTCCGACTTCTCCCCTAGATAGTCTACCAAATCAGCCAATCGCTCAGATTGAAGCTGTCTCAATTGGTCGAGCTTTAAATATTCAACTGAAAAATCCATACCTTAACTAACTAACATTTGTTAGGTGTAAATTTAAAAAGATTTTGGGAGCTGACAAAATTTTTATGATTTTCGTCATATTTTGAGTAATTCTAAATAATAAAACCTTGATTTTTCAGCTGATATTCCTGCAAGACAACAAGATTCCGGTTATTTGAACTTTAAAATAATTGAGGATTGAAATTTTTATTGTTTCTGATTTCCAAGAAGTCCGAAAAGAATTTTATCTCTGATTTCATCAGTAATTTCCGTGGTTGATTCAATATTTCTTTTAAACCAGAAATAAGAATTGTTGAGGGTATGGAGAATGAACCTGGTAGTAAAAGTAGGTGATTTCAGTTCCCAGTTCTCAGCCTGATAGATCGCAGAGATTAATTCTTCCACTTCATCCTGATAGTTTTTTCTAAGTTCAATAAACTCGGGAAGCTTTTCCTCCAAATGCCTCCATTCATTGGAATAAATATGGGTAACATCACGGTTTTTAAGAACTACCGATAAATGTTTGTCAATAAAAAGATTCAGTTTATCTTTTGGATTGATGTCTGTACTTTTTACCGTTTGAAGTTCAGAAAAGAAATCATTAGCAATTCCAAAACAGATCCATTCCAGAATTTCCTCTTTAGAACGGATGTGTGCATATAAGGAAGCTGCCTTAATATTCAACTTAGTTGCTAAATCCCTTACAGAGCTGCCCATATACCCTTTCTCTTTGAAAAGTTCTACGGCAACGTCTAATATTTTAATTTGTTTTTCTTTTAACTCCATTGGTGAAATGCAAAAGTAAGTATTCTGATTTAATCTGTTGTTTTTAACTTACAAAAAGTTTTGATGAGAATATTCTTAACCACCCGTTAAATCTTCGATTTTCTATCTCTCTACCGGAGGAAATTTTAATAAATGCAGATATTGGGTTCTTTTCAAGACAGGTCTATGGTTTTAAGATTTTTCATCTTCTGACTATTTGTTCCTAATGTATGAACAAAATCTTCTATAATCGGAAATTTTGTCAAGTTAATTTTACGTTAAAAATACAATATTCGGAAATTTTGTCCATATTTTTTGTAAATTTAATAATTGAACAGTTTTTGCGATAAGGTAATCGAATTAAATGATAAATAATTGATAGCATTAAGAAACTAAGCCTGAGAATTTGGTTTCTTGATGTTTTTAAGAAAATTAAACAGAACTCAATCATTACAAAAAATATAAAAATATGAACTTAAACCAATATACTGTAAAATCACAAGAAGCGATCCAGGCAGCCCAACAGATTGCAATGGAATTCGGCAACCAAAGTATTGAGCCGCAACATCTCCTTGAAGGAATTTTCCAGGTAGATGAAAATATTTCACCTTTCTTATTAAAAAAGGCTGAAGCTGATACAGATTTATTAAGAGAACGCAACCGTGAAAGCCTGGAAAAACTTCCCAAAGTACAGGGCGGAAATATTTATCTTTCACAATCTGCAAATAAAGTTTTGCTGGACGCACCCAATATTGCTAAAAAAATGGGTGATGAATATGTAACGATAGAACATTTATGGTTATCACTGTTAGAAACCAATTCTGAAGTATCTAAAATGCTAAAGGATATGGGGGTTACCAAAAGTCTTTTGGAAGGGGGAATTAAAGAATTAAGAAAAGGAAGCAAAGCCACTTCTGCAAGTTCGGAAGAGACTTATCAATCCTTAAATAAATATGCTAAAAACTTCAACGAATTAGCAGCGGAAGGAAAACTGGATCCTGTAATCGGACGTGATGAAGAAATCAGAAGGGTCTTACAGATTCTTTCCAGAAGAACAAAAAACAATCCTATCCTGATCGGAGAACCCGGTGTTGGTAAAACCGCCATTGCTGAAGGGATTGCACACCGTATTATTTCAGGAGATATTCCTGAAAACCTGATAGATAAAACTTTATATTCATTGGATATGGGTGCCTTGATTGCCGGTGCCAAATATAAGGGTGAATTTGAAGAGCGTTTAAAATCGGTTGTGAATGAGGTGATTAAATCTGATGGCCAGATCATTCTTTTCATCGACGAAATTCACACCCTGGTTGGAGCCGGAGGCGGTGAAGGCGCAATGGATGCTGCCAATATCCTGAAACCTGCTTTAGCAAGAGGAGAATTGAGAGCAATCGGGGCAACTACTTTAAACGAGTATCAAAAATATTTCGAAAAGGATAAAGCGCTTGAAAGACGTTTCCAGAAAGTTATGGTGGAAGAACCGGATACTGAATCTGCGATCTCAATTCTTCGGGGTATCAAAGACAAATATGAAGCCCACCATAAAGTAAGAATCAAAGATGAAGCAATTATTGCTGCGGTGGAAATGTCTCAAAGATATATTTCAGATCGTTTTTTACCGGATAAAGCGATTGACCTTATCGATGAAGCTTCCGCTAAGCTGAGAATGGAAATCAATTCCAAACCGGAAGAGCTGGATGTTTTAGACAGAAGATTAATGCAGTTGGAAATTGAGCTGGCTGCTATCTCAAGGGAAGGTAACCAAACCAAGATCGATCATGTAAAAGAAGATATTGCAAAGATTTCTGAACAGAGAAATGAAATTAATGCAAAATGGCTGAAAGAGAAACAGAAAAGTGAAGATCTCACCCAGATCAAAAAAGATATTGAATCCCTGAAACTGGAAGCTGAAAGGGCGTCCAGAGCAGGAGATTACGCAAAAGTAGCTGAAATTCAGTACGGAAAAATCAAGGAAAAAGAAGATGCTCTGGAAAAACTGGAACTGGAAATGCAGAATCATCAGAATGAGCTCATTAAAGAAGAAGTAACTTCTGAAAACATTTCTGAAGTGATTGCAAAATGGACCGGAATTCCGGTAACCAAACTTTTACAGTCTGAACGGGAAAAATTATTACATCTTGAAACCGAACTTCACCACAGGGTTGTAGGACAGGATGAAGCAATTCAGGCTGTTGCCGATGCAATCCGAAGAAACAGAGCCGGACTAAGCGATGAAAAAAAACCGATCGGGTCATTCCTTTTCTTAGGAACGACCGGTGTTGGTAAAACAGAGCTGGCAAAAGCACTCGCCGAATTTTTATTCGATGACGAAAATAATATGACGAGAATTGATATGAGTGAATATCAGGAACGCCATTCTGTTTCAAGGTTAGTAGGTGCGCCTCCGGGATATGTGGGATATGATGAAGGCGGACAATTAACTGAGGCCGTGAGAAGAAGACCTTATTCCGTAGTGCTTTTAGACGAAATTGAAAAAGCACACCCGGATGTTTTCAATACCTTGTTACAGGTTTTGGATGATGGCCGTCTGACTGATAATAAAGGACGTGTCGTGAATTTTAAAAATTCTATTATCATCATGACCTCAAATTTAGGTTCCCATCTGATTCAGGAGAATTTTGAGCATATTACGGATGAAAACCAGGATGCCATTGTAGACAAAACGAAAGATGAAGTTTTCGATTTACTGAAACAGACTTTACGTCCGGAATTCTTAAACAGAATTGATGAAATAGTACTGTTCCAGCCTTTAAGAAAAAAAGAAATCGGAAAAATCGTTCAGTATCAGTTGAGAGGTTTCAATGATATGCTGGCAAAACGAAATATCATTATGACCGCCACTCAGGATGCCGTAGATTATCTGATGAATAAAGGGTATGATCCTGCTTTTGGGGCAAGGCCTTTGAAAAGAGTAATCCAGCAGGAGGTTTTAAATAAATTATCCAGAGAAATTCTTGCAGGAAATGTAAATGACGGTGACAGGATCACTTTGGATTATTTCGAAGAAACAGGTTTGGTATTCAGGCCTGCAGAAAAATAAAGTAGTTTTTTTCATATATATTATTTTTGTAGTAAGTGCTGTAGATCATGTCTGCGGCACTTATTTTTTATAATTACTCAATAATTCGTTACATCTTTAAAACTAAAAAAGCAATCCGTAAAAACACGGATAATAAATAGTTAAAATACGAGCATTTAACATAAAAAAATTACGAAATTTGCAATATCAATTATAAAACTGACATTATGAAAACAAAACCTATCTTTGAAAGTGAAGCTACTGAAACTCTCACTGCAGCTAACACAATGACAACAAGTCTTATTCAGGAACTTGTAAACAACTACCGCAATAACCATATGCTGGCTATTAATTCAAAACTGCAAATTACTGATGCTCATTCCATATGGTTTGATCTTCCGAAACTGAAAAAATTTATTGCGGATATTGAAACCGAAGCACAAAAAGTGAATCCGGATGCGACTGAAAATGATTTGGGAATCCGGTTCTATTATGCAGCCTACCCGAAACTGGAAAACTGGGATGTTATGGATAGCCACCCCGTTCCGACAGAATATGCAGAAAAACACACTCTGATCATGGTTCCCACTTTAAAATCTGAAAATGAACAAGGTGAATTATTGGATTATGATTTCAATCCTTTAAACCAATCCAATGGACAGATGTCTGCGATGGCATTTAAATCAAGCAATGCAGATGATGATCCTGAGGATGATGAATCATTAGCTCAAAATCACGGACAACTTATCCCGCCTGCGACTCCAGTTGTTCAAATGTATTAATCTATCTTCATAATCCCAATAATGTTAAATAATTTTCAAATTTTTCTGATCAACAGCAGCCTTTGGGTTGAAGGATTTGCTGCTATTATTGCTATTTTATATTACAAAACTATAAAAGGACAATACTGGAAATATTTCGTCTATTATTTAATCATCATTTTTTTTTGTGAAGCTTTTGCAAAATGGGGTGCAGACTTGATCACATTTTCAGATCCAGTGATAGAGCATACAAAAAAAGCTATGTATTACAATTATTTTGTAATTCCGTTTCAATTTATCTTCTTTTATTGGCTTTATGGAGTAAAATTGCAGAAAAACAAAGGTTTATTTTGGGTTTTAACATCGTTATATTTAATTTCATTTATATTGAGTGAAACCTACTTTAAGGAAAGTAAAATAATAAATTCATTTAATTATACTTTTGGATGTTTGCTTCTGATGATTTTGGTTATTATGGAATATTATAAACAAATTAATTCTGATGATATTATCAATTTCCATGAGAACAGAATGTTTTATATTAATTTGGGAGTAACCTTATTCTATATCGGATCACTTCCTTTTTATACCTTTAATATACTTTTGTATTATGAACATCGGGAAATCTGGGATATCTATTACAGTTATAGTTTAATTTCCTGTATCATCATGTATTTATTATTCTCAATTTCATTTATATGGGGAAAGCAGAGCTCTTAATAACGGTCATTTTATTCAACTTATTCTTCGTGCTGTTTGTAGTTGCTGTATCCATTTATATCAGAAAATACAGACTTCGCAAAAGAGAATATTTAAATGAAATACAGATTAAAAACGAAATTCACCAAAAAGAACTTCTGGCCACACAGTTGGAGATTCAGCAGGCCACCATGCAGCAAATCGGGAGGGAGCTTCATGATAATATCGGACAAAAATTAACACTTGTAAGTTTATACACCCAACAACTCCTGTATGAAAACAAAGTTCCGGAAGTAAGCGAAAGAATAGAACAGGTTTCGCAGATTATCAACCAGTCTCTTCAGGATTTAAGGAGCCTTTCAAAAACTTTGACCGATGATAAAATCAGTCAGAAAGAAATCGTAACTTTAATACAGGAAGAAGTAGACAATACCAATGCTTTTAAAAGGTGTAAAGTAAGCTTTAAACACAACTTTCAACAGCTTGACCTTGGATTTGTGCATAAAAACATGCTTCTCAGAATTACGCAGGAATTTATTCAAAACAGTATAAAACATGCCCACTGTAAGAATATTTTCATCAACCTGAATACGTCCGAAGAATCACTTTGGGAACTCAATATCAAAGATGACGGTGTAGGATTTAACAAATCTGAAATAACATCTAAGGGAATCGGTTTAACCAATATGAAAAACAGGGCGGAAATTATCGGTGCCAACTTCAGACTCGAAAGTGAAAAGAATATCGGAACTACACTTAATATTATTTTAAAAAGACAGCCATGAAAAAAACTATCGTTATTGTTGATGACCACGTGCTTATCGCGAAAGCTTTAGAGGGAATCATTGATAATTTTAAAGAATTTGAAGTGATTTATGTGGCCGAAAACGGAAAAGACCTGATCCAGAAATTTGAAAACAACAGTAAGATTCCGGATATCATCCTTTTGGATATCAGCATGCCGATCATGGATGGTTTTGAGACGGTTCTCTGGCTGAAGGAGAATCATCCGGGCATTAAGGTAATGGCTCTGAGCATGCAGGGTGACGACAAAAGTGTTATTAAAATGATCAAAAACGGAGCAAAAGGATATTTATTAAAAAACACCCATCCAAAAGATCTTGAAACAGCACTTACCAAACTAAATTCTGATGGATTCTTCTATCCTGAATGGGCTTCAAAAATTATTTTTTCAAATCTTAACAATGATAAAGGAAGTGAAAATGCGATCAGAATTTCGGACCGTGAAAAGGAATTTCTGAAATTCACCGTAACTGAGCTCAGCTATAAAGAAATAGCCGATAAAATGTGCTGCAGCCCAAGAACAGTAGAAAGCTACCGGGATCAGCTTTGTGAAAAGCTGGATTTAAAAACACGGGTAGGCTTAGCCGTATTTGCCATTAAAAACGGGTTTGCCTGATAACAGTCATCTTCCGTTTAAAAAAAATCTTATCTCCTGATGGTTGAAATAATTACTTCATAGACCGAAGGTAAAACTCCTGCTAATATAAATTCACCCATAAATGAAATATTTTAAATTTATTTCAACCATAATACAAAATATAATGAAATAAATAAAAATATAATTCCTTTTTAATCAAATCAACATATTATAAATTTATCAAACAATAATACAATTCATTACATAATACACACTTAAATTGTATAAAATTTTAATTTTCCATAAAAAAAATCAAGAATATCTTGTGCACTAATTTCAAATAATATAATTTCACAGTCTGAAACTCTACCAAAATCAGAATTATGAAAAAACTATTGTTTGGAATCCTTGCGCTAGGATTCATGTCTTCTTGTAACAGTGATAATGTTACCAATCAAAATGAAAACCCTTCAAACAGTGCTGATGCATCAGCAAACTTTGCAAGTAAAAGGGATTGCCCATCTGAAGAAATCAGAAAAGTGGCTCTTCAAAACAACCCGGAACTCAGACAAAAATTTAATGTGTTAGAGGCTAATACTGAAAAATTTGCCAATGAACTGAAATTAGGAAAAGTTCTTGCTGACGGCACCGTTGAAATTCCCGTAGTAGTCAATGTAATTTACAAAACTGCTGCAGAAAATGTTTCTGATGCCAGAATTGCAGAACAAATTGCAGTATTAAATGCTGATTATGGAGGAACAAACGCCGATGCTTCAAACATCCCGACAGAATTCCAAGCAGTAAAAGCAGATGATGTAAAAGTAAGATTTAAACTTGTTAACACAATAAGAAAATCTACATCTAAAACAAGCTGGGGTACTAATGATGCAATGAAAAAAGCATCTACAGGAGGTGTTGACGCTACTACTCCCACCAACTATCTGAATATATGGATAGTAGGAAAAATGACCAGCCAGGGAAGAACTATTTTAGGATATGCTACTTTCCCTGAATCTGCAGGATTATGGAATGACGGTGTAGTAATTGCCGCGCCATTCTTTGGAAAAACAGGTGCATCAGCTCCGTTTAACTTAGGCAGAACTGCCACTCACGAAGTTGGGCACTATTTAAATCTTAGACACATCTGGGGAGATGCTAACTGTGGTAATGACCTCGTTGCCGATACTCCAACTCAGACTACTGCGAACTACGATAAACCGTCATACCCATTATATAACACGTGCAGCGGTGTTTCCCGCTCTGTTATGTTCATGAATTATATGGATTATGTAGATGATGCTGCAATGTTTATGTTCTCTGCAGGACAGAAAACAAGAATGCAGTCTGTAGTGGCTGCATCCGGATCAAGAGCAGGACTAAGAGTACTTTAAACATACTATTTAATATTAAAAAAAATCCGGCCTCATATAATTGAGACCGGATTTTATATTTTTAAATCAGATTAGATTTACAGTGCTTTTGAATTATCTTCAGGAGTATAATCCATAAAAAGACCGCCATCTAAATTCACCGATTTTACTTTCTTTTTAATCGGAACCGTTAAAACAGCCTGCTTCTGGTCTTTTTCCCAGATCGACGGTGAAAAATGAAGCTTTTCTTCTGCCCCGTCTTCATAAGTAAGAACGGCATCAAAGGGAATCGCAAAACCACCAACATTATCAACATTGATTGTCAGTAAATCATTTTGCTGATTAGCACCGGTCACTTTTAAATCAATATAATAATTGCTGTAAAACCAGTTATTCCAGAACCAGCTCAGATCTTTTCCCGAACCTGTATTCATTGAGTAAAAATAATCCCATGGAACAGGATGCTTTCCATTCCAGTTATTCATATAATGATGTAATGCTTTTTTAAACAGATGATCTCCTAAATAATCTTTCAGTGCCAAATATGACAATGAGGCTTTTACATAGGAATTGTTGCCATATCCTGCTCCGCTTACCTGCGTACTCATTGTGATAATCGGCTGATCCTGCTCTGCTGAAGCATCATTGATCCACCTTTTTACCCTGAAATTCTGATAAAATTCTTTGGCTTTTGCTTCACCATTTTCGTCAATTCCGATCAGGTATTCCAAAGTAGTTGCCCATCCTTCATCCATAAAGGCATATCTTGTCTCATTAATTCCCATATAAAAAGGGAAATAGGTGTGTGCAATTTCATGATCCGCAGTCAGTCTTGCATCCTGAAAGTCATCAGGAATACTGGTATCATTGATCATCATCGGATACTCCATATCTGCATATCCCTGAATGGCTGTCATTACCGGATAAGGATATTCTACACCCGGCCAGTTTTTTGAAAACCAGTCAAGGTTATAGCGCATCCAGTCTACATAATGTTCAAAATCTTTTGCTCCGGCTTTATATCCTGCCTGAACGCTGGTTCTTTTTGTTTTAAGCTGAACACTTGCTGCATCCCAGACATAATGGTTACTCAATGCAAAACAGAAATCGGTAATATGATTTGCTTTAAACTTCCAGATGTTCCATTTATTCTGCTTGGTTACTTTTCCGGATTTCATCTCGTCCTGATTGGCGACATGAATTACTTTATCACTTCTCAAAGAGGCTTTATACCTTTTCAGATATTCAGACTGAAGTACAGCATCAGGATTTAGAAAATCCCCGGTTGCCCACACCACAAAATTCTTCGGAGCTGTAATCGCAAAGTTATAATCATTAAAATCATTATAAAATTCCTGCCGGTCCGAATGCGGAAGCATATCCCATCCGTTGTAATCATCATATACGGAAATTCTCGGGAACGAATATGCTACATAAAAAGTTTCAGGATCGATCTGACCTTCTCTTCCACTTTGTACAGACAGCGGATATTCCCATTCTATTTTAACCTCAGCTTTTGTTTTTGCTTTTAAAACACTATTAAGTTTTACTGATTCTACAGTTCCCCAATCATCGCTGTTCACATTATATTTTTCACCATTTACAATGAAAGATTTGATATGCAAACCTGATGATAAAAAATCTTTTGATACAAAACCTGACCTCGGAGCCTGTGGCTTATGAAGATTATTAACAAATCTTATGGCTAATGAATGTAAATCATTCGGGCTGTTATTGCTGTAAACAATGGTTTCTTTCCCTGAAACTATTTTGGTATTGGCATCTACTTTTACCTCAACATTGTATATTCCTTTATTCTGCCAGTAATTTTTTCCCGGAGCTCCCGAAATATCGCGGGTTCCGTTCTGATATGCTTTTTTAATGTTTCTGGGCATGTATAATTCCTGGGCGGAAAATTGACCTAAAGCCATTAAAAATAAAGCTATAACCAATCTTTTCATTAAAATTATTTTATGATAAGTAATTAAACGTACAAATGTGTAACAAAAAAAGCAATAAAAAAATATTGCCTTTGTATTTTTTAAAACTGTAAATCTACAATGACAGGAAAATGATCTGAGGGATAGAGCAAGCCGGGCCTCCTGTCATTAATGTGCCGGTGTGATTTTATTTTGAATCCTTTTACAAAAATATAGTCGATTCTGTCTTTCGGTACTTCATTTACGTTGAATGCCGTGAAAGTTCCCACCGGCCCGTAATGCTTTGTTTCAGAATTGTAAAAAGTATCTTTTAAGTTTTGTGAAATAATTTTGATCGGCTCAGAATCATCCGTTAAATTAAAATCACCACTTAAAATTACCGGTAAGTTTTGGGGATTGATTTCTTTGATTTTCTTTAAAATCAGTTCTGAAGATTTTACTCTCGCTATATTTCCGACATGATCAAAATGAAGGTTCAATGCCATGAATTCTTTTTTGGATTTCTTATCCTTGAAAACGGCATAGGTACAGATTCTGTTAAGAGCTGCATCCCATCCTTTTGAAGGGACGTCCGGGGTTTCAGAAAGCCAGAAAGTTCCTGAAGTTAATACCTGAAGTCTGTTTATATCGTAAAAAATAGCAGAAAACTCTCCTTTCTCTTTTCCGTCATCTCTTCCTACTCCTACGTAATCGTAATTTTTCAATCCGTTTTTTATATCTTTCATTTGTTCCGGAAGAGCTTCCTGAACCCCGAAATAATCGGGATGATAATAGGTCAGTAAATCCGCAACATCCTGTTTTCTTTGTGGCCATGCATTTTCCTTATCGGATTCTACATTAAGCCTGATATTGAAACTCATCACTTTAAGATCCTGTGAAAATCCCAATGTAAAAAACATAAGCAATAAGATTGAAAATCTGAAATACATAATCATCTATTTTAAATAATAAAGCAACAAAAATAAAACTTCTTCTGCAGAGAATAACTTAAAAGACATCATTATAATGTTAAATTATTATAAGTTTTTCTCAAAAGACTGCAAAAAAATAAGCTCCAAAAAATTTTGGAGCTTATTTTTTAATATTTCTGACAGATCGTTATTCTTTAATGAATTTGAATTCTCTTCCGCCTTGTGTGAAATTGATTGTTTTTTTGTCCTTACTGAAAACTATTGTTATTTCAGCCTGCTCAAAAGTAAATTTGTTATCTCCCGTGTATTCAAGAGGAAATTCCTGCTGACCTTTTGCCTGTCCGAAAAGCTGCCCGTTTTTCTCAATAAACGTTAATTTAATCGGAATATCTTTGCTTCCGTAGGTTCCTGTAAAATCTTTCGGATTGATTTTCTCAACAGCTACCGCCTGTGCAGAGGTCCATGAATTATTTTTTGCATTAACATCAGGAATCTGACCATTCGGATCCAGTTTTACCTCATCGATTTCTTTATTGGAATTGATTTTAAATGTCCATTCCGTATTTCGTTTCCAAACCTCAACAGGAATTTTTGAAACCTGCGTAGTTCCGTCTTTAAATTTCACCTGAACTGTAGTTGGCATTGGTAACTGGCCAAGGTTTTCAATCGTAATCTGAGCGCCGTTTTTATAGTCACTGTTGATATATTTTACATTTTTAACAGACTGATCGATTTTCCATTTGTTAAGGAACCAGCCTCTCCAGAACCAGTTAAGCTCTTCACCGGAAACATTTTCCATTGTGTGGAAGAAATCCCATGGTGTCGGGTGTTTGAAAGCCCAACGGTCTATATACGTTCTGAATGCTTTATCAAATTTCTCAGGTCCCAGAATGGATTCTCTTAAAACCTCTAACCCTGTTCCCGGCTTGAAATAAGCAAGGACTCCGATATTTCTTTCTTTCATATTATCCGGTCCTACCATAATAGGCTCAAAATTATCACTCATCAGGAAACCTCCGGATTGAGCAACGTTTTGTTTTTTATAATATTCCCCTTTATTGAAAGCTTCCGTAGAAAGACCGTTGATAAATGTATTGAACCCTTCATCCATCCAAGCAAACAATCTTTCGTTAGAACCTACGATCATCGGGAACCAGTTGTGCCCAAACTCATGATCCGTAACTCCCCACAGGTCTTCTCCTTTGGAATCCATATGGCAGAATACGATTCCGGGATATTCCATTCCGCCTTCATTTCCGGCTACGTTTGTAGCTGCAGGATAGGTGTATTCATACCATTTCTGAGAATAATGCTCTATGGCTGCTTTTGTATATTCTGTAGATCTTCCCCATGCTTTTTCGCCACCACTTTCAGCAGGATAAGCTGAAATCGCTAAAGATTTTTTACCACTCGGCAAATTAATCCTTGCTGCATCCAATACAAATGCAGGCGAAGATGCCCATGCAAAATCTCTTGTTTTTTCGATTTTAAATTTCCATGTTTTTGTACCGGAAGACTGGTTTTTACCAATCTCTGATTCCGGGTGTATCATTACCGTTTTATCACTGTTTCTTGCTTGCTCCCAACGGTTGTTTTCTTCTTTGCTGTACATTTCCTTTTCATTAAGAAGCTGCCCGGAAGCAACAACGTAATGATTGGCCGGTACTGTAATATTAGCTGTGATATTGCCATATTCCAGATAAAATTCCGAAGCGCCAAGATAAGGCATCGTGTTCCAGCCTAATACATCATCATACACACACATTCTTGGGTACCATTGTGCAATCGTAAATACTTTTCCATTTTTAGTCTGCTGCACACCCATTCTGTCTGATCCGTATTCCGGAGAGACAAAAGTATAGTCAATTTTAATTTTGGCAACACCACCTTTTGCTTTCAGCTCTTTAGGTAAGTCGATCTGCATTCTTGTATCTGTGACGGTATATTTCACATCTTTACCATCAAGCTTTACCGATTTAATTTTATATCCACCGTCAAATTCTTCCCCATGCGCACCGTTTCTGCTTCCGGAAAGCGGAACTACTCCATTACCCCGGGAATCTTTTGCAAATAAATTCTGATCCAGTTGCAGCCAGAGAAAGCTCAGCATATCCGGGCTGTTATTGGTATAGGTAATTTCAGCACTGCCTGTAATTTCATTTTTAGTATCATTCAGACTGACATTCAGATTATAGTCTGCTGAATTCTGCCAATAGGCATGTCCGGGTTGTCCGCTTGCAGAACGGGTTTCCGTACCTGTCTGAGGATAGAAGAACGGTTTGAATGCTTCTGTATAGTCATACTTTGGAGCTTCCTGAGCAAAGGCAGATCCTGAAAAAAGAAAAACTGCTATTGCGGAAACAAGGGTTGGAAGTTTATAATTCATGTGAAAAAGTTTAAATACTTATCAGATAGGTAAAAAAACTCCCGGATTTGTTACAAGCCCGGGAATCTTTTATATCAATTTTAATTAATTTGATTTTTTTGCTTTGATCATAGCTTCCAGCATATCCCACATTTCCTGCGGAACATCTTCCAGCATATTAAATTCCCCGGCACCCTGAAGCCACTCTCCACCATCAATGGTTACCACTTCTCCGTTCATATAAGCCGAATAATCAGACACAAGGTATGCCGCCAGATTGGCAAGCTCCTGATGCTCTCCCACTCTTCTCAACGGAACTTTTTTCCTCATATCGAATTTTTCCTGTAAGTCGCCCGGAAGCAATCTGTCCCACGCACCTTTTGTAGGAAAAGGTCCCGGAGCAATCGCATTAAAACGTATTCCGTATTTTGCCCATTCAACAGCTAATGATCTTGTCATTGCCAGAACACCGGCTTTGGCGCAGGCTGAAGGGACTACATATGCAGAACCCGTCCATGAATAGGTTGTAACGATATTCAGTACCGTTCCCGGAGTTTTAGAATCTATCCAGTGCTTTCCTATGGATAGTGTACAGTTTTTTGTTCCTTTTAAAACGATATCCAGAATAGAATCAAATGCAGAATGCGTCAGTCTTTCTGTGGGAGAAATAAAATTTCCTGCAGCATTGTTCAAAAGGATATCAATTTTTCCGAATTCTTTTAAAGCAGCTTCTTTCATCGCTTCCACCTCATCCCAGTTTCTTACATCACAGGCTACACAAAGAACTTTACCTCCCGTTTCTTCTTCTAATTCTTTTGCGGTTCCTTGTAATTTCTCCAGATTTCTGGAAGTTATGACCACTTTTGCACCTAACTGAAGGAAATATTTGGTCATTGCTTTTCCAAGACCGCTTCCGCCTCCAGTAACGATGGCAACTTTATCCTTCAGTGCGTCTTCACGCAACATCGGTTGGGTATATAGATTCATATGTTTTATTTTTTCCTAAAAATAATAAATATTGAATGGATTGTCTCTAAATTAAATTTATAAATAATGCCATAAATAATTATTCTTTGATTTTATTTAATTTTACTCTCCGAAAAATTACGCTACATGAAAAAGTCCGGAACTTTTGTTTTTCTATTTCTTCTGTTTTTTAGTTTACATTTTAAAGCTCAAAAATTTGAAAAATTAATCCAATATGTCAATCCGTTAATCGGAACTGAAAAAATGGGACACACGTATCCCGGTGCTACCGCTCCTTTTGGAGCTGTACAATTAAGCCCGGAAACAGATACCATTTCTTATGAACTTAACGGAAAGTATAATGGTGAGGTTTATAAATACTGTGCTGGTTACCGGTATGAAGATAAAACGATTGTAGGTTTCAGCTCGACCCATTTCAGCGGAACGGGGCATTCCGATCTTGGGGACTTTTTAATCATGCCAACGACAGGAAAACTTCAACTGAATCCCGGAACAGCTTCCAATCCTGAAAATGGCTACAGAAGCCGGTTTTCTCATCAGAATGAAAAAGCGGAAGCCGGATATTATAAAGTAAAGCTCGATGATCATCATATTTTAGCAGAACTTACCGCTACAACAAGAGTAGGTGTGCATCGTTATACATTTCCGAAATCTGATCAGGCTCATATTATTTTAGATCTGATGGCGGGAATTTATAATTATGAGGGCAAAAATGTCTGGACCTATGTGCGTGTTGAAAATGACAATACAATTACAGGATACCGCCAAACCAGTGGCTGGGCGAGAACAAGAACTGTCTATTTCGCCATTAAATTTTCAAAACCGTTCAAATCATACGGACAGAAAAACTATGACGGAAAACAGGTTTACGGTGGATTCTGGAGAAAGTTTGACCAGACTAAAAACTTCCCTGAAATTGCAGGAAGAAACCTGAAAATGTATTTTGATTTTGACACCAATGAAAACGAAGCGATTGAAGTAAAACTGGCTATTTCACCGGTAAGCCAGACCAATGCACTGGAGAATCTTGAAAAAGAAACCGGTAACTTATCATTTGATCAGATAAAAGCAAAAACCCAGGAAGACTGGAACAAAGAACTTAATAAAATTGTCGTTAAAGGTTCTGAAACGGAAAAAACGAATTTTTATACAGCCATGTATCATACATTCATTAACCCCACAACTTATACGGACGTGAATGGAGAATACAAAGGTCTGGATCAAAACATCCATAAAGCAGAAGGCTTTACCAACTATACTACCTTCTCCATTTGGGATACTTACCGTGCTCTTCATCCATTCTTTAACATTATTCAGCCAAAACGAAATAATGATATGGTAAAATCGATGATGGCACATTATAATCAGTTTTCGATGAAAATGCTACCGATCTGGTCACACTATGCTAATGACAACTGGTGTATGAGTGGTTATCACAGTGTAAGCGTAGTGGCTGATGCTATCATTAAAGGAAATTATGACGGAGACGCCAAAGAAGCCCTGAAAGCCTGTGTAGCCACGGCCAACAAAAGAGATTATGAAGGAATTGGGCAATATATAGACTTGGGTTATATTCCTGCGGAGAAAAGCGGGACCTCGGTTTCCAATACATTAGAATATGCTTATGATGACTGGGCAATTGCACAGCTGGCAAAACATTTGGATGAAACTGAAATCTACAATCAGTTTATCAGACGTTCTGAAAACTGGAAGAATAATTTTGATAAAAGCATCGGATTTATGCGTCCCCGATTGGCAGACGGCAGCTTCAAAAAAGATTTTGACCTGTTGAGTACCCACGGACAGGGTTTTATTGAAGGAAATTCCTGGAACTACAGCTTCTTTGTTCCTCAGAATCCGGATGAGTTGATTAAAATGATGGGCGGAAAGAAAAAATTTGCTTCAAAGCTGGATGAACTGTTTACCATGCATTTGCCCGATGAGTTTTTTGCAGATACGGAAGACATTACACGGGAAGGGATTATCGGCGGATATGTACATGGGAACGAGCCAGCTCATCATGTTGCTTATTTTTACAATTGGGCAGGCCAGCCATGGAAAACCCAGGCGCAGATCAGGAAAATTTTAGAAATGCAGTACAAAGCCACTCCCGATGGATTGGGAGGAAATGATGATGCGGGTCAAATGAGCGCCTGGTATATTCTGAGCTCACTCGGTTTTTATCCTGTGGCACCGGGTTCGGAAGATTATGCCATTGGAAGCCCGGCGGTAGATCATGCTGTTCTGAACTTAGAAAACGGAAAAACTTTTGAAATTGAAGCCATTAATCAAAGTCCGGAAAATGTATATGTTGAAAAGATTCTTTTAAATGGGAAAGAAATTAAAAACTTTACATTGAAGCATTCTGAATTGATGAGTGGAGGAAAGCTGACTTTTTATATGAGTGCTAAGGCGAAGAAATAATTTACTTAAACACCAATGACACTAATCTTTTACACAAATTTTCACAAATCATATAGGAAATTTTACCTTTTGAACTGATTAAAAGAAAATTAAAATTTCGCCTTTGAATTTTCGACAAACTTTAATTATATATAAAAAGACTGCAGATTTGCAGTCTTTTTTATTTTAAAGGTTTTGGCTGAAGCCGGTTTTGATTTTTTGAAATTAAAAAGCGGGCTAAAGCCCGCTCTATTGATATTTATTCCTGAACTTCAAAAAGCAACCGCTCTCCGAATTTATTTTCATTAATTTTTCCATTGTCATAAACCAGGTTTCCATTGACAAAAGTTTGGGTAACTTTAGAACGGAAATTCATTCCTTCCAACGGACTCCAACCACATTTGTACAGGATATTTTCTTTGGCAACGGTCCAGTTTTCGTTTAAATCTACCAAAACCAGGTCGGCTTTATACCCTTCTCTCACAAAACCTCTTTTCTTAACTCTGAAAAGAATAGCCGGATTATGGGACATTTTTTCAACAATTTTTTCTAAAGAAATTTTACCGTTGATATAATTTTCAAGCATTACAACTAAAGAGTGCTGAACCAAAGGTGCTCCAGAAGGACATTTTGTGTAGACATTCTGTTTTTCTTCCCAGGTGTGTGGTGCGTGGTCTGTAGCAATCACATCAATCCTGTCATCCAGTAATGCTTCCCAAAGCCCGTCTTTATCTTTCTGGGTTTTTACAGAAGGATTCCATTTGATAAGACCTCCTTTTGTTTCGTAATCTTCATTAGTGAATGTAAGGTGGTGAACGCAAACTTCCGCTGTTATTTTTTTATCTTTTAAAGGAATATCATTTCTGAAAAGGGCTGTTTCTTTTGCTGTAGAAAGATGGAAGACATGCAGTCTTGCCCCGGTTTTCTGTGCCAGCTCAATAGCTTTGGATGAAGATTTATAGCAGGCTTCCTCACTTCTGATCAGGTGATGAAATTTTACGGGGATATCTTCTCCGTATTCATCCAGATATTTCCGGGTGTTTGCTTTAATGGTGGCTTCATCTTCACAATGAACGGCAATCAGCATTTTTGTATTGCTGAAAATATTTTCCAGTGTTTCGGGATTATCTACCAGCATGTTTCCTGTTGAAGAGCCTAAAAATAATTTGATCCCCGGAACATTTTCCGGATTTGTTTTTAAAACTTCTTCCAGGTTATCATTGGTTCCTCCCATCATAAAACCGTAATTCGCATAGGCTTTCTGAGAAGCTATTTCATATTTATCTGCCAATAATTCCTGGGTTACGGCATTCGGCACGGTGTTCGGCTGGTCTATAAAACTTGTTATCCCACCTGCAATGGCAGATCTGGATTCAGTTTCGATGTCTCCTTTATGGGTAAGGCCAGGCTCACGGAAATGTACCTGGTCATCAATAACTCCCGGCAAAAGATATTTTCCGGATGCATCAATAATCTGGTCTGCTTCTTCAGAGATATTGGCAGTTATTTTAGAAATCATGTCATTTTCAATTAAAATATCGCTTTCAAAGATCCGGCCTTCGTTAACGATTTTTACATTTTTGATAAGGGTCTTCATTTACTTTTTTTAGAAGTTAGAGGTTAGATCTTAGAAGTTAGAGTGAGGCAGCACTATTAATTATGTGATTAATTTCCGAACTCCATATTCTAATTTCTATAAAGGTAAAGGCAAAATTAAGGTTTATGAATGAATTTTAATACCACTCTTAAAAAATCAATTTGTAAATATTTACATTTGCAAGAAATTTCGCATTTTGAAAAAACTTCTTAACGAGACTATCATTTATGGAATAGGTGCTATTATGCCGAGGGTGATTCTGTTTATCCTTAATCCTTTATATATCGATCAGATTGAAAAAAAGGATTTCGCCATATTTTCAAATTTATATGCATTGATTTCTTTCGTTAATATTATTCTGTCATTTGGCTTTGAAACCGCTTTCTTCCGTTTCTCTTCGGAAAAAGATAATGAGAAAAAAACCTTCAACACTTCATTTTGGTTTTTGTTTGGATTATCTACCCTGTTTCTGTTAGCTTGTATAATTTTCACCCAGCCTATTGCAGACAAACTGGAATATTCCGGTAATCCCGAATACATCCGCTGGTTTGCATGGATTGCATTTTTTGATAACCTTTGTGTTATTCCGTTTGCATGGCTCCGGTATAATAACAAACCGATAAAATATTCATTGGTAAGGGTTTTACAGTCTTTATTCCAGACTGTCGTTACCGTTGCCTTATTTTTATATATTCCTTTCAGTGTTTCCCAGGGATTCGGATTAAAAGAAAAGGTTTCCTTTCCTTTTTACAGCAATCTTGCGGCAAGCTTTTTAGGATTTATTTTACTGCTTCCTGTAGTTTTCAAAATACAGTTCAAATTTTCAACGGATCTTTTTAAAAAGATGATTGGTTATTCCTGGCCCGTAATGATAGCAGGCCTTGCATTTATGTTCAATGAGAATTTTGACAAGGCCATTCAGATTTATTTTATTCCGAATGAAGACGCCGGGGCATATGGCGGCTGCTATAAGCTGGCTGTTTTAATGACTTTATTCGTTACAGCTTACAGAATGGGGATTGAACCGTTCTTCTTCAAGCAGATGAATAATGAGAATGCTAAAAATACGTACGCAAAAGTCACTGAATATTTTACATTTTTTGCATCAACAGTAGCGATGGGAATCATTGCAAACATTGGATGGCTAAAACAAATTCTTATCCCAAACAGCACCTACTGGACTGCTATTGATATTATTCCGATCATCGTTATTGCCAATCTTTGTTTTGGAATTTATTATAATTTCTCAACCTGGTATAAAGTGACTGACAGAACCAAAATCGGAACGGTCATTTCATGGTTGGGAGCCATCATTACCATTGTTTTAAACTTAGTACTTTTAGAAAAATATGGCTTTATGGTTTCTGCATGGGTGACTTTCCTCGCTTATTTTGTAATGATGATCACTTCTTATATGCTGGGACAAAAATATTACCCGATTCCTTACCGTATTAAAAAAATGGCATTTTTTATAGGATTGTTGATGGCTTTCAGTTTTATTACAGTGTATTTTAATTATAATTTCTGGCTGGGCAACCTTTTATTTATCATCTATGCCGGTATTTTAATCTATACTGAAAAAAATATGCTTTTATCAAGAGTGCGAAGAACCTCTTAAAAATTTGGTCCCTATTTTGCTACCAATCAAGTTGATTAAAAAATTAAACAATTATTTAAAAGATAACAAAACATCACCTGCTACACTGGGTATAATTAGTATCTTTATCCTGAAAAATTCAAACAATACAAAACCTTAGAACTTATAATATATAAATGAAAATTATTGTACCTATGGCTGGAAGAGGTTCCAGATTACGCCCACATACATTAACTGTTCCTAAACCACTTATTCCGATTGCCGGAAAACCAATTGTACAGAGACTGGTAGAAGACATTGCTAAAGTGGCAGGAGAAAAAATAGAAGAAGTTGCCTTTATCATCGGAGACTTCGGTACTGAAATTGAAAAATCTTTAATTCAGATTGCTGAAAAACTAGGTGCAAAAGGAAGTATTTATTATCAGAATGACCCGCTTGGAACAGCACACGCTATCAAATGCGCCGAGGCTTCCATGCAGGGAGACGTTGTCATTGCCTTTGCAGACACACTTTTCCGTGCAGACTTTCAGTTGGATAAGAATTCCGATGGAGTAATCTGGGTAAAGAGTGTGGAAGATCCTTCCGCATTTGGAGTGGTAAAGTTAGACAATTATGGCTTCATTACGGATTTTGTTGAAAAACCTACCACATTTGTTTCCGATCTCGCCATTATCGGGATCTACTATTTCAACAGCGCTGAAAAGCTGATGGATGAGATCAATTATATCATAGAAAATGATATTAAAAACGGCGGCGAATATCAGTTGACAATGGCACTGGAAAATTTAAGAGCAAAAGGAGCAAAATTCAGTCTTGGAAAAGTAAATGACTGGATGGATTGCGGAAATAAAAATGCTACTGTAGAAACCAACAGTAAAATTCTTGCCTACGAAAAAGAAGAAATGGCCAATTATCCGGCTTCCGCAACTATTGAAAATTCTCTGATCATTCCGCCTTGTTTTATCGGGGAAAATGTGAAAATCTCGAATTCTAAAATCGGTCCCGGAGTTTCTTTAGGGAATAATACCGTTATTGTGAATTCAAATATTGAAAATTCTTTAATACAGGAAAATACGGCAATTAATCACGGAAACCTTTCCAACTCAATGATTGGAAACTCTGCAAAATATTTTGGGGTAGCGAGAGAAATTTCATTGGGAGATTATTCCGTTTTAGATTTTTTATCTAAATAGTCCCGGAAAATTATTAACTTTATAAAGCATATCAACCAACCACACAAATGTTTTGTGTGGTTTGGCGTTAATATTGCAAAGCATTACTTTAGTTGAAAAGATTAAATACATGAAAAACTGGATCCCGTTGCTATTATTGCTTCTCGTTTTATCATCCTGTAAAACACGAAATGCCGCAAGGAAAAACAATACCGGCTCTATCAAAGACAGCACGATAGTAATTGAAGACAATAACAATCCTAAAGATGTAAATAAACCGGTAACGGATAAACTTACATTCTTTGAACATGTTATTATTCCGCCAAAATTTGACCAGATTAAAATCAACAGTAAAGTAAATGTAGAAACAGGAAGTTTTGTTCCTACCCTCGATGCAGTTATTTATATTGAGAACGATAAGAAAGTCTGGATGAATTTAACGGCCTTATTCATCGGTGTCGCAAGAGGAATTGCAACTCCTGAAGGGGTAAAAGGTCTTGACAGAACCAGCAAATCCTATATCGATTCAGATTTTGATTACCTTAATAATTTACTGAACGTTAATTTCATCGATTATAAATCTCTGGAAAAAATTCTGATGGGAAGAACGTTTGTGAAAATCAATGACTCCCAGTTTTCCCTTACACAAAATGCACAGGGATTTAAAATGTCTTCAATTCAAAATCAGAAAATTGTTACTGACGAAAAGACCAGGGAATATAAAATAGTTTTGGATTATGATACGAATTACGATTTATTAAGCGTTAATCTAAAGGATGTTTTGTCTCCGGATGAGCTGGAAATTTCCTACAGCAACTGGGATGAATATAATGGAATCCGTTTACCAAAAAATGTTAAAATAATTATAAAAGGTTCAAAAACAAGTCAGATTCTACTAGAAAATACGAAATTTGATTTTTCGAAGATGGAAACACCCTATTCAGTTCCAGCCAATTATAAGAAAATTGAAATTAAATGATTAAAAAATTTAGCTTTTTAATAGGTATTTTGCTGTTCTCATTGCATTATGGGCAAAAAAAAGAGCAGTTACAAAAGCAGAATGCTGAACTTAAAAAACAAATTGCACAGATAAATTCAGATTTAGCAAAAACAAGAAATGAATCTAAGCTTTCTATAGCTTATCTCAGTAATGTAAATAAGAAACTGGCTTTAAGAGAGAAGGTTTATACCAATACTCAAAAAGAAAAAAGATTCATAGAGGATGACATCTATCTTCGTCAATTGGAAATCAACCGACAAAATAAAGAACTGGCCGTACTCAGAAAGAATTATGCTGAGGTTTTGGTAAATGCATACAAAAATAAAGGCGTACAAAATAAAGTGACTTTCATTCTTTCTGCCAAAAATTTAGGGGAAGGAATCAGAAGAGTCCAGTATCTGAAGCAGTATTCAGACTATCAGGATAAAAAAGCTGCTGAAATTACAGATGCCGCCAATAAAATTAAAAATACCATTGCCCAAAGGCAAAAATCAATCAAAGACAAAGATCAGCTTTTGGTAAATCAACAAAAAGACCTGACAACCATTAATGCTGAGAGGGCCCAAAAGGAACAATTGGTTGCTGAATTCAAGAAAAACGAATCTAAACTTACAGTTGAACTTAAACAAAAACAAACCCAGTCTAAAGCGCTTGAAGGACAGATCAGAGCTATTATTTTGGAAGAAATAAGAATTGCCAAGGCAGAGGAAGAAGCCAGAAGGAAAGCAGAAGCAGAAAAAATCCGTTTAGCAAAAATTGCGGCCGAAAGAGAAAAAGCAAGAATTGAAACTGAAAATAAAGCAAGAGCCGAAGCACTGGAAAGAGAGAGAAAACTGGCCGAAGCTGAAGCTAAAAGAGCAACGGAACTGGCAGCTAAAAGAGCTGAAGAAGAAAGAAAACGTACGGAAGAAGCTGCAAGAGCCGAAGCCAACTCAAGAGATGAGGCACGAAAAATAGCAGCAACAAAAGCCTCAGAAGAAGCCAACAACAAAGCAAAAGAAGCAACCAAGAAACTGGCAGATGCAAAAGCGGCAGAAGCAGCTCTGGCAAAGAGAAAAGAAGATGAGAAAAAAGCAGCTGAATCTAAAGCGATGACCAACTTCGGAGTCTCAACAGCGGCTGGAAGTAACTTTGCTGATAATAAAGGAAGATTAGGTTTTCCGGTTGATAAAGGGCAAATCACTCACCGTTTCGGAAGACAGCCGCATCCGGTTTTCAAAAATATCATGGAAGAAAATAACGGGATAAAAATTTCTGTACCATCAGGAACACGGGCAAAATCTGTATTCCCGGGAACAGTATCGTCTGTACTGGCAAGCAGTGACGGTACCAAAACAGTCATGATAAAGCACGGAAATTATTTCACCATCTACTCCAATCTCGGAAATGTAAATGTATCCAAAGGACAGCAGGTTTCAGCAGGTACTGTGGTGGGAACAGTGGGACAGGATTTCGACGGTTCTTATACGCTTGATTTCCAGGTATGGAACGGTAGTACACCGGTTGATCCATTAGGTTGGGTTTCTTATTAAAAAAAGACTAACTTTGCAAAAAAATCAGAGATGCAAACACTAACAATACTTGCCTTATCTTGGCAACATATCCTTATCGTAGCAATCCTTCTTGTATTACTTTTCGGAGGTAAGAAAATCCCGGAATTAATGAGAGGTGTAGGTTCAGGGATCAAAGAATTTAAAGATGCTGTAAAAGAAGAAGATAAACCGGGTTCTGAAAACAAAAATTCTTCGACTAACAATAATAGCAACTAAAAAATTCTTTATCACTCAATGAATTTTACAGAGACTGCCTGGAAAGTCTTCAATAAATCTATTGAAGAATACCACGTACTTGATGACGTTAACGCTCTAGTTAATAACCCGTTTGAAAAAGACAGTTTGGAACGGATTTTGTATGCAAAGAACTGGATTGATACCGTTCAATGGCATTTGGAAGATATAATTAGAGATGAAAATATTAATCCGACTGACGCTCTTCAATTAAAAAGAAGAATTGATGCCTCTAATCAACAGAGAACTGATTTGGTGGAATTTATAGACAGTTGGTTTCTTAAAAAGTTTGAAAATATAACTCCTAAACCTGAAGCAAAGATCAATACGGAAACCCCGGCTTGGGCCGTAGACAGATTATCAATACTTGCATTAAAGGTGTATCATATGTCGTTAGAAGCCAATAGAGATTCAGCTTCTGAAGAGCATCGTTTAAATTGCCAGGCAAAATTAGACGTACTACTTATTCAGAAAGAAGATTTATCAACTTCTATTAATCAGTTGCTTACTGATATTGAAAACGGTAACGTTAAGATGAAAATATACAAACAAATGAAAATGTATAATGATGAAAGTCTTAACCCAATCCTTTATCAAAAGGGGCGACAAAAATGAAACAATTATTTTTTATCGGATTAATACTCATACTAACTTCTTCCTGCGCAACGGAAAAATTAAATTTTTCTCCGCTGTCAAATAATTTTTATAGTGAGGCTAAAGGTTCTGATTCAGATAGAGGGGTAAAGAAAAGTATTGACATCAATATTAAAGAAAATGTTAATGCTTCCGAAATATCCAATCTGATTTCTACCTTTCCCAAATTTAAAAATCCCAACCTGAATGAAGAAGTAACTACTTTAAAATACAGCCTTCAGAACTATTTATATGCAATTGATGCCAACAATATTTCAGGAAAAAACAGAGCAGTGAAAGACTTTGAGAAATCTTATAAAAAAATTCAGAAGCTAAGACAGCACCTTAATAAGGATGATGATGAAGTACTCAACAGATATCTGGTAAGAATAAAAACCAATGTTTCTGTGATTGAAGACTCTCTAAAAGGAAATTAAAAAACTAATTGAACTAATTAATTAATGATTAAGATTCAGGCGGAAGCCAACGTTCCTACAGAACACGGCTCTTTCCGAATGATTGCTTTCTCCGAAAACGAAAACGACTGGATGCCCCATATGGCTATTATAGCCGAAAATACAGATTTTTCAAAACCTGTAAATGTACGTTTCCACTCAGAGTGTATTACCGGAGAAGTTTTCCATTCTAAAAAATGCGAATGCGGACAGCAATTAGATGCCGCAATGAAATATATCCATGAAAATGGAGGGATTATTATTTACCTTCGCCAGGAAGGAAGAAATATTGGAATTATCAATAAACTAAAAGCTTACTCATTACAGGAAAAAGGATTTGATACTGTAGAAGCCAACTTACAATTAGGCCTTCCCGCAGATGACAGAAACTTTGGAGTAGCTATTGAAATTTTAAACTTATTGAACGTAAAGGATATTAATTTGCTGACCAATAACCCTGAAAAGGTAAAATATGTAACGGAAAGTAATATTCATCTCAATTCGAGGATTCCTTTACAGATTCCTGCCAATGATATCAGCAGAGGATATCTGAAAACAAAAAAAGATTATTTCGGGCATCTTCTGGATGACAATGATAATTAACAAAACACGATAAAATCAAAAGCTCCGGGATTTCTCCCGGAGCTTTTTTAATTATAAAAAATTGAAAAGATATATTCTTAATTCTTAGTCTTAATCTTAGACTCATCAATTTTGTAATACTGGATTACACTATTGTAATCGTTATAATCAACCTTAGCATTTTTACCCGCACTTGCTGGAACTACCACCACTCTGAATCTCTTGTTGGTATAATACGTTGGATTAGCGCTTAAATCTAATGTAGAGTTTACATTAATCCCGATATCATATTTACTGAAGTCAAATGAATAATCTACAGCAGTATTATTATTGGTGAAAAACGTGTAAGGCAATAATCTCCAGATCGGCGAATTATTGTTTGTAAGACCCGTCTGCAAATAAATCAAAACCACATCTGACTCTACCAAAGGCGTATTGAACTCATCAGAATACTGATATAAGTTGTTATTCGTCTTGCTGAAAGTCGGAGTAATATCGTATGCTACCGAATACGTATCATGATCTACAAAATTGCTATTGTCATTATCATCATCACAGCTATATATGAATAAGCTCACAAAAGCTAAAAGTAAAATTGGAAGAAATTTTTTCATTTTTATAAAAAGTTTAATTATTATTGATATGGCATATTCAAAACATATACCAAAAAACTCAAAAACATTGTTTTCATCATTTTTTTTAATCGTATTTTTGTTCATATTCAAAAGTTATGAGCAAAATAGTTTACACTTCCCTATTCATATTTCTATTCATCAGCACTAAGATTACGGCTCAATACCAACCTAAAAATATATCTCAGACCGATTTAAGTAAAGCGCAGCAATGGGTTAACACTACCTATGAATCACTTTCACAGGACGAAAAACTGGGGCAGTTATTCATTGTAGCTTTATATACCAATAAAGACGAAAACCATATCAATCAGGTAAGAAACATCGTGGTTAACGATAAAATAGGAGGGTTGATCCTGATGCAGGATGATGCAGCGAGAGAAATCAATCTGGTGAATGAGTTCCAGCAAAAATCCAAAGTACCATTGATTATCGGTATGGACGCAGAATGGGGATTGTATCAGAGAATTGCAAAGGCTCATAAATTTCCGTGGGCAATGACTTTAGGAGCTATTCAGGATAAAAGCTTAATTGAGCAGATGTCTGCCAAAATTGCAGAAGACTGCCATAGAATGGGCATTAATTGGGACTTTGCCCCTGTTGTGGATGTCAATACCAACCCAAATAACCCTATCATCGGAAACAGAAGCTTTGGTTCTGAGGTAGATAATGTGATCAGTTCGGCTTTATCTTATTCAAACGGACTTCAGAATAACAATATTCTTGCTGCTATTAAACATTTTCCCGGACATGGTGACACCAGTACAGATTCACACCTTGATTTACCGGTAGTTTCCCATCAGTTAGACAGGTTGGATGCTATAGAACTTGCTCCTTTTAAGGCTTTAATGAACAAAGGAATCGGCGGCGTAATGGTAGCTCATTTATATGTTCCGGCTTTAGAATCAGGAAAAGGGATTCCGGCTTCTGTTTCCAAAAATATCATCACCGGATTATTAAAAGAAAAATTAGGCTACAAAGGTTTGATTATCACCGATGCTTTAAATATGGGAGCTGTTGCCAATAAATATCAGCCGGGACAGCTTGATGCACTGGCTTTCAAAGCGGGAAATGATATCATGTTATTCTCACAAGGTGTTTCAGAAGGGAAAAAATTAATTCAGAAAGCAATTGATAATGGAGAGATTCCACAATCGAGAGTGGAAGAAAGTGTAAAGAAAATTTTACTGACAAAATATTTCCTGGGATTAAATCAGTACAGTCCGAAAAACCCGGAGAATATTAATTCTGACCTGAATAATGATTCACATAAAACATTAGTTCAGAACCTGTATTCAAATGCTTTGACCTTAATAAAAGATGATAAAAAACTACTTCCCCTTACCGGAAAAAAAATCTATTATGTTCCGTTGGAAGAAGCTCCTTATCAGACATTCGCAGATCAGCTAGGTTCAGATGTAATCATGAAAAAAGCCAGTGAAATCAATACGATTCCTTCACATACAACAGTGATTGTAGGTTTTCATAAAAATAATTCCACAGCGTATAAACCTTACAAGATATCAGCAGAATCAAAAAAGATCCTGGCCGATTTAACGAAAAAGCATAAAGTAATATTAAATGTTTTCGGAAGTGCTTATGCCCTGAAAGATATTGATATTTCTAAAATTTCAACCGTGCTCGTTTCTTATGAGAACAATGACGATTCGATGACAGCAACAGCCAATGCTCTCAACGGAAAAACGAAAATATGGGGAAGACTCCCGGTTTTAGTTAATGACCAATTAAAAGCAGGAACGGGAATCGATCTGAATCCCACTTCAGCCTCCTCAGATACAAAAGTGAATTCAACAGTATTTACAACATCAAAACAACAATAAACTAATGAAAATAGGCATACTTTGCTATCCAACATATGGCGGAAGCGGAATTGTAGCGACAGAACTAGGGATGTCTCTTGCCAATAAAGGCTATGAGGTTCACTTCATAAGCTCGGCACTTCCCGCAAGATTAGATATTACCAACCCAAATATCTTTTTCCACAGGGTTAATGTTCAGACCTATCCCCTTTTCCAGTATCAGCCTTATGATATTGCGTTAAGCTCAATGATTTACCGTGTCGTAAACCTGTATAAGCTGGATCTGCTTCATGCTCATTATGCAATACCTTATGCATATGCCGCTTTTACAGCAAAACAGATGCTTCGGGAAGACAATAATGATATCCCACTGGTAACGACTCTTCACGGAACCGATATTACATTGGTAGGCCAGCATCCAAGCTACAAACATGCAGTGGAATTTTCCATAAATCAGTCAGACGCTATTACTTCTGTTTCCGAAAGCTTAAAAAAAGATACCCTTCAGTTCTTCAATATCAAAAAGGAAATCCAGGTTATTACCAACTTCATTGATAATTCAGAATTTGACGAATGTAATGAATGCCAGAGAACCCAGTTTGCCAATCCGGATGAGAAAATTTTGATTCACGTTTCAAACTTACGTCCTGTAAAGCGGGTTGATGAAGTACTTCAGATTTTCAAAAACGTTCAGAAGAAAGTAAAATCCAAATTAATCATCATCGGAGAAGGGCCGGATATGGAAAAAGTAAATCAGTTCCTGGAAGAAAACCCTGATCTGATCTCTAAAATCCGCCTTCTTGGAAAGGTGAATGACTTATACAGAATTTTACAGCTTTCCGATGTTTTCTTACTTCCGTCTGAGCAGGAAAGCTTCGGTCTCGCCGCATTGGAAGCGATGGCAGCCTACACACCGGTAATCAGCTCCAACGCAGGCGGAATTCCTGAAGTAAATATTCAGGGAGAAACCGGATTTTTAGCTGAAATCGGAAACGTTGAAGCAATGAGCAACTACACGATCAAGCTCCTGAGCAACGAAGAACTTTTAACCAAAATGAAACTAAATGCGAAAGATCAGGCCATAAAATTCGATTTGAAAAACATTCTTCCTATATATGAAGAAATGTATAAAACAACCATAGAAAATTTTAAAAAGGAGTTGTCTAAAGTATAACACATCTGTTATATTTGTCAGACACTCATGACGGAAAAACTACTTCAATATCTTTGGAACTTTAAGGTTTTCAAAAATTTTGACTTCAAGGATATTGAAGGAAATTCCGTTGAAATAATAGATTTCGGTAAATGGAATACAGATTCCGGACCGGACTTTCTGCAGGCAAAAATTAAGATCAGGGATTTAGTTTTAGCAGGAAATATCGAACTCCATATCAAATCCTCCGACTGGATTTTTCACAATCATTCCAAAGATCCCAACTACCAAAATGTCATTCTTCATGTTGTTTTTCAAAATGACCTGGAAATTGAAGAATTTAAAAATAAAAATATTCCTACTCTTGAACTGAAAGATTGTATTGATTTAGACATTCTCTGGAAATACGAAAAACTCGTCAATGAAAATAAGTTTATCCCCTGTGAAAGTATTTTCAGCAAAGATCATATTCCTGTCAATTTTCATGAACAGAACGTCTTAAAAAAGCTGGATGCCAAATCTCAGGAATTGGAAAAAAATCTGGAACATCATAAAAATAACTTTGAGGCAGTCTTATTTCACAATCTGGCTTATTCATTCGGGCTTAAAGTGAATGCTTTTATTTTCAAACAGATTGCAGAATCTATCGATTTCTCTATCATTAATAAAATCCGACAGAATACAACTCAGTTCGAAGCTCTGCTATTTGGAATTTCGGGTTGGCTGGAAGATCCCATGGATGATCAAATGAAGATCTGGAAAAGAGAATTTAATTTTGTAAAAGCTAAATACAAAATCCCTGATTTAAATATCCATCCTAAGTTTTTAAGGCTCAGGCCACCAAATTTCCCGACAATACGACTCTCACAATTAGCCGACCTTTATACTCAGCAAAATCTTTTTTCAAAGATCATTCTGCCTAAAAGCTTAAGTGAATTACTGAATGTTTTCCAGAGCATCAAAGCTTCGGATTATTGGGATGATCACTTTAATTTCGGTAAAATATCAACGGTTAATCAACCTAAAACTTTAAGTAAGGATTTTATTGAGCTCATTATTCTCAACACCGTTCTTCCTTTAAAATATACTTATCATAAACATCATCGTGTGGAAATTGCCGACGAGATTCTGGAATTTTATAAAAATATTTCTCCGGAAAAAAATTCAGTAGTTGATTCCTGGAAAAAATTAGGTCTGAAAAGTAAAAATTCTCTGGAAACCCAAAGCCTCATTTATCATCATAAAACCTTTTGTGAAGAAAAAAAATGCTTAAATTGCAGTATTGGATTTAAAATTTTAAAAGATTCTTCAAATGTTTGATAATATCCGTCATAAAATGGAAAGAGAATGGTTTGGCGTACTTACGAGAATGGGTGCCAAGCTCGGCATTCCTGTATCTAAACTGAGAGTTTTCTTTATATACTCTACATTTGCTACGGCAGGATTTTTCTTTTTAATTTATCTAGGTTTAGCATTTACTTTGTGGATCAAAGATATTTTCATCACCAGAAGACCAAGCGTTTTTGATTTATAATATGGAATTTTTAACCATCACTTCATCTGAAGATTACAGAGTACAGGAAATCTATAATTCTTACTCAAGCACTTTCCCGGCAGAGGAAAGAAGAGACTGGGATAAATTTATCAGTCTATTTACCCATCCTAACGTGAAAGTAATTTCTGTTCTGCACGAATCAAAAACAATCGGTTACCTGATCATCTGGGAGCTGAGCAATTACACTTTTGTAGAACATTTCGAAGTTTTTGCAGAATACAGAAGCCAGAAACTGGGATCACATGTTACCGGATATTTATTCCGCAATTACCCAAGAATTATCCTTGAAATTGAACCTGACCATCTGGGTGATGATGCCAAAAGACGGTATTCTTTCTACCAGAAAAACGGATTTAAATTGATTGATGAAATGTATGTACAGCCAAGTTATGGCGAAGGTAAAAAGCCTCTCGACCTCTGGCTTTTATCCAATTACGCTCCTGAAAACCTGCAGGAAGTCAAAGATGAAATTTATGATATTGTTTATCATTAAAATATAAATACCGGAGAATAATTTCCGGTATTATTTTATTTCCCACAGATAACACAAATTTACAAAGATGATTATGTTTATCTCGATCCGCTTAATCTGCAAAATCCGCGAGATTAAAAAAGTCAAAGTCAATTAACCTTTACCACGGAAGTTAAAAATGAAATTATGATACTGTTTATCATTAAAATATAAATACCGGAGAATAATTTCCGGTATTATTTTATTTCCCACAGATAACACAAATTTACAAAGATGATTATGTTTATTTCGATCCGCTTAATCTGCAAAATCCGCGAGATTAAAATCAATATTTAAGTTTAATCCACTTCATATTCCAATTTAATCGTAATACTGGCTTCTTTCTCCTTGGATGATGTATTGAAAGTACCACCATAAGAATAGTCTTCATTAGAATTCGGTGCTGTAATCTGAATAACTCCCGTTGAAGCTTTTTTTAGATTTCCTAAATGACTTCCAGCATTTTCAGCAATTTTTTCAGCCCGCTCTTTTGCATCTTTTGTTGCACTTGCAATCATCTCCTGTTTTACACTTGATAATTTGGTATAAAAATAATTCGGTGAAGATGATGTGAATTCCACGCCCCGGTTAATGATTTCCGTAATATTTCTGGAAAGGTTTTCAATTTTGGCCACTTCCTTACTTTCAATAGAGACTTTCTGGGTCAGGTTATATCCTGAAAACTCGCCCTGAACATAGTTTCCATTGGAATCATTAAAGCTTCTGAATTGCTTTTGAATATCTACTGATGAAAATACAATCTCATTTTGCTTAATGCCTTTTGAAATCAGATAATCATTGATGATTTTCCGGTCTGTTGCCAATTCATCATAAGCAGATTTCAGATCAAAATTGTTTTTCGAAAAACTTCCGGACCACGTAATCAGATCTGAAGTAAATTGTTTTGTTCCAAGACCTGTTACCGAAATGGTATTTTCAGACTTATTTCTGTTTTTAATTGCGTTTCCTAAAAGCCCGAGGCCAATAACAAATCCGAGTGCACCGATAGCAATGGCAATAATATTTTTGTTCATAAAACATTGTGATTTTGTTAGGTTATATTTTTAAAACTGGTTTGTAATGAAAATATTGCATCAATTTCCATTCCGAAATTTTAAGATTTTTTTAACAAACTTAAGGTTTAGCTGTTTTCAATCTTTCCAGAAAAGCAGGTATCATTTCTTCCAGCCTTAACAATGCTCCTGACAGGTTTTTTGCTTTCACATAAGTACGGGTTTGCGGTTTTTCGACAAATGAAAACTCTATAAATTCTGAAATTCTTTCGGCAGGGATTCCTGCTTTTGTAAAATATTCATCATCTACCCTGTTCCGGATCCAGGCAATATGTTCCTGTAAATCATCATATCTATACTGGCGTTTCTGCCTTCTTGCTTTTCCGCTGATCAAATCATAAACTCCCTGAACATTCAATTGCCCTAAAAGTATAGGAAGCAATACCTGTTTCACTTCAGCAGGTGTTTCCCTCATTTTCCCGACCGGCTGAGGAAGACCAACTGCCTCTTCAACAATCTTTCCTTTATCAATTTTTGCCACGGCCCTGGAATCTTTCTCCAAATCGCCGCTGGGTTTCTTTTGAACTTCCACTTCTTCAATCAACTCAGGAGTTTTAATCATGACAACAAACAAATAAGGATTTGCTCCGCTTGAAAGTACTTTCCCGGAAACTCTTTCATAGCCTGTCTGCACAAATCTCAGTTCATTATTATTGAACGCCTGAATAGAAAATTCCCCGGAAGAATTGCTGTAAGCTTTGGTATCTGTGGTAACATTGAGAATGGTCACCCCACTAAGTCCTATATTGTTATCATCGGTAATTTTTCCTGTAACCGTCTGCTGTGAAAAGGCAAATTCACATAAGAATAAAAGTATAAAGAAAAAGGAAGCTTTCATTTTTAATTTCCAATGATGTTGGTTTTACGGTATTCTTTGAATGCTATTTTCAATTCCGATTCAATGATATGGCTTTTAAAATCTTTTCTGTATTTTTTTGCCAGCTCCCGGGTATCATTGGCATACACCAGAAACTTATCAATCTGCTCTTCATTCATTCCAACATCTGTCATAAAATCTAAATTGATTTCCAGCTTAATCCTGTTTATAAAATTAATGGTTTCATTATAATTAGCCTTGGTTATCTTAGGTTTTACAGCTTTCTTTATGAGTCCAACGCCTGCAAGAAAAGTTCTGACCAAATCAATTTGTCCTGCCGAAAAATTATGTCCTGTAAACGTTTGGGAAATTGTATTTTTAGGTAAAGGCTCTTTTAAAGGGCTTCGCATATAATCATTCATGGAAGACTCCAGCTCTGCCAGTCTTTTCCCTTCGCCATAATATTTGCTGTCCTTTTCTAAATTTCCGGTAGGCTGATAGGAAATCTTAACTTCCGGAATAAGCGTTTCTGTTTTTAAAAGATGAATATAAAGTGGTGAACTGAAATAATCTCCGCTTATCTTTTTATCAGAACGGTAATACCCTTCCTTTACAAATCTTATTTCATCATTTTCTTCAGCTTCAATGACAAACTGCCCCGAAACATCACTATGGGTGCTCTTATTATTGGAAATATTAACAATCAGTACGGCATTGATATTCATTTCATTCTCATCAACAATCTTTCCGGTAACGGTATGCTGTGAAAATACATCAGCAAACACAAAACAAGGAATGGCGTACAAACTTCTGATCATTTGATTTTTCATCCGTAACTATCTTTGAGTTTGAGGTGCCTTGTAAGATGAAATTCTCGCTAATACCACCCGTTGAAACCTCATCAAATCGGAATCACTGCAATACCCGTATTTCAGGATATTTTTCCTTTCAAAACCAGCTCTCAGGACATAATAAATAAAATGCTGAATCTGGGCCTTTTCTATTTTTAAATCTGTAAAATACTGATCACCCAAACTGGAAGCCAGGTAATTCATCAGATCCACATCATCCCATTTATTTTTAACTTTCCCTACTGAAAAGCCCTGCCCTTTCGGCTGTACAAATTCACCGGCTTTTGCGGCAAGAATTCTCGGGTCAGATTTTTGGACAATATAACGGTCTATGTCTTTCGCCAGCTTTTCGACTTTTTTAGGCCGGTTCAGGCTTTTGGAATCTATTTTTAAATCTCCGGTAAGCCCTCTGGTAACTTCTACTTCAGGGATTAAGGTGGTCTGCCGTATCAGGCTGATATTGATGGGTGAGTCTATATTGTCTTTAGAAATCTTTTTTACCGTCCGTTCATAACCGGATTTTACAAAACGAAGCTCATCATTCACCCTTCCTCCAATCATAAAATGCCCGTTGGTATTGGTAGAAACGCGCTCATCAGTTCTTATATTGATCACGATAACATCCGGCATTTCGATATTTTCTTCAGTAGTTACCTTCCCAAAAAGATAATCCTGGGCGTTAATCTGAACAAAAAAGAGAAAGGATAAAAGAAGGAGTAGTTTAATTTTCACGAATAGTTTTTTATAAGGCAAAGCTAAAGTTATTTTTAATTTATAACATAAGTTTAACCACAGTTAACGCGTTTTAGGATTTTTTTTAGAAATTCCATTTCTGAATTGTTAAATACCCGATTCAATTTGTTAAAATTTCACTTAAATTTTAGTTAACTTGCACTCTCAATTCACCTTAAAAAATGCAAAATTCTTACACAGTAATCAATGCTTCCGCAGGCTCAGGGAAAACCTATGCCCTCGTTCAAAAGCTTTTGATGATCTGTCTTCGGTATCCTTATCAGCAACATTCCATAAGAAATATTCTCGCACTGACTTTCACGAATAAAGCTGCCAATGAAATGAAGGAAAGAATTTTATCCTGGCTCGGAAATTTCTCTGCCGCTGATTTTGCCGGAAATGCCGACCTGAAAAACATTCAGAAAGCATTTGAAGAAGAAGGATTAAAAATTACAATCGATGAATTGCATATCCGTTCCAAAAAACTTCTGGATTATATTCTTCATAATTATTCCACATTAAATATTGGAACTATTGACCGTTTTAATTCCCGTCTGGTAAGGAGCTTTTCTTATGAACTGGGACTGGCTAAAAATTTTAATCTTGAAATTGAGGCAGAGCCTTTCCTGATTGAAGCCGTAGATAAAATGCTTGACCAGATCGGGGAAAATGAAACTATTTCTAATTCTTTCATGGATTATGTAGATTACAGCCTTGAAAACAATGAACGGATCAATCTTAATAAAAGCCTTTATGATTCTGCAAAAGAATTTGTAAAAGATATTCATTATGAACATCTGAAAAACAATAAAAGTTTTGATGATGCCAATTATGAAAATATAAAAAACACGATCCGTAAAGAAATCGTCTTTAATAAAAAACAATCCCTGGAGCTGGCTGCTCAATCAATCGAGTTATTCAGATCCAGAAATATTGAGATTGAAGATTTTGCCCAGGGAAAAAACGGGATTGGAGGATTTTTCACCAAAGTCTTAGATTTTTATCAGCAGAAAAGACCCGGTTTTCCTTTTCCAACGACTCAGGAAGAATCTGTAGTCAATAATTACAGAAAAGGAGCTTCGGCCAAATCAAAAAGCAAGGAACCTGATATTTTTGAAATTCTGGATCAGCTCCTGGTTAACAGGATGAAGCTTATCCTTTTATATATTGAAACCCAGAAAAAAGAGAAAATCTTATCTGCGCTTCTTCCGTTAAAAGTAAATAAGGACATCCAGGATGAATTAAAGAAAATTGAGGAAGAGAATGACCTGGTTCTACTTTCTAAGTTCAATATTCTTATCAACGAAAACCTCAGAAACGAACCGTCTGCCTTTATTTATGAGAAAGTAGGCTCCCAATTCCAACATTATTTTTTTGATGAATTTCAGGATACTTCCGAGCTGCAGTGGCAGAATTTTATTCCGTTGCGGGATCATAGTATTTCCACAGATGGTACTTCCTTCACCTTAGTTGGTGATCCTAAGCAGAGTATTTACAGATTCCGGGGTGGCGAAAGCAAAATCATGCTGGATATCATTAATAAAAATGAAATCTCCCCTAAAGAAGCTGAACTTCTCGTTTTAAAAGACAACTGGCGAAGTGCAACCAATATTGTACAGTTTAACAATGAATTGTATCATTATCATTCCCGCGAGCTGCAGGAAGAGCACCAGAACATTTTTGGCAGTGATGCGGAACAGAATCCAAAATCTTCCATTGCAGGGCGCGTAAAAGTGAACCTCATTGAAAACCTTACCAATGAAGATTTTTATAACGACAGCTCTGAGCGGATGCGAAAAGATATTCAGGATTGCCTGGATAACGGGTTCAAATTTTCCGATATCACTATTCTCTGTCGTGGAAATTTTGACATCTTCAGTTATTCTCAGAAGCTGGGAAATTTAAAAGTCAATTATCAGGGTGAGGAAACCGGTATCAAAACCATTTCCGATAAAGGATTAACCCTGGAACTATCCCATACTTTACAGGCCGTCATTGAATTCTTAAAATGGGAAACCAATCCTAAGAATAAGCCTAATTTAATCATGATGATGTATCACCTGAATAAATTGGGAAGAATTAATATGGCCGATTTTACATTGGAAATGAAGACTGTTCTGGATATTGACTCTCATGAAGAAATTTTACAGTTTATCCGGCAGACTTATAATTTACAACTTAAACAGGATCATTTTCCAAGATTTAATTTATACAATTTTGTAGAATATTATATCAATGAATTTTCGGTTGGAAATAAAGAAACCGATTTCCTTTTAAACTTCCTTGAAATGCTTTTCAACTTCACTCAGAATGCAGGAGCAAGTACGAAGGAATTTCTGAAATACTGGGACGAAGAGGCATCTACTTATACCATTCAGGCATCTGAAAATATTGATGCTATACAGATCATGACGATTCACAAAGCGAAAGGGCTGGAATTCCCGGTCGTTTTTATTCCGATGATGAATAAAAACCGCGACAGTGAGTTTACAAACTGGTTTGAAACTGCTGATAACGATGCTTTGAAATCTGTTAATATTAATCAGTTCAGTAAAAACCTGGAAGTTTATGATGTAGAAATCGAAAAGTTTAATAAACAGAATTCTTATAAAAACCTTATCGACAGGCTATGTCTGCAATATGTTGCCACAACGAGGCCCGTTGAACAATTGTTCTTTTATATTCAAAAACAGAATAAAACTTCAAATAACCTCGAGCTTCTGGAATTTCTCCAGACGAAAAACACTGAAAACGCAGATGAATTTGATTTATATGAAGTGAATCCCGGGATGTTGAGAAAACATTCAAAAGATAAAACATCAACATTTAAAACAAAGGATATCAAAACCCTGAAAAATATTGATGAGAAACGTACTTCGATCAAAATTGCAACACCATCCAAAAACTATCAGGTCCGGAATGAAAAAGTAAGAACGGGGATTTTCGTTCATGAACTTCTATCCAAGATCAATTCTAAAAAAGATATTAAAAAAGTACTTGAAGCGTATGTATTGGAAGGTCAGATCACATTAGAGGAAAAGAATGAAATTCAGGAAACCCTGCAGCAGATCATTACTGCTTATTCCGAGTTCTTTGATGAGAAATGGGAGGTAATCAATGAAAAGGATATCATGATTTCTGAAAAAGGAGAAAGCAGAATCTACAGGCCCGACCGTATTTTGAAAAATAATAACGAATATATTATTGTAGATTTTAAGACCGGTGAAGTGACAGAAAAGAATGACCGGCAGATAGAAAATTATAAGAACGTTCTTGAGAGCCTTGGCAGAAAAGTGATCAAAACCCAGCTTATTTATTTATAATTTTTTAAAAATTCCTTTGATACAAAGCTTTTGTATCAACTCCAAAGTAAATGATATCGTAGAACTACGACACCAAATCGTAGAATTACTACACGAAATCGTAGAAACACTACAAAAAATAAAACTTCTATCTAAAAATTTTTATATCACCGCGAAGAGGTATACATTTGCTGTACAATCACTCAATTATAAAATATTAACGATTAAAATTTACAAATCATGGCAGCAAATTCAAGAGGAATTTTAAAATTCAACGGTGGCGAAGGTCAGAAACTATTAAAACTTAATTATAGTGTATCAAGATCTACGGACGTATCCGGTAGAGTAGCATCTGATCCGTCAAATGCATTAATCAAAATTACAGTGGAAGCTACAGAAAAATCTGACATTCTGGAAAGCTTACTAAACGGAAAGTACAAGCCTACAACAGGTGAAATTACATTCAACAAATCTCACGAAGAAGGTACTTTAATTACGCTTAAATGGGAAAACGGATATGTAATTCAGCATCAGGTAGATTTTGATGCAGTTGACGAAAACAGCATGCTGATCAGCTTCGTAGTAAGTGCTGAGATAATCGATTACGGTTTAGCTTCTTATGCAGGTATCTGGCCTGGAGGAGGTAGCAATAACGCTTAATTTTTGCACCCGAACAATTATAAAAAGATCATCCTCTGGGTGATCTTTTTATCTCTTTAGACGAAACTAAAAATTAAATCAACTTTATTCTTCTGTTATAAATAATTTAATTCTTGTATAAAATATATTACTAGAATTTTATACTGATTTCATTTATCTATAAAAGTCGTAATTCTACTACAGTTTTTCAAATTTAACAATTTTCATCTCCGGCAGATCGAAAACATTTCTAATTTTAGTGATATAACCACAAAAACATAAATATGAAAAATAGAACAACCAATGCAGATAAAATTGCAGAAAATCATATTGCAGGGGTTCAGCGTGTGGTGAAACTTGATATTGTGATCGAAGGCAAAATCATTAAGCATTTCAAGCATTTCCGCTTACTGCAAAGCATAAGAACACACCATAATTTCGAACTTACACTAGCTCATGATTCTTTAGGAGACATTCAAAATCATGATTTGGAACAGGCCCAACAGTTTCTGGGAAAACGTTTAACAATTGTATTTAAATATAAGGATGCAGAAAATGAAAGTCCGGAAAGAACTTTCGTAGGACTTATCACACAGGTAGCTTTCAGCCAGGAAAAAATGAGTCTGGGTAATATTGTTCTGAAAGGACAAAGCCCGACTATTCTGATGGATTCAGCTCCGCATACCCAGAGTTTCGGAGGAGAACAGCCTGTGAATACCTCCATTATTGCCGACAGAGTGATCAAAGAGACCTTAAACGCAGGTAAATTTGATTTTAAAATAGATACCCAGAATCAAAGCTATATTAATTACAGCGCTCAATACAAAGAAACCCATTATAATTACCTGGCCAGATTAGCTGAAACTTACGGCGAGCAGTTTTATTATGATGGCGAAACCCTTTATTTTGGAAAATTACCTCCCAAGGAACAGCCGATACGTCTTGTTTATGGCAGCAATGTGAGTGATGTATGTGTAGCAATGAAGGCACAACATATAAAACCTGAATTTTTCGGGTATAACAGCAGCAACCACACAAAATTGCTGAGTACGTCCGCAAGCATCAAACACCTGGGCCAACTCGCCGCAAAAGCTTACAGCCTTAATGACGATATATATAAAACCCGATCACTAACGCCATCCCCTATTAATGCAAACATGTCTTTAAATGTGGATGACTCTCAAAAAAGTGCAGCAGGGAGTGCAGCTGTAGAAGTTTTTACCGTTTCAGGATCCACATCAGTTCCTTTCCTACATCCCGGCTGTGTTGCTGATATGGAAATGAGAAAGCCTAATACCAACCAGACTTCTTATTTCACCAAGCTTATGATCACAGAAGTTTCTCATGAGGTGAACACAAGAGGGGTTTATACCGGTTCATTTGAAGCCATTGCAGAAGGAACAGGTTTTATCCCTAAACCGGAATTTGTAACGCCAAATGCAGAACCACAGATTGCCACCGTCATTTCCAATACCGATCCTTTGAATCAGGGACGGATACAGGTACAGTTTGACTGGCAGCTGAATGACACTACCCATTTTATCCGAATGATGAGCCCTGATGCCGGAGGAACCGATATGATCACTCAGAACAGAGGATTTGTTGCCGTTCCGGAAGTAGGTGATCAGGTGATGGTAGGTTTTGAATATCACCATCCGGATTTTCCTTTTGCTATGGGTGGAATGTTCCATGGCGCTGTAGGTTTAGGTGGTGGTGTCAACAATCACATAAAATCTATACAAACCCGAAGCGGCAATAAAGTCATTTTCAATGATGCCGAAGGAAGTATTTATATAGAAGACCCAAGCGGCAATACTTATTTTATGGATGGAAAAGGCAGCATTATCGTCAATGCTCCAAAAGACATGACCTTTACAGCAGGGAATAACATAAGAATGTCAGCAGGAAATGACATCACTTCCATTGCCGGCAGCAATATTTTCTCAACGGCAAACGTCAATATCGTTTCCAATGCCGGGGTCAATATGGTAGATACCGCGGGAAGAGACCTTCTTCAGACCGCAACAGGTAATATCCATGAATCTTCCGATATGAGAACGGAAATTTCTGAAAACGAAAGAAATATCCAATCCAAGAAAAGCGACTCCTATGCTGAGAAAGTAACGGTGGTAAGCACGAAAGAAAACATGGTTTTACAAAGTGAGAAAACCGTAAAATCTCAAAGCGGAGAGCAAGGAAATTCACATTAAAAGTATTGACATGGCCATTGTAAAAAAAGCTAATAACATCAATATTCAGGTGAGTAATAATTATACTGCTCTTTGTAAGGTTTCTCATGAAGAATCTGAATCGGTAATTATTGAAGCTACCAAACAAAACCTTGAATTATCCAGCCAGAAACGTGCAATTCTACAGGGTTTCGGAAAGGACGGTAAAGGCGATGAAGGATGCAAAGAAGGAGTCATAAAAGTCAGCCAGAAACTCATCGGAAAAGCTAAACGAGAACCCGGATTCAATTTTGACGGAACAAAAGCCGAAGATATGTATTTCGCAGATAGTCCGGCATCTTCAGCATCAATAAAGAACGATCCTGTTTTTAAGCTGGATAATGCAACCTTAGAAGATTATCTGGATCGGCTGATGACCTCATTATCCATCGGAGATATGGAAACTGTTGCATTAGAAATGTCTGATCGTTTTAAAAAAGGAACCGGCGGAATATATAAAAGTGAAACCCTTAATAAAAAGATAGCTAATAATCCCGCCTTTACAACTTATCATAATGCATTCCTTACAGAGCTGAAGCAAGGACTGAAAAAAAATAATTATGATCCCTCTTCAATGGAGATTATTTCTATGAAGCTTTTAAATTTTTCTTCACTCTGGGATAAGGTTTCAGGCTTAGGAATTACCGTACATCAGGTATGGAGTGCAAAGGCGGAAATACTGGATTATTCTTATAATAAGTGTACAAAAATGTGGAGCGGAAAGCTTAAGTATACATTTTATGATCATTTCGGACTGGATTGGGATGATATCGTAAAACATGGAGAGGATAGAATTCCACAATACGTTACCGGTGATTACTTTAAAGCATGGTATATCCTGCAACATTATAAAACGGCACAACCTTTCATTACAGAAATGGAGCGAAGTATAAATTTAAACGGAAACTCCGATAAGGACTAGCTTAATCATGAAAAATCTAATTATTTTATTTACATTATTTGTGGCATGTATCCAAAACAAGTCGGAAGACTTCCAGTTAAAAGCTTTATCTCCCATTACCCATGAGTTTAAAGCAGGTGAATATAAGAATAGAATCGACTATTTTTATATCGAAGGAAATTTTTCATACAACATTCCAGAGTATGAAGAATTAAAAAAGAAAATTGATGAAAAAACAGCAACTGTAAATACAAAGGATTACCGTTTGTATTCAGTCTATATTTACAAAGAAACGGATGTCATCAATCAACAATACAAAGGGGGAAAAGAAGGTCTGGACGGTCATAACCGGGATCTTACCGCTTATGTAAGATACAGTGAAGGAAAGGCAGATATTTTTTACATTACCGAAAAAGGTAATGTAGTATATGATATGCTTTCCGGTAAGAAAGAAGACTTTGAGTTTGATCAATAACGCATAAAAAACACAATACGATGGGAACAGGCGTAATATTTGACAAGAAATCTGCTATTTCCAGAAAAGGAATAGAGCCAACTCAGGTAAAAAAAATAAAAATTATGACTCCGTTGGATAAGGGGTCCAGAAATGATAACACCGGAAAGTATTTTGATCAGGAAGGTATGATATTTGGCAAAACCTATACTTTTCAGGTGGAATCCTATACCAACGGAAGCCCCAAAGATAAAAAGCTCATCAAATGGAAATATAAATATCACAGTCTGACTCAAAATAAATGGATTGAAGTAAATTCCAGTAAAACCGGAGACACCTACAGCATCTATATGAATGAAAAGGATATTTGCGGAAGAACTCTGCATGTTATGGCCTATATAAATGATGAAAAATCAGAAGGATATGAAAAAGTATGGCATCATAACAGGTTCAGATGGTTTGACAGGCAGATTGTATATAAACAGGCTGAGGACAGAGCAAAGGATCCATGGAAAATCAACCAGGAATCTTCTTCACTTTGCGGAATGGCAGCTTTATATTATACTTTAATAAAAAGAGATCCGAGCCTATATTTAAAAATAGTAAAAGAATTATTCAGGACCGGCGAATGTAAGTTGAATGATTTTGTTATTAAACCCCACGATGAAGCATTAAGCATGTACAATATGGATCCCAGAAGCTCAGATTACCGAACAGTAAGTATGCCTTATGTAGACTGGATCGTATTGGCAACAACAAGAAGCCGAGAATCATTTTTCTTTGATAATCTGGTTTATAAAGGAGTCGAAAAAGGAAACATGGATATGATTAAAGCCGTCAATTGGCCGGAGATGATGAAAAAAATGACTCAAAAAGTAGCAGGTTATACTAATGTCAATATAGTAGGACTTAGTAAAATCCTGATACAACAAAAGAAAAGGCCTCTTGGCGGAAGGATCTATGATGCATTCTCTGATTCAGATTTCCAGCATTTAAAAGATATGCAGAGCAAATATGAACAGGGTCATAAAATAATGATGATGATAGATTCTAATATGATAAAAAATATAAAAAGCTATTCATACTCTGATATATTTAATAACTCACATTGGGTTGTTTATGAAGGAGGATTAACTTTTTATGATGAAAAAAATAATGTAACGACAGATTTTGATGAGGTTAAAAATGTTTCTTTTAGAATTTATACCTGGGGGTACAATCCTCATGACAGCTATAAAAATGAAGAAAGTAAAACTCCGACCCCAAGTAATAAACTGTTAAATCCCGATTACAAAATATCAGGCAATTGTTTTAAATCTACTTTCTATGGATATATTGAAGCGTACTAGTGTTGTATTCATTCTCCTTTTTTTAACCTCATGCTTTGGGGATAACGTTAAAGAAATGGATAGTCAAAATTTCTCATATATTGAGATTACAGATTATCCTTTAAATAATGAAAATGGGAAAAATGCAAAATTAATATTTTATAAAAAAGGATCTGACTTTAAAGAGAAAATAAAGGAATACAACGATTTTTCTTTTAACTCGTATATTCTTAAAAATACAACAGGCAAAGTATTAAATATTAAACTGAACTTTGATAACAGTGCTCCTATTAATAGTGATATGGAACTAATTGTGGATCAAACTTTTTATTACCGGTTTAAAGATATATCCGTTAAAAAAGACACTTTAAAAAAAGCTAATATACTGGGTAATGACCTCTACATCCATAAGAATATAAAAGCTGTTATCAACGGAAAAGCCATGGAGTTTAATGAATATAAGATTCATGAAAGCAAGAGCATACAACTCCCATTTTCATTGGCAAAAAAATTATAAAGTATAAAAGTTAATTTTTAATAGTAAAGAAAAATCCCATTTCATAAAAAATTTCATGTCTCAATCTCCTATACATATATTTCCTACCTCAACCTATTTTATACAGGACAAATGCACTGTGAAAATCGGGAAAGAGCAGTATGAGGCCCTGCTCTCTTATACCATTTATATAGAAACCGGAGATGATGACCATTATGATGTATCGATCAACAGGACTAATTTAAAAGTTAATAATCAAAAAATAGATACCAAATTTCTTGAAGTATCAAACAGCTACATGGATGCCCTGTTTCCTATTCATTGTAAAATAAATAATTACAAACTGTCTATAGAAAATATAAAGGATATCCGGAAGCGGATTAAAGAAACCGATTCAACAATACGTTCCATATACAGCGGTGATGGGATAGATCATATCCGAACTCAGTTTTCTAACTCTACCGGAACTGATGAAAATCTTATACAATTCATAAAGCAGCTACACTTTATGAAACTGATGGAAATCAGTATGCAGAAATTCAGCAACAAAAGGGAATATGATACTTCCTGGAAAGTGCTTCCCGTCGGAATATCTGAATGGAAAGGAGAAACCAATTATCAAAAAGAAAAAAACACATTGTCTTTCGAACCGAAAATAAACAATGCCCAGGAAATAATGGATGACATCATCAGATACATCCACAAATATGAACACTACGTCAATTTTGATGAAGAAGAGCTTCCGCTCTACGCAGATCTTAAACACAATATAACCTATACAGGTAAAACAGGACGAATGGAAACAGCCGAAACTGACATCTGTATAGAGGTAGAAGATAAGTTTTATTACCAGCACCAAATAACACTACAAACAAAATAATAAAATGTCAGTTCCCTATACAGTTCAGAGCGGAGAAACGTTTCAGGATATAGCCACGAAACTGGGTATAAAAGACTGGACAAAACTCAAACAATATCATACCCGGCAGACCGGACAACCGGTTTCCGATATTCCTTATGCCGGACTCACGCTGATGACTCCTACTCAGGAAGAAATTTATGAAATGAATGGTGAAACTCCTCCACCCGATCCCGCTGAAGAGCAAAAAAATGCAGAGCAAAAGCAAGGTGAAGAAAAGAAAAAAGAGGAAGACAAAAAGAAAGAGGAAAAATCATCCAAAAGCGAACATGACGGAAAATATTTTGTAGTTCATAATGCAAAATGTGTTTGTGACAAAGCGCAAAACCCCAAACAAACAGCTGATCTTCAGGTAACCAGCCATAAAATTATTGTCCTGAATGATGATCAATCCAAACTGGCTGCAACAGAAGCAGATAAATCGTTCATTCCTCCGGTTGCCACTTTTGGGAAATGCACTCTAAAACCTACAGCAGGTGGTTATCTGCCCTGTGCCCTAGCTCCTGGTAAATGGAGTAAAACCTATGAGAGTACTCAGGTAATGGGCAAAAACACCCTCACGGAAATATCTGAATTAGAATGTACAGTGGGTGGAAAAATTACAATTGATAAACATGGGCAGACCGATTCAGTAAGCAATGCTCATGCAGATAATACCAATCCATTGGAACTTTCAATGGTCAATCCAGCTATAGAACAGCCCAGGAAAAAAGAAGAATATCCTGTAGTAACCTCCATTTCAATGACCGGAATTGAAAACAGGGAAAATTTTAAAGAAATAGATTCTAAAAATAAAAAGGAAATTATTTATCTCCGTAAAGACGAAGAAGCTTCTTTTAAAGCCAATTTAAAAAGCGGAAATAAACAACTTACCTCATGGATGATTTACAGCGATCATCAGGGAAAAAAGGAAAACAGACTTTTCCTGAGAGAGCAGATCGGTACAGAGTTTTCACAGAGTTTTGCCAACACCGGGACGTTCCGGATAGAAGGATACGGCAAACCGAAAGATCCTGATTTTGAAAAAGGAAAATATGATAAATGTGATCCCTCCTGTTCTTTAGATGTTGAGGTAGTGGAAAATACCCTCCAGAATATCGAATGTACATCCGGTGATTTCTCGACCCGTATTGACCCTTCCAAAAACAGAAAATTCAGACGTGGAGTCCCATCCGTTTTCAAAGCAAAATTTTTTCTTCCAAATCTTACCGAAGATGAAAAATCAAGATTAACCATGACCTTAACTGATGGAGATGGGAATGTCTTAACAGATGGAATTCAAACCGGCGAAACACTAACATTTACACCCAAAAATACCAAGGCAAAATATACAGTCATTGCTAAATACACCAATGATAACGGCGATATCATAGAAAAAAAGATGTCCGGAGAATCGGAAGGTAACGCCGTATTAGGAATCAGTCATGGAGCAGAAGCTATAAGACCAGGAACACCTATGTCTTTCAGTGTTTCCAAGATGAAGTACAACATAGGGACAAATAATTCTTATGATGTCACTCCTGATGAATCTTCGGAGATCAAATGGAATCTTAACGATGTATTTAAAGGGAACGGAAAAAGCATTACCTTACCGGGAAGTGAATTTATGAATCCCGGCAAATATATCGTTGAAGCTTACAGCAATGTTGCCAACGCATTTGGAAAAGGTGCCAAAAATGAAGAAGACGACTGGCATTTTGAAGTAAAATATAATATCGTTACTGAAATTAAAGCCGGAAAAAAAGCAAGAACAGGCTCAGAAGTTCCGTTTGAAATCAGTAAAACAGCTTTAAACGGGTATGATGCCACAAAAGACGGACCGATTACCTGGAAGATAACAGGCCCAGCCTCAGGAACAGGAACCGGAGAAAAGTTTAGTTATAAATTTCTCCTGCCGGGTGAATATACTATAGACTGCCTCATGGGCGGAAGATCTTCACAAAACCCATTAAAAATAAAAGTTGTCCAACCGAAAATTCTAGTGGATACTTCTAAATGGATTGACAATGACGGAAATAGCGGCAACGTTATAAAAGAAGCAGGATATGGACAGGAAGTCTGTGCGTTTGTAAAATATGAAGGAATACAGGGCGAAGAAGTAACATTACAGGTCTACGATAATGATAGTAACGGCATTAATCTGGTACACAATATAACAGGAACCCTGCCTGAAAATACCGGTGGAGTCTACTGGCCTTTCACCTTGGATAACAGCATAAAACTGAAAATTGAAGCGAAAGGATTAACGAAGAACGGAAAACTGCATTTCAAGCTGGTTCCCAAAGATGCTGCATTGAAAATAGTCAATGGTGAAAAATCTTTAGGTGAATACCTGAAAGTAAGCAGCGTCCCTAAAATTGTGGATGCCTATTTTTGTGATGCTGCAGACACCGAAAAACTTTACAATTCGCCAATAGATAAAGCTTTATATTTGAAAATATATGCCATTAATATGGTGGATAAAAAAGTGGAAGTGCATTTCATGACAAAATCTGACATGTACTTCGACGTTGCATGGAATCCAAAACAATGGAAAGACTGGAAAGATGTAAAGGAAAAGTTCTCCAAGGAAACATTCTTTTACAAAACAGACGGAACGATCAATAAAAAAGGAGAACTGATTGTAAAAGTAGATCCCTCTAAACTTGGAAAACCCAAAAACTATTTTAAAATATCCGCCGTTATAAAAACTACAGAAGGCGAAGGAAAAGATGTCAAAGAAAGAGCAGCTTATCTGGATCATTCTGAAATGGCTATCCTCTATGCAACCGCTACTCTTCCTAACATGGCTGAGAATAAGGGGGCTGTGAAAGTGGGGAGGGAACAATTAAATGGTGGAAACACAGGATGTATTTGTAAAGAGAAATATAAAGAGCTTGTTTGGGGTGAAAAAGTAAGTTGTGATTTTAGGAAAAAAGTTGTTCAAATTTGTAGTGAATTATGGGGCGAGAGTAGAAAAATGGAAATGGCAAATGGATTAATGGCTGTTATGAAAGTTGAAACAAGTGGCTCCTTTAAAGCTCATCAAATTATGGGTAAACCCTTAAAAGCTGTAAATACAATTACTAAAGATGATTTTTGGTTAATAACTAAGGATAAAAAAACAGGAAAAGAGAAAAAAACATCTCGTGCTGTAGGATTAATTCAGTTCACACAATCTGCATTAGAAGCCATTGGAGAATTTACATCTGGTAGCGGTTTTGATAAACTCCATGATGTCAAACTTAATTTTGCTAAAATGGGAGAAATTAAGCAATTAGATTATGTGAAAAAATATTTTGAAGATTCTAAGGATAAAATTAAAACACCTGAAGACATTTATCTGCATGTTTTTGCACCAGCAGGTGTAGGCAAAAGTGATGATTATGAACTTTATAAGGAAGGATCAACTGAATATACTCAAAATAAGAGTGTAGATATCGAAAATAAAGGAAAGAAGTATGGTGATGATGGAGTAATTCAACGAGTAGAAATTCTACAAAGATATAGAACAAGTATCTCTGAAGGTTCAGCAAATAAAGTCAAAACATTTACTTGTGGAAATTCGGGAACACAATCCAATAATACTGGTACCTCTGGATTCTACATCTATAAAGATGGCAAAATTAAATATATTCAGGCACAAGATTCTATTGCATACTACGTGCAAGTAAAGGAGGGATCAAATGATTTTGTAAAAGTGAACACCCTTACCAAAAACTCTTTTGGATTAATTAAATTTCCTGATTCGGGAAGTGGATTCAATAGATATGGTACAGTAGATACCGGAGGGAAATCTACTATAGAAGATGTTGGCGCAGGAGATCATTATCTTTTACCTGAAACTGCAGCTGCATTATTTGGTATCGTTTCAGAAGTAAAAGATAAAAATTGGGAGATCCATTTTGGGGATATGTCTTCTGAAAATGGAAGTGATCCTACAAGCAGTCCGTCAAAAGCGGGCTCTCATCATGCAGGTCATGGTCATAAAGGAAAACAATCAGGATTAAATATTGACTTTAGATACCTTAATAAAAATGGCGTGAGTTTTCAAGGTTTAAGCAGTTCAACATCCTTTGATGATTCAAAAAATGAAGAATTTTTCAAAATAGCCTTTAAATACGGCTTCAATAAAAATTATGCAACTGGTAAAAGTTATTCAGGCGTAAATTCAAAAGTAGGTGGCCATTATGACCATGGACATATTGGTGCCTTGTCTATAACGTTTGAAACTGTTGAAAAAGTAGACGCAAATATTGTCCAATAAAATCAAAATTATGTTTATAAAAATATTTTTAGCCTTATCCATTCTATCTTGCAGTAGCGAAAAATCAAATAATCATCTTATAGTTGATAATAAACCTAATCAAATAAAAGAACAAAAGTCAGAAACGGTAAAAACTGGTTTTATTGTATTAAAAAACACCTACGATCAAAAAAAAATATTAACAATATACAATTTAGATAAATCAAAGTGGAAATCATTTTATTTTGATGATGATTTTAAATACGATGATATTGATCCATATACAATTAAACCTGAAAATATTTTATTAGTATTTAAATGTATAGGAAAAGAAAATGGATATTACAAAGTGATTGTAAATGAGAATAAGAATACCATAAAATATATAAAAGAATCAGATTCGAATTTTAAGTTTCAAACGACTGAGGAACATATATTAACCGTATTTTCAGTGGATTTTAATGAAAAAGAAAATCCTTTAAGATCTGCTCCAGATGATAAGTCTCAACAATTTTCAAAAAATAAAAACAGCTTTTATTACCCAATTAAAACTAATGGCAATTGGTTAATGGTTGAAGATGATAATAAACAAAATTTTTGGATAAAATGGTGTAATAATAAGGGTAAATTAATTTTAGAATTATATTATGATGCATAATAAAAATATTAAAAAATGGATATTTGTAGTATTATATTTATTTTTAGTCAGTTGTAAGACTCATGATGAAAAGAAAAACTATTCTATCAAACAATCAGCTTCTGAAAATGCCAAACTACTTGACTCTAAATTTCAGGGAGAATTTTCATCAACAGTAGAAACTGAAGAAACAACGTCCGGTACCGCCAGTATCACATATCATTTCAATATAAAAAATAATGTTGCAGTTTTAACTACAACTACTTACCATGAACCTATCAGGTGTAATGGTAATTATATGGTTGTTGAAAATAATAATAATAATTTTTTAGAACTATATTATTCAGGCAGTGAAAAAAGCTGTAAATCAAAAAATCCTAATTTTACCATCAAAAACGACAACAATACCTATTTCATTAAAGGGTTGGGTGGAGAAGCTACATTTAACGAGTGGATAAAACTATCAAAAAGTAAGGGAAAGTGATACATCTATAACATTTAAGTAATATTCTTTTCATTTTTTTACTCCGATAAGGCAGGTAAGATATACAATCATCAGAAATATTTTTCAGATATTAAAAAAATTTCAGCATCAAATTGCACAATACTTTTAAATGACTAAAAGACTATCATACATATTGCTCATATTTTTATCATGTGCAATCTCATGCAAAGACATAAAAACATTCAATAAAAATAACAATGCAATAAAAAAGAATATTGTTGTAGACACAATAAATTTAAATAAAACAGCTTCATCCAATTTGCAGAGAAATAATATTGATAAAAAATGGTATGGCATTTATAAAACAAGGTTCGATTATGGAAAGATTGGTGGAATGAATGCAGGATGGGATTTAAAAATTAATATAAATAGTGAAAATATTACCGCATCAGGAAGTGGTTATCAAATAGGGTTTAAAGATGAGTTAACAGCGACTGTAGAAGGAAATAAATTAATACTAAAACATAAAAAAACACTGGATGGATACTCTCTTGGAGAAAATATGAATCCTGAATTTACCTTAATTGAAGATAATGATAAATTTTATGTCCGATCTGAATGGATAGATTCCGATATTATTACAAAACCCAAGAAAAATGGATTTATCATTTCAAAAGAAAATTTATAAACAAAATCATATTATATACAAATAAAAAACTCCGGACCATATCCGGAGTTTTTTATAAAGATAAAATCCTTATTTATTCTTAAGCTGTTGCATTCGGAGTAAATACTCTCTGCGCCAGTTCCTGATCAAAAAGATATAATGCTGAAGGGTTATCGCATACCATTCTTATTTTAGTAACCAATTGAGATGCGCTTGCCTCTTCTTCCACCTGCTCATTAATGAACCATTGTAAAAAAGAAGTTGTTGCAAAATCTCCTTCATCATTAGCATTTTTCACGATGTTAAAAATACTTTTTGTTACTGTTTTCTCGTGTGCCAATGCCTTTTCAAAAATATCCGTTGCATTTTCAAACTCATGAGGGGGTTTTGCAATCTCTCCAATGATGATTTCTCCACCTACATCATTTAAATAATCAAACATTTTATCTGCATGCATCAGTTCCTCTTTACTCTGAACTCTGAAATAGTTGGCAATGCCATCAAGATCCTTACTTGAAAACCATGCAGACATTGAAAGATAATATTGTGCGGCGTATTGTTCGTGGGCTATTTGTTCGTTAATTAATTTTGCAATTTTTTCGCTTACCATAATAAAAAGATTATATCCAAAATTACGGAATTAAACCCCGAATTCAAAAAATTTAATGAAATTTAATACAAAAAGGACGGAAATATATCCGCCCTTCACACATTAAAAAATCAAAATTATAAACTATTATTTCGCATCCGGAGTAGCCGTGTTCATTGGCTTTTTCATCATTTTTCTTTCCTTCATTGCTACTTTTCTCTGCTCCATTTTTGCCTGTCTGTCAGCCTGCCATTTGTCATATTGTTCCGGGCTTAAGATTTTCTTCATATCAGCATCCATCTGAGCTCTCTTAGCTTTCATCTGCTCCATTTTAGCTTGTCTTTCACCCTTATTCTTGTCAAATTCCGCTTTCATTTCAGCTTTTCTTTTAGCATGAAGATCTTTAATTTGAGCCACCTGATCTTGATTTAAGTTCAGGTCTTTCTGCATTTGTGCTAAATGCTCCTGCTCTCTCTGTTCCATCTTCTGCTGCATTTCTGCTCTTCTTGCCTGTTTGTCTTGCGGAGTTGTTTGTTGTGCCATGGCAAAACTTCCCATTCCGGCTAATGCGATTGTTAAAACTAACTTTTTCATTTTTTTTAAATCTTTAATTAATTGTTATACATCTTTTTGATTATTAGTTAAAACATAAGTTAAATGACAATATTCATAAAAAATGTTAAATTTTAATATTAAAAACACAAAAAAAGAGCAGATTATAAAAACCTGCCCTTCACACCACTTAAATATAATATATGAAAATATTAATTCTTTGCTAAACCTTGTCTGAATCCAGAACCCCGGTTATCATTTCTGTTGTTATTCTGCTGTCTCGGAGCAGAATTTTCATTTTTTTGCTTTCTGAAGCCACCACCGTTTCTCATTCCATTATTATCATCTCTTCTTTCCTGGCTCTTATTATTTCTGAAGCCTCCTTCGTTTCTAGGACGGTTGTTATTGTCATTATTCCATGAATTTCCTTTTCTGAAACCGCTGTTATTGCCATTTCTTACCCCATTATCAGAATTACCGCGGAAATCTTCCTGTTTTCTGAATCCTCCATTATTTCCCTGGTTACGGTTGTCATTTCTGAATCCTGAATAATTTCTGTTGGAAACCACTTGTAAAGTAGGATTATCCTGACGACGGAATTTAGATCTGTCAACCCTGTAAATATTGATATTCACACTTCTGTATCGTGGCATTACCCTGTATCTCGGAACATAATATGTTCTTCTGTAATTCTGGAAATACACAATCGGACTTGATCCGTGGTAGTAATTGTTTTGGAAAACCACAAACAATCTTGGTCCCAAAATTCTTTCCATAGCATAATATCTGTCATAATACCATCTGTCCGGATTGTATCTGTAGAAATTATTCCAGGAAGAAAAACTTGAGTACAAATTGTTCAGATACAGGATCTGATCAATTTGCCAACGGTTTAACCTGTTTTGGGCAAAGAAAACATTCCAGTTGATATTGACAATACTGTTTCTGTAATCGTTATAATAACTCTGGTAGTAATCACTCGGATAGTAATCCTGAGGATAATTATAGTAATAATCATCAGGGAAATAATTCTGATCGTCGTCATCACTGTAATATCCGTCATTATTTCCGTATCCGCTGTCTCCCCAGCCGTTGTTTGGATATTGCTGCGCAAATGACAAAGTCGCTATGCTCAGTGCAAATCCTAAAAGTATCTTTTTCATCTCTATAGTCGTTAATTGGTTAAATATAGCAGAATATCTCTATTCTAATTCTTTGATATAAATAAAAAAAAGAAGTTAAATCTTTTGATCAAACTTCTTTTAAAATATCGTTAATTAATTGATAATCAGGCGTTAAATTATTAACTTCTTCCACTATCTTTCACCCAATTCTTTATTTTTTGATTAAAAACAGTCTTTTGTTTCAGGTCTTCCAGTTTGATATGCATTCTGTAACGCCAATAATGAGGAAAAACTGCAGGGTTATTGATCCTTTCATTATCCAATTTTTCATTGGTAAGTTCTTTATCTGTCGCTAAAAATTCCTGAATCGGGAAAATGGCAAGCATTGAATTATTATAAAGATGCTGTTTCATAATAATTTCAGCTAAATGCGTATCCAGATCTTCGGGAGCTTTCCCGTACTGAACCAATTGCTGGTTAAAATATTTCTGTATTAATGCAGGTTCTTCTTTCCACCATTGTCTCAGCGTAGAGCTGTCATGCGAAGAAGCCGTCACTACATTAAGGTAACCTGCATTTTTAGGATTATAAAAAGGAATATCATCCGAAGGCATACGCTGAACCTTTAATGCAATAATTGCCAGTTCATCCATTACTGCAGGCACACAATCCGGAACCATTCCTAAATCTTCCCCACAGATCAGCATTTTAGTAGCATTTAAAATCATCGGAAGTTTTTCCATTGCTTTTTCATACCAAAGATGATCCTGTCTTCTAAAGAAATAATCATGGTATAAATCATAAATTGCTTTTTTCTCCCAATCCGACAGGTATTGATACGATTCTGTTTTATAGACATTAAATCTCGGGTGGTAAACAATTTCCCCTTCTCTTTCCTCCGTTAAAAATAAAACATTGGCACAAAGGGAAATCAATTGATCTCCTATCTTTCCATGAGGATTTTTCTTAAAGTAATCCGAAAGCTTTCTCTGCGTATCAAACTCTTCTTTAAATGAATAAGTTCCGTTAAAATTATTATCGATAAACGGTAAAGCCTTTTCTTTTTCTTCCCCGAAGTATTTCCAGAGAATTTCATCATTGATAAACGGTTTACAGTACCTGTTAAAATCAAACGGAATATTCCAGGCTTTGAACTCTTCCGTCACTACAGGTACAGCAGGATAAAAATAGCCTAAGATTCCCTGAGTAGCAGAGATTGGCATTCTCCATATTCTGAAGAAGCCTAAAATATGGTCTATTCTCATCGCATCAAAATACTGCTCCAGTGCTTTGAACCTGTTTTTCCACCATCGGTAATCATCAGCCTTCATCGCTTCCCAGTTGTACGTTGGAAACTCCCAGTTCTGGCCCAGTTCCGTAAACTGATCCGGTGGTGCTCCCGCCTGGAAATCCATCCCGAATAATTCAGGCTCAGTCCATGCTTCCACAGAATATCTGTAAATCCCGATAGGCAAATCTCCTTTTACGGAAATTCCCAAACTGTGGGTATAATCAATGGCATCCTTTAGCTGCTTATGGAGCTGGAACTGTACCCAGGCGTGAAGCATTGACGTCTCATAATCTTTATTTTTCGGCGAGAAGAATGGTGAAATCTTTCCTGCAATGTATTTTTTATGCGTTTTCCACTCATTGAAGTTTGGGGTTTTATACTTATCCCTCAACACGCAAAAAGCAGCATAAGGAACCAGCCAGCTTTCATTGTCTTTGATGAACTTCTTAAAATTTCTGTCTTTATATATTTTTTCTTTATCAGCGTTAAAAACGGCTTTCAGGTATTTCCACTTTCCTGAAATCATTTTTTCATAATCGATCAGCTCCAGGGAATTCAGTTCTGTCTTTTCAGCCTGATATTCTTCAACTAAATCCTTCGGCAATGAAAAATCAAGATTTTCCAGGGAGATATATTGCGGATGCAGCGCATACACGGAAACTGCAGCGTAAGGATAAGAATCCGTCCAGGAATAATTGGCAGTCGTATCATTAATCGGAAGGATCTGAATAATTCCAAGATCGGTTTCATTCGTCCAGTCGGCAAGCTTTTTCATATCCGAAAATTCACCTACTCCAAAGCCGTCTTCACTTCTCAAAGAAAATACAGGAACCGCTACTCCTGCATCGTGATACATCTGATATAATTTGAATTTAAAATAGTGATTGGAAACAATCTGTAAAACATCTTTCGACAGATTGGGAACTGTAAACCTGTTCTCTCCGGTTTCAACATCAATTACCCTTTCTTCCTTTTTATCGTAAATACAGTATTTAAACTGGATAAATTCATTCTCAGGAATTTCAACAGATGTTTCCCAGATTCCAAAATCGGTTTGGGATAAATGAATCACTTTTTCATAATTCCAGTTTCCTAAAGACTCCGTACTTCCGAACAAAACAATTTTCCAGTCAGGATTATAAACCGGAGCCTCAATTCTGAATAAATGGCTATGCTTTTTTAAAACCGCATTTTTTTCAGGAACAAATTGGTTTAGCTTATTGTAAAGAATTTTATTGTTCAGATAGTTTTCAGGAAAATTTTTATTATTCCATTCATCATAAATGATAAATTCTTTATAGTTATGAGGAAAGTTAAGATGATGAAGTACAAATTCTTCTCTGAGAATATTTCCTCTCTCATCTGTAAGCTGATATTTATAAGAAAGTGATTTTGAAAAATAATCCACTTCACATTTCCATAAACCGTTTTCTGTGCAAAACATTTTATGGCTTTTGGTTACAGCTCCCTCTTCATTTACAACCAACTGCAAATATTCTCCAATTTTCGCACTGTAGCCTATATTAAAGTATAGCTTCATTTATATTTTTTTATAAAAGTACATTTTAATCTCGAAAAATAAAACTTATTGAATATCAAATATTCATTAAAAAAACCTTCTCAAAATTTTCGAAAAGGTCTTAATTGTCAACAAAGTTAACGGATTATTTTGTTACAAGAATTTTCTTATTTAATAATATTTTACCTGATTCATCTGTAATACTTACGATGTAAGCACCATTTACCAGATTTTTCAGATATATCTGCTGTTGTAAAGAACCCCCTTTTACAGAAAGATCCTTTTTCATTACGTTTTTACCGGAAATATCAAAAACGGAAAGTTTAAGATTCCCTTTTACAGATTTGTCGTTCACATTGACATTGATAAAGTCTTCATCAACTTTAGTCGGATAGATATCCAGATTCACAAGAGGATTTGCAGAAATCGCTTTGTCATTAGCAAAATATTTACTTGCCAGATCATAAATATGTAAATTCAGATTTCCCGGCAGCTGTTTAGCCTGTAAAGTTTCAAGATCCGTTTCGTATAACGGAGCACCTTTCGCACTGGCAATAACTACTTTTCCTTTGGAATTTACAGCTGCTCCGTTTACCGAATAATTTTCAGGAAGACCTGAAATTTTTCCAACGAATTTTGCTCTTAATTCTTTTGTCAATACTTTAAATACATTTCCGGATGTTGAAAAAACGTAGAAATTATTATCCGCATCAGCAATCATATCTCCTCCAAAACCTGTTTCTATAGTTGTGAAAGAGTTTTTCCCGTTGGAAGCATCATCCTTTATAATTCCAAGATCATTTACCTGATATTGATTGTTCTTTTTACTGATCTGCAAAAACTGGGTTCCTGCATTGTTTACCGCATAGATATTTCCGTCGTATCCGGTCGCCATTCTCGTCATATGAGAATTAATATCACAAGATGTTACCCTTGCCACCGTATTTTCAACCAAAGTAATTTCTTTGGTTTTAGCGTTTAAAACATAAATATTGGAAGAAAACATCGGCATGTAGACCAGGTTATTATTGGATGGATCATAAGCCAATGTTGCCATTGTTGCTGATTGGGAATTGTTGTAAGAATTCCTGTCTTCAATGACTGAAGAATTCCTGAACTGGGAAAATACTTTCGCCGGAGAATCAGCAGCCAGAATAGTCTCGCCGGATGCACCATTTACTACATCAATCGCCCGGAAGTCATTAAAAACAATACTTTGGGTATCTTTTCCGGTAAGTGCGTAAAAATCCTGCTGTGCATAAGCACTACCTCCTATAAACAGCAAGAATAAAGGGAATAAATGTTTTTTCATAATATGTAGATTTTAGATCGTAATTATTTTAGCTTTACTAAGTTACACAATTTTCAAATTGAATCATAAAAAATCTCTACTGTTTGAAAAACATTTACAATAATTTAATTTCTGATCTTTACAGAACATAAGTTTAATAAAAGATCCTTCATCTGTAAATGATAAAAAAGTATAAAAAAACTCCTGCAGGTTTTACAGATCAAACGGATGATGGTACTTTAACATCTGCGTTGTCTGCGAAACCTGCGGGAGAATATAAATTTTGGCAAGTATATACTATTTTACACTCATCATTTTTTAATTAATGCAAAGCTTTTTAAATCCGATTGCTATATTTTAAAAAAAGCAGCAAAGCTGCTATGAAGTATTCTTTTAAAAATCTATTTAAATAGATTAAAAAACTTTGATCATCTTAATAAGTCTGATTCATCATTTTCTTTGCGATAAAAACGATCAAAGAAGCAAGAAAAAATAAGTGTAAAATAGTATATAGTTATCTAAATTTTTTAGTTTTAATTTAAAACGTAGGTTGTTCCGTCTCTTCCATCTTTTAGCTCAATCCCTTCGGCAAGCAGCTTATCTCTGATCTGATCGGAAAGGTCAAAGTTCTTGGATTTTCTTGCCTGATTTCTCAGCTCAATTAAAACCTGCAGTGTCTGATCCAGTTTTTCATTATTGTTTTCTTCAATAGCCTGTAACCCCAACACATCAAAGATAAAGGCATTTAAAGTTGATTTTAAATCTTCAAGATCTTTTGTTGAGATGGTTTCTTTGCCGTCATTTAAAGCAAAAATGAATTTCACCGCTTCAAATATATGAGCGATCAAAACCGGAGAATTGAAATCATCCGTTAACGCATCATAAGCTTTATTTTTCCATTCTTCAAGATTAAATCCTGATTCTTTTTCATCGTTCGGGGTGATTGAGTTTAATACTTTCACCGCTTCCATCAATCTGATGAAACCTTTTTCACTGGCAATCATCGCATCATTGGAAATATCCAGAACACTTCTGTAATGTGCCTGCAGGAAGCAGAAACGTACAATTGCCGGATGGAAAGGTTTTTCAAAGAAATCATTTTCTCCTGTAACCAGCTGCATCGGTAAAATATAATTTCCGGTTGATTTGCTCATCCGTTGAGAATTCATTGTCAACATATTTGCGTGCATCCAGTAATTCACCGGAGCCATATCATTGCAAGCTTTTCCCTGGGCAATTTCACATTCGTGGTGTGGAAATTTCAGGTCCATTCCGCCACCGTGGATGTCAAATTTTTCACCCAGATATTTCGTACTCATTGCAGTACATTCAAGATGCCAACCCGGGAAACCTTCTCCCCAAGGTGAGTTCCATCTCATAATGTGAGCCGGAGATGCTTTTTTCCAAAGGGCAAAATCCTGTGGATTCTTCTTTTCTCCCTGACCGTCAAGATCACGGGTATTGGCAAAGAGCTCTTCGATATTACGTTTTGAAAGTTCACCGTAATTCAGGCCTCTTTTATTGTATTCAAGGACATCAAAGTATACGGAACCATTGCTTTCATAAGCAAAACCTCTTTCAATTAATTTTTGAGTCAGCTCAATCTGCTCCACAATATGACCGGTTGCGGTAGGCTCGATATTCGGAGGTAGCAGATTAAACATATCCAGTACTTTATGGAAATCAACCGTATATTTCTGTACAATTTCCATCGGTTCAAGCTTTTCAAGACGGGTTTGCTTTACAAATCTATCGTTCTCTACATTGCCGTCGTCTGTAAGGTGACCTGCATCTGTAATATTTCTTACATATCTTACCTTGTATCCTAAATGCATCAGGGTACGGTAAATAAAATCGAAAGAAAGGAAGGTTCTTACATTGCCCAAATGCACATTGCTGTAAACGGTAGGTCCACAAACGTACATTCCAACATTTCCTTCTAAGATGGGTTTAAATATTTCTTTTTCCGCCGTAAGCGAGTTATATATTTTTAATTGCATTTTTTTTAATTAAAAGATTCAATGATTTAAAGATTTAAAATTCAGACAAAATAATTTTCAGCAACAACAAATAATGGTTGTTACGAAAATTTTATCTGAAACTTTTTTAAATTTTATCATTATTAAATTGCTTTTAAGTGGTACTGTAAATGATCTGCATAATCCTGAATGATAAATTCCAGAGTAAACCTCTGCGGCTCTGTTTTAGTCGTATCACAGGTTCTTTGCAGCATTTCATCCGGAATATTTTCCACGGTATGAACGATCTGAAAATTCAAAAATTTCCAGAGACTGATGATTTCCGCAGTCGGAATATTCTGATAATTCTGAGCTTTTACCCAGAAATCCTGATCATAGACAATATTCTCATTTTCTTTATACTGAGTCACTACAAATCTTCTGACATTGGTTAAAGCACTGTCACAAAGATGGCCTAAAATTTCTTTTTTAGACCACTTTTCCGGAGAAATTTTATGTGACCAGTCTTCTTCAGAGATTTTTTCAAACCTCAGAAGTTCCTGTTCAACAATATTTTTAAGAATTTGATAATTCATTCTGTTTTCAATTTAGTCAAATTTGGCATGGCTTCCCACATAATGCAGGAATTCCTGTCTTGTAATAGGATTGGTTCTGAAAATACCGCTCAATTCAGCAGTAATAGTAGAACTCGCTGTATCTTTTATCCCTCTGCAATTTACGCAAAGATGTTTAGCATCGATGATACATGCTACATCTTTTGTTCCAAGAGCTTCTTTCAGCGCGTTTACCACCTGCATGGTCAGTCTTTCCTGAACCTGGGGCCTTCTTGCATAATAATCTACAATCCTGTTGATCTTTGAAAGACCGATTACTTCTCCGTTTGAAATATAAGCTACATGCGCTTTCCCGATAATCGGTAAAAAATGATGTTCGCAGAAAGAATATACGGTGATATCTTTTTCCACCAACATTTGTCTGTATTTATATTTATTGGAAAAAGTGGAAATTCCGGGTTTATTTTCAGGAAGAAGTCCACCGAAAATTTCATTCACATACATTTTAGCTACCCGTTTTGGAGAGTCTTTCAAAGAATCGTCAGTCATGTCTAATCCCAAAGTTTCCATAATTTCACCAAAAAGTTCAGTGATTTTTTCAATTTTTTCCTGTGGTGATTTGTCAAAAGCATCTTCTCTTATAGGAGTGTGTTCGTTTCCTGTAAAAACATCATCGTCGTTATCTGTAAAATCAACCATTTTTATTTAATTTGCAACAAAAATACGGATAATATTTATTCGTGTATTTCAATTTAAATTAAAAAAATACTACCTTTCAATATGATTCGGTTAAAAAGATTATAATGACGGTTGAAGAAGTACAAAATGAAAATCAGAAAAAGGAATTTTTAGAATTTCCGGCCAGACTTTATCAACATGACAAAAATTATATCAGGCCTTTGGATAAAGACATTGAAGCTGTTTTTAATCCTTCCAGAAATAAGTTCTTCAGAAACGGAGAATGTGCAAGATTTTTATTCAAAAATGAAAATAATGAAACGGTAGGAAAAACAGCCGTTTTTGTAAGTAATCTTTATACACAAAATCAACCGACAGGCGGAATCGGTTTTTTCGATTGTATCGAGGATCAGGAAACAGCCGATTTCATATTTGATTATTGTAAAAAGTGGCTTCAGGAAAGAGGGATGGAAGCCATGGACGGGCCCATCAATTTCGGGGAAAGGGATAAATTCTGGGGATTGCTGATCGACGGATTTGCAGAGCCTTTGTACGGAATGAACTATAATTTCCCATACTATAAAGAGCTTTTTGAAAACTACGGCTTTAAAATCTATTTTGAACAATTGTGTTTTTCAAGGCCTATTTTTGCAGAGGTTTCAAGGGTTTTTACGATAATGCACGCTAAGCACAGCAGGAATCCTGCAATTTCGGCAAGACCAATGAAAAAGGACCATTTAGAAAAATTTGCAAAGGATTTTACTGAAGTTTACAATAAAGCATGGTTTTCTCATGGGGAAGGTAAGGAAATGAATGAAGCCAAAGTTCTCAAAATGTTTAATATGATGAAGCCGATCATCAATGAGCATATTTCATGGTTTGTGTATGAAAATGAAAAACCGATTGCCATGTGGATGAATCTCCCCGACCTCAATCAATGGATTAAATATCTCAATGGTAAATTCGGGTGGCTCGAAAAGCTGAAATATATCTGGTATAAAAAGCGCAAGATGAATGAGAAAATGGTAGGTCTGGTGTTTGGCGTTGTCCCTGAATGGCAAAAAAAGGGAATTGACGGCTACATGATCTGGGAAGGAACCCAGCATATCAGAAAGCATACTGACTTTACCACGACAGAGCTTCAGTGGATCGGTGATTTTAATCCGAAAATGATCAAAATTGCAGAAAATCTTGATACTACCGTTACGAGAAAGCTAGCTACTTACCGATATTTATTTGACCGGAACAAAGAGTTTGAAAGGCATCCGATTCTATAAAACAAAAATCCCTGCTAATTAAATTAACAGGGATCCTTTCATTTCTCCTCTACTTTTTATTTAAAATAATTCTCCCGCCACTTTTTTAATGTTATCACTTTTACCCATCGAATAAAAATGTAAAACCGGAACTCCGAAATCAAGGAGTTCTTTGCATTGATTAATTGCCCACTCAATGCCGATCTGTTTTACGGCATCATTATTTTTGGCATTTTCCACCTCATTGATCAGCTCTTCCGGCAGATCGATCTTAAATACCTGTGGTAAAAGTTTCAGATGCCTTTTTGTTGCGATAGGCTTAATTCCCGGAATGATAGGAATGGTAATACCCATTTCCCTGGCTTTCTGAACAAATTCCATGAATTTTTTATTGTCGAAAAACATTTGGGTAACAATGTAATCGGCACCTGCATCTACTTTTTGTTTCAGCCATTTTAAATCATAATTCATGGATGGGGCTTCAATATGTTTTTCAGGATAACCGGCCACACCGATACAGAATTTATTAAGCTCGTCACATTCCTGCCCTTCATTATGAAGATATTTTCCGCGCCCCAGATCATTGATCTGATGTACCAGGTCCATTGCGCTGGCATGTCCTCCCTGGGTTGGCTCAAAATACTGATGTCCCTTCATGGCATCCCCACGAAGCGCCATTACATTATCAATTCCGAGGTACATACAGTCGACGAGAAGATATTCGGTTTCTTCTTTTGTAAACCCGCCACAAAGCAAATGCGGAACGGTATCTACGTTATATTTATGCTGAATGGCAGCACATATTCCAAGGGTACCGGGACGCATTCTTGTGATCCGTCTTTCCACCAAACCATTGCCTTTATCCAGATAGATATATTCTTCTCTGGAAGTCGTCACATCTATAAAAGGTGGCTTAAATTCCATCAAAGGATCTATATTGGTGTATAAATCCTCAATACCGATCCCTTTCTGAGGCGGAACAACTTCTAATGAGAATAATGTTTTCCCGTTTGCATTTTTTATATGTTCTGTAATCTTCATTTTATATTTTAGTTGAATGTTAAAAGTTGATCGTTGGGAGTTTTAACTTGTAAACAAATTCTCAATGATCAACTACACACTTTTCTTAATCTGCTAAATTGGGTGACAGCCATTTTCTGGCTTCCTGAATGCTGCAACCTCTTCTGTCTGCATAATCCTTAAGCTGGTCTTCTGTAATTTTTCCAAGTCCGAAATATTTGGCGTGCGGGCTTCCGAAATAATATCCGGAAACTGATGCTGTAGGATACATCGCTAAACTTTCTGTCAGGAATACGCCTATGTTCTCTTCTACCTTTAAAAGATCCCAGATGGTTTTCTTTTCCAAATGATCAGGGCAGGCCGGATATCCCGGAGCCGGACGAATTCCTTTATATTTTTCTGCAATTAAATCTTCATTGCTAAGATCTTCCTGATTGGCATATCCCCAATATTCCGTTCTTACTTTTTTATGTAAAAATTCAGCGTAGGCTTCCGCAAATCTGTCGGCAAGCGCTTTTACCATGATAGAATTGTAGTCGTCATTTGCTTTTTCATATTCTGCAGATAATTCATCGGTCCCGAAACCTGTCGTTACACAAAAAGCACCCACATAGTCGGTCTTGCCGGAAGCCTGAGGAGCAATAAAATCGCTTAATGCCAGATATTCTTTTCCTTTTGATTTCTGAACCTGCTGTCTTAAGGTCAAAAACTTAGCTTTTTCCTCACCGTTTTCATCAAAAAGGATAATATCATCCGTTTCGTTTGAATTGGCTTTAAAAACTCCGAAGATAGCTTTCGCTGTTAATAATTTTTCATCAAGAATCTTTTTCAAAATCACCTGTGCATCTTTGAACAATTCTTTGGACTGAGTTCCTACGACCTCATCTTCTAAAATATTAGGATATTTCCCATGCAGATCCCAGCTTCTGAAGAAGGGTGACCAGTCGATAAACGGAACAAGCTCATTCAAGTCCTGATCCTGAAAAATCTTTATTCCTACATTGTTCGGTGTGAAAATTTCTTCATTTTCCCAGTCGATTGTAAAATGATTTTTCCTTGCTTCTTCAATAGAAACATATTCTTTATCAACCTGTCTGTTCAGAAACTTTTCACGGAAATCCGAGTATTCAACCTTCAGATCGTCAACATATTCTTTATTTCTGTCTCCCAGTAAGGAGCTTACCACATTTACCGCTCTGGATGCATCATTGACGTGAACAACTGCATTTTTATATTTTAAATCGATTTTCACTGCGGTATGTGCTTTTGAAGTGGTAGCACCACCGATCAGCAAAGGAAAATCGAGGTTCTGTCTTTCAAGTTCGGCTGCGATATACACCATTTCATCTAAACTCGGTGTAATCAACCCGCTTAAACCAATCACATCTACTTTTTCCTCAATAGCAGTCTGGATAATTTTTTCTGCAGGAACCATTACGCCAAGGTCTACGATTTCATAATTGTTACAACCTAAAACTACACTTACAATATTTTTACCGATATCATGAACGTCTCCTTTTACCGTAGCCATCAGAATTTTCCCATTGGCTGGTCTTGAACCGTCTTTTTCAGCTTCAATAAATGGTTGCAGATAAGCAACCGCCTTTTTCATTACCCTTGCAGATTTCACTACCTGTGGCAAAAACATTTTCCCGCTTCCGAATAAATCTCCTACAACGCCCATTCCCGTCATCAGATTGATTTCAATGACATGTAACGGTTTTTCAGCCTGCTTTCTGGCTTCTTCCACGTCTTCTTCAATAAAGCGGTCAATACCTTTTACAAGGGCGTGGGTAATTCTGTCCTGTAAAGGGTGGGTTCTCCATTCGAGGTCTTCAACTTTTTCTTTTTTGACCGATTTATGTTTTTCAGAATAATCTAAAAGCCTTTCTGTAGCATCTTCGTGTTGATCAAGGATAACATCTTCTACAAGGCCTAACAGCTCTTTATTAATTTCATCATAAACTTCCAGCATTGCAGGGTTTACAATTCCCATATTCATTCCGGCCTGGATAGCGTGATAAAGGAAAACCGAGTGCATTGCCTCTCTCACCGTATCATTTCCACGGAAAGAGAATGAAACATTACTTACTCCGCCACTTACAGATGCATAGGGAAGATTTTGTCTTACCCATCTTGTTGCTTCGATAAAATCTATTGCGTTTCTTCTGTGCTCTTCCATGCCTGTTGCAACCGGGAAAATATTCAGGTCGAAAATGATATCTTCTGCAGGAAAATCCAGTTGATTGACCAGTATATCATAAGAACGTTTTGAAATTTCGATTCTTCGTTCGTAGGTATCGGCCTGCCCGGCTTCGTCAAATGCCATGACAATGACCGCTGCACCATATCTTTTAATGGCTTTTGCCTGTTTTATAAATTCTTCTTCACCGCCTTTTAAACTGATAGAATTTACGACAGATTTTCCCTGAACTACCTGTAATCCGGCTTCCAGAATTTCCCATTTTGAGGAATCGATCATGATCGGAATCCTGGAAATATCGGGTTCGGAGGCAATAAGGTTCAGGAATTTGATCATGGAAGCTTTTCCATCAATTAATCCGTCATCAAAGTTGACATCAAGAATCTGCGCTCCACCTTCAACCTGATGGCGTGCAATATCCAGGGCTTCAGCAAATTTCTCTTCTTTTATTAATCTTAAAAATTTTTTGGAACCGGCAACGTTAGTTCTTTCACCAACATTGATGAAATTACTTTCCGGCGTTATAATAAGAGGCTCCAGCCCCGACAATCTCAAATACTTCATCAATTTTATTCTTCTAAAATATAATATGCATTGTTTGCATTTTGCCTAAGCAAATCCACATGTTTTCCCAAGGCTGTAAAAATCGGATACCTTTTGTAAGACAGGTGATGTTCTTTTGCAAATCTTTCTATTTCTTCTGTGATCTCATTGTAATACATATAGCTGTAATTCGGGAATAAATGGTGTGCCACATGGAAATTAAAATTCCCTAATACATTTCTCACAAACCAGTTGTTCTCTGCCAGATCATTGGTTACTTCAAACTGATGCTGCAGCCAGCTGAACGGAAGTCCGTTTTTCTCATCCAGTCTCGGAAAAGCATTATCAGGAAGCGGATGCAAAGGCAATAAAACAAACAAAGCAAAAATACTTGCTGCAATTACCTGTAAAGCCCACGCTCCCAAAGCCAAACCCAATGAAACTTTGAAAAACAGAACCGGAACTGCAATCTGGTAAAAGAAATAGAACAGTTTATAACTCACCATTTTTATTTTTTCTTTCACCGGAATTGCTCCCTGGGTTTTTAAAATCACTCTTTCATGATCGAAAAAGTCTCTGAAATCCCTTATAAACATCCAATTAAACAGATATAAAGGATAAACCAGAAAGAAAAACAGGTGTTGGTATTTCTGTACTCCTTTTGCTTTGATCCAAGGAACGATTAACAGCAAACCGCTCTGCTCAATGTCTGTATCCCATCCGTCCACATTCGGGTAGGCATGATGGCTTGCAATATGTCTTTTTTTCCAGATATACGAATTGGCACCAATGAAATCAAAAATGTGCAGGATCAACCCGTTCAGCTTTTTACTTTTATAAATATTATTATGAGCTGCTTCATGGATTAGATTCAAATAGATCAGTACCAGTGAAATTCCCATTAAAATGAAACAGGAAATATAAACCCATGAGATTTCTGCATTGTAAACCGCTAAAAAATAAAGCACGAAATAGATCAAAGGCAATATCACTGCTTTGATCTTAATATAAATATCTCTGTTTTCCGGGATAGCTTCCACTCTGGCGTTCACTTTTTTTCTTAATTCATTAAACAGTTTTGTTTTATCAGCATTTTTTGAGTAACTAGGCTTTTCCATTATATTTAAATTTTGTGATTTATTTAAAAATAACATTAAAAACTTAATTTTTTCCTCAAATTCAATTCAAAAAATCTATCAAATCAGACAAATCTCTTCAATTTTCTTGGCGAATATTCTTTCACCAGGTCAGCAATAGCTTTGATATGATCGGGAGTTGTTCCGCAACATCCGCCGATAATATTGATTAATCCTTTCTCCACATACTCTTTAATCTGCTCTGCCATAAATTCAGGGGTTTCATCATATTTTCCGAAAGCATTGGGCAATCCCGCATTCGGATAAGCTGAAACATAAAACTCAGCATTATGGGCCAGTGTTTCTAAATAAGGAGTGAGCTGATTTGCTCCCAAAGCACAGTTAAAGCCTACACTTAATAAATTCAGATGGGAAACCGAAATTAAAAACGCTTCTGCAGTCTGCCCGCTCAGTGTTCTTCCCGAAGCATCCGTAATCGTTCCTGAAACCATGATCGGAATTTTAATACCTCTTTCATCCTGAATCTCATCGATAGCAAATAAGGCGGCTTTTGCATTTAACGTATCGAAAATTGTTTCGACCAGTAAAATATCAGCACCACCATCCAATAAAGCTTCGGATTGTTGTTTATAAGCAATTCTCAGTTCATCAAAAGTAATCGCACGATAACCGGGATCATTAACATCCGGACTTAAACTTGCGGTTCTGTTGGTAGGCCCGATCGCACCTGCTACAAATCTCGGTTTCTCAGGATTTTTTGCGGTGAACTCATCACAGGCTTTCCTTGCAATTTTTGCCGATTCGTAGTTCAGCTCATAAACCAGATCCTCCATATGATAATCTGCCATAGCAATGGTAGTTCCGGAGAATGTATTGGTTTCAATAATATCAGCGCCTGCTTCCAGGTATTTTTTATGAACCTCTTCAATCGCGGCAGGCTGTGTCAACGAAAGCAGATCATTATTTCCTTTTACCGGATGCTCCCAATCTTTGAAACGCTCCCCCCGATAATCTTCTTCCTCGAATTTATATCGCTGGAGCATGGTTCCCATTGCACCGTCAAGGACCAGAATCCTCTTCTCCAGTTGAGCGTTGAGAGCTAAGAGTTGAGAGTTGTGTATATTATTTTTCATTTTCTATCTTTTTATTTCCAATGATGTAACTCATCGTTGTATAGGATTTTATCCTACCCTTTGTTAAATTGTTCCTTCAGGACTTTTCCAATTTATTTCAAACCAATAATAATTATTCCAGTGCTTGCTTCAGATCGGCGATGACGTCTTCCACATTTTCCAGACCTACTGAGCAACGTACGAGACCGGCTGTAATTCCTACTTCATTTCTTTCTTCATCTGTTAATTTTGAATGGGTTGTAGAGGCCGGATGGGTTACAATTGTTCGTGTATCGCCAAGATTTGCTGAAAGGGAACACATTTTGATTTTATCTAAAAACTTTCTTCCGCCTTCAATTCCACCTTTTATTTCAAAGGCAACTATATTTCCACCCAGTTTCATTTGTTTTTTTGCAATCTGATAACTTGGATGGGATGGTAAGAATGGGTATTTTACAAACTCAACATTCGGATGGCTTTCCAGGAATTCAGCCACTTTCAATGCATTTTCACAATGCTTTTCTACACGGATGGCTAGTGTTTCCAAACTTTTTGACAAAACCCAGGCATTGAATGGTGACATGGCCGGCCCGGTATTTCTTGCAAAAAGATAAATTTCTCTTATTAAATCTTCTCTTCCTACTGCTACTCCTCCTAAAACTCTTCCTTGTCCGTCAATTAATTTTGTTGCAGAATGTACCACAATATCAGCTCCGTATTTAATCGGCTGCTGAAGATAAGGGGTTGCAAAACAGTTATCTACTATAAAGATAAGGTTGTGCTTCTTAGCAATCTGTCCGAAAAACTCAAGATCCAGAATTTCTATGGCCGGGTTGGTAGGCGTTTCCAGATATAAAATCTTTGTATTCGGCTGAATATATTTTTCAACGTTTTCTGAGTCTTCGGCTTTGAAATAAGTGGTTTCAATATTCCATTTCGGGAAATACTTCGTAAATAAAGTATGGGTAGAACCAAAAACCGACTGACAGCTTACGATATGATCTCCTGCATTGAGCAGCGTTGCAAATGTTGAATAAATTGCAGCCATTCCCGTTGCAAAAGCATATCCGGCTTCCGCACCTTCCATTTTTGCAATTTTATCGGTGAATTCAGTGACATTGGGATTTGAGAATCTGCTGTATAAATTTTTAGGTTTTTCTTCAGCAAAGCTGGCTCTCATATCTTCCGCATCCTGAAAAATAAAACTGGATGTAAGGTATAATGGTGTAGAATGTTCGTCAAACTGTGACCTTTCAGTTTGAGTCCTTATTGCAAAGGTTTCAAAATTTTCCATATAGTTTTAATTTTCCAATGTAACAGTGTATCAATGAGATTCTTCATTTCACGTCGTTCCATTTAGAATGACAGCAGTTGAATCATTGGTAAACTGTTACATTGTTATATTGTTACATTGATCTTATTATTTTGTTTCGCTTACTCTTAAAATATCTCCGAAAACACCTCTTGCAGTGACCTGTGCTCCGGCTCCGGCTCCCATAATGACAATCGGATTTTCTCCATAACTTTCCGTATAGATTTCAAAAATTGAATCTGAACCTTTCAACTGTCCTAATGCAGAACTTGCAGGAACGGAAATAAGTTTTACATCAAGCTCCCCTTTTTCTTCCTGTAAATCTCCATGCAGATCGCCAACATACCTTAAGACATGGCCGGGTTTCTGATTTTCTTTGATCTTTTGATATTCGTCATTCAATTCATCCAGTCTTGAAAGGAATTCCGGCTTAGAAACTGAAAGCAAACTTTCAGGAACCAGATTTTGAATATTAATATCTTCAAATTCATTAATCAGGTCTAATTCTCTTGCCAGAATCAACAGCTTTCTTGCCACATCATTTCCTGATAAATCTTCTCTCGGATCCGGTTCGGTGTATCCTTTTTCCAAAGCTTCATTGATAATTGTTGAAAACTTATCATTTCTTAAGGAAAAATTATTAAAAACATAACTTAATGTACCTGAGAAAACCCCTTTGATCCTTGTAATATTCTCTCCGGAAAGGTGTAATAATTTTATCGTATCAATTAAAGGCAGCCCTGCTCCAACATTGGTTTCATACAGATATCTTCTGTTGTTTTTGCTCAACGTATATCTTAGTTTACGGTATTCTTCAATCGGGAGTGTATTGAAAATTTTATTGGAAGAAACGAGGTCGAATCCGTTTTCTGCCAGAGCATGATAATTTTTAACAAAATCCTTGCTTGCCGTATTATCTACTACAATAAGATTTTCGAGTTGGTTTTCCTTTGAGAAATTAATCAGTTCTTCTACATTCGATGGACTTTCTGCTAATTGAACCTCATCACTCCACTGGGCACCAAATCCTTTTTTATTGAAAGCAATTTTTCTGGAATTGGCAACTGCCACTACTTTAAGATCGATCTTCTTACGTCTTTTAATTTCGTCCGAAGATTGTAAAACCTGATCAATTAACGTTTTTCCAACATTTCCGTGTCCTATAATTGCCAGATGAACGGTTTTCGGCTTTTTAGATATTTCTGATTCGATGATATTTTTAGTTTTCTCATCTTGTGAAGAGGTTACAACAATATTGACACGCTTTTCGCTTGCAATCTGATTTAAAAGCAACGGAAAAACATTATTTCTCGCCAGCTCTGCAAGAATTTTATTAAAATCTTCCGCCACAAACCCCAGTACGGACACATTGTTAATACTATAAATCTGGGAAACTTTCCCTGATCTTCTTTCCGGCTCAAATTCGTCAATCAGACAATTAACCGCTTTTTCAGAATCGCTTTCCTGAACCAGAATAGAGATCCCGTTTTCAATTGCCTGCTGGGAAATTACCCCAACACTGATTCGCGCCAAAGTAAGCGCTTTAAAAATTCTTCCGTCAATACCGATTTCTCCCAAGAAATCTTCTCCTTCAAATTTGATGATTGATCTGTTTTTTAAAAACTTTATCTCGTTAACATTTTTCATCTTCTATACAATATTTTTTATATTTTTTATGATATTATTTAATTGTTTGTATTCCATTAGAAAGGCATCATGCCCATGAATTGATTTGATCTCGTGATAGAAAACATCTTCTTTTTTTCGCTTCAGCTTTTCAAAACACATTCGGATTTCAGAAGCAGGGAAAAACAGGTCTGTATCTACAGAGATCATGTGCATTCGTGCAACTATTTTCTCCAATCTCTTTTCATCGGTATTAATATTCATCAGTAAATGATTCATGAGCTTATATGATTTTAAACTAAACCTTTCGTTTAAAGCATTTCCATGATACATCAGCCAATCTTCTGATTCGAGCTGCTGTTTTTCCTGATTGTATTTATTTTGAAATCTGTCGTTTAAAGACTGAGGTGTTCTGTAACACAGCATCGCATGAATTCTGGCTTTCTGCAGGGGCTCATCATTTCCGTTCAATAAAAATTTCTGAACCAGACATTGTGCGTGAAGCCAGTCGTGAGTTTTAAAATCGCAGGCAATAGGAATAAAAATTTCAGCAAGGTGTGGCTTTTTCGCCAGCATTTCCCAGCCGATACCACCTCCCAATGAGCCTCCGATAATGGCATACAGGTTTTTTACAGAAAGAATTTCAAGGCCTTTTAAAAATATACCGGCAATATCTGAAGGCGTGAAATCTTCATATTCATCAATTAAAAAATCATCATAGCCGTTTCCGGGAATATTGAAGCACAAAACGGTATATTTTTTCGTATCGATTACCTGATCTTCTCCAATCAGCTGTTTCCACCAGCCTTTTTCTCCGGAAACATTTGAGTTTCCGGTTAAAGCGTGATTCACCAGAATAATTGGGGCTGTAAACAGATCCTTCCCGAAAAGCTGATAGCTCAACGGGATATTGTATTCCTTTCGGGAACCGGTTTGATATGAAAAATTAATATGTTTAAGTTCTGCTTCCAATTCTATTATATTTTTATAACACAATTGAAAATGCCACGAGAAATGGCTGAAAAGAACTTCAGTAAGTTATCTGTCCAAAATAAAATTATTTGGTAGAACGTAGCACCTTCTTCGCTTGCACAAAGGGTTGCTAAGGTTTCACAGGGTCTAATCCCTCAACCTTTCTTGATAACATTTTCAATATTTGAATGAACGAATGGTGCAAAGATAGTTTTTTTCTTTTAATTATTTACAAAAATTTAATTTATTCTCGAAACTCCTCTAAACATAAGACATTGAAGGCTATGTTAAGGATTTTTCAGATTCGGAAAATTGGAATTATTTTCCAAAAAAACTACCTTCGTACTGAAAAATGGTGAAATATGATTGCTGAAAAACAAAGATTACAAGATAATAACTGGAAAAACTGGGGGCCTTACGTAAGCAACAGGCAGTGGGGAAATGTACGTGAAGATTACAGCCCAAACGGCAATGCCTGGAACTTCGCCAATCACAATAATGCAGAAAGCTATACCTACCGGTGGGGAGAGGAGGGCATCGCCGGAATTTCGGATGTGAAACAACTTTTCTGCTTTGCGCTTTCGTTCTGGAACAAGAAAGATAAGATGGTAAAGGAGCGTTTCTTCGGACTAAGCAATCCTCAGGGAAATCACGGAGAAGACATTAAAGAAATCTTCTATTACCTTGATAATACGCCTACTCACAGCTATATGAAAATGGTGTACAAATATCCGATTAATGAGTTTCCTTATGATCATCTTATTATTGAAAACGGAAACCGTACCAAGAAAGAACCGGAATTTGAGCTTATAGACACCGGCATTTTTGACGACAATGAATATTTTGATATTTTCATTGAATACTGTAAAGCGGATCATAATGATATTTTAGTAAGAGTAACAGTCTGTAACAGAAGCCAGAAGGATGCCCCGATTGTGGTGGCACCTACAGTCTGGTTCCGGAATAACTGGAAATGGGGTTACAATACTTACAAAGCCCAGATGAATGCGTCTTATGAGGGCTGTATTGATATTAACCATGACAGTATTTCCATTAAAAAATTCTATTCCAGAAATCTCAATACGGAAAGTGTTTTTTGTGAGAATGAAACCAATACTCCAAAATTATACGGATCTCCATATCCGGGAAATACTTATTTTAAGGATGGAATCAACGATTATATCATTTACGGAAGCAATACTGTTAATCCTGAAAAAAGAGGAACGAAAGCTTCTTTTTTAATTGATGAAATTATTGAAGCAGGACAATCCAAAACTTTTGACTTCAGATTATCGCCCAATGAAACGGATGAACCTTTTCAATATTTTGATGAAATCTTTAATACAAGGATTGCTGAAGCCAATGAATTTTATATTGAGGTACAACATGACGTAACGAGTGATGATGAAAAGAATGTTCAGCGTCAGGCTTTTGCCGGATTGCTCTGGAATAAGCAGTTTTACCATTACAATGTAGGAAAATGGCTGAAAGGTGACCCTAATTTTGAAGCTCCCAGGGATTTCAACAATTATGTAAGAAATACGGAATGGAATCACATGCACAATAAGGATATTATTTCTATGCCCGATAAATGGGAATATCCGTGGTATGCGACCTGGGACCTGGCTTTTCATTGTGTACCTTTTGCTATTATTGATGCTGAATTTGCCAAAAACCAGCTTCTTTTGCTGACCAAAGAATGGTATATGCATCCCAACGGGCAGCTTCCTGCTTATGAATGGAATCTGAGTGATGTGAATCCGCCTGTACATGCATGGTCCTGTTTCCGGGTTTTTAAGATTGATGAAAAAACCAATGGAAAACCTGATTTATTATTTCTGGAAAAAGTTTTTCAAAAACTGCTGCTCAATTTTACATGGTGGGTTAACAGAAAGGATAAAAACGGTAAAAATATTTTCGGAGGCGGTTTCTTAGGTCTTGATAACATCGGTGCTTTTGACCGTAATATGATCTTAAAAGACGGCCAGTATCTTGAGCAAGCCGACGGAACAAGCTGGATGGCCATGTATGCACTGAATATGATGCGTATCGCCATGGAGCTTGCCCAGTATTATCAGGTATATGAGGATATGGCCATTAAGTTTTTTGAGCATTACCTGTATATCGCGGAAGCGATGGAAAATCTGGGTGATGGAAAGGAAGGCTTATGGAATGAAGAAGACGGATTTTTCTACGATGTATTACAATTAGGAAATGGTGAAAGTGCTTCGTTAAAGCTCAGAAGTATCGTCGGGCTGATTCCTATGTTTGCCGTGGAAATTATCGATCACAGCTTGCTGGAGAAAATGCCTAATTTCAAAATAAGAATGGAGTGGGTTTTAAAAAACAAGCCGGAGCTTACCAAACTGGTTTCTCATTGGGATGAAGAAGGTCGCGGAAGAAAACATTTAATGAGTATCCTTCGTAAAAACAGGCTAACAAAAGTTTTAACGAGAATGCTTGATGAAAAGGAATTTTTAAGTTCTTACGGAATCAGGGCCATGTCTAAAGTATATGAAGAAAACCCGTTTGTATTCTCTGTTCACGGTAATGAAAATGTGGTGTATTATACGCCTGCAGAAAGTGACAGCAGAATGTTCGGTGGCAACAGTAACTGGAGAGGCCCGATCTGGTTTCCGATCAATTTCCTGATTGTGGAAAGTTTACAGCGTTTCCATTTTTACTATGGCAACAGTTTAAAAGTGGAGCTGCCGACAGGAAGCGGAGATAAGAGAAACCTTGATGAAGTTGCCCAGAATATAAGCAGCAGGCTTTGTTCTATATTTCTAAAGGATGAGAACGGGCAGAGAGCTTTTAACGGCGGAAATATAAAGTTTAATCACGATGAGCATTTTAAAGATTATATTACATTCTTCGAATATTTCCATGGGGATAATGGCCGCGGAGTCGGAGCTTCCCATCAAACCGGATGGACAGCCACTGTCGCCAAACTGATGAAACCAAGATTGACATTATAATACAAGCCTCCTCCGGGAGGTTTTTTTATTACAGACAGTCATTATTATTTTGAGAAATAATCAACAAGATCAAATCGGGATTTCAACAAACCCACACAATCCAACTTTTTAATATAAATTTAATAACATTTTATCAGTTATTGTAAATTATTTTTATAATAATATTTATCTTAGCATTACAAACTAAAAAAGTGTCCAATGAAAGAAAAACTACTATCTGTGGCATGCCTGGTATTTTCAGGGATGTTCATCAATCAAATTAACGCTCAGGAATATCAGCCTGTTTCAATCCAGAGTGGATTTAATGCTGATGTTATTGCAAACGGAGTGGGAACTTCAGCCAGTTCTACAACCAATGATGTAGATGGCGTAAACTATGCTTTTGTATCAAGAGATTTCCAGCTTACTTCATCCAGTACACCTCTTACTTACGGTTTACCGGTGAATGGTATCATCAACTCGGCTGTAGGATCAACTTCCGGGTTAAGCTACCAACTGGCTTCTTACAGTGGAAATAATGCTCTGAGATTACAAAATACCGGTGATTCGGGAACACTTACTTTCTCTACTCCTATCCAGGCTTTAAACCTTTATATGGTGGCTACCGGAGGAAGTGGGGCTTGTACTGTGGATGTTACGGTAAATTTCTCTGACGCAACAACACAGACGTTTACAGGGATCAGCATATCCGACTGGTATGGTGGTTCCAACTATGCCATTCAGGGTATTGGTCGTATTAATCTCACCAATGACGCTCTGGAATCCGGAAATGGAACTAACCCAAGATTATACCAGATCCCCTTAGCAATTGATGCAGCGAACCAGGCAAAAAACATACAAAGTGTTACGGTAGTTAAAACAGGAACCGGGGGTATTCCAAATATTTTTGCATTTGCTGCAGATGTATATAGTTCTTGCCCGGCTCCAACCAATATTACCTATACTTCTACAATGGACGGAGCAACTTTTAACTGGACGGCTCCGGCAACGGCTCCTTCATCGGGATATGATTATTATTACAGCACTACCACCACTCCGCCTACGACGACTACAACTCCGACAGGAACTGTAGGTGCAGGGGTTACAACAGTTGCACTCAACGGCTTGGCAACAGGACAAACTTTTTATTTCTGGGTAAGATCTAATTGTGGCAGCTCACAAGGTTTCTGGAAAATGAAAGAATTTGCTACAGGCCAGATTTCTGAAACGTATACTGCGGGAGATATTAATACCATGTTTAACAGTGGTACGCCAGATGTAACGGCAACCACAAACTGTCCCGGAACCCTTACCGTAAATGTTCCTGCCGGATATAAAATTAAATCAACCAACGTTTCCTATACAATGACCACAGCCGGAAACGGATGGATGGCTGAACAAAAAAGCTTACTGGTCTGTCTGAATAACAATATTACAGAACCTTCCGTTACTTCAGGATCGGGATCAACAGGCGGAACATTCTCATACAACAGAGCCAATTTAACGTTAGCGAATGATCTTACCGGTACTGTAAACTTTGAGCTAAGAGCATGGAGAACCTATGGCGGATCTGACTGTAATGCCGACTATAATAAAGTTGACAATAACACTTTCAAGGTTACGGTAACTTTAGAGCCTGTTGCTTTGGGAGTCAATGAAGTGGTTAAAGAGAAAGAACGAGTGGCTTATCCTAATCCTTTCAGTGATGCATTGCATATTGAAAATGCTACCAATATAAAACGTGTTTCCGTTACCGACCTTTCCGGAATTACGGTAAGAACGATTGATAATCCTTCATCAACATTGCATTTAGGAGATATCAAATCCGGAATTTATATCTTAACATTAACGATGAAAGACGGTTCGGTGAAGAGTTCAAAAATGATTAAAAAATAATCCAAATATATATTTTACACTCATCATTTTTTATTAACGCAAAGCTCTTAAAATCCTGCTGCTATATTTAATTTAAGAAAAGCAAAGAAAAAGCAGCAACGCTGCTATGAAGAATTCTTTTGAAATCTATTTTAATAGATTAAAAAACTTTGCTCATCTTAGATAGATCCAAGTCATCATTTTCTTTGCGATAAAAAACGATCAGAGAGGCAAGAAAAAATAAGTGTAAAATAGTATACGAACGATTATTGATAAACAAAAAACCGGATATTATATCCGGTTTTTTTATTTTAAAGGGTAAAAAATTAAATCTTTTCTCCATTGACAAAAACTTCATATCCTATTTCAACATTAGGTTCTAAAGTTTTGGAAACAGAACAGTATTTTTCAAAAGACAGCTGAGCTGCTTTAAGAGCTTTTTTCGGATCAATATTTCCTTCCAGAAGAAACTTTACCATAATGGATTTGAAGGGTTTTGCATCTTCAACAGGGATTCTTTCTCCTTCCACTTCTGCTTTAAACCCTGTAATTTCCTGGCGTTGCTTTTTTAAAATGGAAACCACGTCTATTCCACTGCATCCTGCTACGGCCATTAAAACGCTTTCCATAGGAGAAACGCCTTTGGCTCCCGGTTGTGAGGTATTATCCAAAAGAATTGAATTACCCTGAGAATTGGTACATTCAAATAAAAAATCGTCGTTGATTCTATTAAGTGTTATTTTCATTTTTAATTGATTAGATCGTTCCGGCTCTTCTTAATGTAATATTATCTTATTTTGCCCGTCGGAGCCGAAGTTTATTATTGATTAATTTCCTTGCAAAATTATAAAATTCCCCTCGCTTTTATCTCCAGATATTTATTGATAACATCGATATTTAAATTCTCGGGTAATGTATAAACGGTATAAATCCCATATTTACGAAGTTCCTGAATGATTAGTTTCTTTTCAAATTCAAATTTTTCTGCAATAATTTCATCATAAATTTCCTGCATATTTTCAGGATTTTTATGAATCAAAGTCTGAAGCTCGGCATTTTTGAAAAAGACAACTACTACTAAATGGTTTTTGGCCATTCCACGCAGGTATTTAAGCTGTCTGTTTAAGCCATCCAAGGTTTCAAAATTGGTAAACAGCAAGATGAGACTCCTTTGATTGATCGAATATTTTACATCCTGGTATAAACGGTTGAAATCACTTTCAAAGAAATTGGTTTTGACATTGTAAAGCGATTCTGAGATTTTTTTCAGTTGTCCGGATTTATTCTCGACAGCAATTTTATTTTCAGTTTTTTTCGAGAACGTCATCATTCCCGCGCGGTCCCCTTTTTTCAATATAATGTGTGATAACGCCATGGTAGCGTTGATAGAATAATCCAGGAGGCTTAATCCTTTAAAAGGCATTTTCATTGTTCTTCCGGTATCGATCAGCATAAATATACGTTGTGATTTTTCATCCTGAAACTGATTAACCATCAGACGATTGGTCTTTGAGGTAGCTTTCCAGTTGATGGTTCTGATATCATCTCCGGGAACATAGTCTTTGATCTGCTCAAATTCCATGGTATGCCCCAGTTTTCTTACTTTTTTGATTCCGCCCAATAAAAATTCACTTTGGAGAGCCATTAACTCATACTTTCTTAAATGAATAAAAGACGGGTAAGCCGGCAGCATTGCATCTTTCTGAAACCTGAATCGCTTTGAAATGAAACCAAGCGGAGAAGAAGCATAAACATTTAAATTTCCGAAATCATACTCCCCTCTTTCTTTAGGTTCCAGAATATATTGGAAATAGGTGTTTTTTCCTGGTTCAACCTGTTTCTTAATCAGAAAATCCCTCTTCTGAAACTGAAACGGAATTTCATCAATGATTTTTGTATTGATTTTAAAACTGTAATTATTTTTAACATCTACTTTTACCGGGTTTTCATCGCCGTTGGATAATTTTTCCGGCAGAATTCTCTGGGCCAAAACACCCTCTTTCTGTGTAAAAAGCAAAAGACCTTCTACCATTGCAGCAAGAAAACACAACAGCAATACAAGATGGGCAACAATCATAAAGAACGGAAAGAAAAATGCCAAAACATACAGTATCCCCACTCCTATGAGTGCAAAGAAAAAACGGGTATTGATGTATAGATTTTTCATTTTCAGATGGTAGATGGCAGGTTTTAGGTTTTAGGCTATAGGGAGTGATAAAGTTATTGCAGGGAATTAATTAACCCGTTCAGCATTTTTAAAATTTCTATAATATTTCCGTTTAATTTCATATAATCATTTTCATTTAGAAAGTTAAGATTTTTAGAGATGATCAGCTGCGTCTCTACTTCTGCACAACTCCCTCTTGAAATCTTTAAAAACTGAAGATAATCAGGTTTACTTCTTCTTGAATTCCCTTCAGCAATATTAGACGGAATAGATACCGAAGCCCTTCTGATTTGTGAGATTAATCCGTATGTTTCGTTTTTAGGAAAAGTCTCTGTAATTCTATAAATTTCGGTAACAAATTCAATAGACTTCTGCCAAACCAATAGTTCTTTAAAATTTGCCATAGTAATACCTTGTCTTTAGCTGCTACCTGTTACCTTTTATCTATTACCTCGGAATCTCTATTCCTTCTAAAATCTGGCGGATAATTTCATCAGCAGTTAAACCTTCCATTTCTCTTTCCGGCGAAACAATGACTCTGTGTCTCAATACGGCATAGCTCGCTTCTTTGATATCTTCCGGGGTTACGAAATCTCTTGCTCTTAGTGCCGCAAATGCCTTTGAAGCCGTAAGTAATGCTAAACTCGCTCTTGGAGAAGCTCCCAGATATAAAAACTGATTTTCTCTTGTATTTACAATGATCTTAGCAATATATTCCATGAGTTGGGCTTCAACAATTACTTCTTTAACCAATTGCTGATAATTCTTTAACTGCTGAGCGCTGATGATCCGGTTCACTACTTCTGTTTTATCTTCTCTCCTGTTTTCGTGCTGATTTTTAATGATCGTAATTTCCTGTTCAAGATTGGGATATGTCACGTTAATTTTGAATAAAAACCGGTCCAGCTGAGCTTCCGGAAGCCTGTAGGTTCCTTCATGCTCAATCGGGTTTTGGGTGGCCACCACTAAAAACGGTTCTTCCATTGTATAACGCGTACCATCCATTGTAATCTGTCTTTCCTCCATTACTTCAAACAATGCAGCCTGCGTTTTTGCCGGCGACCTGTTGATTTCATCAATCAGAATAAAGTTGGAGAAAATCGGACCTTTTTTAAATTCAAATTCAGAGTTTTTAACACTGAAAACCGATGTTCCTAAAATATCGGAAGGCATCAGATCCGGAGTGAACTGAATTCTGCTGAATCCTACATCAATGGTTTTAGCCAGTAATTTTGCCGTAATCGTTTTTGCGACTCCCGGAACCCCTTCTATCAAAACATGACCGTTTGACAAAAGGGCAGCAAGAAGATGCTCAACCATGTTTTCCTGACCGACAATGACTTTTGCGATTTCAGATTTTACTTTATTTAAATTTTCGCGAAGTTCAACCATATCAATTCTCGATTGAAATCCTTCCTGTTCTTTATTCAAATTTATTGAATCCTTTTGTTCAGAATTTTCAAAGTTTTCCATAAATTAATTTATTCGTTTTATTAATGTACCAATTTAAAAATATAACAGTCTAACAATTTATTGATGTATTTTTAATTGGTGTAATTTTTCTTTTTTAACCGGATTTACATCCGCTCTTTTGTTAAGTCGTCCCTTCGGGACTCCGCTTCATTATTTTAATATTTCATCCAATATTTTATTCATTCTTCCCAGGTCTTCTTTCATTACACTGGCATAAGGGTCCTGGGCTTTTTTGATCAGATCAATTCCTTCATTGATTATTTCCATTGTTTTTCCGGTTTTCAGATGAAGTTTTTTAGCAAATTCACTGTCTAGGTTCTGGGTATCAATGAGAAGATCCATCCTTACTTTATTCAGAAAATACTGGGCTTTTTTAGCCATCATATCGTGAAAATCACCTTCCTGCAAATACAGGTTTCCGATGCTTTTCACAAAATCCACGGAAGTATTTTTTAACGGCTCAACAATCGGAACCACGCGCTGTTTTCTTTTTGCATTAAAGAAAATAAACAGGACCAACCCACCTAACATCACCCACCATGCATATTTCAATGCAGGTTTTGAAAGGACAAACCTCATAAAAAACCGGGAAACTTTTGCATCGTTATCTATAAACCAAAGCGTTTCCCTGTCATTAAGATACGAAAAAACATCTTGTGTGTATTTTATATTTGCAGGCTGCAAGAGATAATAATTGGTAAGGAAAAGCGGTTCGCAATGAACATAAATATTGCCTTTCCCAAATTTTGCTTTAATAAAATCAGCGTGATTGGGGCTGTCTTTTTCAACTGTTTTACCCAAAATTTCAACTCCTGGTTTAATGTAGGTAAAACCTGTTCCTGACGGAAATTTATCCAACTTGATAAAATCATTCCGGTATTTTTTATCGGTCAGTTTTAAAACACTCTGCTCACTGAATGAGACTTGTGAATCATAATATCCTATCGTATCCGAAACTTCCTGCGGAACCCTGCTTACAATCAGCATGGCATCTGATCCTTTAGAAACTTCGTTTAATATTTTTTTCCATGATTCCGTATCTATATCTTTTTCAACGATTAAAATATTATGTAAACTCTTTTTATTCTGGTTATAAAAATCATATGGAGTCTGGTTTATTTTTTTAAGATCGTTTTTAAAAAGGTGTTTTACCTCTTCATTGAATACAAATAATCCGAAAGGTGATTTCTCATTGGGATCAAAGTTTTTACGCCAGTCTGTAACTTCCTTTTTATTAACTTCAAGCAATGCCAGTATCACCATGATAATGATGAAAATTGCAGCATATATTTTGAAAGTTTTATTCATTCTTAAAAATTTATTTACGGTTTGAAGGCCTGATACTGATTTTTAAATTTCTGATAATCCTGCTCGTCAATACTGAATTCTCCATACCATACATAATCAAAAATGTACGAAAGGTCAGAGAAATCGTCTTTAAGATGCGGAGCTTTTAATTCCGCCACATAATCTTTATTTGTTTTTTCCGGATTCCAGGTGATGAGTTTTTTATCACTCAGCTTTTTAAGGATAAATAAAAACTGATACCGGACTGCCGACCGGTAATCTCCTGACCTTTCAAATTTAACAATGCTTTCAGGAAAATTGATTTCATGAATATTTTCATGCAGCTCCTCCTCGTGGATTGCTACTTTTTTATTTTTCTTACCGAAGAAAAGACTTCCATTTTTAGCCAATATATATCTGATAATAAAATACAGCAGAAAACCTACGAGAATGATCGCAAAAAGACGGATCAAAATACCTGTGATATTTGCAGATTTTGTAAAAACCGTTTCTCCGAAAATAGTCTGTAAAACCTTATCCAGTTTTCTTAAAAATTTTTGCCAGAAAGATTCTCTGGGTTTAATAGTGGTGTAATCAAACTCATTTCCTTTGTATTTAGACTGAAAATTTTCCCTGAACTTTTTCGGGGAAACCGGATTTTCAGAAACGGGATTTTTCATCAATATGGAATCTGCCCGGTACATATTCTTGTAATGTCCAAGATCCAGCGAATCTTCTGCATACTCTTCCACAACAGTGGCTACACTGTCGCTTTGGGCATACGAATATTCAAGAGAAAAGAATATCAGCAGGAAAAAAAGAATTTTATTCATTAAGGCCGATGGTTTCGATTTCTGCAAGTTCTACTTTTTGATGTAGGTCTGTTCTGCCGTCGTAATACATTAAACCTGCATTCACGTATAATATATTGGAAAGGAAAAACGATATCAGCATGGAAAATCCGTAGACCACAAAGAATATAATGCCTGCCGTACCTGCAAACGGATTTTGTTCAAAATTTCCGTCCGGAGTAGAAGTAAGAATTGAGCTGTAGAAAAATATCATCGGAATAAAGGTAAAAACCGTTGTGATGACATACATGATCAGGAAAAGAATGATCGTAGCACCCCAATATTTCCAGTATGGCGATTTTTCTCTTCCGTTCGGGTAAGAAAACTGAGATCTTATGGCATAGCTTAAACTTTCAAAAAATCCTTTGTCTGAATTAAAATAGTCATACATCAGAAAAGTAACGACATTGAACAGTGTAGGATAAACCAGTATCATTAAAAATATACCGATAATAATCAGGATTAAGGCATAAGAAATACCTACAATAATGATTGATAAAGGGCTTACGATAAATATCATTCCAAGGCACAGAATAACAATTCTTCCGGCATTATTTTTAAAATCACTCAGAATATCATCTGTTCTGATCTTAGTTTCTCCGGCAGCAAGTCTTTTCAAATAAAAAACAGGATACAGGTAATTTATAATGATCAGGATTACGAAAAGCAGGAACGTCAATATTCCCACTACAATCAACATTCCCATATTATCTTCAAAATACTGCTGAAAATAATAACTGTTTCCATTAATATTCGAGCCGAAGATCTGCGAAAACAGCTCTCTGTATCCAAAAATACAAACAACAACCATTAAAATAAGCAGCAACCCGTTCAGTAAAATATAATTTTTGAAATAATTCTTACCATAAAGTTTAAAGAATGCAAAGCTGTCACTTATGAAAGTACCAAAATCTCTTTTTTTATAAAACTGCATCATTGACATGGGTATTTATTTTTTTATTAACAATTGACGGATAGATAAAGTAATAAAATCCGATAACAGATAACGAGCCGAAGATGATGATCAGATTCAAAATCAAAGGCATTTTTAGGGCATGTCTCGTAATATAGCCTTCTATAATCCCTGCGCAGATTGTAAATGGAACCGTACTCAGAAATATTTTAAAGGAGTCTTTAAATCCGTTTTTAAAGGAATTGAATCTGGAAAAAGTTTTGGGAAATAAAATAGATGCTCCCAAGATCAATCCGCACATGGCCTCCACAACCATCGCAAATATTTCGAAAACACCATGAAGCCAGATTCCCCTTGCACTCTCTTTCAATGCCCCATAATCATAGAAAAAATATTGGAAAGAACCCAGCATTACACTATTTGAAAGCAAGGCAAACAATGTTCCCACACCTCCGGAAATTCCATAGATATAAAGTTTCGCTCCTACGCCGATATTATTGAAGATAATCCCGATGGTACTTCCCCAGGTAGATCCGCTTTGGTAAACTCCTACTGCATTTCCCTTTTTAATATTTTCTATGGTCTGGTTAACGTAGTCTTCACCAAGAATAATGTTGGTAAAATCTTTATCATAAATGGCAGAAAGCACTCCTATTGAAGTAAACAATATAAAAAACAGAAAAGCATACATCAGATATCTTCTGTACTGATACACAAGAAGCGGCACTTCTGTTTTGAAGAAATACAAAAAACGGTTTTCTTCTACTCTTTTGGTCTTGTAAATTTTCTGAAAGATCTGTGAAGAAAGATGGTTCAGATAAACAGTTGTATTGCTTTTAGGATAATACGTCTGAGCAAAAGAAAGGTCGTTGATCAGATTAATATACAACGAAGACAGGTCATCAGGATTTTTTTTAATTTTCCCTTGAATAACCTGTTCAATTCCCAACCATTTTTCTTTATTTTGTTTAATGAAATAAACCTCTCTCATAATTGTAAGGCTAAAATAATAAAAAATATGTCTCAAATTGCGATTAATACTTCACAAAATGTAAATATTAACTTCAACATTGCCAGTGTGGGAGAAAGGATGCTTGCATTTATAATCGATCTGCTGATCAAGGTCGTTTATGCAATGATTGCTTTTTACGTATTTTTCAATGTTTTTGATCTGGGATATATTTTAAACGGACTCGATCAGTGGTCACAGATGGCAATCTATATTGCCATTACATTACCTGTCTATATTTATCCGTTGGTTTTGGAAAGCCTGATGGAAGGGCAAACACCCGGGAAAAAAGTAATGAAAATCCGTGTCGTAAAAATCGATGGTTATCAGGCAAGTTTCGGTGATTATCTGATTCGCTGGATGTTCAGAATTATCGATGTCTCTTCTGCAGGTCTCGTTGGTTTAATTTCAATGATTGTTTCCAAAAACAACCAGCGTTTAGGAGATATTGCTTCCGGAACGGCCGTGATTTCTTTGAAAAACAGCATTAATATTTCTCATACCATTCTGGAAAACATTCATGAAGATTACATCCCTTCATTTCCTCAGGTGATTGCATTGAGTGACAATGATATGAGAATCATCAAAGACAATTATACAAAAGCTCTGAGAATAGATGACCGGCAGATTATCAGTAAACTTTCCGAAAAAATAAAAGGCATCCTGAAACTGGAAATTGATCCTACAAAAATGACGGAAAGGCAGTTTATCAATATTGTCATTAAAGATTATAATTACTATACAGGGAAAGATAATTGATTATAAGGGTCAATGGTCAATTTTGCTCCGCAAGTGAATCGTCAATTGATTCGACGGAACAATAACAATTGACTGTGAAACAAATTGACTGCGAAGCAGATTCACAATTCACATTTATACGGTCAATAGTCAAGTTTGCTGCGCAAGTGAATCGTCAATTGATTCGACGGAACGACAGCAATTGACTGTGAAACAAATTGACAGCAAAGCGGATTCACAATTCACATTTAATTTTCCTCCTGTTTCGCGGTCGGTGCACTTTTTGTATCTTTATTATCCAAAGTTTAATTATGAAATTTGAAAACAATAAATCCGGAAACGGCGGAGTTCTTACTTTAAATAACGAAATAAAAGAAATAGGAAGGCTTACTTACACTATTTTTCCTGAAGATCATAAATTCATTATTTCGTTCGTGCTCGTTCATCCCGAATTTGAAGGAAGAGGAATGGGAAAATTTTTAGTAGAGGAAGCGATCCGGTTTGCAAGAGAAAACAACTGGAAGGTATATCCGCATTGCTCTTATGCAAGATCTGTCATGATGAGAATGAGTGATGTAGATGATGTTTTTCTAAAAAACTAAAACTTCATTCAGTAATATTTCCTCTATATCATCGGGATAATCTACGCTGAGATGATGGTCTGAAGCTACCCATTCGGTAATTTCTTCGGTTTTTAACACTTTCGAGTTAGGAATTCCCATTTTATCCAGGGCACATGCATTGCATTCCTGCTCATATTGATTATGAATGGGGATCACAAATAATTTTTTATCCATGAAAAGTGCTTCAGCAGGGGTTTCGAAACCGGCATTACATAAAATCCCGTCGCAGCTTTCAAAGTATTTTAAATATTGAGTTTCATCGATAGGGAAAACTTCAACATTTTCTTCTTTAAACTGTATTTTGCTGTATTTCGAAAATACTTTCCACTGAACCGGAATCTGCTTCAGGGTTTTAATGATATTTTCATCTGAAAAACTTGGCAGGTAAACAAGATAATATCCTTTTTTGTCAGGATTCAGGTTTCTTATTTTCCTCCTGATCACAGGTTTTTTAATTTGCGGATGGTAATTTTCAAAATGAAAGCCTATTTTTCTTTCGCTAGGAACATAATACTTCAGAATCAGCTCTCCCAGGAAATCCTTTTTTTCAGGTTTCGGCGTTTCCTTAAAGCTCATTGATGCCTGATGACTTAATTCGATCATCGGAAGCTTTTTCAGCTTGCTTGCCCAGCCCGTTAACGGTTCATAATCATTGATGATCAGATCATATTGGGAAAGCTCTAATTCGTTGATCGTTTTTATCGCATGAATAAATTTATTCTCCGTAAATGTTTTAAGATAGGATAAACCTCCTGTTTTGTTATAAAGCAGGGAAATACCCTTATGTTGAAAATTAATGCCAAAATCGGCCTTTAATTGTGATTGATGGCCACTGATCAAAGTATCTACTTCCACATGCTTTTTGAGAAGAGGAATAATCTCCTGTGCTCTGGCTATGTGTCCGTTTCCGGTTCCCTGAAATGCGTATAAGATTTTCATTCGGAAAAATTGGTTACTATTTTCAAAAGCTCGGAAGTATTGAGATCCTGAATTTCTTCTGTTTCATCGTCGTTAAGCAAATGCTTATGATCATCGTAATAAAAAATTTTCCATTCTTTATCGTTGTATTCCAAAGCAGACAGGTTTTCTATCCAGTCTCCGGAATTGAGATAAGTGCAGGAGCCTTTTTTATTCACAACTTCCCTGATCTGCGGCTGATGGATATGCCCGCAAATAACATAGTCATAATGATTATCAATAGCCAGCTCAGAGGCAGTGAGTTCAAAGTCTCCGATATACTTTACCGCTTTTTTTACATTGTTTTTAATCTTTTTTGAAAATGAGTATTTTTCTCTACCCATTTTCTCTAAGAACCAATTTACGATATTATTGATTATGATAAGTAAATCGTAGCCTTTTCCGCCTAATTTGGCGATCCATTTTGAATGTTGTACGGATGCATCGAAAACATCTCCGTGAAAGATCCAGGTTTTTTTTTGGTTGATGTCTAAACAGATTTTGTTGCAGACTTTAAGTTTACCCAGTTCGAAGTCGGTAAACTTACGGAACATTTCGTCATGATTGCCCGTGATATAATAGACATCTGTGTTTTTGGTAGCTAATGAAAGAATCTTTTTGATTACTTTCAGATGGGGTTTAGGAAAGTAAGACTTTTTGAATTGCCAGATATCGATAATATCACCATTCAAAACCAGTGTTTTTGGCTGGATTGAATTGAGGTATCTTAATAATTCTTTAGCCTTACATCCATAAGTTCCCAAATGCACATCCGAAATAACCACTAACTCAACGCTTCTTTTCATAGTTTTATGCAAAGAAACTAATTGAAAGTTAACTATATATGAATGCTATATTATTTTTTTCTACAGAGACTCCATCAGCTCTTCGGTAATTTCCATGTTGTGATATACGTTTTGTACATCATCATCATCTTCAAAACGTTCAAGCATTTTCATATTGGCTTTAAACTGCTCTGCATTCACTTCTTTGGTATTGTTAGGAATTCTCTGCAGTTCTGCACTTTTAACTTCAATTCCCAATTCGTCTAATTTATGGGATAAAGAACCGAAATCTTCAAAAGCTGTAGTGATCATTACTTCTTCTTCATCTTTATCAATATCTTCCGCACCGCCGTCAATCATTTCCATTTCAAAATCATCCCAGTTCATTTTAATCTGTGCAAGATCAAGATTGAAAATTCCTTTTCTGTCAAATATAAATGCCAGCTCACCGTTTTTCCCAAGGTTTCCGTCAAACTTATTGAAAATCGCTCTTACATTGGCTACCGTTCTGGTTGTATTATTGGTTGTACATTCAATAAAAAATGCTACACCTCCTTGTCCGTAACCTTCATACGTGATCTCTTCATAGTTCTCAGCATCTGCGCCACTGGCTTTTTTGATTGCTCTTTCAACGTTGTCTTTCGGCATATTTGCTCCTTTTGCATTCTGAATGCATCTTCTCAGAGCCGGATTGGCTTCCGGATCGGAACCTCCTGCTTTTACAGCTAAAGCTATATCCTTACCTATTTTAGAAAAAGTTTTGGCCATTTTATCCCAGCGGGCCATTTTAGAAGCTTTTCTATATTCAAATGCTCTTCCCATTTTATTTTTTAATTTTCAACAAAATTACTTAAAAGTCAACAAAAAAAAAATACCTCCAAAAAATTGGAGGTATTTATTATTTAGAAAAATTAATTATTTTTTCTTTTTAACAACTTTTTTCTTAGCTGTAGCTTTTTTCTTAGCTACTGCTTTCTTCACTGGAGCATCAGCGTAATCTTTTTTAGCGATTGCATTCCACTCGTCAGCACTTTCGATAGCTTTTACAACTACTTTTCTGTCAACTTGTCTTTCAGCATCAGAAGCTTTTTCAGAAACTGTAGCTTTAGATTCACCAACACCGATTGATTTAAGAGCGTTAGCATCTACACCTCTTGCATCTAAAGCAGCAACTACAGAAGCAGCTCTTTCTCTAGATAATTTCAAGTTGTAAGCTTCAGATCCTTTAGCATCAGTTCTACCTTCTAATAGATAGTTACCTCCATCTTTCTTAATGATGTCAGCAGCTCTGTCTAATGCTGGCTTAGATTCAGCTTTGATTGTAGCTTTGTTGAAGTCGAAGTATACGTTTTTGAATTCGTTTTCAACGTCGATAGCAGTTTGTGTTTTAGGCTTAGGACATCCGTTGTATTCTGGTAATCCAGGAACTGTAGGACAAGCATCATCTTTATCAAGGATACCGTCACCGTCTGTATCTGGCCAAGGACAACCGTTGTTTTCAGCTGGACCTGCTACTGTAGGACAAGCATCATCTTTATCGATAACACCGTCACCATCTGTATCTGGCCAAGGACAACCGTTGTTTTCAACCGGTCCTGCTACATCTGGACATTGATCGTCTTTATCTGGAACTCCGTCACCATCAGTATCAGGACATCCTTGGAATTCCGGTAAACCTGGTGTATCAGGACAAAGATCGTCTTTATCTAAGATACCATCCTTATCTCTATCTCTGTTACCAAATCTAAATAATAAAGATGCTGAAGCTTGCCAGAAGTTAGCAACTGTAGATTTATCACCTGGAGTTGATACATAATCTCCCTGAACACCAAGACCGAAGTTTTTAGTTACCCAGAAGTTAGCACCTGCACCAGTAGAAACTGTAAAGAAGTTAGCTTTACCATTTTCATTACCATTATCTCCGTTAGATACCCACTCACCGTTTACGTCAGTTCTTGGGAAAGTAAGAGATGTATAGTCATGTCTTAAATAGTTAGCACCTACTCTTAAGTAAGGGTCAAACCAAGACTCTTCGTCCCATAAAAGACCCGCAGCCTTAGCTTGGAAACCAAGACCTGTCATTAACATGAATTCTTTACCCATGTTGAATCTCTTATTCTCAACATTCCCTACTGAAGTCTGCCAGTCAATAACTAAACCTTTACCAATGTTCCTAGCAACAGTAAGTTTAGAAAGTGGTGGTGTAATAGAGAAGTTGTTCATATTGAACATTGTCTTCGTTAAATTTTTAGCAGCGAACGTATTACTGAAATTGTTTCTTATCGCTGTGTGGTTTTCCGCATGAGCACCAACTCCGATCAACCACGGATTGTTGGTAGTCTGAGCGAACACAGTAGAAGCAACAGTAAGCGCCAATGCTGAAATTCCTAATTTTAGATTTTTCATAGAATTAAATGATTAAATAATTGATAATGCAAAATAAATATAATTTTTCTTTATATACAAAGTTTTTTAAATGATTTTTAACTTTTCTTTAATATTCTATCCAGGTTTCGTTTATTTTCTCTATCTTTTATCGCTTCCCTTTTATCAAATAGCTTTTTCCCTCTAGCCAAGGCTATTAAGACCTTTGCTTTTCCCCTGTCATTGATATATAATTTTAAAGGTATGATGGTATTTCCTACATCCTTTAATTTCTTCTCGAATTTTTGCAATTCTTTTTTGTGCAAGAGCAATTTCCGTTCCCTTTTTGTTTTATGGTTGTAAAAAGTCCCCAATTTATACTCATCAATCATCATATTAATGATGTATAATTCCCCATCAATAAACTGACAGAAGGATTCTGCTATGGAAGCTTTCGACGAGCGCAAAGATTTTATTTCCGTACCCGTCAAAACCATCCCGGCCTCCGTTTCTTCTATGATTTCGTACTCAAACCGGGCTCTTCTATTTAATATATTAACTGTTTTTTCGATCTTCATTTATCTAGAATTTCATTAATGAAATATACAAAAATACCTTACATTTAAAAACTTGACTATTACATTATTACAAAATACCCAAATTCTTTTCGTATTTTTGCGCCAAATTTACAAAACTATATGTTAACAGTATCTAACTTATCTTTACAATTCGGGAAAAGAGTTCTTTTTGACGAGGTAAATATTATGTTTACCAAAGGAAACTGCTACGGGATTATCGGAGCAAATGGTGCAGGAAAGTCTACATTCCTTAAAATATTAACAGGAAAGCAGGACCCAACAACAGGACACGTATCTTTAGAACCTGGAAAAAGAATGTCAGTTCTTGAGCAGGATCACTTTGCTTACGATCAATATACTGTTCTTGAAGCTGTTTTAAGAGGTAACAAAAAGCTATTTGAGATAAAAGAGGAAATGGATGCGCTATACGCAAAAGAAGATTTCTCTGACGAAGACGGTATCAAAGCCGGTGAATTGGGTGTAATTTATGATGAAATGGGTGGATGGAACTCTGAGTCTGATGCCCAGACAATGCTTTCAAACGTTGGCATCAAAGATGATATGCATTATCAGATGATGAGCGAGCTTGAAAACAAGGACAAAGTAAAGGTTCTTTTGGCTCAGGCGCTTTTCGGAAATCCTGACGTACTGATCCTGGATGAGCCTACGAATGACCTTGATATTGATACTATTTCATGGTTAGAAGATTTCCTTGCAGATTATGAAAACACCGTAATCGTAGTTTCTCACGACCGTCACTTCCTGGATACGGTTTGTACGCACATCGGAGATTTAGATTATGCCAAACTTAATCTTTACACGGGTAACTACTCTTTCTGGTATCAGGCTTCTCAATTAGCAACAAGACAAAGGGCCCAGGCTAACAAAAAAGCTGAAGAGAAGAAAAAAGAGCTTCAGGACTTCATCGCAAGATTTAGTTCAAACGTTGCAAAAGCTAAACAGGCAACAGCAAGAAAGAAAATGATCGACAAACTTAATATCGATGATATTAAACCTTCTTCAAGAAGATATCCGGCGATTATTTTTGAAATGGAAAGAGAAGCGGGAGATCAGATCCTGGATGTAAAAGGCCTTGAAAAAACAAAAGACGGAGAATTATTATTCTCAAACATCGATCTTAATCTTAAAAAGGGTGATAAGGTTGCCGTATTGTCTAAAAACTCTTTAGCCATCACAGAATTTTTCGAGATTCTGGCTGGAAATACTAAAGCAGATAAAGGAACAGTTGCATGGGGAGTTACTACCAACCAATCTCACATGCCTTTAGATAATACCAATTTCTTCCAGGAAGATTTAAGCCTGGTTGACTGGTTGAGACAATTCACTAAAAATGATGAAGAGCGTCACGAAGAATTTGTAAGAGGATTTTTGGGAAGAATGCTTTTCTCAGGTGATGAAGCTTTAAAATCTTGTAAAGTACTTTCAGGAGGTGAAAAAATGAGATGTATGTTCAGCAGAATGATGCTTCAGAAAGCGAATGTTCTTTTATTAGACGAACCTACCAACCACTTAGACCTTGAAAGTATCACGACTTTGAACAACTCATTGTCAAACTTCAAAGGAAACATTTTACTGGCTTCTCATGACCACGAAATGCTTTCAACAGTCTGTAACAGAATCATCGAGCTAACTCCTAACGGAATTATCGACAGAGAAATGACTTACGACGAATATCTTGCTGATAAAAAGATTAAAGAAATAAGAGAAAAAATGTATTTTTAATTAAGAATCTCATCAATAAAAAGCAAAACGGCTGACCTTATGGTCAGCCGTTTTAATATCAACCAACTTCTATTTTTTAATAAACTTTGTCTTCGATAAAGTTCCGTCTTCATTTTTGATCACAAGGAAATAAGTACCTTTTATCAATTGGGAAACATCTATTTTTTCTTTCATGCCGTTTAAAGATAAAACAACCTTACCCGAAATATCTAAAATTTCCGCCACTGTATTTTTTTTGGAATTCTTTACAAACAAATAATCCTTTGCAGGGTTTGGGTATACCTCTATATCATCTTTCAAATGCGTAACCTCAGATGTGGACAAAGTTGACTGAAGCGTTACCGATATATTATCCACTATTAACGCTGGATAACCATTACCCCCTTTGTAATGAAACCCCAAATAAAAAACACCGGTAACAGAAGGAGTAAATGTAAAGGATACCGGCTCAAGAGTACTACTTGCAGGAACAGTAGTATCCTGAATTACATTGGTCATTGAAGTATTTATAGGGGAAGTACCATAAACCAATGCTAAACCTTGCGGAGAGGGAGCCGACTGATCAAATGCAAGTTTGTACACTTTGCCAGCCTGCAGATTTATACCCTGAGTATAAAACCACGAATCCGCATCTGGAGAACCACCAAACATGTACAAACTACGACCAGTAATCCCAAAGGGAGAATTATAAACACTCCATGAACCGGATGTACCTATCGCCTGTATCGCAGTACAGCTGGGAATAGTACCTGATGCAGTAGTATCAAAATTTTCAACATATGGCACATTAACGGCAGTGCATTGAGCGTTAAACACAGATAATGATGAAGTCATCATTAAAAGAGAAAAGAGTGCAATTTTCATATTTTTTTTATTTAGCACTCAAATATATCGTTTAGTTTTGATAAATTCAATATATTAACATTTATTAACTAATTAATATCAATAATATGCAAATAAAATAATTATACAATAATCAATAAATAGTTTAAAAATAATAATATTTCATTAATTCCAAAGGAGAAATTATGGTAACCTGTGATTTCAAATGAATTTCGTTCTTATAAATTTTTCAAATAAAAGGGAATTAATCGAGGAACAAAAAAATTCCCCAAAGACAACTTTGAGGAATTCTATTTAAATGAGATTGTTTTTATTTGGTAAGCTTCGTTGCGGGAATAGTAACCGTTCCCGGATCTTTCCACAACCCGTCTTTCTCAGCTCGTTTTTTAACAGCCTGAGCTCTCTTTTCACTATCAGGGTGAGAATTAAACATCTTCTGGAAACCGGACTGAGTACTTCCCTCAGAAAGCAATGCCAATTTCCTGAATGCTGTATAAGCTCCTACTACATTGTACTTGTTTGCTTTCATGAAATCATAAGAATACGTATCAGCTTCAGACTCTTGTTTTTTACTGTGAGAAGCATCTAAAAATGCATTCGCCATTTTACCTACCTGGCTATCGTTAAGCGTAGCTACAGTAGAAGAAGTGGATGAAGCCGCATCCAAAGCTGCTGCTTTTAAATAAGCTGACTTAATCGCATCTTTAGTATCCTCATTTTTCACGTGCCCGATTTCATGTCCGATTACAGCTAACAATTCATCATCAGTCATAATATCCATTAATGAAGAGAACACCCGTACACTTCCGTCTGCACAGGCAAAAGCATTAATGTCCTTTACTTTATATACTTTGTAATTCAGGTTAAGTCCATCCTGCGATTTATGCTTGCCAAAAAGCTTATTCAACCTTATCGTATACGGATCTTTCGGTCCGGCGACAGGATTATTTTTATCCATATAATCCACTGATTCTTTTGACAGTTTTACCGCGTCTGCATTGGTAAAAGTAAGGGCTTTTGATCCTTTGGATACTACATCCACCGCTTTTCCAAGACTGATTTTCTGTGCATAGGTACAAGATAATGTCCCTATTAAAAACACACTGATCGTAATTTTTTTCATATTAATTTATTTTGGTCTGCGAATATATCATTTTTTTAAATAAACATTGTTTCATGTAGGCTATATAATTGTTTTTAGAAAAAAAAGATTAATAATCTTACGGACAACCATATTTTTTAATAAACTTTTATTACAGCCTTACATATATAAATCAGTAAATAACTGATATAACACCATTTAACATAATAAAATAAGTGATAATATTTCTCTTTAAATTGATTTATAAATTATATTTACAACCTAAATAAAAATTTTAGTACTATGAAAAATCTAAAAAAAATCTCAAGAGAAGACTTAAAAGTAGTTAAAGGTGGAAAATTAGTGCCTGATTATCCTGACATGTGTCATGGCAGTGAAGATTGCGCTAAATATGGTTTGACATGTCAAGTATATTCTGGTTCCGATACCAATGGCCAGTGGTGGGCATATAGATGTGTTTAAAAAAATTAAAAGATCCTCATTTTGAAATGGGGATTTTTTATAAATTAGGTTAATCAATCCACATACAATGAAGTTAAAATATAATTTAATAGCCTTTCTATTTTCATTAGGTACTGTATCTTCTCAGAATCTAACTTTATCGTATGAACTGACATATAAACCATTTGATAAAGAAATCCGTACACAGGATTATATGTTGGACATTGTAGATGGAAAGTCAGTCTTTCGAACAGAAATGCGAAGGAGATCAGATTCACTTCTATCAATCGGTAAATTCGGGATGGGCTATAATGCCAACTCACAATATGAGCTTTATTTAACAAAAAATATAAAAGAGGCAAAAATAAATAAAGTCTATGTGTCACCGCTAAGTCGGGATCGTTTTTTTATAAGTGATTTTAAAGAACTGGATTGGAAAATTAGTCCTGAAATGGCAAAAGTTGGTGAATATAATTGCCAGAAGGCGGAAGTTGAGTATGGAGGGCGACATTGGACGGCTTGGTTCACTAAGGATGTTCCTGTGTCGGAAGGTCCATATTTATTTCATGGGCTTCCGGGGTTGATCATCGAAATTAAAGATAAAACTTCTGATTTTGATTTTAAGCTAGCACAAGTAAGAAAAAACAAAAATAATTACTTATTTGAAATAGAAGGAGGAAAGGAAATATCCTGGCAGCAATACAATAATTTGTTACTAGATTACTTTAATTCTCCAATGAGTATGGTTGCTCTTGGAGGAAAAAAAGTGGTAACTGACGATGGAATTGGCGGATATAAGCCCGTCAATGAGAGAGAGCTGACTAAAAAAATACAAGACAATATGATCAAAAATAATAACCCGATAGAGTTAGACCACAAAGTTAATTACAAATAAAAGCACCTGAACAGATGAAGACTTATTCACTTTTTTAAAACATTATTTGAAACTAAAATCACTTATCTGAATGGAAGAATATTAATTTTTCATAATCTTATTTTAAGCCTTTTATTTTTTTATCATTTACAACAATTCATCTCTGTCTAACTTCGAAAAATTTCAATTTTTTATATGCAGATTATATTTTCATATTCATGCTCAACCATTACTTTTTAAAATATATTTTCCCTATTTTTGTGAAATGAGTCAAAAATGGATTTATAAGCCTGAACCCGATGAGGAAATTGTGGACAGATTGAGTTCGTCACTTGGTTTTGGAACTTTTGAATCTAAACTTCTCGTTCTCAGAGGAATTGATAATTATCAAAAGGCCCGGGAGTTTTTCAAGCCAAACCTTACCGACATACACAATCCGTTTTTAATGGCCGATATGCAGAAAGCTGTAGAGCGAATTGCCACTGCTATTGAAAACGGAGAAAAAATATTAGTTTACGGCGATTACGATGTAGACGGAACTACAGCGGTTGCTCTGATGTATCTGTACCTCAGTAAGATTGTTGAGAAAAAATACCTGGATTATTATATACCGGACCGAAATTCCGAAGGTTATGGAATTTCAACGGAGGGAATTGATTTTGCAAAACAAAATGGCTTTTCATTAATCATTGCATTAGACTGCGGAATTAAAGCCATCGATATGATCAGCTACGCAGAAAGCCTGGGCATTGATTTTATCATCTGTGACCACCACTTGCCGGGAGAAGAAATTCCGAACGCTGCCGCTGTTCTCGATCCTAAAAGAAATGACTGCAGATACCCTTTCAAGGAGCTTTCCGGATGTGGAGTCGGCTTTAAGCTTTGTCAGGGATTAAATACAATTTACAAACTGCCTGAGGCCGAATTATTTGAATTAACCGATCTTCTTGCGATTTCTATTGCTGCAGATATTGTATCAATGACAGGAGAAAACCGTGTTCTGGCAAAAATGGGATTAAAAACCCTTAGAAAAACCCGTAATTTAGGTCTAAGATTATTAATTCCCGAAGACAAGCTGTCTCATTTTGAAATTTCAAATATTGTTTTTGAAATTGCTCCGAAAATTAATGCTGCAGGAAGAATTTCGCAGGGAAAAGCGGCTGTTGAGCTTATGGTTTCCGATAACCTGAAACACGCTCATCAGATCGTAAGTGATATTATGAATCTCAATGATGAAAGGCGCGAGCTGGATATGAATTCCACCCTTTCCGCACTGAATCAAATTATAGAATCTCAACAGGAAACCAAGCATACTACAATTGTTTACCATCCCGAATGGAATAAAGGGGTAATAGGAATTGTTGCTTCAAGGTTAATTGAAACCTATTATAAACCAACTCTTGTCTTTACTGACGGGAACAATGGAGAAATGGTAGCTTCAGCAAGATCCGTGTCTGATTTTGACGTACACGAAGCTTTGGATCTCTGCTCGGAATATTTCCTGAAATTCGGAGGTCATCATGCTGCTGCAGGACTTTCCATGGAAAAGGATAAGTTTGAAGCTTTTAAAGAAAAATTTGAAAGAGTTGTTTCAGAGAAACTTAAAGAGCATCAGAGAGAACCTTCAGTTACCATAGATTCAGATATAGAGATTGATGAAATCAACAGAGAATTTATCAATTTCCACAGAAAACTGGCTCCTTTCGGGCCTCACAATATGAAGCCTATTCTGGTTTTAAAGAATCAGAGACTTTCCGGCTATGTAAAAACAATGGGAAAAGATAACAATCACCTTAAGTTTTACATCAGGCAGGAATCTACCGGCAGAAATATTGAATGTGTCGGCTTTAAGCTTGGACAGTTTTCTGAAGATTTTAAAAATAAAAATTTTGACCTTGCCTTCACCTTGGAAGAGAATCACTGGAAAGGAAATGTAACCCATTATCTGAATATTAAGGATGTAAAATTCAGGGATTAGGATTTAGGGATTAGGACTTACAGAATATGGGAAATTATAAGGAATTAATTGTTTGGCAAAAATCTGTGGATCTTATTACAGAAATCTATGCCTGTACCAAAAAATTCCCAAAAGAAGAAGTTTGTTGTCTGACCAATCAAATCCGGCGTTCTTCAATTTCAATTCCTTCAAATATTGTTGAAAGTCACTCAAGAAGATCTCACACAGATTATCTTCAATTTCTAAAAATAGCAAGAGGTAGTTGTGCAGAACTGGAAACTCAATTACTTATTTCTAAAAACCTGAATTACTTAAATCCTGAGGAATTTGAAAAATTGAATGAGAAATCATTGGAAATTTCAAAAATGCTTAATGCCTTAATTTCTAAATTACAAACCGAACCTAAACCCTAAGCTCTAATCCCTAAACCCTAATTCCAACGATCAAATGAAAAAAATCGGTTTATTTTTCGGTTCATTTAATCCTATTCACATCGGACATCTTATTTTGGCCAATTATATTCTGGAAAATTCCGATATGGATGAATTGTGGTTTGTGGTGAGCCCTCAGAATCCTTTTAAAGAAAAAAAGACATTACTGAAAGATCACAACAGACTGGATATGGTGCAGCTTGCCGTAAAAAATTATCCGAATATGCGGGCTTCCAATGTTGAATTTTCTTTACCTCAGCCAAGTTATACGATTGATACCCTGACCTATCTTCATGAAAAACACCCTGATTATTCTTTCAGTTTAATTATGGGTGAAGATAACCTGGCCGGCTTACATAAATGGAAAAACTCGGAGATATTGATTAAAAACCATCATATCATTATTTACCCTAGGGTTTTCGATGGTGAGAAAAAAGATTCCGAATATCTTCAGCATGAAAATATTTCATTAATAAAAGCTCCGGTAATTGAGCTTTCCGCCACAGAAATCCGTAATATGATCAAAGAAGGGAAAAATGTAAGGCCAATGCTTCCGCCCGAAGTTTTTGATTATCTGGACGGCAGTAATTTTTATAAATAGATTATAGAAGTTAGAGATTAGAAATTAGAGGTTAGAAAATATCCTCGTCAACTGTTAATTTTCAATTCAAAATCAGAATGAATTTCATAGAAAAATTTTTCTCAAAATATTCCCAGGAAAAAATCATTAAATGGTTTAAGCAGATGTGTGTGGCAGAAGCCATTTCATGTTTTTTGCTTTATGGTGTTGCCATGATCTGGAAAAGATATGATGACGGAGGCTTACTTCCTACTATTTTCATTATTATCATCGGAAATATTCACGGCTTATTTTTTACCGGCTATCTTTTGCTTTGCATTCCGGTAAGAAAAATCTTCAAATGGGACGATGAAGATTTTGTATTTGCTTTATTGTCTGCATTTTTTCCTTTCGCTACGATCTGGGTAGATAAAAAACTTGCCCGTTTCGACAGGGAGTAAATAAAGATTTCTTCAATTTTTTTCATCAGTCTGAACTTTTCACACCACAAAACTATCTTTTGGTGGCAAGTTGATATGAGATAAAATCGTCAATCTTATTAATTTTTTCCATTTTTTAAGCCTGACATGTAACAAAATTACTGTCAGGGTTGTCTTATTGTATATAAAATCAAAGTGATTAAATTTTAATCAGTAAATTTTAACGACTTAAAATCAATGAGTTAGAATTTTAATTAAAACATTTTAAGTACTTTGTATTGCAAGATACTTAAATTATTATATATCTTTGCAATGTTAAATAATAACAAATACAAGCTATTAACACTCTAAAAATAATAATATGAAAACGCCCATTCTCATCGCAGCCCTATTTTTCAGCGGATTTATCTATTCCCAGCAAAAATCTGATACGCTAAAAACAAAAACTTTAGAAGGGATCAATTTGAAGAAACAGGTTTTCAAAAAACAAAGTGACCGCTTTATCTATGATGTAGCTTCTTCTCCTATTGCAAAAGGAACCAATACTTTCAGCCTTTTACAGCAAACTCCCATGATCTCCAGTATTGATGGAAAAACATTGAAAATAATGGGAAAATCTGAAGTGGTGATCTACATCAACGGGAAGAAAACCAATATGGATTCGGAAGCTTTACTGGCTATGCTTAAAAGCACACCGTCTGAAGACATCCAGAAAATTGAGGTAATTACGGTTCCGGGAAGTGAATTTCAGGTAGAATCAAATGACGGGGTGATCAATATTGTAATGAAAAAGAGTAAAAACAATGGGTATAACGGAACACTGAAAGCGCAGAATGAGATGAGCTATTACAGCAATCCGGGCGGAGGTGCCACTTTTAATTTCAAACAGAATAAATGGTCTGTGAATACAAGCTTCAATATGGGAAGCTGGAGAGAAAGAGAAAGATATAACCTTTCCAATGGAGATAATACTTTCAAAAACGAATCTTTCGGATCTAATGACGACCCAAACAAAACATACGGCGGAAGTGTAAATATCGATTATGAGATCAATAAAAAACACAGCTTAGGTTTCACTTATAATATGAGATACAATAAAAGCTTCAACTCAATTTTAGATGTGACCAATCTTGAGAACGGAGTTTTACGTAACAGAACGGTAAATCATGAAGATGCCCAGACCAGAAACCATTCTTTTAACCTGAATTATGAAATAAAAACGGATACTTTAGGAAGTAAACTGACGTCCAATGTTTCTTACTTATGGTTCAACAGGGACAAAGTAAGTTTAAACCAGACTTTCCCTATCAGCAATTCAGATGAATACGGAGCTTTCCAACAATCGGTTCCACAGATCATCAATAATTACGCGGCCAATATAGATTATCTTAAAAAAACAGCTAAAGGAAATACATGGCTTATGGGAATAAGCTACAACCACACCAATACGGATAATGACACCAGACAGGACGTTTTGAAAGACGGAAGTTTTGTGAATGATCCTAACCAAACCAACCATTTTATTTATAAAGAAAATATTCTGGCTGCCTATCTTACTTATGAAAGAAAATTGAGCGAAAAGCTATCCGGAAAAATAGGAACCCGTTTTGAGATGACTAAAAGCACCGGTGATATTATAGGAAAAACCGGTTTTGACAGGGATTATAACAACCTGCTTCCTTATCTTAATCTTAATTATACCATTAATGAAAATAACAGTATCAGCTATACTTTTTCAAGCAGGGTGAGAAGACCGAGATTCTGGGAACTTAATCCGTCAAGAACGTATTTTACGCCTACCAATTATACTCAGAACAACCCGTTTATATTAGCTTCTAAATTTTACAATCAGGAAATCAGCTATATGTTTAAGAATGCATTCTATGCGAATCTTTCTTTCAATTATGTGGATGACGCTTCAAATCAGTTACCGCTACAGGGAACGATTAACGGAGATACCAAGTTTCTGAGATATATCAGAACCAATTATGGCAACAACAAGCAATTGGGTTTAACGCTTGGAATGAACAAGACCTGGTTTAAAGAGATCTGGACAACCAATTATTCTGTGAATTTAGGATATGCAATCTATTCGGGTACGGTAACTGAAGATCCTACTTCGGTTCCGGTTCCGGGACAGGTAGAAGTTCTTTCACCTTATGTTATTGATGTTAAAAACTTTAATTTCTTCACCCAGATCAATAATACCATTCGTCTTTCTTCTAAAAAAGACTGGTTCCTTGGAGTTAATTATTTCTTTGCCGGGAAAAATGCCATCGAAAGCGGGGAAATGGGAGTAAGACAAAGCTTTGACCTGAGTGTGAAAAAAATAATGGGCAACTGGACTTTCCTGGCTGAAGCCTATGATATTTTTAATCAGAATTATACTAAAATCAAAGGCGTTCAACCGGACGGAAGCTATAATAATATTACGGAGTTCGGTTATCCGAGAATCATAAGCGTTGGGGTTACCTATAATTTCGGTAATCAAAAACTGAAAAAAACCAGAGAAATGAAATCAGCTAATGATGCTATAAAATCAAGGACTTAATAAGTCTACTTCAAATTTAATCACTCTCACTTTTAAATAAAAATAAACATGAAAAATATACTATTACTCACCGCTGTCTTATCCGGAACCTGCGCTTTTGCCCAGGAAAAACCAAAATCTGATACGGTAAAAACCAAAAGCATTGAAGGCATAACACTTACCAAGCAGGTCTTCAAAAAGCAAAGTGACCGTTTTGTTTATGATGTGGCAGCTTCGCCTGTTGCAAAAGGAAATACCACTTTTGATCTTTTAAAACAAACTCCGCTGTTATCTACTACTGATGATAAAACGTTAAAAATTGCAGGAAAGAACAATGCGCTGATCTACATTAACGGCAGAAAAACCAATATGGATGCAGAATCTCTGACACAATTCCTGAAAAACACTCCTGCAGAAAACATCCAGAAAATTGAAGTGATCACCGTTCCCGGAAGTGAGTATCAGGTGGAATCTTCAGACGGAATCATCAATATCGTATTAAAGAAAAAAATGAGCGACGGCCTGAACGGTAATATGAGAATGGCCAATGCACAGAATAAATACAACTCAAGCTCTGCCAGTTTTTCGGCCAACTACAGAAAAGGAAAATTAGGGATAAGTGCCAATCTTAATGGTGGAGAAAATATTCAGCCACAATCTTATATTCTGAGAAACGGTACAAATATGGTAAAAAACGAATCCGTGGGAGATATTGACGATCCCAACAAATACATCGGTGGGTATATAAATGCCGATTACCAGCTAACTGAAAAGAGTAATCTGGCTTTATCATGGAACACCTCAGCCAACAAAAGTTATAATTCGACGATTGATTTATTGAATACTCTAACCAAATATGATAATGATGGAAATTTGATTTCCACTGATTTTACCCGTTCAAAAAACAGGGAAGATTCACGCAGCTACAACAATTCACTGAATTTAAATTATGAACTTAAATTAGATTCTTTAGGAAGCAAGTTAAATGTAAATGCAGCGTATCTTAATTACAAGCGTTTTCAGTATTCCGATAATAATACTTTAGTTCCGGGACTGCTTGGAGATTTTTCACAACATGGAAAAAAAATCATCCAGGATATTCCGCAGATCATTAATAATTTTTCAGGAACAGCAGATTACATCCAAAAATTTAAAAAGGATCTTACATTCTCCGCAGGGGGGAATTTTAACAAAACCAAAACAGATAACGATTCTAAAAACTACACATATTCTTATGATGAAGATGGCAATCAGACAGAATTGAAACCTGATTTTAACCATTTTATCTATGATGAAAATATTTATGGAGCTTATTTGACTCTTGAAAAGAAATTCTCTGATAAATTCTCCGGAAAAATCGGAACAAGATATGAAATTACAAACAGTATCGGGACCACTGATAACCCACAAAATACAAATCCGGATATGCAGCATCAGAAAATAGTGCGAAATTATAATAATCTTTTACCTTATCTGAGCTTCAATTATGCGATCAATGATAAGAATAATATTTCCTATTCATTTTCAAGCAGAATGAGAAGGCCTAGTTTCTGGGAGCTGAATCCTGTAAGAAATATCATTACGGAATTTAATTATACGCAAAACAACCCGTTTGTAAAGGCATCTTCAACTTATAACCAGGAACTGACCTATATGTACAAGAATTCTTACTTCCTGATATTGAACCATTCATTATTTAAAGATGTGATCACACAGGTTCCTTTACAGAGAAAGATCGTAGAAAACAATGTTGAATATCAGCAGCTGGCATACATCAGAACCAATTTTGGAACGAAACAGGAAATGTCTGCAATGGTTGGAGTTCAGAAGTCATTTTTCAAACAATACCTGACAACCAATTTCAATATCGGAGTTCAGCACAACATTAATGACGGAACTTTGAATACCGATCCTACGACAGGACAAGTATTTGATACTTATGTCAACAATACAAAATCTACAAGCTTAATCATTCAGACCAACAATACCATCAGACTGGATAAAAAGAAAACATGGTTTTTGGGAATTAATTATTTCTATGTAGACAAGCAACAGATCGAACTTGGGATGCTGAAAAACCTGATGAGCTTAGACCTGAGCATCAAGAAAAACTGGAATGACTGGACATTTGCCCTTAATGTCAATGATGTTTTAAGAACGAATATCATAGAAATTGAAGATTATCAGGCCAGCGGAAACTATAACTTCGTGAGAAACGACCAATACAGAAGAGGCATGACACTAAGCATTACGTATAACTTCGGGAATCAGAAGGTGAAAAAAATAAGAGATATCGAAGCAGCCTCAGACGACATCAAAAACAGAACAAAATAACATTTATCATTTCTTCATATTTAATCATTTTTTATGTAAAACTCACTGCATTTTGTGGTGGGTTTTTCTATTTTTGGAATAAAATAAAACGCTCTGAAAATTTCAAAGCGTTTTAAAATATTATTCTGATTTTACAATTTCTGTTCGTTCCGAGATTCCGTTGGCATTAAAAGCTTCAATCTGAAAGTAATAGGCGTCTGTTCTGTCAGCTCCGGTAAAGAAATATTCGTTTTTACCATACACCATCATGTTTCCATACATTTTATCCGGAGATTTGCCCCAATAGATGACATAACCGTCGGCATCCTGGTTTTGCTGCCATTTCATCCAGATACTTCTTCTTTCCCCATATTTTTTAGGATCGGCTCTCAGCGGAACAAAGTTCTGAACTTTCGTAGGCTTCACCCCTTCTCCTTTTCCGAATACCCTGAAACCGCTCAGTGCAAATTTTCCTGTCGGCATTTTCAGGTTTTCCATTTTCAGGAATCTTGCTTTTGCCGGTTTTTCAAGTTCTACATAATCATGTGGAACATCTTTGGTATTTTTACTTTTATCTACAATGACAGTCCATTTTTTGCCGTCATTTGAACCGTAGATTTTATACTGATGCATTTTTCCTAAAGTTTTCCCTAAGAATTCTACATCCTGATCCGCATAGTTGATCTGAATAGCATTGATGGTGGAAACTTCTCCCAGATCTGTTTGAAACCATTCTCCTGAATTTCCGGTCTTAGCACTCCAATAGGTTTTAATATCTTCATCTACAGCGTAATTCGAATGATATCCTCCTAAAGTGGATGAAACCTGAACCGGCTTATTATAGTTCAGTAACATCCATCCTGCAAAAAGACCTTTTGAGAAATCCTTTCCCTGGGCATATTGTGGAAGATAAGTAGGATAATCTCCATACGCCGTGTTGCAGTACATCACATCATCTTTATCAAAGCCTGCAGGCCAGATTCCCAGCCTTCTTTCAAAATTATTTTTTGTGGAAATAAAAATCGTTGAAATATGCCACCAGTTTTTGTAATTATCTTCAAAGGTTGCCCCATGTCCGGCTCCTCTTGCAAAGCCTCCGGGTTTATAGGAAAACGGATTATGCTGCTGATATTCGAAGCCTTCCAGCGGATTATTGCTTACATATACGCCATCGGAATATCCACTGAATTCCGTTGCGGGAGCTCCGTACTGCATATAATATTTCCCGTTATGCTTGGTCATCCACGCTCCTTCTACAAACGGCTGAAGGAAGACATTATCATTATATTCCCCGAATCTTTCCCAACCGTGGTCTTCCGGTTTTAATTTGATGATCGGCTTTACAAAACCTTCAGACTGAAGTGTTTTCACTTTAACTTCAGTTCCCAAAAGAGGCCATTCATTGCTGGATCCCCAATACAGGTAGAGTTTATTTTTGTCTTCATCGTAATGGAAAGCCGGATCCCAAGCTCCTACTTTCAAAGTATCCACTGCAATTTTCCAGTCGTCTTTGGTAGGATTTGTACTTTTCCAGATTGGGAAATCCTGTTCCCAGGTAGAACCGAAAACATACAACGTATCCTTCATTGCCCAGACTGCCGGCGCATTCAGGTCATGCTGATATTTGTTGTCTCTGAGGAATTTTCTTTTTACAAATTTCCAGTCCAGCATATCGTCGCTATACCAGTATCCTTCCTGATTGGTTGAAAAGAGAAAGAGTTTGTTTTTAAAATTAACGATCACCGGATCTGCCGTAGCTCGGTGTTTTCCCTGTTTTGAAAAAGTTTTGAACGGCGTATACCCATAGTCGATGTTGATAGGGTTGCAAAATGTTTTTTGCTGGGCGTTAAAACAGAATGGCAATAACGCCATCAATAGCATGATTTTCGATTTCATAAGCATTTATATTTCATCCTGATAATAGTTTACTATTTATTTTCTAGGCAGGAAAACCTCAGCCAGCATACAACGTGCGCTTCCTCCTCCATTTACTTCAATCGTATTAAGGTCGGAATAAATGATTTCGCAGTATTTTTCAATATTTGAAATTTGCTCCTGAGTTAAAGATTGATAAGCTGTTTCGCTCATGATCAGGAATTTTTCACCTTCTTTATTCTGTACCTGAAGCATATTGCCGGCAAACTGCTGCATTTGCTCTTCGGAAATTTCGATAATTTCTTTTCCAGAATTTTTAATGGTTTCAATTACCTTGCTTCTTTCCAGTTCATCATCGATACAGTCTAAACAGATCACCACAAACTTATCCGCCACACACATCATAACGTTGGTATGATAAATCGGAAGCCTTTCTGATCCTACCGTCTGAAAAGAATGGAAAACAACCGGTTCAAAGCCATATTTTGCGCAGAAATCCCTGAACAGCTGCTCATCAAGCCTTAAAGAAACTGAACCATAAGCAATTTTATGATCATGGTCAAAGATCATACTTCCTGTTCCTTCCAGAAAATGTCCCTGTATTTCAGACAAAGACCAGTCATCAATTTCGGCGACGTCAAATCCCTGGTTTTTGATCGTTTCAATAATGTCTTCTCTTCTTTCCACTCTTCTGTTTGAGGCGAACATCGGATATAAAACCACCTTCCCGTCTTTATGGAAGCTTACCCAGTTATTCGGAAAAATAGAATCCGGAGTGTGAGGATCTAATGTATCTTTAATGGTAATCACATTAATTCCTTTGCTTCTCAGTTTTCCAACAAAGGTGTTGAATTCAGCCAATGCTTTAGACTGAATATCTGAACCTTTCTGTTCAACCTGAAAGTAATTATTTTTTGCGGTTTCCGCATTGTAACCGAAAGCAATCGGCTCTATCATTAAAACGGTATCTGTTGTTTGCATTTTTTTGATTTAAAGATTAAAAATTCTCTTATCAACACTTCTACTCGCGTACTAAAGGCATTGTAGAACATCTTAATAAACCGCCCATTTTAGAAATCTCACGGTAAGGAATTTCTTCTACGGTCATTCCCCACTCACTTCTGAAATGATTGTTCATTCTTGTGAATGATTTGTCTGAAACTATGATTTCAGGAGATATGGAGAAGATATTCGGGAACATTTCAAACATTTCTTCGTCTGTTACATGGAAGCAGTTTTCTTCCCCGAAAATATCAATGATCAAACGGTAATCACTTTCATCTACAAAACCGTTTTTGTAGATAATACATTTATCTTTTCCGATCGGGTTGAAGGTACAATCCAAATGCAGAATCCCTTCAAAAGGAATTTTATCATTTTTCTTCAGCTCCAGGTCAATAATTCTTTTTTTAGGAAAATATTCTTTCAGAATTTCGATAGCGTATTCGTTGGTTCTGGCTGTTTTATAATTTCTGTAGTCTTCGCTGAAGCATGTTCCGATGAAAAGGAAATCATCCCAGACGATAACATCTCCACCTTCGATATGGGCAGTTTCCGGGAGATTGATAATTTTTCTCCAGGCTACTTTTTCAAATACCTTTTTATAGGCTTCCTGCTCATCGGCTCTGTCTGCGATCACATTTGAGATAATCATTTTATCATCAATAACAAAAGCCACATCTCTTGCAAAAACCTGATTGTAGTCTTTGATAATACTCGGGCGCAAAACCTCTACATCATATTTATTCAATACTGCTTCAAAAGCATTCATTTCATTGATAATATCCTCTTCTTTAGGATACATATTGTGTTCTATTGAATAATAGGACTTGGCATCATAGCTTTCCTCGAGAGTGGGAACCGGTCCCATTGAATTAGGCTGGCCGAGAACAACTGATTTTAACCTTCCTGTTTCGTTTTTAATATTTAGTTTCATAAAGATTTATGCATTATACAAATATAAGTAAAGGTCTCTATCTGGAAAACTTTTGAATTTGTTTTATGCCGTGAATTATCTTCATCTTAGAAAATCTTTTTAAATACAATACCCATTAATACATTCAAAACATTCATCATTCAGTTAAAAAATCTACAACTTACTGTTTACCATCTACATTCGAATTAAAAATCATATCCATGAGAAGAAAAATATTCATATCTTAGTGATATAATTTCAATGGAAATTAAAAACTAAATTATTAACACCAAAAAATCAAAATCATGAACAAGAAAAATCCGGCGCTAAAAAATGCGCAAAAACTAGGACGAGATCAACAAAAATCAATTTTAGGCGGTGCTCCACCTGCATCAAGACGCTGCTGTGAATGGGATTATGAAACAGGGGTATGTACTTTGTACACTTGTGACAGATGCCAATGTCCTTAACAGCTAAAACTTAGAGTTTAGGGTTGTAGAATTCTGAAATTTTAAATCTTGGATTTTGGAACTCAACCTTAAACTCTAAATTTTAAACCACCAACTTTCAAATTATCGCGTTCTGTTTTCTTCTTCTGACTTCCGTATTTCTTTTGCCTGGTATTTTGAATTTCCGAAATTGTAATTTACCGACAGTAGTAATCTCCTGCTGTCCCACCAATGGGTAAAACGGTTATCCATGATCTGTTTATGCCTGAATTCCAATCGCTGATCATAAGAATCAAAGATATTACTGTAGCTGATTTTTGTATTTAATGTATTATCAAACCATGCTTTTTGCAGGGAAACGTCAACGGTATATCGTGGTTTTATGATGTACAAACTGTTTCCCGTCCTTGATTCATAATTGGTATAAAGATTAGCTGTAATCCCGAACGGCAGTGAAAAAACCTGAGTCAGCCTCACTTCATAATTATATATTTTCAGAGCAAAAACCTCATCCAGATAAGGTCTGTATTCATCATTGTAATAACCTGTCAGCTGGCCGGTTATATTCCACCATTTTGAAATTTTAACAGGAAAACTTGTCTCTAAGGCTGCAAATTTACGATAAGGCAGATTAGTTCCCAGATATTCAAGAACATTAGTCTGGGGGTTATACAAGGGGTAACGTACCATTACATCCGTTTCTTTTCCGATCGTAAAACTTGTTATCCAGTTTTTATAACGATACGTAGCTTTAATCTGATTGGTAAAAGAGGGCTGCAGGTATGGATTTCCGATCCAGTAATTGAGCGGGCTGAAATAAAACCTGAAGGGATTAAGCTGTGAAAAGGCAGGCCTGGTAATTTTCCTGCTGTACGAAACTGAAAATTCATTTGATTGATTCATTGTATAATTGATACTGAAAGACGGAAGCCATTTAAGATAATTCCTGGATACCACAGAATCTACCGTCACGGCATTGGATATGCTTTGTGTATTTTCAAATCTTAAACCTGCATTAATCTGAAATTTGTTGATCTTCTGACTGTACGCGATATATCCGGCCAACACCTTCTCCCTGTATTTAAATACATTGCTCCTTCCCGGATCAAAAACAAATTGATTATTCACCGATAAAGTATCATATCTGATGTTATTACCGGTATTTGAGCTGCTCAATTTAATTCCGGCTTCAAAATTCGCATTTCCTATTTTCTGAACGGCATCAATCTGGCCTGCATAAATATGGATCGCATTGGTTAAATCAGATTTCCAGTAGGATAAAAGCTGTGAAGAAGGCACATCTTTATTGATAAAATCATCTTTCTGCTTATTTTCAACCGAGAGGTAATTTCCCAAGGCATTTAACCTAAAATTTTTATACTGAAATGAATAATCAGCCGTGATTCCGTAATTACTTTGGTTGTAATCAGTAGGGTTTTCACTTTGTGTATTAAAGACAAGCTGGGTCTGATCTTTGTTGACTGTATGTAAAGATCCCAGACGCATCCGGTCGTTTTCTCTGAAATTCCCTCTAAGACTTAGCCCGAACCTGCTTTTATCATTCAGCCGGTAATCAATTCCTGCCTGAAGATTATAAACCTTTCCTTCATCTTTCTGATAGGTATTGGTTCTCATTACATTCGTATTGGCTAAATATTGTAAGGCATTATAACGATAGGTAGAAATTCCGTCATTATAGCCCAATTGAATCTGATAGGCTATTTTTGAGGTATTATAAGAAAGATTGAGCGTATTTTCCCGGTAGTTAAACCGATTGACAGAAACATTTCCCATATAACTTCCTCTCCATCCGAGAATATTGTTCTTTTTCAGCCTGATATCAATAATCCCTTTGAATTCAGCATCAAATTTTGAAGAAGGATTGGAGTTGACTTCAATGGATTCAACCATTTCCGGTGACAGAGATCTTAAATAAGCCTGAAGCTCCTGGCTGCTCATCAATATTTGTTTTCCGTTAATAAAAATCGCAGGGCTGATTCTTCCGCCTACAAAAATCCCGTCTTCCTGATCTACCGTAACTCCCGGAGTTTTTCTGAGAACTTCAAGAATATTTGCAGAGCCTTTAAAATCTTTATTATTGGCCACACTCATCACCAGATTCCCATCATTTAATTTCAAATTCTTGGGGGAAGCCTGCAGGACAATTTCAGAAATGGTTTTTATTGAAGGCTTTAGCTCAATCAGTAAATTCTGATCGGCATTAGGTAATTTCTGAGACTCATAATTTACTTTACGGATAAAAATATAAGAGTCAGCAGCTACAGTCTCCAATTGAAATATTCCTGATGAATCCGAATATTTTCTTTGCAGAAGTAAGCTGTCAGATGTTTTAAATACAGAAATTTCCGCCTGATAAATTCCTTTTCCGGTTTCCGTGTCTATAACTTTCCCATTTAAAGTTTGCTGAGCATTTACAAAAAAAGATAATACAATGAAGGTAAATGTGCCCCAGAATCTGATCTTCATAAAGTTTATATTTTATGAAATCAAAAGTACCGGAGAAGGACGGAAATGGGGTTTTGAAGTTTAAATTCCGAAGTACTGAATTATAAATTAAAACTCTCCAATATCGGCTGGGAAGAGGTTTGCGACTGTTTATATAACAACGGCGTAGTATTTTTTATTTTCTTAAATGTCGAGAAAAAAGTAGATTTGGAATTGAATCCTACTTCATAACCTATTTCTTCAATCTTCAGATAGGTTCCGTTTTCAATTTTTTCACAGGCTTCCTCAATCCTGTATTCATTAATGTAAGTGGAAAAACTTTTCCCTAGGTTATCATTCAGCAACTGGGAAAGCTGATGGGCGGAGATATTCATTTTTGTGGCCAGATCAGATAATTTCAGGTTTGGATTTTTATACAGTTCTTCGCTTTCCATGAGCCTTTCCAATTTAGAGACAAAGCTGTCTGCCTTTTCATCGGATATTTTCTTGTTGGAATATTTGTTCGCCTCTTTTATCGCTGCCGCCTGAGATTTATGATTGAATAAGATCAGAAAATTAGCATATAAAACAAATGAAAATACAAGGCTTCCTCCTGCACAATATATCTGAACCCAGCCTGTAGATATCAGCTGGTAGGTAAGAAAAATAATTACATTGCTCAATAAAACAGGGAGAATAAACTGGTTGGGATTCTTTTGATATTTCCCGGACAATAGATAATACTGATACACCGAAAGGAAGACAAAAACCGTCCATTCCGTATAAATAAAAGTTCCGAAGTACCGTTCTCCCGTATTGGGATAAACCATATATAACAGACCCGCAACACCAAGAATGGCAGTGAGAATTCCAAAAGTATTCCTGCAGTTTTTAATATTAAACTGCTCCGGCAAAAATGATGATTTTATATAATAATACAAGGCAGGCCCCGTAAAAAACAACGCCGACAATCCTAAATGAGGAATGATGTCCGGCCAATCGGGATAAAAATAAATGCACACAGAAATTCCTACTCTGAGACTGAGCATCAGCAAAAGTAACCCAAGGAAAAAATCCGGAAGATATCTGGCCTTCTTAATGAATAACAAATATATTCCCAACAGAAGCCCGTTAAAGGCACCGACTGCACTAAAGAAAAATAACATCTGTTCCCCGAAAGTCATTGTGTATTAATTTTTTACAAGGTAAATTTAATCAAATTATTACATTCGATTTTCCAAAATTTTTATAAAATATTAAAAAAGAAATCATTATTTCTGATCTGTATATTTTCAGATTAAAATATTTCGATTTCAGCTTTAATGATCACCATTAAATATCAACCACAAAAAAATCCCAAAGTTTTCACTTTGGGATTTTTTGTATCTGAAATCAATATTATCTGTTAGCAATATCGATATAGTTTCTTTCCTGAGCTCCTTGGTAAACCTGTCTTGGTCTTCCGATCGGATCTCCTTTTAATCTCATTTCTTTCCATTGAGAAATCCATCCAGGAAGTCTTCCTAATGCAAACATTACCGTAAACATTTCTGTAGGAATTCCTAACGCTCTGTAAATGATTCCTGAGTAGAAATCTACGTTCGGATATAATTTTCTTTCTACGAAATACTCATCTTCAAGCGCTACTCTTTCCAACTGCATTGCAATGTCAAGAGCTTTATCCTGAATACCTAATGCTGTAAGGATATCGTCAGCAGCTTTCTTGATAATTTTTGCTCTTGGGTCGAAGTTTTTGTAAACTCTGTGGCCGAATCCCATTAGACGGAAGTTATCTGCTTTATCTTTAGCTTTAGCAACATATTTAGATACATCACCCCCATCTTTTTCGATCAATTCAAGCATTTCGATTACAGCCTGGTTAGCACCACCGTGAAGTGGTCCCCAAAGTGCAGATACCCCTGCAGAAATAGAAGCGAAAAGACCTGTGTGAGCAGAACCTACCATTCTTACTGTAGAAGTAGAACAGTTTTGTTCGTGATCTGCGTGAAGGATTAATAATTTATCTAAAGCATTTACAACTACCGGATCGATTTCGAAATCAGCATTTGGTAATCTGAATGCCATTTTGTAGAAGTTTTCTACGTAGTTCAGGTTGTTATCACCGTGATTTAATGGTAAGCCCTGAGTTTTTCTGTAAGTCCATGCACAAAGGTGAGAGAACTTAGCGATCATCAGCTCTGCTGCATGATCCATTTCTTCTTTAGAGTTTACGTTAACTGCTTTCGGGTTGAAAGCTGTCAAAGCAGAAGTTAAAGAAGATAAAACTCCCATAGGGTGAGCAGAACGAGGAAAAACATCAATGATTTTTTTCATTTCGTCTGCGATGAAGTTATATTTTTTAATGTTGCTGTCGAATGATGTAAACTGATCCTGAGTAGGTAATTCTCCATGTAATAAAAGATACATTACTTCAGTGAAGTTAGATTTTTCAGCAATCTGCTCGATTGGATAACCTCTGTAGAACAATTCTCCTTTATCTCCGTCTAAGTAAGTGATGTCGCTAATGGTAGCTCCTGTGTTTTTGTAACCTAAATCTAACGTGATTAAACCTGTCTGGTCTCTTAGTTTTGAAATATCTATCCCTCTGTCTCCGATAGTACTGTCCACGATAGGATATTCATATGAATTACCATCGTAATTCAATATTACTTTGTTGTCTGACATTATTTATTTTTTTTCTAAATATACTACTTATTACAAAATACGCAAGCAAAAAATTATCGCTTGTCGTTATTTATAAATTCAATTATCTTTTAATTTTAAATGCTTCTAATCCTGGGAAAATTGCAGTCTCACCAAGAGCTTCTTCGATTCTCAACAGCTGGTTGTATTTCGCCATTCTGTCTGATCTTGAAGCAGAACCTGTTTTGATCTGTCCGCAATTCATTGCTACTGCAAGATCAGCAATTGTGGAGTCTTCTGTTTCTCCTGATCTGTGAGACATTACTGATGTAAATTTGTTGTGCTGTGCCATTTGTACTGCAGCCATTGTTTCAGAAAGTGAGCCGATCTGGTTTACTTTTACCAGGATTGAATTGGCAATTCCTTCTTTCACTCCTCTTGCCAGTCTTTCAACATTGGTTACGAATAAATCGTCACCTACCAATTGTACTCTGTCACCGATTTTGTCTGTCAGCATTTTCCATCCTTCCCAATCGTTTTCCTGCATCCCGTCTTCGATAGAGATAATAGGATATTTAGCGGCCAGTTCTGCAAGGTAAGAAACCTGCTCACTGCTCGTGAATTGTGCAGAATCCGGAGTCTGGAATTTTCTATAATCGTAAACTCCGTCTTTATAGAATTCCGAAGCGGCACAGTCTAATGCCAACATAATATCGTCACCCGGCTTGTAACCAGCTTTTTCAATCGCCTGAAGCAATGTATCCAATGCATCTTCCGTTCCTTTGAAAGTAGGAGCAAAACCTCCTTCATCTCCTACTGCTGTAGACAAACCTCTTGAATGAAGAATAGATTTTAAATTATGAAAAATTTCAGTTCCTTTTCTTAATGCATGAGAGAAAGAATCTGCTTTTACCGGCATAATCATAAATTCCTGAAACGCGATAGGTGCATCTGAGTGAGAACCACCGTTGATTACGTTCATCATAGGAACCGGAAGTGTGTTGGCATTCACCCCACCAACATATTTGTATAAAGGCATTTTCAATTCATTTGCTGCTGCTTTTGCTGCTGCCAATGAAACCCCAAGAATGGCATTTGCGCCAAGATTTCCTTTGTTGTTGCTTCCGTCAAGATCGATCATGATCTGATCTAAAAGGTTCTGATCAAATACGGGAAGACCCACCAATTCTGGTGCAATCACTTCTCTTACATTCTCAACAGCTTTAAGAACGCCTTTCCCCATATATTCCGAACCACCGTCACGTAATTCTACTGCTTCATGTTCTCCTGTAGATGCTCCGGAAGGTACCGCAGCACGACCCATCGCACCACTCTCCGTGAATACATCTACTTCAACTGTAGGATTCCCTCTTGAATCCAAAATTTGTCTCGCTTCTATGTAAGAAATGTAACTCATTGTTCTTTTTTTATAGTTTAGACAAATTTAATGAATTTTTAACTTTTGGAAGCACTACAGAGCCAATTTATACGTTTATCCTGAGTTAAATTTAAGTTAATTTTGATGTGATGATAATTTGGAAATTTCAGAATGAAAATTCTCCAAACTTTTTACAATTTGGAGAATTGAGAAATATATTCAGAGTTTATTTTCCGTTTACCATAAAATCTTCCACTCCTTCTGATAAGGCAACAGCTCTCGTTCCGTCACCAAACTGGATCTCTTTAAGAATATTTTTTCCTTTCAGCTCCTCTATCTTTTTTTCAATCTTTTCGTTTTCGATAGAGGTTACATTATTCAGTATTTTTTCAACCGGGGTGAATTTTTTTTCGGGGTTATAAATTTCCTTCATAACTTCCTGCGTTTCATCATCTTTAATAATTGCAGACTTTTCCAATTTATTCAATTCTATGGTTTCATCATAGACTAAAGTAGTTTTCTGAACATCATTAATACGTTCCACTTCTTCTTTCATTTTTTTACTTTCCACTTTCAGGGCAGCATAGTCTTCCTTTAAATTCTGGACCACTCTGCTTGAAATGATATTAAGATACTGTATTGAAGAGTAGGCGGCAACAATACAAAATCCTGCAAAAATGAAATAATTAAGGTCATCAACTTCATCTTTTTTCTTCGGATCTAAAATTATTTTCAGAATATCACTGGAAACCAGATTCAGGAAAAGAGGCACAGTGATTGAAGCCAAAATCCCAAACATAATATTTCTAAGCAGGAACCTGCCGCCGTTTTCTCTCATTTCTTTTAATGAACTTCCGACGCCACCTATTATTCCACACAGAACGATGATGGCCATTATGATATAAATTTCTTCTTTCATGGCAACTGATTTAATGGTTATACTTCTGCTTCTGCCATTTCAATGTTTTCGAGTGCTATCCGTCTTTGCTCATTAAGCTCTTTGAGTACCTGCTCGAAAGGAGAAAGTATTTTATTCAGGTCTGCAATCAATTTATTCAGTTTATCTTCTTCGATTTTCAGCTGTTCTGCAGCACCATTATTTTTTAGTTCACTGATTGTATTCTTGGAATCTTCAATTGCTTTTTCCAGATTTTTTTTGTCGGCATCAATGCTTCCCAGGATTTCGGTTTGTGCTTTATCAAACTGTTCATTGACAAGGCTGATCTGCAAATATTTCATTTTCCCTTCATAGCCAAGAGTCAATTCATTAATTTTCTGTTGAATCTGAGTAATTTTTTCGTTGCTGTTTTCAATATTTTCTTCTGATTCTGCATAATCAATGCTCGTTATGATTAAAGTATTGAATGAAACTTCTTTCATTTCCACCGTTACTTCAGGAATATTTATGATAATTTCCTTTGTTTTCATTACTACTTCCGGAATTTTGGTCGACATGCATTTGGTTTCCATCGTTACTTCCGGGACAGAAATAATAATCGGGGTCATTTTTGTAGTACACTGCCATACTTTTGTTTTGATAAAGCCTATCTTTTTCATTTTCCAGCCACACGTTACTTCCGGTTTTTCACCCACTTTTTTATCTGTCATTTTGGTTTTAGGCCAGTCGAAGCATATTTCTTTAAGCTTCATCGTTACTTCAGGAATATCGAAAGACCATTTCTGGCTTTTCATCGTAAACTGTGGTATCGGAACATTGAAGATGACTTTTTTCCATTCAAAATTGTACTGATAATTACCATTCTTAATTTTAAACAGGGTTTTGTTATCCTGAAGGACTTCGCTGTCTTCACCGATAGAAGAGACTTCTTTGGAAATTTCGTTGGTAAGCTGTTTTAGCTCCGCGTCAAATTCTTCTGTCAGTTTTTTGATTGATTCTTCTGTGTTCATGGTATAGTTATTTAATGATTAATAAATTTTAAAATGGTTATTAGTTTTTCTATACCAAAGTTGATGATAAAGCGGTTTCCTGTCAATTACACAAACGGGTGATTCTCAAACAAACCATTAAAATGATGCTGTTTTATATATTGCTTTTACTGATTTACAGGATCTTTCTGAAAATAATATGGGTACCTTTTTCAGAAGATAATGTCTCACATCCACCGCCTAATTCCTCCATTCTCCGGTTCATATTTCTGAGGCCATTTCCTGCGGGCTTTTCTTTGTCAATACCAATTCCATCATCTGTAATTTCCATTAAAAACAGATTTCCTTTCTGAGAAAATGAAAGCTTCAGTGTATTAGCCTGACTGTGTTTATAGGTATTATTGACAGCCTCTTTCAGGCACAGAAACATATTCCGTCTTAGCTCTGTAGAAATTGGAGTGTCTGATATAATATCTATGCTTTCAAACCAGGGCTTTATTTTCGTTCTTTTTAAAAAGTTCTCAGTGTATAGGATCGCATAATCTATAAAACTTCCCAGGGTATCATTTCCTGAATTTAAGCTCCAGAGCATTTCCCGCATGGAGAGATTCATTTCTTCGGAAGTTTTTAGCAGTTCATCAATATCATTCTGAAGGTCATCATCTTCTGCTTTCTGCTTTAAAAATTCTGCCTGAAGTTTGAGTGCAGAAATTCCGGCTCCGAGATCATCGTGCATATCATGTGAAATACGCTCTCTTTCTTTCTCTATGGATTTTTGTTTTTCAAGCTCTTTTTGGAGAAGCTGGTTTTGATATTCTGCTTCTTTGAGCTGCTTTTCTTTGAGGTAGAGGAGCTGTTTTCTGTTGTACATTAATACAACGAAAATGATGAAGGCCACAAAAAATACCATCACAATCATAGCCATAATATATGTTTGCTTTATTTCTTCAGGTAACGTTTTCATATCTTACATAAAAGCCCTTTTAAAAATATTATATATGATATTATTGTTGCAAACTGAAATATCTTATTGAGGTTACCAAGAAACTCATCATCAGTTTTTTCAAATAAATACATCGGAACTAATCTAAATAGAAAAAAAATAGCCCAAAGTAACAATGATATGGTTACCCAAAAGAATTGCTTAGTTATTATATGAATTTGACTGCTATTTTGAAACTCATAAAATAACCAAGCTAAACCACATAATATAAATGTAAAAGCCATCATAATACCTAGGTTAATTGAATAGGCTTCTTCATTTGGATATAAATATATTCCCAAAATAATTATTATACCATTAGATAGAAGTCTAATCCAATATTTTTTATTACAAAATTCTTTGAGATAAACATTTATAAAAAACAAAGAGTATATTATTGGAGATGTCGCATAAATTTTAACATCAATTAATCTATAATGAAACAATATTTCATAAAACAGTACCATTAGAAAATATAACCAAAAATAATTTTGCCTTGCTCTTCCATTATAAAATGAAACAGTAAGACAAATTATTAATAAAAAATAATATAAAAAATCTTGTATCATATTATTAGCATGTTCCTGGTGGGCAAAGATGATAAGTATCAAAATAATAATTCATATCAGGATGATGTATCCCATCTTTCTCTTGTCCAAAATTCATAACCAAAGTCACTCTTTTAAAAAAATCATTTTGAGTTTTGTCCAAATTAATCCCTGTAGTTAAATGTATTTTTGGATTACTTTTTCCAACTTCGAATTTTTTAAATTCAACAAAATGAGATTTATCTATCATTATTTTTGTTGGGCAGGTATATTTATTAGGATTTTGTCCTATATCTAACTTCTTTTTACAGTTGTTTTCAAAAGTATTTTGTGCATTCGTAAAATCAGTCATAATAACTCCCCCTCTTACATTATCCACGTAGTAATATTCTCCATTGGCACTATTTTTATAAGCAATATCTAAACATGGTATATCATCTTCTCGTTTACGTTCTACTAAAAAAATATCAATTTTATCATTCTTTTCTTGTAATAAAAAGTCAACCAAATCTGGGAGTATTTTAAACCTTTTCTGTAGATATCCAAATTTTTGCTCATTATATAGATTAATTGCTGCTTGTCCTTCGTCCGCAGGTATAGGATCTTCTTGCTTAAAGAACTTTAATAAATAAAGAGCATCCTCATCAGTTTGTTTATCTTTAGAAATAATTTTTGATAATGATGCACTAAAATTAGCAATTGCCATTAAGTCCTCTTTTTTTAAATTGCCAAGATCCTCAAATATATGATCAATAATGGATCTTCTCTTTTCTAATGTTTCCATGGTTTCTTAGTTTTTAAATTGGTTAAATTTGTTTATTGCTTCTACTTTATTGTTGACGTGAAGTTTTCTGTAGATATTGCCGACATGTTTTTTTACGGTATCCATGCTGATAAACTTTTTATCGGCAATTTCTTTGTATAAAAGACCCTGAGCGAGAAGTTCCAGAATTTCCTTTTCCCGGTTGGTAAGTTCATCGAAGCCTTTGACATCTGAGCTTTTCTTTTCGAAATGAGTAAGAACCCTTCTGGCAATAGAATGGCTCATCGGGGCGCCACCATTGTAAACATCACGGATCGAGGAAAGAATTTTATCCATGCTTTCTCCTTTGATGAGATAGCCCATTGCTCCGGCTTTTAAAGAATTGAAAATCTTTTCATCATCTTCAAAGCTGGTACACATGATAAACTGTGTATCGGGCATATCTTTCCGTAACTTTTCTATGATTTCGATTCCGAGAATATCCTGTAACTGGATGTCCATCATCACAACGTCCGGAGAAATATCGGCAAGATTGTTCAGGGCATCATTTCCATCGAAAAACTGAGCAACTACCTTCATATCACTTTGGTAATTGATCACTTTCTTCAACGCGTTGTTGTAGTTTCTTTCGTCTTCTACTATGGCTATGGAAATGCTCATGTTCTTTTTTGTTTGTGACAAATTTCAACAGAAAACAAAGCAGAATCAATTACACCTTTGTGTAATTTTAAAGTTTGAGTTCGCGGTTATGGTTTCGTTTTTAGTTTTATTAAATTTAACTATTTTATCATCTTAAAAACAATATTTTACATTAGAATTTTCAATTAATTAATCGTAACATTCAATTAATAATAATTTTCACTAATAAAAAGTTTCAGCTATTTCACAAGCTGATCCAAAATCGGGTGATCGATACTGCTTATGGAACGGTTGCCTTCAAAGATCTGTTCAAAAACCTGAATAACATTTTTCCCTTTCTTCAGCCATACTCCCGGAACATATAAGGTTTGCTGCGGCCCGGCTTTGCTCCAATACCTTCCGATATTTCTCCCGTTTATAAAAACAATTCCTTTCCCGAATTTCCGCATATCGAGAAAAGTATCTCCGGTTTCATCAAGTTTAAATTCAGCTTCACTTATTACCGGGGAATTATTCGCGATATCTTTTTGCAGGTAATCGTGCTTTGGAAACTGATTGAAAGGTAAAGGAAACATTTCCCAGCTTCCGGAAACTTCATTTCCGTTAATGGTTACCGGACTGATAATTCCTTTTAAATTATGAACAATTTCAGCTCCGTAGTTGATTCTTCCCATATTTTCAACTAATATTTCCAGTTTGTCTCCGGCTTTGATTTCAATATCGAGATCATATTTTTTATTAACCCTGTTTAATTCTCCCCGCCAGCTTTCATTAACATAGACATTCGCATAATCTCTCAGGCCTTTTATTTCAAGTTTTCCTTTCTGATCTTTGTCAAATGTCCGTCTGTACAATACGTATCCATTGCCGATATTGAGTTCCTCAAACGTCTGAGGCTGATTATTAACAACCGGTTTTTGCTGTTGAATAACATCAAACAGTGAATTTATTTTTGTGAATTTAATTTCAGGAATGGTAATCACCTTCACCGGTTCCGGAACTTCCGGAAGTCGTTGCTGATTAATTTTCTGAAAAATATCTCTTAATGCATTAAATTTCGGAGTCGCCCAGCCAGCTTCATTGATCGGCGCATCATAATCATAACTTGTAAGATCCGGCTGAATATCATGGTCTTTATCATAATTGGCACCGCTTGTAAAACCGAAATTCGTTCCTCCGTGGATCATATAATAATTAAATGAAATTCCATTTTTAATATACAGTTCCGTTTGCTTTACAACATCTTTCGTTGAAACTTTTACAAATGGCTCTGCCCAGTGATCAAGCCAGCCCGGATAATATTCTGCAACCATATACGGGCCTTTTCCGTTATTAAATTCATTGATCTTTTTCTTAAGGTTATCAATATCTCCTTCCCCGTTTGCCGTCGGCAAAGCACCTTCAATGGAACCTTCTTTAAAAAGCCAGCTTCCGTCCGAAGTGAAAAACGGAACTGTAATTCCTGATTTTACAAGAAGGTCTTTTATTTTATGGCTGTATTTTTTGTGCTGCTCTAATGAAATATCTTTGCGTTGAGCGACATAAGACCCGAATTCATTTTCAGCCTGAACCATAATAACCGGTCCGCCATTGTCAATCTGCAACGGAATAACCTGTTTTGCCAGCTCGTTGATATAATTTTCGCATTGTTTGAGAAAAGCATTATTATCTGTTCTTATTTCCAAATTTTTATCTTTCTGCAACCACCACGGATACCCGCCAAATTCCCATTCTGCACAAACATAAGGACCGGGACGGATGATGACATATAAACCTGCTTCCTGTGCTGTTTTTATAAACTTTTTTAAATTTTTCTCTCTGGAAAAGTTCCATTTCCCGGGTGACTCTTCATGATAATTCCAAAAAACATAAGTTGTGACGGTATTCAGGCCCATTGCTTTCATCATCTGCAGCCGGTGTTTCCAGTATTCTGCAGGAACTCTGGGATAATGCATTTCCCCGGAATAGATTGTAAACGGCTTTCCGTTTAATAAAAAATGACCGTCTTTAATTTCGAAATTCCCTTTTTGAGAATACATTAAATTAACAGAGAAAAAGAAAAGAATTATGTATAAATATTTGCAAAAAGATTTCATATTATAGCATGATTTTTGTAAAAGTAAAGAATAAAAATCAAGCTCAACATTAAACTTAAAAAATCATGAAAAAAAGTCTCTTAGTACTGAATACCATATTTGCATTGACTGTCATCAGCTGTAATAAATCAAGTGAAAGTGGAAATAAAAGTGTCGTGAAATTTGATACTTCCGAAACATCAGTTGTCGATAATAACGGAAAAATAGATACTATAACTACAGGTTCATCAATGACCGAGGTGAACGGCCAGAAAACCGAAAAGAAAGATAATGTTTATAAAGCAAGTGACGGAACCTTAGTAAAAGTAGTTTTTGAAACAACGCCAAAAGAAAGTACTGTCGCCATTACAAGCAACAAAAAAACTTTCACTCTGAAAAAAACAGAAACAAAAGGAGACGAAACAATCTATAAAAAAGATGATATGACGGTAAGGGTAAAAGGAGACAGTCTTCACCTTGAGCAGGGGAACAATGTGATTGAGCTGAAGAAAACGAAGATCTAAATAATATACTGTCCTTCTAAACGAGGGACATTTTTATTTACTGAATAATAAAGAATTAATTTTTTATCATTTTTTGTATCTCGTCATTTGAGGAAAGCCCTGTAGAAGCCTTTATTATTTTCAAATCATTATCAATTAATACAGTATATGGAATTGCCCTATTAAATTTCAGTAAAATTTGCAAATCACTATAGGCCGGGATTTTATCGTTGATAACAAATTGTTTCCAGGGCATTTTTTCCTTTAGAAGAGCCTTCTTCCATGCATTATTATCATCGTCTACCGATATTGAAATAAACTCAATATCTTTTCCATATTTATCATATACTTCTTTAAGCAGAGGTATTTCTTCTCTGCAGGGCCCGCACCAGCTTGCCCAAAAAATGATAAGGTGTTTTTTATAGTGTGTATCCAACACATTAACTTTCTTCCCTTCTGTGTTTTCTAAGACAGGAAATTTTATTTTACCAATTTCTTTTGCTTTGTTATTATATTCTACCAGCGCTTTATAGGGCTTACTTTGTTTTATATTGCTGTCAAATAGTTTAAGGAAATCATCGGTCTGCCGGCTGTTAAAAACAGTTTTATTTTTAATGATGCTATAAAGGATATGATAGGAATAAGGATATTTTTTAAGTTTTTCTTTTATGGTATTTACATTATCTGTACTGTTGCTTGTAAAAACCGCATCACCGGTATTAAATAATGCCTCCGTTTGATTACCTGCCTGTATTTTGGGGCTGTTTGAAAAGATTACATCAGGAGGTGTTACAATGTTCACAGGAATATATTCTTCAAGATTTCCTTGTATTTTTATAAAAGGGTCTGACATAAAAGTTGCGGATCCCCATTTAGGAACATTTGTTTTAAAGTCGATAACCCTCTGGATATTCTTTTTGTCCAAATGAAATATTCCGATGTAGATGGGCAGCTCATCCGTAAGTTCATAATTTATTTCAAAATGTCCTTTAGATGTTTCTACACTATCTATTTTATCAAGCATAGTCTCTTTCCACAAATACATGGTACCATCAGGAAGATTGGGGATATCTCCAACAATTCTGACCGTTTTCCTATCATTACATGAATAGGTAAATACTGATAAAAATAAAAGATACAGAAATAGCTTTTTTTTATTTTTTCCCATTTTTATTTTTTAATCATTGCAATGGCTTATACCTCCGTTAGATGTAATCACATGATTGTTCCCTGTTCCTGTATTACAATAGTAGGTTCCATTATAGGTTACCCCATTGGGAGAAGTGGTGTTATAGACGTAAGCGCAGATACCTTGATGGGTTACCCACGATCCATCCGGCTTTTGTATCGCTACGGAACAGGCTTTTACACCTCCTAACACATTTTTCAATTCATTTTTCGAAAGCTTTTTTAGATTTTTCATATTTGGTTTTTGAATTATTTGGTCTCGCAAAATCTAAAAAAACGCAAAAAAATCAAAATCAAAACATGAATAAAACAGAAAAGCCATTCAATTCTTGAAAAATTACAAATTCTGATTTAAAATATCAGCCATATAAATTTAACACTATAGTTTTATACATTAAAGTTATGAATATAAAAATGATAACAGTTTAATAGCTAACGTGAATTAAAAATAAAAAAAACCATCCGGAATCCGGATGGTTTTTATGTATATCTGAATGAAATATTATTCTTCAGTTTTTTCCTCAGTAGAGTCAGCTGCTTCTGCCTTAGGCTCTTCAACTTTTTCTTCTACTTTAGGAGCTTCAGCAACTACAGCTTCTGCTTTTTTAGCAGTTGTAGCTCTTCTGCTTCTTCTCGTAGCTTTTTTCTCTTCAGCATTAGGATTGTAAAGTTCGTTGAAATCAACAAGCTCGATAAGAGCCATGTCAGCAGCATCACCTGGTCTGAAACCTGTTTTGATGATTCTTGTATAACCACCGTTTCTTTCAGCGATTTTAGGAGCTACTGTTCTGAATAGTTCAGTAACCGCCTCTTTACTTTGAAGATATGAAAAAACAATTCTTCTGTTGTGTGTAGTATCTTCTTTTGCTTTTGTTAATAGAGGTTCAACATATACTCTTAAAGCTTTTGCTTTAGCTACAGTAGTGTTGATTCTTTTATGCTCAATTAGAGAACAAGCCATATTAGAAAGTAAAGCACTTCTGTGAGAAGCCGTTCTTCCTAAGTGATTGAATTTTTTACCGTGTCTCATTATTAATTATTTATCAGCGTCTAACTTATATTTTGCAACGTCGAAACCGAAGTTAAGACCTTTTGAATGCACTAATTCTTCTAGTTCTGTCAAAGATTTTTTACCAAAATTTCTGAATTTCATCAAATCAGACTTACTGTAAGAAACCAATTCTCCAAGAGTTTCCACTTCAGCAGCCTTCAGGCAGTTAAGAGCTCTCACTGAAAGATCCATATCTGCTAGTTTAGACTTAAGAAGTTGTCTTGTATGAAGCGTTTCTTCATCGTATTGGATAGATGCTTTTACAGCTTCTGTTTCAAGGGTGATTCTCTCATCAGAGAACAGCATGAAATGATAAATTAATATCTTAGAAGCTTCTGTTAAAGCATTTTGAGGACTGATGGAACCATCAGTTTCTATATCTAATACAAGTTTTTCGTAGTCTGTTTTTTGCTCTACACGATAATTTTCAATGCTGTATTGTACTTTCTTAATTGGCGTGAAAATAGAATCAATAGCAATGGTACCTACAGGTGCATTGTTTGATTTATTTTGTTCTGAAGGAACATAGCCTCTCCCTTTTTCTATATTGAAAGTAATTTCGAAAGTTACATCAGAATTTAGGTTACAGATCACTAAATCCGGGTTAAGAACCTCGAATCCGTTTACTGATTTTCCTAAATCTCCAGCAGTAATAATCGTTTGACCTGAAACTTTAGCAACTACCTGCTCATTGGCCTGGCCTTCTGCTGCAGCTTTTAATCTTACCTGCTTAAGGTTAAGAATAATTTCGGTAACGTCTTCGATTACTCCTGGAATAGTTGAAAATTCGTGCTCTACACCTTCTATTTTGATAGATGAAATAGCGTATCCTTCCAGAGAAGAAAGCAACACTCTTCTCAAAGCATTACCGATTGTAAGCCCGAAACCTGGTTCTAATGGTCTGAATTCGAATTGACCTTTAAATTCATCAGAGTTAAGTAAAATTACTTTATCGGGTTTTATGAATTGTAAAATTGCCATATTATTGGGTTGAGCAAAAATTTGATTAAAAAATTATTTAGAGTAAAGTTCGACGATAAGTTGTTCCTTGATGTCTTCCGGAATCTGGATTCTTTCAGGAGCAGATACGAAAGTACCTTCTTTTTTCTCATCGTTGAATTGTAACCACTCATAGTTTGCTTTAGAAGCTAATGCATCAGAAACCACTTCAAGAGATTTAGATTTTTCTCTTACAGCGATTACGTCACCGGCTTTAAGCAAATAAGATGGAATATTTACCAGTTCTCCGTTCACAGTAATGTGTCTGTGAGAAACCAATTGTCTACCAGCAGATCTTGTTTTAGCAAAACCTAATCTGTATACTACGTTATCCAATCTAGATTCGCAAAGTTGTAATAGAACTTCACCTGTTACACCTTTACTTCTGTGTGCTTTATCGAATAGGTTAGCAAATTGTCTTTCTAAAATACCGTAAGTATATTTAGCTTTTTGCTTTTCAGCTAACTGAACTGCGTATTCTGATTTTTTAGCACCTCTTCTTTTGTTAGGACCGTGTTGTCCTGGCGGTTGGTTTTTTCTTTTCTCGAAGTTTTTATCATCTCCGTAGATTGCAGCACCAAACTTTCTAGCAATCTTAGTTTTAGGTCCAATATATCTTGCCATAATGGGTAAATTCTAAAAATTAAACTCTTCTTCTTTTTGGTGGTCTACAACCATTGTGTGGCATAGGAGTCACATCAATGATTTCACTAACTTCAATACCTGAATTGTGAATAGATCTGATTGCAGACTCTCTACCTGCACCAGGACCTTTTACAAACACCTTTACTCTTCTTAAACCAGCTTCGTGAGCTACAGCAGAGCAATTTTCAGCTGCCATTTGAGCAGCGAAAGGAGTATTCTTTTTAGAACCTCTGAATCCCATTTTACCGGCAGATGCCCAAGAAATTACTTCTCCGTTTTTATTTGTCAAAGAAATAATAATATTATTGAAAGACGCCTGGATGTGAGCTTCACCAATAGCCTCTACTTTTACTTTTCTTTTTTTAACTACTTTAGTTTGTTTTGCCATAATTCCTAACGATTATTTACTTGCTTTTTTCTTGTTAGCAACAGTTTTTCTCTTTCCTTTACGGGTTCTAGAGTTGTTTTTCGTTCTCTGGCCTCTTAAAGGTAATCCTAGTCTGTGACGTATTCCTCGTTGGCATCCTATGTCCATCAATCTCTTGATGTTCAATTGCACTTCAGATCTAAGCTCTCCTTCTACTTTTACGTTTTCTGAGATATAAGTTCTGATTGCAGCCAATTCATCGTCATTCCATTCGTTGACTTTCTTGTCTTCGCTGATACCGGCAGCTTTAAGGATTTCAGAAGAAGTACTTCTTCCAACTCCGTAGATGTAAGTTAAACCGATAACGCCTCTTTTGTTTTTTGGTAAATCAATACCTGAAATTCTCGCCATAATTTAATGTTAACCTTGTCTTTGTTTAAATTTTGGGTTTTTCTTGTTGATCACAAATAGTACACCTTTTCTGCGTACGATTTTGCAATCAGCACTTCTTTTTTTAATTGATGCTCTAACTTTCATTTGAAATATTTATTTTTTTTTATTGACAAACGGAATCTGCGATTTCATTTGAAAATATTTATTTTTTAACAACAGCCAAATGGAAACCCGAAGACTCCATTTGGCGTTTGTTTAATATCTAAATGTAATTCTCCCTTTTGTTAAATCATAGGGAGACATTTCTAGTTTTACCTTATCACCGGGTAAAAGTTTAATATAATGCATTCTCATTTTACCGGAGATGTGAGCAATAAGTATATGCCCATTTTCCAGTTCTACACGGAACATGGCGTTCGAAAGTGCTTCCACGATCACGCCATCTTGTTCAATATGTTTTTGTTTCGCCATAAATTAATATCCAGTCGTTCTTGATAATTTAGACTGCATTAAGCCATCATAATGATGATTCAGCAGATAAGTATTAATCTGTTGAACAGTATCTAAAATTACTCCAACCATAATCAATAGTGATGTTCCCCCGAAAAATAGGGCAAACGCATCTGTCTGAACAAAGCTTCCATGCACAATTGCCGGAAGGACTGCAAAGATAGACAAAAAAATTGCACCTGGCAAGGTAATTTTTGATAAAATATCATCTAAATAATCAGCAGTTTCTTTACCGGGTCTTACTTTCGGTACTAAACCTCCATTTCTCTTCAAATCATCAGCCATTTGGTTTACCGGAATTGTAATCGCAGTATAGAAGAATGAGAATATAATAATTAATAGGGCAAACAATACATTGTACTGCCAGCTAAAAACATTCTTGAAACCTGCAAGAAAAGTATTAGACTCATCGAATTTAGTCAATAAGCCAGGTACGAACATCAATGCCTGCGCAAAGATGATCGGCATTACACCGGCAGCATTTACTTTCAATGGAATCCACTGTCTTGCTCCCTGCATAAGATTTCTGTTTACACCTCCTCTTGCCTGAGCTCTGCTTACATACTGGATAGGGATTTTTCTAACGGCAACAGATAATACTACTGCCAATAAAACAACCAACATCCAGAAAATTACTTCAATAAGGATCATGATAGATCCCATTCCTCCTTTTCCGTTCTGCACGGCCATCTCCTGTACAAATGCTTCCGGTAGTCTAGATAAGATACCCACCATAATAAGGATAGAAATACCATTTCCGATTCCTTTGTCGGTAATCTTTTCACCTAGCCACATTGCAAATACTGAACCTGCTACAAGGATTACAATACTTGGTAACCAGAACATAATAGAATTTGGCTCTACATAGTATGCAGACTGGAACTGAGCATATGGTAAGAATAATTGAGTAATAGAGGTTAAATAAGAAGGGGCCTGTACTAAACAAACTCCGATCGTTAACCATCTAGTAATTTGATTCAATGTATTTCTACCGGACTCTCCATCTTTCTGAAGCTTCTGAAGATAAGGAATAGCCATTCCCATCAACTGAACAATAATAGAAGCAGAAATATAAGGCATGATTCCTAACGCCATTACGGAAGCGTGGCTGAAAGCTCCCCCCGTAAACGACGAAAGCAAGCCAAGGAGACCTGCTCCTTGCTTGTTACCGCCTTGATTTTTATAATGCTCTAAGAGATCTCCCACCTCTGCAAGGTTAATTGCAGGAAGAGAGATATAAGATGCGAATCTATACACAAGGATAATACCTAAGGTAAAGAGAATTTTTTCTCTTAATTCTTTTAGGTTCCAAATATTCTTAAGGGTTTGTATAAATTCTTTCATTAGTTACTATTATAAGGTAATTGCTTTTCCACCTGCTTTAGCAATAAGCTCTTCAGCAGATTTAGTGAATTTGTCAGCAGAGATTGAAACCGCAGATTTCAATTCTCCTCTACCCATAATTTTCACTAATTCGTTTTTAGTTGCTAAACCGTTTGCTACCAAAACTTCTTTCGTAATATCTCCTGTGATAGATTTATTTTCGATTAAAATCTGGATAGAATCAAGGTTGATAGCTCTAAACTCTTTTCTGTTTACGTTTTTGAATCCGAATTTAGGTAATCTTCTTTGTAAAGGCATCTGACCTCCTTCAAAACCGATCTTCTGAGAATAACCAGCTCTTGCTTTCTGTCCTTTATGTCCTTTTGTAGCAGTACCTCCTTTTCCACTACCTTGCCCTCTACCAATTCTTTTAGAATTATGAGTTGCACCTGCAGCAGGTTTTATGTTGTTTAAATTCATTTTAAATTTTTTTAAAAAATTATTTTTGAACTTCAAGTAAATGACTAACTGCAGCTATCATCCCTAAAATAGACGGTGTAGCTTCGTGTTCTACAACTTGGTGAAGTTTCTTAAATCCTAATGCTTCAAGCGTTCTCTTTTGGGTTTTTGTTCTTCCAATAGCGCTTCTTACTTGCTTTACTTTGATTGTTGCCATTGTTTTATTTATTAACCGTTAAACACTTTAGTTAGAGAAACTCCTCTCATTCTTGCAATTTCTTCAGGTCTTCTGATGTCTAACAATGCTTTGAAAGTAGCTTTCACCACGTTGTGAGGGTTTGAAGATCCTTTTGATTTTGAAAGGATATCGTGAATACCAGCAGATTCCAATACCGCTCTTACCGCACCACCGGCGATAAGCCCTGTACCGTGAGAAGCAGGTCTTAAGAAGATATCTGCACCACCGTATCTTGCAGTAGTCTGGTGAGGAATTGTGTGATTCATTACAGGAACTTTCACAAGGTTTTTCTTAGCGTCTTCAACTGCTTTAGCAATTGCAGAAGCAACCTCTTTAGATTTTCCTAAACCGTAACCGATAACTCCTTCTTCGTTACCCACAACTACGATAGCAGAAAACCCGAAAGCTCTACCTCCTTTAGTTACTTTTGTTACTCTGTTTACAGCTACGAGACGATCTTTTAATTCTAATCCTCCCGGTTTTACTCTTTCTATATTATCTAGTCCTAACATATTTTCCGAAATTTAATGATTAGAATTTAAGTCCTCCTTCTCTCGCACCATCAGCTAAAGCCTTAACTCTTCCGTGGTATACGAATCCGTTTCTATCAAATACAATATTTTCGATTCCTGCAGCGATAGCCTTAGCAGCGATAGCTTTACCTACAGCAGCAGAAACTTCAATCTTAGTACCTTTAGCGTCAACTCCTTTCTCTCTTGAAGAAGCAGCTACTAAAGTTTTACCATCTTTATCGTCGATTAACTGAGCGTAAATTTCCTTATTACTTTTATATACAGATAATCTTGGCAATTCAGAAGATCCAGAGATTTTCCCTCTTACTCTTCTTTTTATTCTTATTCTTTTTTCTAATTTACTTAATGCCATAATACTTATAATTTATTAAGCAGATTTACCAGCTTTACGTCTAACATTTTCACCAACGAATCTCACACCTTTTCCTTTGTACGGCTCAGGCTTTCTGAATGAACGGATCTTTGCAGCTACCATTCCAAGAAGTTGCTTATCGTAAGACGTTAAAGTAATAATTGGATTTTTACCTTTTTCAGTCAATGTATCTACTTTCACTTCGCTAGGAAGTTCTAAAACGATACCGTGAGAGAATCCTAAAGCCAACTCAAGTTTTTGACCTGAGTGAGAAGCTCTGTATCCTACCCCTACTAGTTCTAGTTTCTTTTCGAAACCTTCTGATGCACCAACCATCATGTTGTTGATCAACGCTCTGTATAAACCGTGAAGCGCTTTGTGTTGCTTAGAATCAGACGGTCTGTTTACAGTAAGCTCGCCATCTTTCTGTTCTAAAGTAATTCCTTCTGTAAGCTCCTGAGAAAGTTCTCCTTTAGGACCTTTTACAGTTACTACACCATTGTTTTCAGTGACTGTAACTCCAGCGGGAATTGTTATAATTGCTTTACCAATTCTTGACATTTTCCTTTGATTAAAAATTAATAAACATAGCAGATTACTTCACCGCCTACTTTCTCTTCTCTAGCTTTCTTATCAGTCATTACTCCTCTTGAAGTAGAGATGATAGCTACACCCAAACCGTTCAGTACTCTTGGAAGCTCAGTTGAACCTTTGTACTGTCTTAAACCTGGTCTTGAAGCTCTTTGGATAGACTTAATAGCAGGTTTGTTGGTTTGTTTGTCATACTTTAAAGCGATTTTGATTGCTCCCTGAACAGCGTTATCCTCAAACTTGTAGTTTAAGATATACCCCTGATCAAATAAGATCTTCGTAATCTCCTTTTTGATTTTCGATGCAGGAATTTCCACCACTTTGTGGCCTGCGCTTTGTGCGTTCCTTACTCTTGTTAGGAAATCTGAAATTGGATCTGTTACCATTTTTCTATTTTAAAATTATTGGTTAAAGACAATCAGTATTGAAGGGACTTGAAGATTAAAATATCAGACTTCAGAAAATCTTAGGTCTGATATTTTTATTCTTTAGTATCCAGACAACTTAATTGTCCCGATTAATTAGTAATTATTACCAACTAGCTTTTTTAACTCCCGGGATAAGACCGTTGTTTGCCATTTCTCTGAAAGTTACTCTGGAAATACCAAACGTTCTCATGTATCCTCTTGGTCTACCTGTTAGTTTACATCTGTTGTGTAATCTTACAGGGGAAGCATTTTTAGGTAATTTTTGAAGTCCTTCATAATCACCTGCTTCTTTTAAAGCTTTTCTTTTGTCAGCGTATTTAGCAACTAGTGCTTCTCTTTTGCGCTCACGCGCTTTCATTGATTCTTTAGCCATTTCTTAGTTCTTTTTAAATGGTAAACCGAAGTGAGTTAATAATGCTTTAGCTTCTTTATCTGTTTTCGCAGTGGTAACGAAAGTGATGTCCATCCCCTGGATTTTTTTCACTTTGTCGATTACGATCTCAGGGAAGATAATTTGCTCAGTAATACCTAAGTTATAATTACCTCTACCATCGAAACCATCAGCTTTGATACCAGAGAAATCTCTAATACGTGGCAATGCAGAAGAAGTCAATCTGTCTAAGAATTCGTACATTTTGTTAGCTCTAAGAGTAACCTTAGCACCTACAGGCATACCTTTTCTTAATTTGAAAGCAGCTTCATCCTTTTTAGAAATAGTACCTACGGCTTTTTGCCCGGTAATATTTGTAAGTTCTTCAACAGCATAGTCAATGATTTTTTTGTCTGCAGTAGCATCACCTAAACCTTGAGATAAGATGATCTTTTCTAATCTAGGTACCTGCATTACAGATTTGTACCCAAATTCTTCCATCATTGCAGGAACAATTGTTTCTTTATATGCTTTCTTGGGTCTTGCTATATATTCCATGTGTTATTTAAAATTATAAAGTTTCACCCGTTTTTTTATCAAATCTTACTTTCTTATCTCCTTCAGTTCTGTAACCTACTTTGACAGCTTTTCCGTCTTTACCAACTAAAGCTACGTTTGAGATATGAATAGAAGCTTCTCTTTCTACAATTCCTCCTTGAGGATTTGAAGCTGAAGGCTTAACGTGTTTTTTGATGATGTTAAGTCCTGCAACGATTACTCTAGGGTCTCTTCCTTCTTTTTTGATCACTTCAATAACTTCACCAGTCTTACCTTTGATATCTTTCTTACCGGTAGTAATGATTACGTTATCTCCTCTTTTTATTTTTAACTTTGACATTTTCTTTTAAAAATTTTAAAAATTAAAGTACTTCAGGAGCTAATGAAATGATTTTCATATATTCTTTGTCTCTCAACTCACGGGCAACCGGTCCGAAAACACGGGTTCCTCTCATTTCTCCTGCTGCGTTTAGTAATACACAAGCATTGTCTTCGAATTTGATGTATGAACCATCTTTTCTTCTAACTGCTTTTTTAGTTCTTACTACTACAGCTTTAGATACCTGACCTTTTTTAGCGTTTCCTGATGGTGTAGAATCTTTGATAGTAACAACGATTTTATCACCAACTGAAGCATATCTTCTTCTGGTTCCTCCCAGAACTCTGATAACTAGTACTTCTTTTGCACCTGTATTATCAGCAACTTTTAATCTTGATTCTGTTTGTAACATTATTACTTAGCTTTTTCAATGATTCTTACTAATCTCCATCTCTTGCTCTTGCTCAAAGGTCTAGTTTCCTGGATAAGAACTGTATCACCTTCTGTGCATTCGTTGTTTTCGTCGTGTGCAGTATATTTTTTCGTTTTCAAAACGAATTTACCGTACATCGGGTGTTTCACTCTCGTAGTCTCACTTACAACAATGGTCTTTTCCATTTTATTGCTGGAAACTATTCCGATTCTTTCTTTTCTTAAGTTTCTTTCCATAATGTATGAAAATCTTATTGTTGTTTAGTGGTTAACTCTGTATTTAGTCTTGCGATTGTCTTTCTCAAATCTCTGATTTGAATCGGGTTCTCAACCGGGCTGATTTTGTGAGCCAGGATCAATTTTGAATATTGAGCTTTAGCTTCAGCCAGTTTAGTTTGAATATCTCCCGCGCTTAAATTTTTAATATCAGCTTTTTTCATTGTATTCAAAGATTATAGAGGTTTAACAAAATCGTTAGCAACTACAAATTTGGTCACTACCGGTAATTTTTGTGCAGCAAGTCTTAATGCTTCTTTAGCGATTTCGTAAGGTACACCTCCGATTTCGAACATAATTTTACCTGGTTTTACTACAGCTACCCAATATTCCACGGCACCTTTACCTTTACCCATCCTTACTTCGGCTGGTTTCTTAGTAATCGGCTTATCCGGGAAGATTTTGATCCATAGCTGACCTTCTCTCTTCATATATCTTGTAGCAGCGATACGTGCAGCTTCAATTTGTCTTGCAGTGATCCAAGCACCTTCTGTTGCTTTGATTCCGAAAGTTCCATAAGCAAGTTGATTACCTCTCTGAGCAATCCCCTTCATCTTCATCTTATGAACTCTACGGAATTTGGTTCTTTTTGGTTGTAACATAATTTCTTAAATTTTAGATTTTAGAATTTAGATTTTAAAAAAGTAACGGTCATTTAAAAACTATCCTCTAAAATTTTATTAATTATTTTTTTTATCTCTTGAAGGTCTTCTGTTATCTCTGTCTCCTCTGTTTCCGCCTCCTGAAGGTCCTTTTTTCTGTTGTCCTACTAAAGGAGAAAGTTCTCTTTTACCATAAACTTCACCTTTCATAATCCAAACCTTTACCCCTAGCTTACCATATTGAGTCAATGCTTCACCAATATGATAATCGATATCAGCTCTGAAAGTAGATAAAGGAATTCTTCCGTCTTTGAAAGATTCGCTTCTTGCCATTTCAGCACCATTCAATCTACCGGAGATCTGAACTTTGATACCTTCAGCTCCCATTCTCATTGTACCTGCCATTGCCATTTTAACAGCTCTTCTGTAAGAAATTCTGTTTTCAATTTGCTTAGCAATGCTATCAGCTACCAATACTGCATCAAGCTCAGGTCTTTTGATTTCGAAAATATTGATTTGAATATCCTTTTTAGTAAGTTTCTTCAATTCTTCTTTTAACTTGTCAACTTCCTGACCTCCTTTACCGATGATAAGTCCCGGTCTAGCAGTAGTAATTGTAACTGTTACTAATTTTAATGTTCTTTCAATATATATTTTTGAAATTCCACCTTTAGATAATCTAGCTTCAAGGTATCTTCTGATTTTGTAGTCTTCAGCGATTCTGTCTCCATAATCGTTTCCACCAAACCAGTTAGAATCCCATCCTCTGATGATACCTAATCTGTTACCAATTGGATTTGTCTTCTGTCCCATACCTTGATTAATTTTCTTTATTACCTAAGATTAATGTAACGTGGTTAGATCTTTTTCTGATTCTGTACCCTCTACCTTGCGGAGCCGGTCTCAGTCTCTTCAATTGTCTTGCACTATCCACGAATATTTCTTTAACGATAAGGTTAGCTTCTTCAATATCCGCACCTTCGTTTTTAGTCTGCCAGTTTGCCATAGCAGAAAGAAGTAATTTCTCTAACTTGTTAGATGCTTCTTTTTTAGAATATTTTAGGATATAAAGAGCTTTATCTACCTGCTCTCCTCTAATGATATCAGCAACTAATCTCATTTTTCTAGGAGAAGACGGGCAATTATTTAATGAAGCTTTTACAACGTCTTTGTTAGCTTCTTTTCTTGCGATTGAACTATCTTGTTTTCTTGATCCCATGATTATCTGCTTCCTTTATTTTTGTTACCACCATGACCTCTGAAAGATCTTGTTGGAGAAAATTCGCCTAGCTTGTGACCAACCATGTTTTCTGTAACGTATACCGGGATAAAAGATTTCCCGTTGTGTACAGCAATAGTTTGTCCTACGAAGTCCGGAGAGATCATTGATGCTCTAGACCAAGTTTTGATAACTGTCTTCTTACCAGACTCTATGTTTGTCTGAACCTTCTTATCTAAAGTATGATGAATGAATGGTCCTTTTTTAAGTGATCTTGCCATAATTATTTTCTTTTAGATATGATATGACGGTTAGACGCTTTATTTTTCTTTCTGGTTTTGTAACCTTTAGCTGGCATACCGTTTCTAGATCTTGGGTGACCTCCTGAAGAACGTCCTTCACCACCTCCCATTGGGTGATCTACAGGGTTCATTACTACCGGTCTAGTTCTAGGTCTTCTACCTAACCATCTGCTTCTACCAGCCTTACCTGAAACAGTTAACTGATGATCAGAGTTAGAAACAGATCCAATCATTGCATAACATTCAGTAAGGATCATTCTGGATTCTCCTGAAGGCAATTTGATGATTGCATATTTACCGTCTCTTGAAGTTAATTGAGCTGAAGAACCAGCACTTCTTGCTAAAATAGCACCTTGACCAGGCTTCATTTCAACACAAGAGATTACAGTACCTAATGGAATATTTTTCAATTTCATTGCGTTACCAATGTTTGGTTCTACGCTTTCACCTGAAACTACTTTCTGATCTACTTTAATACCGTTTGGAGCGATGATGTATCTCTTCTCTCCGTCAGCATATTCTAATAAAGCGATAAATGCAGTTCTGTTTGGATCGTATTCTACAGTTTTTACCGTAGCTTCAATATTAGCTTTATTTCTCTTGAAGTCGATAATTCTGTATTTCTTTTTGTGTCCACCTCCGGTGTAACGCATGGTCATTTTACCTGTTTGGTTACGTCCACCTGACTTTTTAATACCAACTGTTAGAGATTTCTCTGGTTTGTTGGTAGTAATTTCCTCAAAATTGTTTACAATTCTGAATCTCTGTCCCGGGGTGATAGGTTTTAATTTTCTAACAGACATTACTATTATTTATAATTAATAATTAATTTACAGCAAAAATGTCGATTACTTCTCCCTCAGCAAGAGTGATAACCGCCTTTTTCAATTTGTTTGTCTTTCCTACTTGAAGACCTTTTTTAGTGTATTTCGAAGAAACCTTCGGAGCATAAATCATTGTTCTAACGTCTGCTACTTTTACACCGTAAGCTTCTTCTACAGCTTTTTTAATCTGGATTTTATTCGCCTTAGTGTTTACTAAGAAAGAATAAGCACCTCTTAAATCTGTAAGATAGTTAGCCTTTTCTGAAATAACTGGTTTAATGATAACTGACATGACTTATTTCTTTAAATTTTCCTGGAATTTTTCAACGGCACCTTCTAAGAATATGATCTCACCTGCATTCATTAAGTCATATGAACTGATTTCGTTAAAGTTCATTACTTTCGTTTTAGGTAAGTTTCTTGAAGATAAATATACATTCTTGTTAGCTTCAGGAAGTACGAATAAAGACTTCTTATCGTTTAATGCCAATGCATTTAAGATTGTGATGAAATCTTTAGTTTTAGGAGCGTTTAAGCTCAGATCTTCCATTACTCTGATGCTGTTGTCTCTCATTTTTTGAGATAAAACAGATTTTTTAGCTAATCTCTTAAGAGCTTTGTTCAATTTGAATCTGTAGTCTCTTGGTTTTGGTCCGAATACTCTACCCCCACCTCTGAAAGTTGGAGATTTGATATCACCATATCTAGCAGAACCAGATCCTTTTTGCTTCTTAAGCTTTTTAGTAGAAGCAGTAATTTCGCTTCTTTCTTTTGCTTTATGAGTCCCTTGTCTTTGTGCGGCAAGGTACTGTTTAACTTCTAAGTAAACCGCGTGCTGATTTGGCTCAATTCCGAATACTGTTTCGTCTAGAGTTACTTTTCTTCCGGTCTCTTTTCCTGATGTATTTAATACTACTAGTTCCATTTTCTGATAATTACATAAGAATTTTTAGCTCCCGGAACAGCACCTTTTACTACTAAAAGATTTTGTTCTTGATCCACTTTTAACACTTGAAGGTTTTGTACAGTTACCTGCTTACCTCCCATTCTACCCGCCATTCTCATTCCTTTGAATACTCTCGAAGGATCCGATCCAGCACCGATAGAACCTGGAGCTCTAAGTCTGTTGTGCTGACCATGAGTAGCTTGCATTACACCTCCAAAGCCATGTCTTTTAACAACACCCTGGAAACCTTTACCTTTAGAAGTTCCTGTTACGTCAACATATTCACCTTCAGCAAATAAATCAACTTTTACTTCTTCTCCTACTTTTACTTCATCAACGAATTCTCTGTAGAATTCTACCAATTTAGCTTTAGGAGCAGAACCAGCCTTTTTAAAATGGCCAGCTAACGCTTTACCAACGTTCTTTTCACTCTTGTCATCGAAACCCAATTGAACTGACTTGTAGCCGTCCTTTTCTATGGTTCTGACCTGTAAAACCGAGCATGGACCAGCCTGAATAACTGTACAAGGAATGTTTTTTCCTTCTTCGTTAAACAAAGACGTCATACCGATTTTTTTACCAATAATACCTGACATTGTTTATATTATAATAAAATTTATCCTTTATTTATCACCATTTTCAGGAAGTCTGAAGTAATTTCTACTTTTGATATAGGCATACTACGCCCCTAAAATGAGTGTGCAAATGTATGAATAATTTTACAACTGACAAATATTTACAGCAAAATATTTTGATTTATAGAAAGTTAAAGCCTTCCATTTTTTTGGAAGGCTTTAACTTTTTATAAATAGATCAGGGATTATTCGATTTCCATAGATTCATATTTAACATTTTGTTGTTTAATAATAATTGGTGTACCATCTTCATTGTAAGCTTTGCCACTATAAAAAGCTCCAGGATTTTCTCTATATGTTTTTTGTACATTCCTGAATTTTTCTCTTGTTGTTCTTAATATAGACTTTTCATTTCGTAAATATATCTTCCTAGGGTTTTTATCAATACCAACTGCAACAAAATGATATTTCCTGTCACTATCTTCAACTTCCATTATTAAACCGGGAAGTCCATTAAATATGTAAGGTCCATTACTGACCGATATATCATTGGTATACCAAGCTACATAATCTCTTCCCCTGTATTTTACGGTTGCTTTATTACACTTATATCCTAATATGTCTTTATCTTCCTTCTCTAAACTCCAGTTAAGCTTTGGTTGACTTTCTTCATACTGATAGACTTTTCTAAACCTATCCTGAACTGTAATTGAATCATTGTTCCTAAAGATCACATTATGCCATAAAACTTTTGTTTTTAAATACAAACCAGTTTCCTTTGCTCCAATCGTATTTTGACTACTGTATTTTTCGTCTAACGAATCTATTTTCATATGATTATGATCAAAAAATTTAGAAACCTTATCTCCAATTTCTAAAATACATAATACTTCTCTTTGACTATTTAATGAAAGAGCATTGTCTAAAAAATTTACTTTATAATATATATTATAAGAGCTCTTTTCATAATTGATAACTTCAAAAGGTGCTGTTTTAATTGAGAAGTTAGGAGAAATGATTGATTGCCCATTGTAAAAAGACAAGAAAAAGGTTAATATTAATGGATAGAATTTCATATTTGTTAAATGATAAAGAATCGTAACAATTAAGAGAATTTTTAAACGACTAAAAACCTGTCCCTAACTGTGTGGAGGCACATTGTTGGTCTGTAAAATAAGCAGCATCAGCATTTAAGTCAGCGATATTTGAATAATCATTCGCATCTAAATAAAATACTTTACCACACCAAGTAGAAACACCGATCCAATTATGCAACGATATCGCAATTTTCACTTGCTTTTCTAAATTTTGGCTTTCAACTTTTTCAATTACAGCTTCTTTATTTTTAACAGAAGTATTTTCTTTTTTAATTTCTTTAGCACTTGTTAAGCCCGCAGCTCCTAAAGCTGTAATAAATAATAATTTTTTCATATTGTTTGTTTTTTAACATCACGAAACTATTATTAAAAAACAAGTCAGTCAACGGCAAGCAATCAACTGATTAACAAAATACTAAACTTAAAAAGTTTCTTTGATTAATAAAAAGTATTTGAATCTTTAAACTTAAATTATTTCACAATAACACTCACACCAGCTTCTTCAAGTCTAACTTTATCCCCTTCCAAGATTTCATCATCTGTAATAAGATAGTCAACCTTATCCAGAGAAGCAATCTTTCCGAATCCTTTTTTATTTAATTTGGATGAGTCAGCCAGAATAACCACTTTTTCGGAGCATTCGATCATCAGCTGATTCAAATGAGCTTCAGCAGCGTTTGATGTACTGATCCCGAACTCCATATCAATTCCGTCAACCCCAAGGAATAATTTATTACATGAGAACTGTCTCAGAATCGTTTCAGAGATGGAACCCACAATAGAAGTAGAACTCTTCCTCACCTCACCTCCCAATTGAATGATATTAATATTAGGATTATTGCAAAGCTCAAGAGCAACTCTTAAGGAAGAAGTAAGAACGGTAAGCGGTCCAAAATTTTTCAGCATTCTGGCCAGATAATGCATGGTAGTACCTGAAGCAAGAATAATACAGTCATTTTCATCAATAAGCTGTAAGGCTGCTTTTGCAATATTCTGTTTTGCCTCCACATTGATACTTTCCTTTTCATCCACATTCCTCTCATAAGCATATCGCATATGTTTACTGGCACCGCCATGATTCCGGAAAAGTAATCCCAAGCTTTCCAGATAATTCAAATCCTTTCGGATCGTAACTGAAGAAACATTAAACTTTTCGCACAGCTCCTGCACAAGAACATAGTCTTTTTCATCCAATACCTTTAAAATATCATTATGCCGGGCTATTAGCTTTTCCATTGTATTTGTTTCATCAAAAATATCATTTTTTTTTGACTTCTTAAAAATTTCATTTATTTTCTTTTTAGTTTCGTTTTTAATTTATACATTTGAAAACGAAACATAAACGAAACAGTTATGAAACGAAATGAAGAACTAAATAAATTAGCCGATACTCAGGAATGGGACTTTATCATTATAGGTGGTGGCGCGAGTGGCTTAGGTTCAGCATTGGACGCAACAAGCAGGGGATTCAAAACATTATTGATAGAATCTCATGATTTTGCAAAGGCAACCTCCAGCAGAAGTACAAAACTTGTGCATGGTGGCGTAAGATATCTTGCACAGGGAGATATCGGATTGGTAAAAGAAGCTTTGAAAGAAAGAGGCCTGCTTGCAAAGAATGCAGCCCACGTAGTAAAAAACCAGTCATTCATCATACCGAATTACACATGGTGGGGCGGCATCTATTATAAGATAGGATTATCTGTCTATGATTTTCTGGCAGGGAAACTAAGTCTCGGAAAAACACAATACATCAGCAAATCCAGGACGATCGGTAAACTTCCGACGATAGAACAGAAAAATCTGATGAGCGGTGTGGTATATCAGGATGGGCAGTTTGATGATGCCCGTTTAGCGATCAACCTGGCACAAACAATTATTGAAAAAGGAGGCAGTGCCATTAATTATCTGAAAGTAATCAACCTGATCAAAAACGATTCAAATAAAATAACAGGTGTCGTTGCCGAAGATCAGTTCACCCAAAAGCAATACGAGATACATGCGAAGGTAGTTATCAATGCAACCGGGGTTTTTACCAATGATATTCTGAATATGAATAATCCCAAGCATGGTAAATTTGTGGTACCTAGCCAGGGAATCCATTTGGTATTGGATAAATCTTTTCTGAAAAGCGATGATGCCATCATGATCCCCAAAACTTCAGACGGAAGGGTTTTGTTTGTCGTCCCATGGCATGACAGGGCTTTAGTAGGAACTACTGATACCTTATTGGAAACCGAAAGTTTTGAACCGAGAGCTTTAGAACAGGAAATTAATTTTGTTTTAAATACGGCAAGACAATATCTCTCAAAAAAACCAACCCGGGAAGATGTAAAATCTGTATTTGCAGGGCTCAGACCCCTCGCAGCACCAAAAGGAGAAGGTAAAAACACAAAAGAGGTTTCCAGAAGCCACAAAGTGATTATATCAGACACCGGGTTAGTTTCAATTATCGGCGGAAAATGGACGACTTATCGTAAAATGGCGGAAGACACCATTAATAAAGCCATGGAAATTCATAAAATGAAACCAATACCTTCATCTACCGAACATTTATCCATCCATGGTAATGTAAAAGCTGAACAGGTGGACAGAAGCAGTCATTTATATGTTTACGGATCTGATATTCCGGCGATCCGGTCTTTGCAAAACGAAAATCAAAATTATGCAGAAAAAATACACCCGGATCATCCGTTTACGGTAGCTGAAATCATATGGGCCGTACGAAATGAAATGGCAGAAACAATAGAAGATGTTCTGGCCAGAAGAGTCCGCATGCTGTTTCTGGATGCCAGAGCCGCAATAGACAGTGCTCATAAAGTGGCAGCAATCATTGCTGAAGAGAGAGGGCTTGGACAGGAATGGGCACACCAACAGGAACAAGAATTCATTGAATTGGCAAAGGGTTATTTATTGACTCCGTATTCTCCTAAAACAATCAATCTAAATTAATATGCGCGATATGAGTGGAAAATTAATTCTAGCTTTAGATCAGGGTACAACTTCCTCTAGAGCTATTTTATTTAATCACAGCGGAGAAATAGAATACATTTCTCAAAAGAGTTTTGAACAGATATTTCCTACTCCGGGCTGGGTAGAGCATGATCCCAATGAAATATGGTCTTCCCAGATTTCCGTAGCGGCTGAGATCATTGCAAAAGCAGGCATCTCAGGATTGGAAGTTGCAGCAATTGGTATCACCAATCAACGTGAAACTACTGTGGTATGGGATAGAGAAACCGGTGAGCCCGTTTACAACGCTATAGTCTGGCAAGACAGAAGAACGGCCAAATATTGTGATTCTTTGAAAGAAGAAGGTCATGCCGATATGATCAAAGAAAAAACAGGTCTCGTTCTGGATGCTTATTTTTCAGCAACAAAACTGAAATGGATCCTGGATAATGTAGAAGGAGCAAGAGAAAAAGCGGAAGCAGGAAAATTATGTTTCGGAACGGTTGATACATGGCTGGTCTGGAAACTTACCCGCGGAAAAATGTTTATCACCGATGTTTCCAATGCCAGCAGAACCATGCTTCTGAATATCCACACTTTGGATTGGGATGATGATCTGCTGCAGTTATTCAACATTCCGAAAGCAATCTTACCCGAAGTGAAACAAAGCAGTGAAATTTACGGAGAAACAGCCACCACCCTTTTTTCCACCAAAATTCCGATTGCCGGTATCGCCGGAGATCAGCAGGCTGCATTGTTCGGGCAGATGTGCACCACGCCGGGAATGGTAAAAAACACTTACGGAACCGGCTGCTTTTTATTAATGAATACAGGAAAAGAAGCTGTATCCTCTAAAAATAATCTGCTTACAACCGTTGCATGGAAAATCAATGGAGAAGTTAATTATGCTTTAGAAGGAAGCGTATTTGTAGGCGGTGCAGCTATACAATGGCTGAGAGATGGTTTGAAACTCATTAATACTGCTGAGGAAATAAACGACCTCGCTCAAACTGTAGAAGATAATGGCGGAGTCTATTTTGTTCCTGCTTTGACAGGTTTAGGAGCGCCTTATTGGGATCAGTATGCAAGAGGAACTATTGTTGGGGTTACCCGTGGAACGACTAACGCTCACATCGCGAGAGCTACGTTGGAAGGAATTGCATTTCAGGTATATGATATTGTAAAAGCAATGGAAGCGGATTCCGGGCGAGCCAGCCTTGAATTGAGAGTGGACGGCGGAGCTTCCGCAAGTGATCTTTTGATGCAGATACAATCGGATTTATTCGGATTTAAAATTACAAGACCGAAAACACTGGAAACTACCGCATTGGGAGCAGCCTATCTCGCAGGTCTTGCTGTAGGATACTGGAAAAATATTGATGAGATCCAGTCTCAATGGATTGTAGACAAAGATTTCCATCCTAAACTGGAAAAAGAGAAGACAGACCGCATGATCCATTTATGGAAGAAAGCAGTAACACGTTCTCAAAACTGGATCGAAGATTAACCCATTTTACAAAAAATACATATGACTCCATTTATAGCAGAAATAATCGGCACAATGCTTATGATCCTATTAGGCAACGGTGTTGTAGCCAATGTTGTTTTGAAAGGTACAAAAGGAAATAATTCCGGATGGATTGTGATTACCACAGCCTGGGCATTAGCCGTTTTTGTAGGTGTTACCGTTGCAGGGCCAATAAGCGGTGCTCACCTGAATCCCGCCGTGACACTAGGCCTGGCCATTGCCGGAAAATTTTCCTGGGATCTTGTTCCGTCATATATTGCCGCTCAGATGATAGGGGCATTATCAGGAGCATTTTTAGTATGGCTGTTTAATAAAGACCATTTTGCCATTACAGAAGATGAAGGTGCAAAACTGGCTTGCTTCAGCACCGGACCGGCCATCAGAAAAACTTCTTCCAATCTGATCAGTGAAATTATAGGAACCTTCGTTCTGGTATTTGTTATTTTTCATTTTGCAGATCCTAGTATTTCTTTACTTAATGATTCTACAGCAAAAGTAGGTCTGGGTTCTGTGGGAGCACTTCCGGTAACCTTATTGGTTTGGGCCATCGGTTTATCATTGGGAGGAACTACCGGATATGCCATCAATCCTGCTCGTGATCTGGGACCGAGGATTATGCACGCACTTCTTCCGGTAAAAGGAAGCAGCGACTGGAGCTATGCATGGATTCCTGTGGCAGGTCCCATTTTGGGAGCAACTTTAGCAGCATTACTTTATGGTGTTTTAAATTAATCACAAAAAAATCAATGAAAAAATTTTCGATAATGATATGCCTGGCTATGCTGGGCACAGGGAATCTTTTTGCCCAGGACAGCACAAAAACCAAAGAAGGCAGATTAGATTTTACCGCCAACATTCAGAATAATCACCTGTGGAGAGGATTGATTATTACAGACAAACCGGTGGTTATGGGAAACCTTTCTTATGCCTTCGATGCAGAAAAGAAATGGAAAGTCGGATTATGGGGAGCTTCTTCGCTCACTGATGATAAAGACAGTACCCATTACAAGGAGATCAATTATTACGTTCAGTATTCCGACGGGCGATTGTATATCGGGTTGTGGGATTTATTTAATTCCAGGAACATTAATACTGAGGTTGCTTCTGATGACATTTTCAATTATTCCAACAGAAAGACAGCCCATATCATTGATTTAAGAACCAATTATACTTTCGGGCCATCGTTTCCGATCAATATCGAAGCCGATATTATGCTTTATGGTGGAGCAAATGCAGGCGAAGTGGTTTTAGAACCTGACGGAAGCTATAAAAAGAATAAATACTCGACTTATGTACAGGCCAGCTATCCTGTAATAAGGGATGAAAAAGTAAATTTAGATGCCTTTGTCGGTGGCGGATTTGCATTAAATGACAGGAATTTCCTGTATGGCAGCGGAAAAGACAGTTTTGAAATTGTCAACGTAGGCCTGAAAGCCAGTAAAGCCATTAAGTTTTCCGAACATTACAGCCTCCCCGTCTTTATGATGGCCATGTGGAATCCGGCTAATAAATTTGCCAGGATACAGCTTAGCGCGACTGTATTTTAAAAATATGATCTAATAAATTTCAATTAACCATTCCGTTCCGGAGTGGTTTTGTTTTGTTGATGATCAGAATTTAAGTCTATCCTTTCTGAAAAGACTCAGGAAATAAAACATCGGGTTTTTACGGTTTAATTTTTGCTGGGATATTTTTAATTTTGAATAAAAAATATGAAAAAGATTTTCAGCTTCCTTATTCTATGCATCAGCCTTTTGTCTTTTGCCCAGTCTAAAGCTCCCTTCACGGGAAAAAGAACTTTCAACATCATTGAAGGATACAGTGGTACCGGAACTCCGGCTTATTATCTTGAAGTAAAGAAAAACGATGATGTCTATTTCGGCTTTGTCCAGGTAAACCAGGCAAGCGGAGAAGAAACTTCCGAAGAAATCAATGCCGGAAAGTACAATCCTAAAGTGATGAAGGTATATTTCAAGACGTATAACGAAACTTTCTATGTAAAATTTGACAAGGAAAAAATCTACCTTACCGACGAAAAAGGCAATATTCAAAAATCGGAAGATTGCTGTTCCGTTTCCGAGATGGATAAAGGAGACTGCACCTGTGAAAGCGCATTTTACCAATAATGAAAGTTCTGCGATTTTTATTCCTTTTCCTTTTGGTTATTTCATGTAAGAAAGAGGATCATCCGTACACATTTTATTACTGGAAAACCCGTCTTGTCTTGAATCAGGAGGAGAAAAAGGCCTTAGATCAGGCTACAACACCTTATGTATATACCCGTTTTTTTGATGTGAGTAAAACCGATGGAAAATTTCAGCCGGTTGCAGTCATTACCAAAGACCAAAACTTTACCACTGATAAAAAGATCGTTCCTACGGTTTTCATTACAAACCAGACCTTTCTCAATATTTCTGCTGATGAAATCAAATTTCTGGCTGAAAGCATTGATCGTTTAATCCGGAAAAAAACAACAGAATATCACCTGAAAACAAATAATGAAATTCAAATTGATTGTGACTGGACTGCAGGAACGCACAATGATTATTTTAAATTCTTAAAAGAGCTGCAGAAAGTTTCGGGAAAAGAAATCACCTGCACGCTTCGTCTTCATCAGGTAAAGGATAAAAACCTTACCGGAATTCCGCCCGTTAAAAAAGTATACCTGATGTGCTATTCCACGTCTTCACCATTGGAAAGCTCTGATAAAAACTCAATTTTGGAGGTCAATACACTGAAAAGTTATCTTTCAAAGCTGGAAGATTATCCTATTCAGCAAATAGAAGTGGCACTGCCGATCTATTCATGGGGAATTGTCACCAATTATCTGGGAAAGCATAAGCTGATCAATGCATTGTCTGAAAAGGATCTGGAAAACCCTGATTTCAAAAGAATTTCAGCAAATGAAATTGAAATCATGAAAGACGGATTCTATTTTGGAAACTATTTAAACAAAGGCTTTACCATAAAAATAGAAGAGATTTCGGATCAGCAGCTGGAAGAGGTCGTTAATTTCTTAGAGAAAAAAATACCCCAATTCAATATCATTTATTACCAATTAGATAGTAAATTTGTTGTAGATCAGAAGTTTAATTTTTAATTGAAGCATAAATAATACGAATCTTTTAACAAATAAAAACCTGTGTAAAGAACACAGAAAACTATATTGTATTGATTAAATATTTAAAACTATAAACTCAAATAAAACATCACAAAATAATATGAAAAAGTATATTCTTTCATTAGCAGTGCTATCACTTTTCTATACCAAGTCTGATGCATGCGCATGGTCTGACCCGGACTATGAATATTTCAATCTGTTTACCCAGAGCATCATCAAGGATAAATCTTACCTGCCTTTTCTTCACAGTTATTCGACAAGGTTTTATACTGAGTTTAAAGCGGGACAGATTCCGGATGAAAATATTGATTCATGGCGAAAGTTTTTCAATAATCAGCTCAGTTATTCAGAGACAGATTATCTTGTGAACAAAATGGGGATGAATGATCTTAATGAATTAAAAAAAGGAAATCCCAACAATCAGCTGTTAAAAAAGCTGGGCACCGGTTTTTACCAAAAATACCACGAAGGAATTGATTATTTAATTGAGGCAAAATATCTCGAGCCTTATATGAGAATCAACTTCATTGAAAATGCAGATTCGTTTTATTATGGCGGAACCGGAAATGATAAAAATGCAACCAACCTTGATTACAATAAGACAATTTCCGCTTTAACTTCGCTCTACAACGCGGCAAAAAATCCGGAGATCAAACAGCGGTACGGCTATCAGCTTGTCCGCTTCAATCATTATACACGGAATTATGATACTGCACTTCAGGCTTTCAAGATGTATGTAGAACCAATCAGGTTAAAAGGAGCTCCTTATTTCATGGCTCTTGATCAGCTTGCAGGTGCACAGAGAGGTTTAAAAATGAACGGTGATGCCAACTGGAATTTCTTTCAGGTTTTTATGAACAGTAAAAGCCGTAAAGAATCTGCGTTTGTTTCGATGAAGCTTTCGGATACTGCATCTTTTAATAATATCCTGAAACGGGCTGGGAACAATGATGAAAAAAACATGGCTTACTTTCTTTTAGGCTATGAAGATTTCACAAATCCTATTCCTATTATGGAAAAGATGTATGACATCAATCCGGATTCGGAAATTCTAAAAGTAATGGCGGTGAGAAGCATCAACGAACTTGAAAGAAATTATCTTCCGATTTATTATTATAATTCTGATGATGAAAATCAGGCAGCGGTTCAAAAAGACGGTTCAAAAGCAACTGTAGATAAAGCCAAAACCGAAACCAAAGAAGTAAAGGAAAAAGAGCTTTCTTTCTGGCAGAAAATTATAAGATTCTTTAAAAACCTTTTCGGAGGTAAAAAAGATAAAAATTCAACTGAAAGCAAAGCCGACCAGAGCGATGATGAATTACTGGACAACCCGAACAGAATTCCGGTTTATACCAACAGCAATTACTGGTATGGAAACAAGACAAAAGATTTCCTGGATGAGCTGGAAAAATTCACTGAAAAGACCAAAGAGAAATCAAAAGACGAATACTGGCAGATTGCAGATGCTTATTTGCAGTTCCTGAAAAAAGATTATAAAGCAAGTACTGAAATTTTAGATGAGATCAAAACCAATAATCCGGAATATCTTGAAGAGATCAAAAGGATGAAGGTATTGAATGATATAGTCTCCCAACCAAAAATTACGGCAGAATATGAAGATCACCTGATGAAAGATTATTCAGAATATTTTATCGATCAGGAAGCTAAAAAAGACAGTGCCACTACCGATTATGATTATTATGGTCCTGTTCCGTCAACGGCATCTTTCCTTAAAGATGTTCTGGCTAACCGTTATTTCCTTCAGGGTGAAGACGGAAAATCTTTCTTGATGAATAATAAGCTTTCCGACCTGCAGTACAACCCGAATTCAAGTCTGGTAAAAAGCGTTGAGGACTTTTACAGAAAACCCGACAAGACCCGGTTTGAGCAGCAGATCATCGCCAAAAATATGGATGATGTTGGCAATATTGATGCGTTCTTCAGCGTAATTTATGGTGACAGAGCAATGCGGCAGGCTGATTTTGAAAAAGCAAAATCTTATTATCAGAAGGCACAGAACTTTGTAGGGATTCCAAGGATTAATTATGACTGGGTTTCTACTGAGCAGCCGAAAGTTCCTCATCAATATGCAGCGAATGAATATAACGGCTTCAGAAATATTCCTGATTATATTTTCGGACATAATTTTTGGGAAAGCTACCAGAGTGATGCGCAGACCAGTATGGAAAATGAAGATTATTCCCAGTTTCCATTCATCAAGCCGGATATGAGCAAACTGGAACTGGCAGATGCTTTGATCCAGCTTAAAAAAATAGGTTCAGGAAAAGATGAAAAAGCAGCTAAAGCGAATCAACTGATAGGAAATCTCTTGTACAACACTTCTATTCTGGGGTATTACAGACATATTTTTGTAATGGATGTTGATAATACGAATGGCGGAAAGTATGATTTCTGGAATACCGATAAGAAAACACCTTACCAGTATTATTATAAAAACTTCCTCGACAGGTCTTATATAGAACCTGACAACTTTGACCTGGCAATCAATTATTACAGAAAAGCTCTGGATGCTTCCGCCAATAAAGAACAGAAAGCCAGAATCATCTTCCAGATGGCGAGTGCCGAGCAGGGAAAATATTATCAGTATGAAGCAAAAAATCCGGCTAATGTCAGCTATTCTGATCCTAAGTGGTCTGAAAAAACCGATGCTTACCAAAAACAGTTGGATCAGATTAAAAATCAAAAATACCGCACCTATTTTGCTTTGCTGAAAACCCAATATGCAGATACTGAAGCTGCGAAAAGTCTGATGGGAAGCTGTTCTTATTTCAGCTATTTCATGAAATAATCTTCAATATCTATAATAAAAAAAGGAATCAAATTGATTCCTTTTTTTGTTGTTTTCCCAGCCATTCTTCATGCTTCTTTTTGAAGAACTCATGTTTATAATCCTGGTTCCTTTGGGCAGCATCGATGGAGTGTGAAGTGTGAATATCTGCATCTTCTTTGGCAAAGCTCGAAAGCTTTTCGTAGTAGCAATGTAACTGGTCAAGTTCTTTTTCCGTCAGGTCTTCTATATCTACAATTCTGTTGCTCGCTTTTTCATTGGCGGCAAGAAGCTCATTCAGTTTGATCTGAATTGCTTTTGAATCTTTATTCTGGGCTTTCTGAATCAGAAACACCATTAAAAAAGTAATAATGGTCGTTCCGGTATTGATCACCAGTTGCCAGGTTTCTGAATAATCAAACAAAGGCCCTGAAAATGCCCATCCCGCCACAATAAGCGTTGCACCGATAAATGCATAGGAACTTCCTGTAAATTTCGTTGCCCAATCTGAAAACTTTTCAAATATACTTTTGTTTGGTTGACTCATTGTAATAGTTTTTAAGAGAATGCCAGCAAAAACTCCGCCGAAACCGGCACACAGTAAATCAATTTCAAAAATCAAATTAAATCTCAATTTTTTGAATTAATTTTAAACAAAACTTAACCATAAAAACAAAATAATATGAAAACTTCAATTACAGATGAAGAATTTTATGCGGATTTAGCAGAACTCCCTAAACCTAAGTATCCTTTTCCGGATTTTATTCATCCCGATTATTTACAGCAAAGACAAGAATATTATGACTGGATTGATAAAGAATATATTTTCCACAGTTTAACAGCCCGCGAAAAGCACAAGCAGCACAATCTTACCGATCTTGCAGCACGCGGTTGCCCTTTTTTAAACAACATTGCAGAGCTACGGCCTTTAGCCAATTATACAGGCAACGGAGCGATGATGGACGATTATTTTGACCGTTGTACACGCAGCGAAATGTATGAAATAACAGATCGTATCATGGCATTATTAAGCGGTGATGATCTTAAAGAGCCAACAGATAACGGCATATTCCATCAATTCTGGATATTAAGGCAAGATGCCATTCAATGCGGAATCCCCGAACGTTTATACAAAAGGTTTGTAAAGTCAATACATGAGGTACTTATCGGCTATTCGGAAGAAAAGGTATATTACAGGACAAATACCATTCCGCCGCTACCTGTTTACCTGCTTATCCGGGAAGCGACAAGCGGAGTTCAGCCTTATTGTAATTATGTGGCGTTGCAAAAGGAATATCGTGATTTACCGGATGAAATTTTTGACCATCCACACATTAAGCGTATTTATACCCTTTGTGCTTTAATGATCGGCATTCATAATGATATTATATCTTTACCCAAAGAGCTTCACCGGGAAGAAGACACGATGAATCTTGTGAAAGTCATGCAGCAAGAACATAAAATATCATTAAAGGAAGCTTATATGAAAGCTTTGGAGCTCCATGATTGTTATTTAGATGAGTTTCTGGTTTTACAAAAATACCTTCTACCTTTTGATCATTTTCATGAGACAGTCTGTAACTATGTGGAAGATCTTGGTGTAATGGTCGCCGGAGTTTATGCGTGGCATATGAATGACACGACCCGTTATGTAAACGGAGGATATGTAGAAGGGGAATACAAAAGTGGGAAGGAATCATGATTATGATTTCAGCTTATCTGTAAAATATAAAAATCCGTCCCTTTGAAAGGAACGGATTTTATTATAATCATTGCAAAGTATGCAATTATCACACTTTAATTTCCACGTCTACACCGCTTGGTAACTCTAATTTCATTAGAGCATCCACAGTTTTAGAAGAAGAAGAATAGATATCCATCAATCTCTTGTGAGCAGAAAGTTGGAACTGTTCTCTTGCTTTTTTGTTAACGTGCGGAGATCTCAACACAGTGAAGATTCTCTTATTTGTTGGTAATGGAATTGGCCCGTTTACAACAGCACCAGTAGCCTTTACCGTTTTTACGATTTTCTCAGCAGATTTGTCTACTAAATTATAATCGTAAGATTTTAGTTTTATTCTGATTCTTTGTGACATTTTAATCTAATTTAAATATTAACCTTTAGCCTTAGCGATTACTTCTTCAGCAACGTTTGATGGTGCCGCTTCATATTTTTCAAACTCCATAGAAGATGTAGCTCTACCAGAAGACAATGTTCTAAGTGAAGTTACATAACCAAACATTTCAGAAAGTGGAACGAAAGCTTTGATTACTTTTGCATTATTTCTGTCATCCATACCGTTTACAGTACCTCTTCTTCTGTTAAGGTCACCTACGATATCCCCCATATATTCTTCCGGAGTTACAACTTCCAGTTTCATAATAGGTTCCATGATCACAGCTTTTGCAGCTCTACCAGCTTCTTTGAATCCCATTTTAGCAGCTAATTCGAAAGATAATTGATCCGAGTCAACCTGGTGGTAAGATCCGTCTTTCAATACAATCTTCATAGCCTCAACTTCAAATCCGGCTAAAGGACCATTCTTCATAGATTCTTTGAAACCTTTTTCTACTGAAGGGATAAATTCTTTAGGAATGTTACCACCTTTGATTTCGTTGATGAATTCAAGACCGGTTTTACCTTCGTCAGCTGGTCCGATAGTAAATACGATATCTGCGAACTTACCTCTACCCCCAGATTGCTTTTTGTAAACTTCTCTGTGGTTAGCAGTTTGTGTAAGAGCTTCTTTGTATTCTACCTGAGGCTGTCCCTGGTTAACTTCAACTTTGAATTCTCTTCTCATACGATCTACAAGGATGTCAAGGTGAAGCTCACCCATCCCTGAGATAATCGTTTGTCCTGAAGCCTCGTCAGTCTTAACCTGGAAAGTAGGATCTTCTTCAGCTAATTTAGCCAAAGCATTACCCATTTTATCCTGGTCAGCTTTAGTTTTAGGCTCAACAGCGATACCAATTACCGGATCAGGGAAAATCATCGATTCAAGAACGATTGGATTTTTCTCGTCAGATAAAGTATCTCCTGTTTTAATATCTTTAAATCCTACAGCTGCACCGATATCTCCTGCTTCAATATATTCTACAGGATTTTGCTTGTTAGCGTGCATCTGATAGATTCTGGAAATTCTTTCTTTGTTTCCTGATCTTGTGTTAAGAACATAAGAACCAGCGTCAAGTCTTCCGGAATAAGCTCTGAAGAATGCCAATCTTCCCACGAACGGGTCAGTAGCAATCTTGAATGCTAATGCAGAGAAAGGCTCTTTTACATCCGGCTTTCTTGTGATCTCAGCATCTGTATCAGGGTTTGTACCTGTAATATCATCTTTATCCATTGGAGAAGGAAGATATTTACAAACCGCATCAAGCATAAACTGTACTCCTTTGTTTTTGAAAGAAGAACCACAAGTCATTGGAATGATAGAAAGATCGATAGTAGCTTTTCTTAATGCTTCGTTGATTTCCTCTTCAGAAATTGAATCCGGATCTTCGAAGAATTTCTCCATTAAAGTCTCATCATAGTCAGCTACAGCTTCTACTAATTTCTCTCTGTATTCTAAAACTTCATCTTTCATGTCTTCAGGAATTGGCACTACTTCGAAAGTAGCTCCTTGTCCTGCTTCATCCCAGATGATAGCTCTGTTTTTAATTAAGTCTACAACACCTTTAAAATCTTCTTCAGCACCGATTGGTAAAACGATTGGAACTGCATTAGATCCTAACATTTCTTTAACCTGTTTTACCACGTTAAGGAAGTCAGCACCCTGTCTGTCCATTTTGTTTACGAATCCCATTCTTGCCACTTTATAGTTGTCAGCAAGTCTCCAGTTTGTTTCAGACTGAGGCTCTACTCCATCTACTGCAGAGAATAAGAATACCAAACCATCCAATACTCTTAAAGATCTGTTTACTTCTACAGTGAAGTCAACGTGTCCCGGTGTATCGATGATGTTGAAGTGGTAAGGTTTAGTTTCAGGAAGAGTTTTTCCCTGATCAGTCGGGAAATTCCAGCTACAAGTAGTGGCAGCAGAAGTAATGGTAATACCTCTTTCTGCTTCTTGCTCCATCCAGTCCATTGTAGCGGCACCTTCGTGAACCTCACCAATCTTGTGGGTTTTTCCTGTATAGAATAAAATTCTTTCTGTTGTGGTAGTTTTACCGGCATCAATGTGAGCAGCAATACCAATATTTCTTGTAAATTTAAGATCTCTTGCCATTTCAGATTAGAATTTAAAGTGTGAAAACGCTTTGTTAGCTTCCGCCATTTTGTGAGTATCACTCTTTTTCTTGTAAGCAGCACCTTCTTCTCTAGAAGCAGCTACAACTTCATTAGCTAATTTCAAAGCCATAGACTTATCATTTCTAGCTTTTGAATATTTGATTAACCATTTCATTGCCATAGAAATTTTTCTATCAGCTCTGATTGGCATTGGGATCTGGAAGTTAGCTCCACCTACTCTTCTAGAACGTACTTCTACGTGAGGCATTACATTCGTTAATGCATCTTTCCAGATTTCAAGGGCTGTTTTCTCGTTATCTCCTTTTTTAGTTTCTACGATATCTAATGCATCATAGAAAATTTTGAATGCGATAGACTTTTTACCGTCAAGCATTAAGTTGTTTACGAATCTTGTTACCAACTGATCATTAAACTTTGGATCTGGTAACAACGGTCTTTTTTTCGCTTTTGTCTTTCTCATTGTTTCTGTACCTTATTTAATGATTATTTTTTCTTTCCTTTTGCTGGTGCAGCAGCTGCCTGACCTGGCTTAGGTCTCTTAGCTCCATACTTCGATCTTCTCTGTGTTCTTCCATTTACACCTGCAGTGTCTAAAGCACCTCTTACGATGTGGTAACGTACTCCCGGTAGGTCTTTCACCCTTCCGCCTCTCACCAATACTATCGAGTGCTCCTGAAGATTATGTCCTTCGCCCGGGATGTAGGCGTTAACTTCTTTTCCGTTAGAAAGTCTTACCCTTGCTACTTTTCTAAGTGCA